>JANQMU010000145.1 GCA_028279875.1 Rhizobiaceae bacterium
ATGAGACATGCAGGTTGGAACCACTCAAGAACCCATTCGGGGCAAAAGTGTTACCTATGTCTCCGGTATAATCTGTAACCTATGTGTCCGGTATGGACCAAAGGAAAATGGTGCCCAGAGGTGGATTCGAACCACCGACACACGGATTTTCAGTCCGTTGCTCTACCAACTGAGCTATCTGGGCATCCGGCCTTCCAGGCGGCTGGAGCGCTGAGACGTGGCGGCGTCCCGGGTGCCCGGCGCCGTATTGCGACGGGCGTTGGCAAGCCCCGTCAGGCGAGCGGGTTTATACCATGTCGGCGACATGTGTCCAGTTGAATAAGCGGCCCGGTCCGGTTTTTTTGCGGCGGTGTCGCGTGGCTGGCCGACACGCAGAAGCAGACTATTCTCCGTCCTCGGAGGGGCGCTGATTTTCCTCCTCCTCGGTGACCGGAATCGCATAGGATCCCGACAGCCAGCGGTTCAGATCAATGTTCTTGCAGCGTGTCGAGCAGAACGGATAAAGCGTCCGGTCCGACGGACGTCCGCATTCGGGACAGGGCCGCGCCTTGCGCAGGGGTTCGACATTGCTCGCACTCAACGGAGCCTCCCCTGTTGTCAGGCGGGTTCGAGCCACCGGGCGTGGACATCATAGCCCTCACCCGTCAGCAGGTTGACGGTTTCCAGCAGCGGCAGCCCGACGACATTGCTGTAGGAGCCGACGAGTTTGGCGACAAAGGCGCCGGCCAGACCCTGGATCGCATAGCCGCCGGCCTTGTCGCGCCACTGGCCGGAGGCGAGATAGGCTTCGATCTCGACCCGCGACAGGCGCTTGAAGCGGACCCGGGTCTCGACGAGCTTCTGGCGCATCCTGTTGGCCGGCGTCACCACGCAAACGCCGGAATAGACCCGGTGGGTCCTTCCCGAAAGCAGGTTCAGCGCGCTCGACGCCTCATTGGCCATTTCGGTCTTGTCGAGAATGCGCCGGCCGATGGCGACGACCGTGTCGGCGGCCAGGATATAGCGGTTCGGCCACTCCGGATCGCCCTTCAGGGCCTTGACGGCGGCTTCGGCCTTCTCGCGCGACAGTCTGCGCGCCAGTGTGCGCGGATGCTCGGCCTTGCCGGGCGTCTCGTCGAGGTCCATCGGCAGAAGGTGGTCGGGCTCCAAGCCGGCCTGTTTGAGAAGATCGAGCCGTCGCGGCGAACCGGAGGCCAGGATGAGTTTGGGCGGGAGGACCATGGCGTTTGCGCGGGGCCGTGCCGGCTTATTTGAACCGGTATGTGATGCGGCCCTTCGTCAGATCATAGGGCGTCATTTCGACAAGAACCTTGTCGCCCGCCAGAACCCGAATGCGGTTCTTGCGCATGCGCCCGGCGGTGTGGGCGATGATCTCATGCTCGTTTTCCAATTTGACGCGAAAGGTCGCGTTGGGCAGCAACTCGGTTACCACGCCAGGAAATTCGAGAACTTCTTCCTTAGCCATATGGTCAAATTCATCCTGTTTCGGTGAGGGGCGCGACAGCGCACGCCCGTTCGCGCGGGAAACTACACAATCGCTTCGGCTTTGTGAACCGAATTATGCGGACGTCGCTCCATACCGCTCACGGTCAGCCGAACCGGTCCTTGAGCATGCGTTCAAGATGGTCCCGAACGCCGCGATAGGCGTCGAGAATGCGGTCCCGCGTCCCGGTCGCGCCGGACGGATCGGGGGTTGGCCAGTAGACCACATCGACGGCGCTGGAGCGCGTCATTTCCAGCGCCCGGTGGTGGGCTTCGGGCGCCAGGGTGATGATCAGGTCGAAATAATCGTCTTCCAGATCGTCCATGGTCCGCGGCTGGCGGCGTCCGAGATCAAGCCCGACCTCCTGTAGAACCGCATCGACAAAGGGATCACGCTCGCCTGAGCGCACACCGGCGGATGCTATATAAGTGCTTGTCGGCAGATGACGGCGGGCCAGCAACTCGGCCATCGGCGAGCGGATGGCGTTCAGGCCGCAGACAAACAGCACCGACGACGGCACGGCGCGCGTGCCGCTGCCGCTGCCGGTATCGGGCGGGGCGGCGGCGGTCAAGTTCAACCGCGCCAATGGAGGACGCACACCAGCGTGAACAGGCGGCGGGCGGTGCTGAAATCGATGGTGATCTTGCCAGCCAGCCGGTCCATCAGCGTCTGCGACCCCTCATTGTGAACACCCCGGCGCCCCATATCGATGGCCTCGATCTGGCTGGGGGTGGAGCTGCGAATGGCCTCGTAGTAGCTCTCGCAGATCATGAAATAGTCCTTGACGATGCGGCGAAAGGGCGTCAGCGACAGGATATGGGTGGCGACGGCATCATCATTTTCCAGCGTCACGGTAAAGACGAGCTTCGAATCGACCAGCGACAGTTTCAGCTTGTACGGGCCGCCCTCATGGCCGACCGGCGCGAAACTGTTTTCCTCGATGAGATCGAAGATCGCCACGGCTCGCTCATGCTCGACATCAGGGGTCGAGCGTCCGATGGATTCATCGAGCGACACGTCCGACAGTCTGAAGGCGTGGTCATCCGCCATGGGTTCCCTTTGAGCCGATGCCGGCCCGCTCACATCATGCCATTGCAACGGAAGCAACGGCGCGTGGCCCCGTCACCGGTTCATTCGAATTGCAACAGAGCGGGCATGGGCGTCAAGGCCCTCGGCTTCGGCCAGGGCGATCGCCGCCGGCCCGAGAACGCGCAATTGTTCGGCGTCCAGTCGCAAAACGGAGCTGCGCTTGACGAAATCGAGGACCGAAAGGCCGGAAGAAAACCGCGCCGAGCGGGCCGTCGGCAGCACATGGTTCGAGCCGCCGACATAGTCGCCGATCACCTCCGGCGTGTGGCGGCCGATGAAGATCGCACCGGCATTGCGGATCATCGGCAGCAGGGCATCCGGATCGTCGACCGCCAGTTCCAGATGCTCCGCTGCCAGCCGGTTGACCAGCGGCATGGCGTCGGCGAAATCGGATATCTGGATAATCGCGCCGAAATCCCGCCAGCTGTCGGCCGCCGTGTCGGCCCGCTTCAGGGTCTTCAACTGCAGCGCCACGGCCTTTTCGACCGCATCGGCCAAGGCCGGACTGTCGGTCATCAGGATGGACTGGGCCGCCGCGTCATGTTCGGCCTGCGCCAGCAGATCGGCGGCGATCCAGTCCGGATTGTTTTTGCCGTCGGCGAGAACCAGCACCTCCGAGGGGCCGGCGATCATATCGATGCCGACGGTGCCAAAGACCTGTTTCTTGGCGGCGGCCACATAGGCATTGCCGGGACCGACGATCTTGGCGACCGGCGCGATCGTCTCGGTCCCATAGGCCAGCGCGGCAATCGCCTGGGCACCGCCGACACGATGAATCTCGGATACGCCGGCAATGCGCGCGGCGGCCAGCACCAGCGGATTGAGAGCCCCGCCCGGAGACGGCACGACCATCGCCACCCGCTCGACGCCGGCGACTCTTGCCGGAACCGCATTCATCAGCACCGAGCTTGGATAGCTGGCGCTGCCGCCGGGCACATAGAGGCCGACCGCTTCGATCGCCGTCCAGCGCGACCCGAGGCCGACGCCCAGCTCATCTTCGTAGAAATCATCCTTCGGCACCTGACGTGCATGGTGTTTCTCGATGCGCGCATGGGCCAGCTTCAACGCCTCCAGGGTGGCCGCGTCGGTCGCCGCGACGGCGTCATCCATCTCCTGCCGGCTCACCGTGATGCCGGTTGCGCCGAGATCCAGCCCGTCGAATTGCCGCGTATAGTCGATCAGCGCCGCGTCGCCGCGCGCGCGGACATCGTCGATGATCGATGTCACCGCGGCGTTGACGTCTTCCGAAGCCTCTCGCTTCATCGACAGCAGGGCGGCGAACTCCGCCTCGAATCCGTCTTCGCCCTGAATCAGACGTCGAACCACAGGCCCTCTCCCGTCTTCGGCCGCTCAAACATCGGACAGCGGATGGTGCGGGCGAAACTCCGTTTCCCAGGCGGCGCCGAGATCGCTCATCTGCGCTTCGATACATTCGACCGCTAGTTCCACCGCCGCGCCGGCCGAGAAGACCAGTTCGACCGTGCCGCCGGGGGCTTCGGGGCCCGGAACGAAATTGATCGCCAGCAGCGACAGAACCTCATCGCCGCCGCGGCGGTTGAAGCCGCGCGAACGCACCTTGGTCACCCGGTTGAAATGTAGGGCCGAACGACGCCGCTGGAAGGTCTTGCGGCGCTTGCCGTCCGATTCTTCCCAGGCAAAGCGGTTGCCGACCATCAGGAACCGCATTTCGCCGGCGCGGTAGTCGAGATCGGCAGTCTTGAACACCGCATCCTGCATATAGGCGGAAACGATGGACAGATCTTCCTTGTCCAAGGCCATGAGTTTGAGGATTTTCATGCGGGGCCCTTATGTGATGCCGAAGGAACGGGCGCAGCCGTTATCTGAGGGCTAGATAGTCACTCGCAACGCCCGGTGCAATCGCCCCTATCCGCTGATGCGTTCCACCACCGCGCCGCAGCGCGTCAGCTTCTGCTCCAGCCGCTCGAAACCGCGATCGAGATGGTAGACGCGGTTGACGACCGTCTCGCCCTCGGCGGCAAGGCCGGCGATCACCAGCGAGACCGAAGCCCGAAGATCGGTCGCCATCACCTGCGCGCCGTTGAGGGTCTCCACCCCGTTGACGGTCGCCGTCTGTCCGGAGAGCGCAATGTCGGCACCGAGGCGCGCCAGTTCCTGGACATGCATGAAGCGGTTTTCGAAAATCGTCTCGGTGATTTTCGAGGTGCCGCGGGCGCGGGTCATCAGCGCCATGAACTGCGCCTGGAGATCGGTCGGAAAGCCCGGGAACGGGTCGGTGGCGACATCGACCGGATCGAGCCCGGCGCCGTTGCGCTTCACATGCAGGCCCGAATTGGTCGGGTTGATCTCGGCGCCAGCGGCGCGCAGTGTGTCGAGCGCCGTTTCCAGCAGGTTGGCATTGGTGTCTTCCAGCATCACGTCGCCGCCGGCCATGGCGACCGCCATGGCATAGGTCCCGGTCTCGATGCGGTCGGGCAGCACGCGGTGGCGGGCGCCGGACAGGGCGCTGACGCCCTCGATGATGATGGTCCGCGTGCCGGCGCCGGAGATGCGCGCGCCCATGGCGTTGAGGCAGTCGGCCAGATTGCTGACCTCGGGCTCGCGCGCGGCGTTGCGGATCTCCACCGTGCCCTTGGCCAGCGACGCCGCCATCATCAGCACATGGGTGGCGCCGACCGAAACCCTGGGAAACTCATAGGAGCCCGCCTGGATGCCGTCCGGCGCCCGGGCGTGGACATAGCCGGCCTCGATGTCGATTTCGACGCCCAGGGCCTTCAACCCGTCAATGAACAGGTCCACCGGCCGGGTGCCGATGGCGCAGCCGCCGGGCAGCGAGACCCGTGCCTCGCCCATGCGGGCGACCAGCGGTCCGATGACCCAGAAACTGGCCCGCATCCTGGAGACCAGCTCATAGGGCGCGGTGGTGTCGACGATATGGCGGGCGGTGAAATGGATCGTGCGCGAATAGCTTTCGTCCTGGCGCTGGCGGCGGCCATTGACCGAATAGTCAACGCCGTGATTGCCGAGGATGCGGATCAGCTGTTCGACATCGGCAAGGCGCGGCACGTTTTCAAGAGTCAGCGTATCGTCGGTCAGCAGCGAGGCGATCATCAGCGGCAAGGCCGCATTCTTGGCGCCGGAAATCGGAATCACGCCATTGAGCGGGTTGCCGCCGACTATTCTGATACGATCCATATTCAGCTGTCCTTCGGATTGTCCCCTGCCGCTGCGGGCAGGCCGGCCGTCTCGTCCATGGCGCCTCCGCGCCGGGCGCGTGCCTGCTGCTTGCGGCGTTGCAGATTGGCCCGCAACTGCTCGGCCAGCCGGGCCTTGCGGCTCTCGGCCGGGCTCTTGTCGTCGGCGCTGTCGCGGCCCTGCCCCATCCCGCCGACATACCGTATTCGCCGGCCCGTGGCAAAGGGCAATTGCATGGCGCAAATGCGGCAGGGATGGCCAGACTCGCCGCCGCGCCATGAGCGCCCGGCAAAAAGCCCCCGGGCCTTCGGCTTTGGTCCTTGCGCTGGGCATCAGTCTATGGCAATAGGCTCGGCGTCTTTTGCGCAAGGTCAAAGCGCAGTCCGAGAGGCAAGGCTGCCGTAGCTCAGGGGTAGAGCACTCCCTTGGTAAGGGAGAGGTCGAGAGTTCAAATCTCTCCGGCAGCACCATTTTGACAACACCGCCCGAAATATCCGCTAACACCTTGAACGGAAAGGTGGTTTTTGGTGTTCCAAATCCCTCATTTTTGCAGTATGCAAGGTGCTCCTGAAAACCCAATTTCAACACTAATCTCTTTGCATCAAACCTGCCAGAATCCCATAACTTACAAGGGTTTGAGAGAAACCACACTGAGTGTTCAAACATTTCATCAAAGCTGCGGCGCGGCTGACCGGCAGTGACCGCTTTTTCCTCCAAAAGCAGCTTCCTGCGCTCCAACTCTTCTATACGATCCTCTAAGCGGGTAATGACCCGTGTGTTGCTTACTTCTAAGATGCGATCAACGAGTTGATCGATCTCCTTTTCAGCTTGGCGAATATCCAGCTTAACAGCTTCGGCAATTCTGCCGCTCTGCTGCCCCATGTGCTCCCAACCATCGCGGAGCATCGCAATTGCCGCCCGGAGCAACCCTTGCTTGGGTTCGATTTGCCGTAGCAATTGGACAAATTCTCCCTCAATCTTGCCGCGTGGAATGGACAAGCCGTGTTGTGAGCAGTTCTTGTTACGGCAGCGATAATAGGCGTATCGCTGACACTTTCCCTTAGACCAGCCAGACGTGAGCGGAGTGTTGCATTCAGAACAGCAGACAGCCCCGCGCAACGGAAAGTCACGACTGATGTCCTTTCGCGTTGGCGCGTACACGCCCTGATCGAGACGCCGCTGAATACGTTCAAACGTCTCTGCACTAATCAGACCTTTGTGGTTTCCCTTTCGGATTGATACGCCCCATCCCGGCGATTTGACAAATCCGGCGTAAAGGGACTGACGCAGCATCCGAACAACTTGCCATTGACGGACAGTGCCGCTCTTGCCTTTTGGAAATTGCGGGTGATCGCACAAATAACGTGTCAATTCGGCCTGTGAACCGAAACGGCCCGTTGCATATCCTTCGAGGGCCTCCTGCACGATTGATGCGTAAGGCTCGTGCCTCACAAGGATTTTTCCTCCGTTAGGCGATTTTTCGTACTGGTATCCGACGGGTGGCTGGCTCAGCGTGGCAAATCCTTGCTCCAGACGCGCGACTGTTTTTTGGCGATTTTGCCGGGCCATCGACTCGCGCTCATAAGCGCCCGCCGCTGCCGTTACGGTTTCATTGAGCTTGCCTTCGGGAGAATCCTCAAATCTGAAATTCAGGCATTCACGCACTGCGCCCCGCTCGTGCATTAGGCGGGCTAGTTTCAGATGAAACTCTACATCCCTTGAATAACGCTTCAGGTCATCAAAGATCACGACATAATCTGTTTCGGGGTGGTCATCCAAATATCGCAACAGAGCAACCATGCCCTTGCGTTGCACGAAATCGCCACCGCCAGACACATCATCGGGGAACACTTCTTCTACGTCGTAGTCCTTTGCTTCAGCGTACTGCCGACAACGATATTCCTGGCTGCTCAGTCCACTGCCATCTTTTGTCTGCTTCTTGCCCGATACCCGGCAATAGATAACGGCCTTTTGCCTCATGACTCCTTTTCCTCCGTCCCGCGCCCGGCGGTGACATTCTCAAATTGTTTGGCGACTTTATTATTCTCCGATTCTAACGCAGTCGCTTCACCCTCTGAAGCAATTGCTGCAAGTTCGGGCAAAACATAGTTGATAGAATCAACGCCCCATCCGAGATACACAAACCCCTGCATTATCTCCCACAGAGCAAAAAGGATCTCATTTGCCTGCTCGTCCGTAAGGCCGCCGCACTCGTCGTCCAGTAGGGGCCTGTAGCGGTCCGGATCGAATGCCATGGGTTCCGTAACCGGAATATTCTGAGCGGTGATCTCAACCGGCACACCACCCTCTTCAATGTTGTTACCGCCTGTTTTTTTCACCGCCTTGACTCCTTGCGTTTGTAGTTTTGGTTACTCCTCTTCTGCCTTAGAACAAAAGAAGAACATACATGAAATACTTGAAATCTACAAGCATTCATTCGTGTGTATTCAAGGATACATGCCCGCACTAGATCATTTGCGGATTTTGATCTTTTTCAGGCATTTGTGCGTATAGGCGATGACGCTCTCAAAGCTCTTTACGAACTCTACTTTGCGGCGCTGCGCCTGTTCCCAGGACATGCGGATAATGTCCTCCTGCGTCAGGCATCCGGTCTTGACGATCAGATCATTCAAAGTCCAGAAAATCTGAAATGCAGTAACAGACTGGCGGTTTCCGTCAGGCATTTCCAGAACCCGCGTAATGCAGACCAATTCTTCTTCTGTTTCTTTTTCTGTCAGGAATTTGCTCACCTGAATATTATGCGTCATTGCTCTGCCCTGTGTCGAATTTTTCTTTAGTCGGTTATGTCAAAGCTGTGATCGATGTTGTGCTCAAACCGTTCTTTGGCGACATCGAGCCTTTCTGTCAGATGGGCGATGCGGTTATTACGCCATTGCCGCACCGCATTGTGCACCTCACCCACGACGGCCCAATCGGGTATCAGCTCAATTGTCGGCTCGGGTGTTTCGTGAGCGGCCTTCAGGGCTTCAAGTTCAGCTTTGGTCGCTATTCCGGTGTCATAGGGATAAATCATAACTCCATCCCTTCATCCCTGGCCGCCGTAACAGATGCCTGCCGTCCAGCTTTAAGCTCCTTTGCTTTGTTCGCTTCTTTGGCCGATAGCTGAAACTGTGCGCGGGGCAGGCCGGTGCGGGACTGAAAGGTCATTTCCGACTGAAACCTTTCATCCGCTTCCCGCATGGTTCTGTGACCGGCGTTCAGCTCGCCAATCCGCTGAGCCTCCACAGTCGTATGAACAGCGGCTTCGACCGCGCCATCAATGCGGTAGTGCATTTCTGCATTTCTTGTTGGCCGATCAGCCGCAAGCTTCGCTAACTTTTGTTTCGTGATCATTGGCGGGGTCATCCCTTCCGGTAGCGACTTCGAAAACGAACGGACCGGGAAAGAGGACGTCGGGCGCGAAAAACACAATCCGGAATTACCGGACGGCTCGCGGAGAATCCCTTCCCCGGTCTGCCATGGTTATGGTTCCATGTCGTTGGATGGTTCGGAGGATTGCTGGCGGTCGGCCTTCATGGATTTGGCCCGGTCCTCCTGGCGCAGCGCTTCCATTTTATCATCGACCTGATCAAGCAACTTGCGGGCGGGCTGCATGTCAGACTGGCGCAGGGAACTTGAGTATTTGATCTCCTGATTTTCATCGCGATAGGCGCGCTGGATCGGAGAGGCATTGTAAAAGGTGCCGTGTCGTCCGAGGTTCCTGAAGATGCTGACGCTAAGTTCGCCGCGTGTCACGCGGGCGGTAGGGCCGTCGTTATTGTTGTCTGTCATTGGTTAGTCTCCTTTGGGTTAGAACGGAATTGTGTCGTCGGTGGTTTCGTCCGGGATACCCGCGCGAAGTTCAGCGGGGCCAAAGCCCGTTTCATCATCGAGCGGGATAAAAACAGCGCAGGGCCAGATGCAGTGCTTTCCAACTTTCATGGCGCGGCGGTAGCGCTCTGCGTTTTCCTCAGATCCCAATTCCACCACGACGCAATAGCGCTCGACCAACCGCTGAAAGGCTTCCTCGCTGTCATCGCCACGGTCGCGGGCGTTCCGGGCCAGGATGCAGGCAAGCTCATAAGCCGGTAGCGGCCACCTGTCCGCCCTGGCCTGTTTAAGAAGATGTTCGGCTGCCTGAATGACCCGCCGTGCATGAAAGATGTATGTCATTGCGCAAAGCTCCATCCCCACGGATAGCCCTCGATCCGTTTCGCGTAGCCAGACTTGTGTTGAGGCCAGTCTGACAGGTGCGAGGGTACCCGCTCCATGCGAACGGCTGCGGGGCGCCCGCCCGCGAGTACAACGCGGTGCGGATTGGGCTGATAGGGATTCGGAAAATAGCGCCCTGCCAGCTCTGGCCGCGTCCAGTAAGGATGTCGGTCAACGTAGAGCGGCGGCAAGTCAATCTCCGAGATGAATACGACTTGCTTTCCTGCGGGCATGGCCATGATCTCGCCAGGTGTCATCAACAAACGCTGTTGCTTTTGTTGATGCTGACTGGCGAAAGCCTGCAACCGCGCATCCATAAACGCGCCTACGGGATCATCGCTGTCTAACGCCGCAAGAGCATGTCGTGCGCGTTCCCGGCGAGCTGTTTGCTGGCGCACAATGTCGTCAGCATCGATGGTCTGATATCCCAGCATGTCGTCGCTGATGAACTTGGCTGTCTCCGGGTCCCGAATGCCGAAAAACTGCCGTGTCTGCGCACTCGCCATAAACGAGGTGAGGCCTTCGGGCCCAAAGTGTTTTTTGGGCTGTCCGGTGTCCTGATAGTAAACGTCGGTGCGGATATTCAGGCCCGGTCCGTAGCTAAAAAGCTGTTTCAGAAGATCAAAGAACTTTAGTGCGTTAGCCTCGTCTACACCGAAATAGACGGGCGGTGATTCCGGCCTTCTGGACTTGTAGAGCTTGGCAACCATGAAATTCAGCCGGGTGAGCGGTGCCAGTCTTTCCATGTAATCTTCGGGAATGCACTGATAGACCACAGCAGGGCGTTCCGGGTCAGAGAGAATGGAAAGGGAGAAATCCGGCTCGCCGTCAAAGCTTTCGCGCACCTTTGGAT
The DNA here is from genome assembly GCA_028279875.1 of Rhizobiaceae bacterium. Lineage (GTDB taxonomy): Bacteria > Pseudomonadota > Alphaproteobacteria > Rhizobiales > Rhizobiaceae > Hoeflea_A. Next base: position 10,812 of record JANQMU010000145.1, read on the forward strand.
CATTCAGGAAGGAAAGGGCCTGAACCAATGTGCTGATGGTCGGGCTGTATTCCTTAGGGGCCGAGGTGCGTTTGTAATGCATCTCCTCGGCGACTGCCTCGATGTCCGGATGGCTACACTGGCTCATTGCGGCAAGCAGCTCATCGGATCGGTCAGAATTTGCGCGCAGAATGTTGATGATGTCGTACAATTCCGGCAGGGTAATTTTGCCGAATTTTAAGACCCACCAATAAATGATGAACTCGGCCCAGCCGCGCATCTGCTCCTTGAAAAAGGGCTGTTTGTCATCGTGTTTCGAAGGCAAGAGACTGAGCAGAATAGCCTGAATATCTGACATCAGCCGGGGGTTTTCCGGCGTCAGGATATCGAGCTGGTTGGTGGTATGGTTGGGAAGATCATGCAGGCCGTAATAATTCATCGCGTAGGCTTCACGCCCGAGATCAATTTGTGACCAGAACGATATCGCCGCATTCTCGCCCTTCGGGTCATGGACAAGACCGCGCAGCGGGTGCCCCAGCATCCGGCGCGGTAAAATCAGATTGGGGAGTATGATGCTTCCTTTGCCGCTGCGCGAACCGGCAAAAACGATCTTCGGGCCCTGGCTGTCGAGGCCCAACGGTGCATCTCCATCATAGGCAAAGCGAAGGCCCCGGTCCTCGATCAGTTCGGAACTGTGGATTTGATGGCTGCCACCAAAATGAGCTGAGCCGTATCGTTGATCATGGAAGTTCATCGGGTTCCTGCTTCAGGATGTCGAGCGGGTTCTTGGTGGGTTCGGGTAGCTCGCCTTGCAGGCCGAACGGGTTCCCGGGGTGGGCTTTTCGCCTTAGTGAGCGAATGGACACTGCCGCCATCTCACCTTTGGGGTCACATATGACCCAGCCCGAAGTGAGTTTTCGGGCTGGGTTGTTTCAATCAGTCATTTGTCACCGACGTAAGCGCCGATCAGGCCCAGGATGACGAAGCCCCAAAAAATGAGACCGAAAATCATGCCCCAATCCGTCTTCTTCGGGACCTTTTTGTAACGCTGCACGGTCACGGTCGGACCGACTTTCTGATACTTATCTGCCATATGCTTTTCCTTTCATCAGGGGGTAGGCGGTAATCCCTTCGTCGGGATCACCGGCGGGTATGCGGTCACACAAAGCGCGTGGCCGCGATGACGGCGGCTGATACAAATGCCGTAACCAGCGTCATCCTCAGTAGGAAGAAAATCATCGGGTACAGGGTGATATGCAGGCCCCAGTACAGCAAAACCGCAATGTCGCGGTCATACAGGCGGATCAAAGCCTCACCGATCGGGTCAGCGATAAACGCCCAGATAAAGGGGACTGCGAAGACAGTGGAAAAGCCGGCGGCCAGAGTGGCGAAGGCTTTGGCACTGCCCATGAACGTGCCCTTGTTTTGCTGCCGGACATCTTCAGGCAAGAAATTGCGCATGACTGTCGTCTCCTTTCATCTTCCGGGCTGTCGTCAGACAAGCCTCTTCCGTTCGCCCGGAATTGAGCGCGAGTTTTCCCGTTCGCTCCGATGGGAGCGGTTCAGGGGTTTTCGGTTTTGGTTTCTTTGGTTACGCCGTACGCGCCGGGCGTCATTGCCTAGCGCAGATCAACACGAGCGCCGCCTTGTCATTCAACATATGAGCTAATATTGGTTCTGTCAATGAGCTAATTTTGGTTCAATCGTTCACAGCTCTGTGAGGTCAAGCGCTTGCATGGCTGACCTGACCGTGGCGACGGTCACTCCATCATGAGCGGCTTCGAGATTTTGAACGGTGCGTCTACTCTGCTTGCCCATGGCTTTCGCCAAGTCAAGTTGGCTCCAACCCTTCGCTTCTCGGGCAGTACGGATGCGGCTCGCAATCTCTTCTGGTGACGCTTGCAGGTAGAAAACAGCCGAAACTCTTGTTTTTTCTTCTTTCACAGGTTCGCCCGCTCCTTTTTCGGGCAAACCCTCTACAATTCGCTTATAACTACCGTCTAAGTATTGATACCTATTTTTGAATCCTTTTGCACGAATTTTGCTAATCTTATCAAATTTCTTAAATAATGCTGCTCGTCCACACCGCATCATATAGTCAAGAACAGCAGCCGCTGCCTCAAATCCTTGTGCAGCGGAGGCGGAAAGAAGAGCACTTGCCCTAATCGGATCTTCGGGATAATCCGAGAGGCCTCTCAGACACAAGATGGCTGTCATATACTGTGCTCGGCCATGGCCTCGTGCTGCTGCTCGTTCAAGATAATTGAATGCTTTAGCATAGTCAGACTCACTGGCCTTTGGCCCGAGATAGTACGCTCCGCAAAGGTACAATGCTCTGGTGTCGCCAGCCTCAGCTTGCTTTGCTATCCTCTCGAAAGGCACCAATTCAAGCACCTCAGCTTCTTGCGGCTCAAGCTCTGCAGGAACAATGTCAATTAGGTTCAGAGCGGTGTCCCGCGCCATTCGCTTGACTCCAATCGTTGTCGTAATGTCCTGGCCTTACCAGCCGATGGAAGGAGCGTCGATCACCCCAAACGACAAATAGCATATACGCTCTCTCTCTACGGCGCCAATGTGCCGACCATTCCGCAAGCTGTGTGTATAGCTGCTAACCATGCCTAAATCCCCTTCCAAAAATCTTAAATCCTGTCTGTGCGCGAAACGTGCTCACAGACCAACCAAATGGCAAAAACCGCGTATTCGATTTGCGGTCAATTTCTCACTCATCTTTTTGATTGCTGGAAGGTGAGGCCGATGCAATCCGCGAGGCGTTGCGGCTGAGTAGAAGGAACACTGGCTTACAGCCCATTGCCGTTGCGCACCGCCACTTCAATCAAACGCACAGAAAAAATACCGTATCGGCACCTTGAGCACCTTGGAAAACTGCCATAGTCGCGTAGCCGGGATGCGGTTAATGCCTTTCTCATATTTCTGAATTTGCTGGAAACTGACTCCGACTCCATCCGCGAGGTCTTGCAGTGTCCACCCGCATTTCCGCCGCACTTTCCGCAGCCGCGCACCGAGGATGATATCATGATGGTCAATGCGCCGGTTGTTTTTCCTCTGGTTCACGTGCTCCCTTTCTTCTGGAATTATATCTCATTGCCATAGAGCCGCTGAATCTCGTCTTCCTGAATACAAAGGTATTCGAGCGTCTGCCGCTCGCTGGAATGGCCGAAGGCCTTGGTGAGCAGCGATAGCGGCTCATTGAAACGTATCCGTTGCTGATACCCCCAGGTCTTGCGCAGCGAATGCGAGCCGAACCGCCCGGCAATTTCCAGCCGGATGCACCATTTTTTGACCAGCCGGGTCACACTCGGCACTTTAAGCGCCGCTTTGGTCTTGCAGGACCAGAACAAGGGCGCATCGGGATCATTGACCGGGATAGCGGCAATGCCGATGCGCAGGGCTTCCGCCGCCGTGGCGTTGATGGTGACAGGGCGTATCTTGCCAGTCTTCGGCTCTTTGAGCTCGAAATAGCTGCCTTCGCGCAGATGCGCCACATCGCGCCGCCGGATCGAAAGCAGTTCGCCAGCCCTGAAACTGGTATTGATTGCGAAGACGAACAGGCAGAAATTGCGCGGTTCGTCAGCCAGCATATCTTTGATGCGCTGGATATCGCCGGGGCTGCGGATCGGCCCGACCTTGATCGTCGAGCCTTTCTTCGGGTGGTTGGGATTGCGCGAACCTTTTGAATTCATGAGCAAAACCACACAGCGCCAATGCCAACTTTTATGCAGAAGTTGGGATGTGTCGAATTTCCTTTTCTTATCAAAGGTTTCCCGGCTTCCGGGGCATGCCGCAAATATCGCATAATCATCCGTAAATATCAATAAATTCAATATAATATAATTAATGCTAACTTCTGCATAATTGTTAGCATTTCGCATAGCTGTACTTGTTTATATTGTCAATATATTTGAAATAAACGGTGCTATATGCTAACAATAGCGCGAGAAAATCATAGAGGGTGTGTTCGATGTCACAGCGAATAGGACCGAACACAGATGAAATCGGGAGCATTAGGAAACAAATTTCTAAGCGGGGTAGCAGGCGCAGTCATGACCGTTGCGGCTGCATTGCCTGGCGGCGCATATGCTGGCGACTCTCCGGAGGTCGACCTTAGCTGCCCGGCAGAGATTACCGTACCGTGTGGCAACCTTCGCGGTGCCCGTGGTGAAGTTGTGCGCACAGCGGTTGCAAGGGCATCCGTGGGTGACCGCATTGTCCTCATTCACTACGGGGACGATCAGGATGTCATTGATAATGCCGAGCGAGTCATCCGCCATTTCATAAAACACGGTAAGACCGCAGCGCTGGCGCTGGCCGATCCAGAAGAACCGGGGGAAGAGAGTTTCCAGGTCTATATTGACGCGCTGCCCATCACGGTGAAGTTTGCCGCCATGACCGATCCAGTGAAGCTAGGGGAAGTCCTGAACGCGGCGATTGTCCGCTCTGCTGAAGTAACTGCTATGGCACCAACGCCGCCGCAGGGCGGTTAGCCAAGATCGAGTTTTTCACCTGAAATTGTATGCACAGAATCTGTGGCTATGTTCGCATCTGGTGAGATTTGCTTCGGGTCTTTGGGCGCGGCAACGGGTGCAAACAAACCTGATAGCTGAACGGTTCCATCCTGAGGTTGGTCAACATAGGCACTCGCCGCTGAACCGAAACCAGTGAGCGGAACCGTATCCGGACTGGTAGGCTGCACCTCTGGCGGGCCGGATGATTGATCTCCAAAAACCTGATGGGAGTACCCTTGCGTTAACTCCTGATCAAACTCGTTGTAACCCCGCAGTTTTTCGGTTTCAGCGGCAGTATCTTTGTTCATGTAGGCTGTCGCACGATCCAGTTCCTTGGGCCGTGCCTGTTGAATCTCCTCAATGGTGAGTTCCCCGGCTTCGGCGCGCCGAACCAGGTCGGACGCCTTGTCGATGGTTGCCAGGAGTTCACCTTGCTGCAAAAGCAATGCCGCGTGCACGGCATCCGCATCCGTACGGTCAACCTTCTTACCTGCCCGGCGTTCATACTCACGGAGTTCGCGCTCCATATCAGCGTTGCGAAGCCGTCCGTCCGCATCGGTTTCAAAATCGCCGCTTTCGAGATATTCGGTGATTGCCTCCGCACGCTGGCCGAGCTCTCCAATCTGCCGGTTCAGCGCATCGATATGATTCTGGAGCGCCTGGTGCATCACCATGTCGTCGAGGACCTTTTGATAAAAGCGCCTGTTCTTCTCCGCGGCTGATTCCTGGCCTGCGGCTTTGTTGACCGTACGGCTCCTGTAGCCTAACGCCAGGGCGCTGTCGCCAAATCCGTCCTTCATGGCGTAATCGTGAAGCTTCTTTTCGAAGTCCTGTCTGTGCTCCCGGACCAATTCAGCTTTCTCGGGATCGACGCCTTCCAGATAATGCAGCCAGCCCTCGATGCCCTCAAAAAGGGCCTCGATCTCGGCATTATCCTCATAACCATGCGCCACCAGGTTTGATCTGATCAGCGGTTGAAGGCCGTCAGCATTGAACACGGCAGTCCTGCTACCCGCCCCAAAAAGCACTGATTGCTGCTCATTGACAGCCATAATCCCCTCTTCCCGTAACTACACGGCTTAAGCCGCTTATTTGTTGTTTGTTGCGTATATCCTAAATAATATAGTTTAAAATATAATTAATTATGGAAAATAATTAGTATTATCAGTACTTTCTACAGAATATCCATCCGATCTATACGCACGCTTAATTTTGCACGGGATTTAGGACAAATGCCGCCTATTCGGCAGGTGCGTCAGGAAGGCGGGCATAGTGAAAGAGCACGAAACTGATGTGTGTGTGACGTGCGCTACGTGTATTGCCCGATAGCCATCTTTCAACTGTTGTCCTATTCAGACCATCCGGTTTGCCATCACAAAACCGGAGCAAACGCCCTGGACTAACCCGCGTGCGCCGGACTTCGCTATGGAGTTCATAATAGGTTTCTTCGGATATCAGAACGAAAACGCCAAGGCGTCCCCGCATCCTATTTTGAATCGGTCGGTAGGGCGTCGGAGGTGAAATATTCTGAGCAATGAGATCAGGGGGGATTTGCTCTAATGCAATCTCTATTGGATCAACATGCGCGGGCTTCTTCCTGAGACTGACGCCGAGACGGACTTGCGTTACTTGCTTGACCAGTTCGTCGGATTTGGCCTTCTGAAGTTGCAGAAAATCCCAGTGCTTCTTTCGGATGGTCCGATCGCACCTTGAATCCATCCCGATAATTGCATGGATGCGGCGCTGGGTTAGGTCAGATGGAACGTTCTTCAAATCTAGGATATTGCAAGGTATGCCCGACCAGATTTCGCGGACTTCTTTGCGCATTTCATTAGTGAGTTTTATCCTTTTGACTTTGCTTTTCGGCATCGAGTGTTAGCAACCAGCGATTGGGCAATCAGGTTCTTCGGTTGATGATATGAACGAACAACCGGCGAGCAATGAAACTGCGTATTCGCCATCACAAAATCCTGTGGGCAGTTTCACCTATGGCGGCTCATCACCAAGCAAAACGCTGTGCCATGTCTGGATGCGTTTGACCTTGCCCGGACGCCTGATAACAAGGTGTCCGTAATCAGCATCGGACGGCCCGTGCAGATTTACATGCACATAGTCGATCTTGCCGCATTTCGAGCACGGGAACAGCGGCGCATCTGCGGGCCTGTCCGGGGCAACAACCGTCATCAGGTCACTCGCCAGAAAATTAAGCGTGCGGCGGCAAAGATGGCAGTGCATGATAATGATCTGGCCGGTGCGGGCCGCGTCCTTCAGACGGTGCAACGGCCTTGCCGGGTGCCTGTGATATTTCTGGAATGTCTCGGGCATGTATCCTTCATTCCGGCTGATTCAGCGATTGGAACAAAAAGAGAACATGCCATGGCTGGCCGGGATGCGCAACGTATTCCCGGTTGCGGCATTTCAGGACGGTGGTGGAGACAACTACACTGACGCTGTGATAGTCGAAAACAAAATCTGGACGGATGTAGACGACTTCAAAACCGATGCCGTGGTGGTCTAAGCCCACCGGAAAGTTAGGCAGAGATTGCAGACGCTTGGCGCGTCCATGCCGGAGTCTTCGAAGCCAAGCGCTTCCAGCCCAGCCAGCGTACGCTCACTGGTTACAGCGCTTTCAAACATGGCAAGCACCGCGAGGATTGCAAAAATCGTCCGTCCTTCGGCGCAACCTGTGTCATGGGTTCTAAGGAGGCCTGTCAGAACCTGCAATCTTACACCCCGCTCTATCAAGGCGTCATTCAGCTCGATCAGCTCTGTAAGATCGCGTCCGAGCCTGTCCAGACGCCATACCACCAGCTCGTCACCCGCCCGGCATATTGCCAGAGCTTGCGCCAATCCATCGCGCCGCGCCGTCTTTCCCGATATGCAATCGGCAAAGACCGCATCGCAGCCGTATCTCTTAAGAGCGTGCAACTGGAGATCATGATTTTGATCCGGCGATGATACGCGGGCATAGCCGATCCGCATGGGCTGATCCGGCCTGCCGCAAAGGGCCACAGACCATTCAGCGGTGAGTTTTCGTACGGTAAGAGAAGGAACCGCAATACGGATTATGTGTCGCGGTCTTTCGCGGGGCATGGGTCCTGGCAACGATAAGGGCTGGCACCAAACGCAGCCCGGCCTTTATAGACAGGCCAAAGCCTCAAATCGAGCCGGAATACCCGTGTATGGCTTATGCGCTGCGAAAGCGAGGAGCAGGTGACAGCGCCCTTAGTCTGAGTGTCATGAGCCTTGAATGAACCGCCGGTGATGCCGGGCCGTGCACCACTTATGGGCCGGTGCCTGTGGCCTGGATGGGAACAGGATCACAATTTTTAGGATGCCCGCAAGATGTGCGTGTAATACACGCATCTTGCCCTGACGCCAGAGGCGCCAGGGAGGGGGGAGCAAGCTCCCCCCGTTTCACCCCCCTCTGTTGGCGCATGGGGGCATCGAACCCCCAATGCGCCAATTCAGCATATCGCCGCTGAGCGCTCGCAGGCTTGGAGAATTGCCTCTCCACCCACACCGAACCATGCACAATCAACTGACTGATTGATCCCCATTCAAGGAGCCTTCGTGTAAACCCCTTGACCATTGGGAGAAACCGCTCTCCCTCTGGACACCCATCGACGACGTACCATTCCGCAAGAGACTCACGCTCCTTGGTTTTCCTTGGGGGCAAGTCCTTTCTGTATCGCGCGAATCATAGAAGTGGTTCTACTGGATGTGCTATCAACATTAAATGTGTTCACTGATTGTTCATGTTAGGAAGCGTTTGTGACAACAACACTTGCCCTACAACCTGCTCTTCCCGGACTCTGCCCCGTCACAGAAGCCGTCGAACAACTTGCCATGAATGGGGGAGTAGAAGAACGCGGCGCTGTCTACACACGACGAGAAGTTGTTGATTTTATCCTTGATCTGACCGGTTACATAGAAGAAGCGCCGCTTACCGAATATCGTCTTCTTGAGCCCTCTTGTGGCAATGGAGACTTCCTTATTCCGGCGGTAAATCGCTTGCTGGCTGCCGCAGAGCGCGACAACAAACTAACATATTCCGCTCTTGAGCCCGCGATTCGCGCCATCGAGCTTCATTGTGCAACGTATGAAGACACACGGTCACAAGTCGTCCATCAGCTACTAAACGGTGGCCTGGATGAAAAAGATGCTGTTCGCCTTTGCGATGCTTGGCTCCATCAAGGCGATTTTCTTCTGGCTGAAATTCCTAACCGCTTCACGCACATAGTTGGGAACCCGCCCTACGTCCGTCAGGAGAGCATTCCTGACATACTCATGAATGAGTACCGGCAGCGTTTCCGGACTATTTATGATCGCGCTGATATCTATGTCCCATTCATCGAGCACTCGCTGACCCTTTTAGAGGATGGTGGAAAGCTGGGCTTCATTTGTGCCGACCGATGGATGAAGAACAAATATGGAAAGAAACTCCGAGAGCTCGTTGCCAAGCACTACAATCTGAGTATCTACGTCGATATGGTCGACACTGACGCTTTCCACGATGAAGTCAGTGCTTATCCGGCGATAACAGTCATAGAACGAAGCCAGACAGCAACAACCCGAGTCTACGCTCGCCCTGATGTTGATGCGCGAGTTCTGAAACGCCTTGCAACAGAACTTACGGCCAAGAAGCTGCCCTCAAAAAGCAATGTCCACGAAATTGAAAAAGCCATCTCCGGTGCCGAGGCTTGGGTACTCGATTCATTTGAAGAACTTGCTCTTGTTCGGCGGCTGGAGGCGCTGTTTCCAGTCCTCGAAGATGCGGGTTGCAAAGTCGGTATCGGTGTCGCGACGGGTGCTGATAAGGCCTTCATTGACGATTACGAAAAACTTGACGTTGAGCCCTCGCGAAAGCTGCCGCTCGTTATGACACGCGACATTCTCGACGGGCATATCAAATGGCGCGGTAAGGGCATTGTCAATCCGTTCGGTGATAACGGAAAGCTAGTGGATCTTGAGGAGTTTCCGAAACTCGGGACGTACCTCAATGATCGCAAAGATCAAATCGCTGGCCGTCATATTGCAGAGAAAAACCCGCGCAACTGGTACCGCACCATCGACCGAATTTATCCCGCCCTTACCTATCGGGAAAAGCTGCTAATCCCCGATATCAAAGGTGATGCCTGTATCGTCTATGAACAGGGCAAACTCTATCCGCACCATAATCTTTATTACATCACCTCCGATGAATGGGATGTGCATGCATTACAGGCCGTCATGCGCTCAGGTATCGCCAGACTCTTCGTGGGCCTGTACTGCACGCGGATGCGCGGAGGTTATCTACGATTTCAGGCGCAATATCTCCGTAAGATCAGGATTCCACGCTGGTCAGACGTAAACACGGGCCTTCGCCATCGGCTTACAGAATACGCAGAAACTAACGACCGGCATTTACTCAACGAAGTTGTTTCTGATCTCTATGGGCTGAGCTCGGCAGAGTTGAAATTGATTGAAGGGAAGATTGCTGAATGAGTCTTGAACTTGCCGATTACGAAGCGCGCGCACGAGATGCGGTCAAGCTGTTTTGGGGAAATCGTGAAGCTGCAATGGCAAAGCAGATCGCGTCCGGTAACGCCGATGCAGGTACTCGCGGTGCTGTGACTGCTGGCAAAAACATGGATGGTTTCCTGGAACTGGCGCAGGAGCTGGTGACCGCCAACGGCTTGCTCATGGCGGAAATTTGTACGAAGCGCCGTGTGCTGACGCTACCGGGCTATTTCAGGCCTACCAAGCTTTGGGATTTGCTCGTTATGCATCAAGGTCAGCTCGTTGCTGCTCTTGAGTTTAAATCCCAGGTTGGTCCTTCATTCGGGAACAATTTTAACAATCGATCTGAGGAAGCAATAGGAACGGCCCACGACCTTTGGACGGCTTACCGCGAAGGCGCATTGGGAAAGGACGCGCCGCGCCCCTTCCTTGGATGGGTGATGCTCGTTGAAGATTGTGACGCGTCGCGATCTTCCGTGCGCGATACCGAACCTCACTTTCCGGTTTTTCCAGAGTTCAAAGGCGCATCTTACTCGCAACGCTACGATATTCTTTGCCGCAAGCTTGTACATGAAGGGCTCTATACAAGCGCCACGTTCCTTAACTCGCCTCGGACAGCCGCCGCAGACGGCGCGTATTCGCACCTAAGTGAACTGACGTCCCTGAAGACATTTGTGACGGAGTTTGCCGCACATATTGCAGCGGTCGCCGCTAGGTAAGAGATTGCTTAAGCGAAGTGAGCCTAACAAGCACAAAAAGATTCATCGGCTGCTACTTCATAGCGCTCCCAACCGACCTCGGTCCCGCGCCAGACAATGACAACCCCATCCAATCGCATCGCTGCCCAAATGTGTGTTGCACGGTTATTGAGGTTAGGTGGATCAGGGGGAGGTTCAACTTCCGCCATGCTGCAACCCGCAGCCGGATTCGTCGCCCGATCAATCTCCACGAAAAAGTGGCGGTCAACAGCGGTGCCATGGCGTTCAGTTGAGAGCTTGGCTTTATTGTCGGGCCGAGCCAGGGCTTCGAAAAGAACATCGGTAACCTGCTCTGAAGACATGACATAGTCTTCTGAGGTTTCCCCTCTTGAACTCAAGAAAGTTATGCTGCCGGGAGATCCCGCCTCGCCGCCATTCTCGATTCCATTCCTGAGTAGCTCTTCCACGGCTAATGCGATTTCTTGTTCCTCAACAAACTGACTGCCATGCCCAAATTCGGTCAGCCCGTGTTTCTCAAGAACGGCGATGTGTTTAACCCCTTCTTCCGCGATCCATCGCGGATCGGGATTATGCGCCATGAGTAACCATCCCTTACGAAGCGATGGGCAGTGAATCGGCCCGTGATTACGCTCCCGGTGGATAGAACGCATCGAATCTTCATGGATTGCTGCTGTTACTTCCACAACTCCGATCTTTTGGTTACTGCCATCCAAAATATCGAAATCATGCTCGCCATTGCTCTGATCTTCCAAGGGCACAACCTGTTTGCCATCCGGTAGCAGCTTGGCCAAAGCCCAGGCCGCAAGCTGTTCGCTTCGGTTCTTGATCAAACCATTCCCTTTTGCTGAGGCTGCAAATATCGGATAACCCTTACACGGGCTACGAGCGGAACACTACGGATGCCTCCGCTCCGGACATTCCGCCTCAAACTTTTCATAGGTTTGTAGAAACTCTTCAGGCGTTACAATCCGCTGTCCCGGAAGCACAGCGGCAATTTCACCACGCTTGCTCAAGATGCGTTTGTCATTGGTCAAAAAATACCCGCCGTACTTCGCGCTTTCAACAACATGAAAGGCATCCCGGTCGTGCTTTCCGGACTTCGCATTGCCTTTAAGGATTGCGCGCACGTCCGCCTGTTGCTGCCGCTCATGCGGTGTCAATTCCACCTCTATCGAAAAGAGCAATCCCAACGCGCGCTGCCTGACGTCCTGAGGCGTGTTGGGATGCTTGAGTTCGTTTTGCACCGAATATGGCAGGAACAGCGGCAGATCGTCATTGGCAACATGATGCAGGATTTTGTCCAGGGCAGCGTCCTGAAGCCCGCCGGTCCGGTGCAGCGCATTTGCATCAATCAGGTTGTTGGTGCGGCGAGGATCGATCACGTGTCCCATGCCCGGAACGTATCGCGATTCGGCCAGCGTTTAGCCTAGATCCGGTTTTTCGGGCCAAATCTGCCGGGCCAGCCGCTTGTATTCCCGTACGCCTAGAGCGCCGCGTTTCCGCGCCTTCGATCCGGGAACGGCAAGCCGGGCCTCGACAGCTTCATAGGACGCTTCCCACATCTCGCGTGGCTCCAGAGTGCTGTTGTCCAGCAACACCAACAACACCGTGTCACACGGAGCGCCCCGTTTGATTTTACTAAGCCGCTGACTGGGTTTTGAGTCCGCACCGAAGGCACGGCCCTTTATCTGAACACGTTCTTCCCTCTCTCCGGTGCGCCGGATCGCGTCATAGCCTTCCGTGCGCGGCGGCGCCAGCTCAAGCCCCAGTGTTTCCGCCGCGACAAATTCAGCGACTTCACCTGTGACGCCCAGCGGCTTCCCGGTCAGACGATAATACTCGGCGGCCAAAGGTTTGACCTGCGCCAGAATTTCGCGGAGCCGGGCTTTTTCATCCTCTGAATTCATTGGTCGCTCATCTCATGTGGCTCAGGCGCTACGGGCCGCGGCCAGGGCATTTGTCAGATCTTCAACCCCAAGCTGGCGCAGAATCTCCTGCTCATATTCACGCGACAGGAGCGTTTCGATCCCGTGTCGCTTGGCATCCATCAGGTAGGTAATGCCGTCCTTTCCGTCTCTTCGCTCTTTCGCACTCTCGATAGCCAGCTTTGCAAGGTTCTCAGGTGTAAGCGGGTCGATCGTTGCGGCAATCTTCGTGTACAGGACGGCGTCTATTCCTTCGAAATTCCTGACGCATTCCACGACAATAGTGTCCTTGCCGGGATTTTCCTTAGGTTCATATTCCCTGCCGCTCCCTACTTTATGGATTTCCCGTCTGTACAGGCGGTTGGCGGCTTCGGTCTCATCGACATTCAGCACAAATATCTGCGCGTTAACTGAAACACCGTCTTCAACAGGAACCAGCGTGGGCGCGCCATCGCGCTTACTGCTGCTCCTTGCATACTCAACATTGAACGGCGTTTTGATGTCCTTTTTTGTGGCTATTCTCGCGTCCTTAATCTCCTGACCGGGGTCCGAGATCAACGATCCATATGCAAGTATTCCTACGGTCATAATGTGCCCGCCAGTTGTTATTCAGACGCAGCCGCCTTGGCGCTGCCGATGATTTTCGTAGCCAGTTCCTCGCATTCACGCGCAAATTTTTGAAAGTTCCGATTATGTGCAGACTGCCAGGCGCTTTCGGGGGCAAGGGCGGCACTCAGAAGTTTTTGGCTGTCTTTTGATAACAACCGGTATTTGTCGAAGCCGATCTCGCCGCGAATGAGTTTGGAGACATTATCCGCTTCCATCTCGTAATAGCCCGCCATTTCGGTCCAGTTCGCCGCCTTTGCCAATCTGGACATCTGGCCGTTTTCTATGCCGTTTATTTTCAGCGCCCATAGCGCATCGCTTCCACCCAGCTTGAGATTGTGCGCGAGCGTATCCCGATAGTTGATGTTGACCCTTCCCCGCACGCACAGGACAACCGATTTCTGCTGGGTTGGGGTCAGCTCTGAAAATATCTCACCAGCTCTTTCGCTCAGGCCTGCAACAGGTTTGGGCGCTTCCGGTGTGATGTCCTCACCAGCGGCCATCTTGTTCGCAAGAAGTTCCCAGCACTCTATCAGATCTAGATAGTCATGGCCGGGATCGTAGCAGGCAGCGCTGGCCCTGCTGAGTTCGAACTCATCGTAGCGGCTGGAACTGATCAGGATTTTGTTCAGAGCGGCTTTTTCGCGTGGATGTAAAGCCTTCAACTCAGCGCGGCATGTTGTATCGGACCGGATTTGCTCCATGCAGCTTTCATAGTAACGGACTACATGGGCCTGTTTTAAGCGAATAGCCGCCTCTTCCACCTCAGACTGGGCGGATGCGACAGATGAAATCAGTGAGAAGCACAGGCCAAAAACAATAATAAAGATCTGTCGATCCGCTCGCATGTGTTGCCTTCTTCGAAACAGCTCAATTTAAAATACCTATCGCAGGTTGGCACACTGCAGGGGTAAAAGCACGGATTTTGGTTCCGAGGCCAGGGCGTCTCCCCCATCAAAAGATGGGGGCCGGGCTCTATTCGCTAGGCGTCCAGGCGAATGAAAAATCCGCCCGTACGCCAAGCTCACCGAACCCCATCGAAGAGATGGGTTTCGGCCCAAAAGGGTAACGATCCCTGACGTGAAGATAATGCGGTCGCCCCCGAAAACGGGGGCGGCTTTTTTGTGTTTTTTTCCACTAGGTCGGGGGCGGCAAGGTCAACGTTCCCACATCCAGAACCTGCCGCCAACCCGCAAGGGGTCGAGCCCTCAACCCCAAAAGGTTGAGGGTGACGGCAGAACCATGGCTGTGCAAACGCAGCCCTTTTTTAAGCCGCCCCCTCCCAGCGGAAAAAAACGCGGGAAGGGAGATACGGGACAAACAAGGGCGCTCAATCAACAACCACCGAGCCTCTTTGGATGCAGCCCCCGGCGACACAGAAAAAGAGGACAAGGCCATGAGCAAACGAGATATCCGGCAGGAGATTACCGACAAAATTATCCGAGTATTGGAAAGCATAGACACCGTGGATTTTCAGGCCCCCTTTGCCGGACTGGCGGCGCAGGGGCTTCCCCTCAATCCCACAACGGAAAACAGCTATCAGGGCATTAATATCCCCTCGCTGTGGATCGACCAGCAGGACAAGAAATTCACTTCGAACCAGTGGGCCACTTTCAAGCAGTGGAAAGAAAAGGGCGCGCAAGTCCGCAAGGGCGAAAAGGGCAGCCCGATCATTTTTTACAAGACGCTGACCAGAACCGAAGAAAACAGCCGGGGCGAAGCGGAAGAAATCAATATCCCGATGCTGCGGTTTTACACCGTGTTCAACGCGAATCAGGTGGAGGGATACGACCACCACGAAAGCGCCCCGGCCAACCAAACCGATCTTGTCACCCGCATTGATGAGGCCGAGCGCTATTGCGCGGCATCCGGGGCCGATATCCGCCACGGCGGCAACGGCGCGTTTTATGACCGGATGGGCGATTTCATCAACATTCCGGAGACAATCGCCTTTGTGGACACCAAGCACGCCAGCGCCACAGAAAACTATTACGGCGTGCTTTTGCATGAGCTGACCCACTGGACAGGGGCACCCCACCGTCTTGACCGCGACAAGGCCAAGACCCGCAAGGAAATCGACAAATACGCCTTTGAAGAACTGATAGCCGAGCTAGGCGCGGCTTTCCTGTGCGCAAAACTTGGCGTGGTGCAGACGCCCCGCGACGATCACGCCCATTACATCAAAAGCTGGCTGAAAGCGCTCAAGGACGACAAGACCTGCATTTTTAAGGCATCCGCACACGCAGCCAGAGCCGTTGACTATCTCGACGGGCTGCATGGGGGCGGGTCATGAAAGCCACCGTTCAATGGGCCGTAGATACGCTGGACCGGATTTTAGAGGCCAAGCCGGAAGACACGCAGGACTGGCACGCGCTGGTCAATGATCTTGGTGCGGTGCGCACAAGACTGGAATTGGCCCTTTTGGAAAAACACTGATTGCAGCGCCGAGCGGCCAAAGCAGGGCCGCTCCACGGTGCAATCCCGCATCCATCAACCGAAGGAGAAGTACAATGAAACTTGAACATATTGAAATCGAAGACCTCAAACCATCATCCGTGAATGTCAGGAAGCGGGGCGGCAAGGAGATTGCCGATCTCTTGCCAAGCATCCGGGCCAACGGGCTCTTGCAGCCGCTGCTTGTGCGGCCCAATTGCGAGGGTTTTGAAATCGTGGCAGGGCAGCGGCGCTACCACGCGCTGCTCAAGCTGGCCGATGAGGGCATCAAGGACCCGGTCCCTTGCGTGATCATGCAGGACGGCGACGACGCCAAGGCCATCGAAGCCTCGCTGGCTGAAAACGTTGCCCGTTTGCCCATGGACGAGATCGACCAGTACAAAGCGTTCGCCGCGCTGGTCAAACAGGGCAAGAGCGTTGAGGACATTGCTATTGATTTTGGCGTGACGGAAAGGCTGGTCCGGCGAAAGCTTGCCATCGGCAATCTTATCGATCCGATTCTGAATGCCTACCGCAATGAAGAAATCAACGTCTATACGCTGCGCACGCTGACTATGGCGACCAAGAAGCAGCAAAAGATGTGGTGGGAGTTGCACAAGAGCGACGACCAGCACGCGCCGCAAGGCTCCGCCCTGAAAGAATGGCTGTTTGGCGGAGACGATATATCCGTCGAGGCCGCTTTATTTGATCTTGCGGAATATGAGGGCGCGGTTGTCCCCGATCTCTTTGGCGACGAAACCTATTTTGGCGATGCCACGAATTTCTGGACGCTCCAGAACACGGCCATTGCTCAGGCCAAGGGCCGTTACGAGCAGAACGGCTGGGAAGTCGTCATTCTGGATATTGGCGAAAGCTGGTATTCCTTTGAGCACGCCGAGGCGTCAAAAGAAGACGGCGGCAGGGTCTATGTGGAAATCGCCCGCAACGGCGAAGTGGCATTCCATGAAGGATATATCACCGGGAAAGAAGCCAAGCGCCGGGAGAAGGCGGCAGCTTCGGGAGAGGACCACGCCCCATCCGCCGACAAGCCGGAAATCACCAAGCCCATGCAAAACTATCTGGCCCTGCACAGGCACGCGGCGGTGCGCGCCGAATTGCTGAAACACCCCGGATTGGCGCTCAGGCTGGCGGTTGCTCAGATCATCGCCGGATCGGAGCTATGGCGCATTTATGCCGATGCGCAAAAAGCCCACAACGAGGCCGTGGCCAAGTCGCTTGCCGCCAACAAGGCCGAAGCCAGGATTGCCAAGGAACGCAAAGAAGTGCGGGCCTTGCTCGGCATTGGTGACGACAAAGACGGAACGCTTGTTTACCGCAAGGTTGATTGGGGCAAGGGCCATGACGTGCATGAGGTCTTTGCCAAGCTGATCGACCTCGACGATGCCAGCGTAAGCCGGATACTCACCTTCATATGCGCCGAAACCCTGCAATCCGGCAGTGCGCTGGTCGAGGCCTTGGGCCACATGCTCAGCGTCAATATGGCCGATCACTGGCAACCCGATCAGGCGTTTGTCGACCTGATGCGGGACAAGGAAGCGATCAACGGCATGGTCAGGGAAGCCGCAGGGAAGGCCGCAGCCGAGGCGCATCTTGTGTCAACGGCCAAGGTGCAAAAGCAGGTCGTTCAGAAATGCCTTGATGGAACCCGCACACGCGGCAAGGCCGACTGGCAACCGCGTTACATGGATTTCCCGATGCGGGCCTACACCAAGCGCGGCGGTATCGATGCCGTTGAGGACTGGAAGCGCGTTAAGGGCCTGTTCAATGAAGCCAAAACGGCGTCATAAGCCAGAGTAGACACCGCCCGGTGAATGTCTTGCCGGGTGGTGTCCTTGATCTTATATTTCAAAGTTTTTTGTTCTTGATTTGTTCGAATTACTATAGGATAATTTGAGCTATTACTTTAAAATTCTAATGCTTACGAGGTATATTATGACAATTACAGGCTATGTACGCGATAACGGAAACGAAATTGTACTTGAGGACCGAGTAAACAGACTGCTTAAAGCGGGGTGCGAGGCACCCATAATTGAGAGGTCGTTTGGCAATCCAGATTCCGCCCCCCGGCTTGATCACTACTTGTCCAGTGTCAAGGAAGGCGACCAACTTCTGATCTGCGATATACAATCGTTAAGCAGGAACATTGAGGTTGTCGTTAAGGTCGTTACCACGTTACGACAAAAGAAAGCCGAACTCAGAACGCTGGATGAAATGCTAGATTCATCCACGCCAGAAGGGCGGCTGGCCATTAATGTAAGGGCGGCTGTAAACCAGTACATATGGTCCCTTCCAGCCGATGAAGCTCAGCAGCTCGCACTTTCTGATACCACGCCGTACGACGTTGTTGGACAAGCGTTGAAGTCCTTATGGAAAAAGTGGCATTCTGATTCTACGCATTAGTGATAATTCGCTATATGGAAAACAGAAGTGTCGCTCGCGTAATCGGCACCTTGCCGATTGCGGTAATTCGTTCGAGATGCAGCGAAAGTCTGCTTCTTTGGGAACGGCCACGAAAATGACAAATCCGTGGTAGAACAATTAATCTTTCGTTGCTTTGTCCTCCACAAGCGCTAAAGAAAGCTTCTTCTCCCCATCGTTCTTATGCACACGTACAGTCAGCTTGTCTCCGATGGAAAACAATGACTCGATATTCGCTTTTCGGCGTGAGCCCATCTTGCTACGGTGTAAAAGACCAACGACTCCGGCGCCGATTTCCACGAATACACCGTAATCTTGAATTCCTGTTATCTCTCCCTCTAAGACCTCCCCAGGGGAAATACTTTTTAAGAGTATCCTCTTTCTTGAAAGGGTTGCAGTTCTTTTATCTCGATCTACATTACTTATATTGAAGAGAACCTGACTCCCGATCAAATGACTTATATCGTCATTTGGTCGTATGCCGGATTGGCTCTTTGGAAGAAACGCTCGAACCGGCCCTATCTGAACTTCGTAACCGCCTTTTGCTCCCGCTAAAATTTCTCCAAACACCTCTTCTCCGCTATTTTTCGCGTTCTGGAGGTAGGCAAGGGCATCCTCAAGATTTTCGTTAAACGGTTCGAAGTGACTTCGCGAAACAGTGATGTAATCAATTACTTCTTTTATCCATCCAGAATCTCCATTGCTTTTTGAAACGCCAGATATGAGTCTTTTATTTGCAATAATGAATTTCCTAATGCGTTCAAGCGATACACGAGAGATGCCCGATATTTGCCGACTAGCAAATTCACCAAGCTCATCAAGTTTTTGACCGACAGGGGCCGTGAATTCCTGAAAGGATTTTGATTTTTTCACAGATTCAAATGTAATAAGTCCGAGCGCGGCAGCCACATAGGGTCCCGCATAAGGAATAAACGCCGAAGTAACAACGACTGATCCAGCAGACATGACTATTACCAAATTCTTCATAGCGCCCTGCAAGAAGCGGTATTTCCGCTCAAAATCGCTATCAGCGTCATCGATATTGGACACATCTTTCAAAAAAGAAGCGGTTTCCGATTCGATTATGTCCTTTCTGTCTGATAGGCGTCGGATAAACTCTTTCGCATTATGCCTATATGCGCGCTCTTCGGATGGATTCCGCGCGTACCGCTCCGCATCAATTACCAGTTCTCGACCATCTTTCGAGGCGAGAATGAAGGGGCCATGTAACGCTTGAAAGGTATCGAAAGCACCGTGAGCGTTAGGGTCAAGTTCCGGAAGTTCGCCGCGATCGATTAGAGAATCTATCTTCCTCAAGGTCGAGTTTATTGTTATCCCATAAGCATATAGCCGATTATAATCGATATTCCGAGTTCCGCGACCTAACTCTTCAGAATATCTTTTTAGCGGTGCCTCCAGGTCTATATAGGGCTTGTTACCCGATTGAATTACGTCGCAAACTGCCGACAAGCTATCCGAAACTAGCGGGAAGAGAGAATCTAGGCGGGCATAATCATTCTGATCATCTGCTAGATACTGCGACGGCACAGCTGCAATCAATTCACCCTGAATGGCGAAGTGCAGGCTCGCGCCTTGGGGTGGTATTTCAGGCACTTCGTAGGACTGTTCTGAATTGGTCTCTTTGCTTTCGTCAGGAAATACGTCGGTTAGGTTCAGTCTCTGACCAAGGGCTTTCTCAAGAGCTCCAACGATCTTCAGCTTTTTCGCTTCTGCGATCCGATCTCCGCGCTCGGCAGTCGAAACCGCACTCTGAGAGAGACCTGCAAGACGGGCAAGTTGGCTTTGCGAGTGCTTCGCTTGTAGGCGCAGTTGCTTTATCCTGTTGGTTGGCATCAACAAACGGCCATCCGCCACCGAAACTGTAAAAGGTCTGCCATTTGTTTAGCGGATCCTTCAGCCGCAGTCGCCTAATTTTCGAAGTGAAATAACCTCTGAGTGAACGCTTATGGGGCAAATACACTCTTGACCTTGCATCAGGCCCTTTCATTGAGAAATCGCACGCGACTTGGGGCTATACATTCAACTCGTCGGCCCGATTGCTGACATTGGCAGGCACGTTGTGAACGGCACAAGTCTCGCGATGTGTGAGTTAAGCCTCTAAGCCTTGTAGGTCAGCATCGGTACCGATCTGATTTTGTAGAGTGATAGCGGTGATTGCGGAAACCACTGTATCCCGGCTGAAAGCGATTACATGCCCATTTCATGATCGAGACCATTGCGACCACGCGAGCGTGAACGGGTAGCCTGCTTGCGCTCTGACCTGAACCGCTTAACGGCGTCTTGGCCTTCGGCGCTCTGCCTCAATTCAGAAAGCCGCTGGCTTTCCTTTTTGATCTCACGCTTCTGATTGGCGTGCTGCTCCTGAAACAGCCCGCGTATTTCACTGAGTTTGCGGCGCTGTGAAATCTGCGCTTGTATCAGTGCTTCTTTTTGCTTCTGATCGCGGTTTTGAGCGGCGGCGGCCTGGCGCTCGTTTTCTTCCCTGATACGTCTGTGTTCACCCCTTACGCGGTCCCATATACCCTTAAAGCCTTTTCGAAACCGCTCCTGTCGTGCCTGGCTTTCCTCGGCCTGCTTTCGTTCCTGTGCCTCTGCCAAATTCCGGCGCTCCGTCCTCTGACGTAGAACAAGGGCCTTACGACGACCCTCAAATTCGATACGGCGCGTTTCGGCCTGTTTGTTTAGTTCCTCCCGAAAGCGCTGCATTGTGGAGAGCAAATCATCCGCGATCTGTTTCTTAACTTCACCCACACCCGGAAGGTTCGCTTCATCACCAAGACGCGCGCGCACTTGTTTTGTTTTGATGGCCCCCGGCAGTTGCCGCGCAATGGCGTGAGTCTCGCCCTTGTCATCCACGGCTACAAATGCTGCGCTGTCTCCACGCGCAAGGCGGTATCCGCGTTCCTTCAGTGCGTGAACAAATGCCGCCTTTGAATCCGAAATAGCCCAGGCATCCTGAATGGCCGTTTTGATTGCGCGCGGGTCCTTGCCAATCCGCTTGGCATGCTGCCATTCATCCAGCGTAAAATTCGTGGGATCGCGTTCTTCGCTCTTGATCAACCCGCGCGGCATGGTCCAGCCGTGTTCAAGATAAAGCTCGCGGGAGATCGATTGCAGCTTGTTCTTGAAATAGGAGAGCTGGATCGCCTTCATCTCTTCAAGATCAATCCGGCTCCATACAGCGTGAGCATGGCGGCGACCCTCCTTTTCATGAAAGACAACCGCGCAGGACTGGTCAGACAGGCCAAATCGTTTTTCAACCTGCTGGATCGCGGCATCGAAATCCGCTGTCGTTGCCTTTTCATCTGGCGGTGGATTGAAGATGACAGAGAACATGAACTGCGTGCATTTGGTTCCCCGGCTGACCGCGTACATTTCGTTGAGCGCGCCTTCCAGGTCTTGCGCAGCGAATCCTCTGAGTCTGTGAACCTCGATATGCTCATTTTCATCCATGCGCATCAGGTGAGCCGAAAGGTCAGACGCGCCCCCACGTTGACAACCCTTGAGAATCATTGGCCGCCCTTTGGCTTAATGCTGAGAGCGACTATCAACTCACGGCGCATGTGCCGGATAGCGGCGCAGGCTTCGAGAAGTTCCTGTTCCAGCTCCGGTGTGACCGGCAGCGCTCCGATTTTCGCGGCGCTGGCAATGTCTGCCATGGTGGCGGCAAGCTCTGTCTTTCCGAGCGTACCGAGCAATTGACCGAGAACCGCTAGTTCGGCAGACGGGCTATGTACTTTGCGCGTCAGCTTTTTGCGTGGCGGCGGGCTGTTCTCGTCGCAGAACAGTCTCAGGCGGATATACGCGGCCCATGACAGCGTTCCGGCATCCCGGTTGAGCCGTGCCCGTTCATCTTCGCTGAAGCGTATTGAATATGGCGGGGGCTTCTTCTTTTTGTCCTTCCGGGGCGGCACGGCGACGGCCCGCTCAAACGCCTCACGGACCCCGCTTTCGGATTGATGGCCGTTCGCTTGTCTCATGGCGACGGCTCCGAAAGGTCGATGTCAGCGGCTTTTAATTGTTCATTCCAGTCGGCTAAAGTTTCGAAGAGAGAGTTCAAACTTTCTCTCTCTTCGGGCACCATCAACGGATTCGCCGGCCGGCCGTTACCACATCACCCGATATTCGTCGAACGCGTTCATCATTGACCGGGTGAAATCGATGACCGTTCGGCCGCGCTCCTCATTGTCGGCGCGGAGTTCCCTGAACCCCTCCTTCATGCGCGCATAGTCGGGGTCGGTGGCGACGGACCGGTGGTCGAGCAGATAGGCCTGCATGGCGATGCCGGGAAAGCTCGGTCCGGCGCTTTCCTCATCGAGGAGGACGCGCACCTGTCCGTGGCGCGGATCGGTCTGTATTCTGCCGAAGAGATGCCGGACGGCATGATCGGGACCTTCGATCAGCTGATAGAAGCGATGCTGGTCATAGAACAGAATGCCATTGATGCCCGCCATTTCGTTGGAACCGAGGGATTGGACGGCGATCTCATGAAAGGCTGATTTGAAGATTCTTTCCGGAAGCAGGCAATCGCTGGTGTAGGCGATGGTCCTTTGGCGGCTGCCGGTCACGATTTTGTCGAAGGGGGTCATGGCTGCTGGTCTTCGCTTCTGTTGCGCTGTCTCAACATCGCTGAGCTTGCTCCGCGACGAATCGCCGGCGCAATGACTGCACACCCCATTTGGGGAACTATAGGCGGAGCGATACGACTGCACAATCTCCCGTTGAATCACAACAAATTGATCTTTCGGCGAAGCTTTTCGTCAAAACGGAATCGAAGACAAATATTGAGAAACTATTTCCGTGCCTGAAGCCGTCAGTTGCTTCCAAACGGATCTATTCAGCTTTGGGAAACCATGACGGGAGACGTGGCTTTGGCGGTTAATCTTCGATAAACCGCAATGCGTCATATTGCCCGGGTTGCGGCACCCGGGGGCGAGTTGATGGCGAGACCGACCAAAAAAAATGCTGTGCTGATTCCGATCCTGATCCTGTTCGGGGCCAATATGATTCTGTCCGCCGTCAATGTGACCCATTGGATGGCGAAAGACAATTTCCGGACATTTTCGCACAACACGGCCGTGGACATGGTGCGGCAGCTGCAACCGAGGATCGAGGACGCGGTCGCCGATCTCCCGGCGGGCGCGACACCGGAACAGATCAAGCCGGTTTTCGATGCGATCATCCTGTCCGGCTCGCTGGTCGCCTATGAGCTGTTCGACCGGTCGGGAAATGCGCTGCTGTTCAGCAGCACGCCAATGCCAGAGGCCGCAGGCTCGCCGGAAAACGCCGGCGATACGGGCCAGACGGCCATCCAACTGGTTGAGGGCCGCGACCGGTTCGCCGACAGCGGTTCCACCAGCAAATACAGCCATGCCGATTTTGCGCTTCCCGAAGGCGGGCCCGTTTCAGGGCGCATACGGATCTTTATCGATCAGACGAATGCGCTTGAGCTGTTCTACTCCACCCACAAGAACATCACGATCATATCGGCCCTGTTTCTCGCCGTTGCCGTCGCGCTTTTCACCTTCATCGTCTGGTCGCGGGTTCGCGAGCAGTGGCAGGCCGATGACAAAATCAGGCACCTTGCCCATCATGACGGCCTGACCGATCTGCCGAAGCGCGAGGTCTTTTACGAGAATCTTTCCTATGCGATCAGCCGGGCCCAGCCGGACCGCGATATCGTCGCGCTGCTGTGCCTCGACATCGACAATTTCAAGCAGATCAACGACACGATGGGCCATGCCACCGGCGACGAACTGCTTCGTCAGTTCGCGGCGCGCCTGCGCGACAATATCCGCAAATCCGACCTCGTTTGCCGGATGGGCGGCGACGAGTTCGCCATTGCGCTGTGCGGCCTGAAATCGGCTCACAAAATCATGCCGTTCGCCAACCGCCTGTGCGAGATCCTCAGCAAGCCCTATGTGGTGGACGGTCGCGAGTTCATATCCAGCGTCAGCATCGGCGTTGCCCTGGCGCCGCGGGATTCCGACACCACCGACACCCTGTTCAAATGTGCCGACCTTGCGCTGTACCGGGCCAAGGCCGAGGGCCGGGACACGGTGCGGTTTTTCAAACAGGACATGGATATTGCCTATCAGCAACGTCTTCTGCTCGAACAGGAGTTCAAGGCGGCGATCGATGGCAACCAGTTCGTGCTCTACTACCAGCCGCAATACGATCTCAACACCGACAGGCTGACCGGCCACGAGGCGCTGGTGCGCTGGGTGCACCCGACCAAGGGCGTCGTCGGACCGGACGAGTTCATCCCGATCGCCGAGGAAACCGGCCTGATCATTCCGCTCAGCCACTGGATTTTCGAACGCGCCTGTACGGACGCGGCAACCTGGGACCGCGGATTGCGACTGGCCATCAACCTGTCGCCCTTGCAGTTCACGGCCGGAAGCGTCGCCGATCTGGTCACCGAAACGGTGGACAAGACCGGTTTTGCAGCGGAACTGCTCGAGCTCGAAATCACCGAGTCCGTGTTGATGACCAATACGGAGCGGGTGATTGCCGAGCTGCGCAAGCTGAAACAGCTGGGCGTGCAGATCGTCATGGATGATTTCGGCACCGGCTATTCGAGCCTGTCCTATCTCGCACGGTTCCCCTTCGACAAG
This sequence comes from Rhizobiaceae bacterium, assembly GCA_028279875.1. GTDB lineage: Bacteria > Pseudomonadota > Alphaproteobacteria > Rhizobiales > Rhizobiaceae > Hoeflea_A. The sequence goes on from JANQMU010000145.1 coordinate 35,576, forward strand.
ATCAAGATCGACCGGTCATTCGTCAGCGACCTGACCAAGAAGCCGATCGTCGATGTCATCGTCCGGACGATCATCACGCTGGGCCACGATCTCAACATGACCATTGCGGCCGAAGGCATCGAGACCCGGCAACAGGAAGCAACCCTGCGGTCGCTCGGCTGCGACCATGGCCAGGGCTTCCTCTATGGCCGTCCGACCGCCCATTATGTCGGCGACACGCCCGCCATCCTGCCCGAACTCGAAGACATCGCCCTGCATCCGGCGTCCGCCGGTGCTGAAATGGTTCATGGCGACGCCGCGCCGAGGGCTTCCTCGACAAACGGCGCCGCCACGGCAATCCTCGGCGAGAGTGCATAGAGCGAGCAGGCTATAGTGATCCAATCTTCCGTGGTGTTGACTGGCGCTTGGTGCCGCACTGGCGGCCGCGTCGTGCGTGCCGCCTCTTTCAACCGGCATCATAGAGCTGGATGGCGGCCGTCACCTTCGCTGCGACCTGCATGAGTTCCGTGCCGATCCGCGCGCGATAGGCGGGATTGAAGCGGCGCACCGGTCCGGTGGCGCCGACGCTGAACGTGGCGCCGACATTGCCCAGCGTGATCGGCGCCGCGACGCTTGACACGCCCAGCTCGATCTCCTCGACACATTCGGCGTAGCCGCGCTGGCGAATCTCCAGAAACTCCCGCCGCAAATGCTGCGGACTGGTCTTGGTGTGTTCGGTATAGGGCTTCAGCGGGCCTTTCAGAATATCGTCGCGAAACCCTTCCTCGGCGAAGGCGGCAATAGCCTTCGAACAGGAGCAAGCGTGCATTGGGCGATAGCCGAGGCCCGGATGGATATGGGCGCGAGCCGGGTCGGCCGGCGTTTCCACATGGATGATCTCGACGCCCTTGTTGCGGAAGCGTGAGAGGAAAACGGATTCGCCGAATTCGGTCGCCGCTTCCTTCATGGTCGGCGCGGCCGCGTGGCGCACATCGACATCGGATTTGCCCATCAGGGCGATGCGGATCAGCCGGTCGCCGATCAGATAGCGTGCCTGGCCGCCGGGATCATCGAGCAGCCGGTGCTCGGCCAGGGTCTGCAGCAGCCGATAGCAGGTCGGCCTCGGCAGACCGGTGGCTTTCTGAAGTTCGGATGCCGAGACCGGGCGGCCGGCAATGGCGACGGTTTCAAGGACGGATATGAGGCGATCAAGGTGCATGATTTCTCATTCTATAGACATTTGTATCATAAATTGATAGGTATAACGACATCAAAGAGCGCCGCTGACCGAAGGCGCCGCAATCGAATCTCGAAACACCCTTGGGGGATCATATGGCACAAAACGGGTCGTCGGAATGTTGCGGGCCAGGCTATGCCTCACCGGCCGAGGCGATGCAGGCGCCACGTGAAAAACTGCTTTACACGATCGCCATCTATGTCGGCACCGGAATCCAGAAGCCGGACTATCTGGCGACCATTGACGCCGACCCAGATAGTCCGACCTATTCGACCGTCATCAGCCGCTGCGAGATGCCGGGCATTGGCGACGAACTGCATCATATGGGCTGGAATGCCTGTTCGTCCTGCCATGACGACAGTTCCATGGAGCGCAAATATCTGATCGTACCGGGCGTCCGCAGTTCCAATCTGCATATTGTCGATTGCGGCACGGATCCGCGCAATCCGACGATCCACAAGATCATCCCGGGCGACGAAATCAAGGAAAAGACCGATCTGTCCGCGCCGCATACGGTGCATTGTCTGGGCTCCGAGATCATCATCTCGATGCTCGGCGATGCCAAGGGCAACGCGCCGGGCGGCTTTTTGCACCTCAACAAGGATTTCGAGATCGTCGGCCGCTGGGAGAACGATCTCGGCGGCATGAAGTTCAACTATGATTTCTGGTACCAGCCACGGCACAATGTCATGGTGTCGAGCGAATGGGCGGCGCCCAACACCTTCATGCCGGGCTTCGACCTGGAAGAAGTCGGGCATTTGAAATATGGCCGCGAGCTGCATTTTTGGGATTTCGAAAAGCGCAAGGTAGAAAACACGGTCTATCTCGGCGAGGACGGGCTGGTGCCGCTGGAAGTGCGGTTTCATCACGAGCCGTCCTCGACGCATGGTTTTGTCGGTGCCGCCCTGTCCTCGAACATCATCCACTGGTTCAAGAAGGACAAGGAGTGGATCGTCGAGAAGATCATCGATGTCGAAAACGAAAAACACCCGGAATGGCCGATCCCGCTGCCCGGCATGATCACCGTGATCCTGCTGTCGATGGATGACCGGTTCCTGTATTTCTGCAACTGGCTGCACGGCGATATCCGCCAGTACGACATCACCGACCCGCATAACCCGAAGATGACCGGGCAGGTGTGGATGGGCGGCATGCTGGGCAAGGCGCCGACGGTCAATGGGGTCGACATTGCCGGCGGGCCGCAGATGATCCAGCTCAGCCTCGACGGCAAGCGCCTCTATGTGACGACATCGCTGTTTTCGACCTGGGACAACCAGTTCTATCCGGAGATCCGCCACAAGGGCGGCGTCATGCTGATGGTCGATTGCGATACGGACAAGGGCGGGATGCGCATCAATGAGGATTTCATCGTCAATTTCGGCCGCGAGCCGAACGGGCCCTCGCGCTGCCACGAGACGCGCTATCCCGGCGGCGACTGCACCTCCGATATCTGGCTGTAAAGGGCAAAAACATGAACCACCAGGAAGATTATCCTGCCGAATATCTCGCGGCCATCTTGTCGGACGTGAAAACCATCGGCATGGTCGGCGCCAGCCCCGATCCGACGAAATTCAGCTATGGCGTGCTGCGGGTGCTGCATGAGCAGGGTTACAATATGAAACCGGTCAATCCGGTGGAGGCGGGCAATGAGATCCGCGGGCTCAAGGTCTACGCGTCGCTAGCCGATATCGACGAACCGGTTGATATGGTCCAGGTGTTCCGGGCTTCCGAAGCGCTTCCCGGCATCGCCCGCGAGGCCGTCGCCATCGGCGCCAAGGTGCTGTGGGGGCAGATCGGGGTCTATCATGAGGAGGCCGCCCGCATCGCAGAGGATGCGGGACTGCGGGTGGTGATGAACCGCTGTCCGAAGATCGAACTGTTCCGGCCGTTCTGGAAGCCGAAGCTGGGCATGGCGATTTGAACGCGGCTCGCGAGCCGACGCGCTTTCAGGTCGAACTGCGCAACAGCGGCGTGACGCTCGATGTCGACGCCGATCAGCCGATTTACCAGGCAGCGCTCGAGGCCGGTATTCAACTCCCTATCGGCTGCAATTATGGCGGCTGCATCACCTGCGCCGCGAAACTGATTTCCGGGAAGGTCCGGCAACCGGGCGCGACCGCGCTCAACAAACGCCAGTCCGCGGCCGGTTACGTGCTGCTTTGCGTCGCGCGGCCGAAAAGCAATTGCGTGATCGAAGACGGCGTCGAATCCCACGACAAGCTTTACCAGAACCCGTTTGCGGTGGGCGCCGTCGGTTCCGGCTGACTCTCATACAAGGCCTCCAACCTATCACAAAAACGCAAAGCTCCCCTGCGTATTTTTCGCTGCAAATATGAAGGGTTAGCGCCCATATAGCGGTCAGACATATTCGCCGCATCGAACACGGCATTTTGAAAGGAACGAAACAATGACATCTCTTATCGGCGCTCTCCGGCAACACCGCAAACTCCGCAAGGCCGAAGACGAGCTTTTCCGACTCTCCGACCGCGAACTGGCCGATCTCGGCATTTTCCGTGCCGATATTCCGAGCATCGTGCGCGGCAATCGCCGTCTCGACTGAGGCACTTCGCCATACGGGCCTTCGGCCCGGCATCAGGAAAACCGCCCCACCGGGCGGTTTTTCGCTTTTTTGGAGCCGGTTTGGCGCACGGTGGCGGCTTTGCGCCATCCGAAACACAACAGACGGCCGGCTGAAACAGTTGAAACAGTTTCGGCCAGGCGGTGCAATTCTCCTGAAACAGCGCCCCAACAGATCTGTCCGCATTGAAGACTTGAACTCAACTCAAGACAGAGGACAGAAACATGTTGTGTACCAAGATACCAAATGCCGCCCGTGGCGGCGCAACGGCCAAGTTGCCGCGATTGATGGCAACTGCGGCCCTAACCGGAATGGTCGCCGTCAGCGGCTCATTCGTCAGCCCGGCGATGGCCGGGGACACCGCCAAGATCAAGAAAATGACGATCGACACGAAGAGCGCCTATGATCAGGTCGTTCATGTCGTTTCGACCGACTACAAAAAATGGGACAAGATCAAACCGGGCTCGGCCATGTTCTGGGCCCAGATGGAAGTCGATACCAAATGGCCGGGTCTCATCAACAAAGTCGGCGTCTTTCTCGGCAAATGCACAGGTTATGCATGTACGAAGTATTCCCGGATCTATAGCGAAATCGTGGACGAACGGGATTACCTGAAATCCAGGAATTTCGTCTTTGACACCGAGGCGCTGATGTATGCGCAGATCGACAACAGCGCCATTCAAAGCTGGGGCAAGTATATTATCGATCGCTGTAATGTGGGTCTGCCCGCGGACGGTCCCACGAAGGAGAGAAGCTTCTATCAGGACGTCCAAGTCACCCTGGGCGCCGATACGAATCAGCTCGTTCACAAGAATACCAACCAAATCGAGGTTGGCCCGATCTATCATGTGGATCACATCGCCCACAATAAATTCACGGTCAAGGTCATCTGCGATCCGGTCGAGCCCCCGCCCGAGACCGCCGAGGTCAAGTTGCCGACGAAAATGAAGGATTTGAAGCTCTTTCTTTCGACTTTCTCCCATGCGGAAACCAATCCTTCCATCGGCATCAAGTGCAAAAAGGGCCAGATTCTGCTGCGGGCCAAGACCAACCAGGAAGGTCCCGTCAAGCTCAGGCTGTGGTCCAAGGTCGGCAATCAGCCGATGCAGTCCGAGGTGATCGACGCGTGGTCCCAGCCCGACGGGTCCGGGGAATACAAGGCCGAGATCAAGAAATGGGTTTCGGTGTCGAAGGATTCCCTCCTGCAGGCGCGGGTCGAAGACCTTCTGACCAAGCCGGTCGGCTTTCATGACGGCTGGAAGGACCTGATGCTCAAATGCGGATCGTCCGGCGCCGACGGATATGCCCAGCAACCGGCTGACGACCCCAATGTCGTCAAGAAGGAAATCTCCGGAAAGCTGAAACTGGCGGAGCTGAAGAATACGCAGAAGTCGAAGCCGCGCGATGTGAAGGTGGTTTACCGGCTCCACAGCAATGTCGGCCAGCCGGTTGCCTACAAGCTGATCTGCTCCGGCGGGCGGGAGTGGACGGGAACCCGCAATCTGAAGCAGAAGAAAATCGTCGGAAAGCACAAATACAGGGCCATCGGCGCCCACACGTTCCCCGTGGCGGAAACCGAGACCGTCGGCTGCTCGCTGTGGACGACATCCCTGGCGAAAAAGGGGATGCTGGCGCTCGCCAACAAGACGTTTGTGGTATCGAACGGCCTTCCGACGGCAGGCAAGCCGGACAAGCTGTCCGACCATCAGCGGCCGGATCCGTCCGCCGGCAAGCCCAAGCAGGTCGGAAAGAAGATCAAAAAGCTGATCAAGAAGAAGAAGCAGGCAAAGAGGCCGGCTGTCGTCAAGAAGCCGGGCAAACCCAATCCCCTGCACAAGATCTTCAAGCCGCAAAAGCCCCGCCCCGCCGCCGGGCGCCTGTTGCAGAAGAAGCGCGTGATCAACAATAAAAGGGTCAAGGTTCGCAAGCCTGGCCGGCGGGCTCGGTCTCGCTAGAACTCAACGCACTTCAGGCGGCGCGGACCAACAACCGCGCCGCCTCGACCGCACCGATCACATAACGCAGATGGTTCCGCCGCCCGCCCGGGCGGTTTTTGCATTTGTCCGTCCCGGATCTTCTCATCTTCGGAAACGCTCCTGAAATCCCACTGAAACATTTGAAACCGTTTCCGCTGCCGCGCGCAATCATACTGAAACACCGGTATTCCAAACCCGTTCCCATCAAGACTTGACTTCAACCCACAACGATTGGACAGAAAATGACACACAGCAATCCCGATACAACGGGCGGCGGCGTCAATAACGGCGTCAATGTCGCAGCACTGCTCGGCGCCCGCGAAGCGCTGGACGCCACACCCGAAGCCGCCCGGTTCAAATGGCGCGCCACATGCGAATGGGTCAACGGAACCCACAGCCGGTCGACCGTCAGCGGCTTTTTCGGCCTCGGCGAGGAACAGGACCGCGGCAAGAGCTTTTCCTTCGATACTGATCACCCGGCGGTTTTCGCTTCCGAGGATCTCGGCGCAACGCCGGTCGAAATGGTTCTGTCCGGCCTTGCCGGCTGCCTGACGGCCGGCGTCGCCGCCGTTGCCCAGCACCGCGACATCCAGCTGCATTCCGTGACCGCCACGCTTGAGGGCGACATGGATCTGCAGGGCATTCTCGGCATCGATCCGGACGTGCGCAATGGCTTCCGGTCGATCCGCGTTCACTTCGCGATCGACGCCAATGCCAGCGAGGACGACATCAAGGCACTGGTCGCCCAGTCGCAGAAACGGTCCGCTGTTTTCGACGTGATCACCAATCCGACCAATGTCTATGTGGACGTGAACTGAACAGGCAAGCAAGGGAGCGATCGCCGTGAGACAAGCCACAGCAATCATCATCGGTGCCGGCCAGGCCGGGCTTGCCATGAGCAAGCGTCTCACGGACCGCTCGATCGACCATGTGCTGCTCGAGCGGGGCACGATCGCCCATTCCTGGCGCACTGAGCGCTGGGACTCGCTGCGACTGCTGACACCCAACTGGCAAAGCCGGCTTCCCGGCTTTGCCTATTCAGGGCCCGATCCGGACGGCTATATGACGATGGCCGAAGTCACTTGCTATCTCGGCCGCTATGCCCACATGATCGACGCGCCGGTGGAGTGCAACACCACCGTGACCGCGGTGCGTCCGGCCGATATCGGCTATTTCGTGTCGACCGACCGGGGCGACTGGTACAGTCCGAACGTGGTGCTGGCGAGCGGCGCCTGCAATGTGGCCACCGTGCCGCAGATCGCCGAACACCTGCCGCCGACAATCAATTCCATGACGCCGATGCAGTACAGGAACCCCAGCCAGCTCGACGCCGGCGGGGTCATGATCGTCGGCGCATCGGCCACCGGCATCCAGCTGGCCAGGGAAATTCAGGCCTCGGGCAGGCAGGTGACCCTTGCGGTGGGCGAACATGTGCGCGTGCCGCGCACCTATCGCGGCCGCGACATCAAATGGTGGATGGATGTTACCGGCACCCTCGATACACGCTATGACGAGGTCGATGATCTGACGCGGGTGCGCAACGTGCCGTCGCTGCAACTGGTCGGTTCGCAGCGCCGCTCGACCCTCGATCTCAACACGCTGCAGGAGGCCGGCGTCCGTCTCGTCGGCCGGGTGGCGGGCCTGCGCGACGGGCGGATGCTGTTTTCCGGATCGCTCGCCAATCAATGCGCGCTGGCCGATCTGAAAATGAACCGGCTGCTGGATTCCATCGATCAATGGGCCCGCGAATGCGCGCCGCATGGCGTTTTCGGGGACGATGACCGCCCCGGCCCGACGGTTATCGACGGCGAGCCAAGGCTGGATATGGATCTGACCGACGGAACCATCCGGACCATCATCTGGGCCACGGGCTACCGGCCCGACTATTCCTGGCTTCATGTGCCGGTGCTCGACCGCAAGGGGCGCATCCGCCATGACGGCGGCATTACCGACGCGCCCGGGCTCTATGTCATGGGCCTGCCGTTCCTGCGCCGGCGCAAATCCTCGCTGATCGACGGCGCCGCGGACGATTCACGCGATCTCGCCGATCATCTCACCAACGGCGTTCACCGCCGGGCGGCCTGAGGGGAATCGGCCGATGACCGATATGCGACCCTATCGTCGCCGTTACGATGCGATCATTATCGGTGCCCGGTGTGCCGGCGCATCGACAGCGATGATGCTGGCCGGGGGCGGCGCGCATGTGCTGGTGGTCGACCGGCAGGCCTATGGAACGGACCGGTTGTCCACCCATGCGCTGATGCGCGGCGGTGTGCTGCAGCTGCAGCGCTGGGGCCTGCTCGACGCGGTGATCGCGGCGGGAACGCCAGCGATCGAACAGACGGTGTTCCACTACGCCGACGAAGCCGTCAGGATCGATATCAAGCCGGAGCACGGTGTTGAATTCCTGTGCGCTCCACGCCGCACCGTGCTCGACCGGATCCTGGTCGATGCCGCGCGCGCAGCGGGCGCCGACATCCGCCACGGCGTGTCGCTCAACCGGCTTCACAAGGCGGCCGACGGCCGCGTCACCGGGGTGGAATTGCAGGATCCTGATGCCGGCATGGTCGATGTCGAGGCCGGCATCGTCATCGGCGCTGATGGCCGGCAATCCCTGGTCGCTCGCCAGGTGGAGGCTGAAGCCTATGCGACAGCCCGGCATTGTGCGGGCATATTCTACGGCTATTTCTCGGGCATCGAGGATAAGGGGTTTCGATGGTATTTCGCGGACCGGGTCAGCGCCGGCGTCGTGCCGACAAATGACGGGCAGCATTGCGTGTTTGTCTGCGTTCCCCACGACGTTTTTGCGCAGACCTTTCGCGAGAACCCCATGCACGGCTTTTTCAGGACTCTGGCGGCCAACGGGCAGCCGCTGTTCGAAGAGGTCCGCAATGCCGAACCGGCTGGCCGCCTGCGCGGCTTCGCCGGCGCGCCCGGCCACATGCGAACCTCATACGGCCGGGGCTGGGCGCTGGTCGGCGATGCCGGCTATTTCAAGGACCCGCTGACGGCTCACGGGATCACCGACGCATTGCGCGATGCCGAAATTCTTGCCCGCGCTGTGCTGCGGGGCGATGCCCTGGCGCTTTACCAGAAGGAACGGGATGCCCTGTCGGCCGATCTGTTCGCGATCACCGACCGGGTTGCCTCCTTCCGGTGGGACATGGCTGAAATCAAATCACTTCACATGGACCTCAATGCCGCGATGAAATCCGAGGTCAATCACATGGCCGCCATCGCTCCGGGGCCGGCCATCGCTGCGTGAACCGGCCGGACCGGCCGTCGCCAATAGACAGGCTTCGTCTCAAACATAATTTTGTGTTATGTGAATGCCGTATCGCATGACCGCAAGGCAATCACGGACGGATCCTTTGAGAGAACGGCAGATCGAGGTTTTTCGGGCGGTGATGAATCACGGCGGCATCAATCGGGCCTCGGAGATGCTCAATATCTCGCAGCCGGCGGTCAGCCGGATGATCGCCGCCCTGGAGCTGGACACCGGGCTGACACTGTTCGAGCGCAGTGGGCGCAACGTCAAGCCGACGCCGGAGGCGCATCAGTTCAAGCGCGAGGTCGACACGTTTTTCATCGGCCTTGACCGCATTGCCGGCGCCGCCGAGGAAATCCGCGAGCTGCGTCGCGGGCATGTGCGCATGACCGTCATGCCGGCGCTTGCCCTATCGGTCGCGCCGACCATCATCCGCAAGGTCACCGAACGGCACCCAACGGTCAAGACGACGCTGGATGTCCATACCTCGCCGCGCATCGGCGATCTGATCGGGTCGGGCCAGTTCGATCTCGGCATCGGCCATCTCTCCGTCAATCGGCCGGAAGTCGAGGTTCTGGGCACCTGGCGCGTGGACTGCGTCTGCGTCATGTCGTCCGATCATCCGCTTGCCGGGCGCAAGGTCCTGCGTCCGGAGGATCTCGATGGTGAGGGGCTCGTGTCGCTGTCCTATCAGACCGACACGGCCCAATGGCTGGGCCAGGTCTTCCACACCGCCGGCGTGAAACCGAAGATCCTGGTCGAGGCGCAACCCTCCTATGCGGCCTGCCTGCTGGCGGCGGAGGGCCTCGGGATCACGATCATCGACGCGCTGACGGCCGAGTTTTTCGGCTCCGATGCGATCCGCGTGGTGCCGTTCGGACCCGGCGTTCCGTTCGAATTCAAGCTGATCAAACCGGCCGGCGCCCGCTCCTCCGCCCTGGCCGCGGATTTCGCCGAGATCGCGTTGGACGCGATGAACGGCCATCATTTGACCAAATGAAACATAACCTTTCTGCATGCAAAATTGCGTATTCGGCATTTGACTGAATGCTTCCAATTGCCAAGTCTTGGGTCACCTCAATCTAACAGGAGAACAGTCATGCGTGGATGGAAGCTGATCGGATCGGCCGTTCTGGCGACGGCAATGGCGATGACGGGCGCGCTGGCCGCAGATATGCAGATGCGTCTGCACACCCTCGTCAAGTCGCCTCACCCGTATAATGACATGGCCAATTTCATGGCCGAGGAAGTGGCCAAGCGCTCGGACGGCGCCATCGAGATCAAGGTCTTCGATGCCGGACAATTGGGCAAGGACCCGGCGGTGATCGGCGAAATGGGACTTGGCACGATCGACCTGATGATCAGTTCCACCAACAATGCGGTCAAGCAGGTTCCCGAATATCAGGTGTTTTCCATGCCCTATCTGTTTGCGGGCTTTGATGACCTGATGGAAAGGGTCGGGCCGGGCACCCCGGCGGAAGCCTATTTCCAGAAGGCTTATGACGACCATTCCCTGAATATGCGCCTGCTGGCGCTCGGCGGTTCGGGGACGCGAAACCTCTCCAACGCCAAGGGACCGGTCAACGGGCTCGCCGATATTTCCGGCTTCAAGATGCGCACGCCGCCATCGCCGATGATTTCCAAGACCTGGGCCGAACTGGGGACCCTCCCGGTGACCGTTGCCTGGGGCGAGCTCTACGCCGCGGTGCAGACCGGTGTTGCCGAGGCGCTGGAAAGCTCGATCCCGGGCTATACGGGCTCCAAGCTTTACGAAGTCGCGCCTTATCTGGCGCTCACCGGCCACACCATTCAGGTCAACCATATCTCCATCAGCCAGCGGGCCTGGGACAAACTGACACCGGACCAGCAGAAGATGCTCGTCGAAGTCGCCGCCGAGGCTTCGGTTCTCGGCATCGAAATGGCGCAGAAATACGAGACCGATCTGGTGGAGACGCTGAAAAGCAAACACGGCGTGACCGTCACCAAGCCGGATGTCGCTGAATTCAAATCGACGCTGGCACCGCTCCAGGCATCGCTGGCGACCGAACTCGGCCTGGAACCGGCCATGGCCGCCATCAGCGGCAATTGAAGCACGCGGGAGGGTGGACCGGCACCCTCCCCTTGCGCAATATCAGGTCCGGTTCGATCAATCGACGGCGGAAAATCGGTCCATGCTGAACCGCTTCAACAGCTTTCTCGTGCGCATCTTCGGCTATGCCCTTGCGGTCCTGTTTGCGGCGCTGATCCTCGTGGTTTTCACCCAGGTCGTTGCCCGCAACATCCTGCAGGTGCCGATGATCTGGACGCTGGATATGGCGCAGTTGCTGTTCTCCTGGTGCATCTTCCTCGGCGCGGCGCTGGCGTTCCGGCAGGGTCAGCATTATGTCGTCGATATCTGGCCGCCGACCGGGCGGCTGACTATCCTGCCCGTCATCATCCCCGTCCTTGCCTCGGCGATCGTCATCTATGTGCTGGTGTGGAACGGCGCGCTGATGAGCCAGATCGGGCTCAACCGGACATCGCCGGCGCTCGGCATTTCCGAATTCTGGTTTTTCGTGCCGATCCCGCTCGGCGGTCTCTGCATGGCGCTGTTCCTCATTGAGAACACGCTTGAGGGCCTGTGGAGATGAATCCTCTGGTTCTGCTGCTCGGCGGTTTCTTCGTGCTGGTCGCCTTTCGCGTCAATGTCGGGTTCTCGCTGATCCTGTCATCGGTTGCTGTAATCCTGTGGGAGGACCTGCCGCTGACCTCGGTCATCAACCAGATGTATTCCAATATCGATAGCTTCACGCTGCTGGCCGTGCCGTTTTTCATGTTTCTCGGCCGGATCCTCAATGCCGGATCGATCACCGGGCGGCTGCTTGACGTCGCCAATGCCTCGGTCGGCCATGTGCGCGGCGGCCTCGGGCAGGTCAATGTCTTCGTCTCGATGGTGTTTGCCTCGCTCTCCGGCTCGGCGGCGGCCGATACGGCCTCCGTCGGGTCGATCCTGATCCCGGCCATGAAGAAGGCCGGCTACCGCCCCGCCTTCGCCGTCGCCCTGACCGCCGCCTCGTCGACGCTTGGCGTCATCATTCCGCCGTCGATCATCCTGATCGTCTATGGCGCCTTCGGCAACGTCTCGATCGGCGCGCTGTTCCTTGGCGGCATCGTGCCGGGCGTCACCATCGGCCTGGCGATGATGGCCTATGCCTACGTGATGGCGGTGCGCGAGGGCTACCCGTCCAATCCGTTTCCCGGTGTGAGAGCCCTGGCGCGGGCGCTGGCGCGCGGATCGGCCGCCATGCTGATCCCGGTCTTCGTGCTTGGCGGCGTCATCGCCGGCTTCTTCACGCCAACCGAAGCGGCCATCAGCGCCGTCGCCTGGGCGCTGATCCTGACCTTCATCCTCTATCGCGACGTGCCGCTGAAAGAACTGCCCGGCCATCTGACGCGCGCGACGCTCGAATTCTCGGTGCCGCTGTTCACGGTGGCGGGCGCCGGCATTTTCGGCTGGCTGATCGCCTTTCTCGGCGCCGCCGATATCGTCGTCGGCTTCATCACGACGCAGACCAGCGACCCGGTGGGCATCATGCTTCTGCTGATCGGGTTTCTGCTGCTGATCGGCACGGTGCTCAACCCGATCTCGGCCGTGCTGATCTTCTTGCCGATCATCCAGGGCCTCGGCGACACGGCCGGCATGAACCCGGTGCATATGGGCGTGCTTGCGACCATCGTCCTGTCGGTCGGCCTGATCACCCCGCCCTACGGGATATGCCTGCTGATCGCCGCGCAAATCGGCGACGTGCCGCTGGGCAGCGCCATGCTGGCCGTCATTCCGATCGTGCTGCTGACGGTGCTGATCGCCATTGCGTCGATCTTCGTTCCCGATATCGTTCTGGCGCTGCCGAAGCTTGCCTTTCCCAATATCTTTGCCAACTGACCCGGTCTGAGGAGACGATCATGACACATATCAAACCCAAAGGCAGTTTTGTCGCCCTGGTGACGCCGATGAATGCCGACGGCTCCGTCGATCTGGAGGGGTTCCGGACATTGCTGCAGCTTCACATGGAAAACGGCACCAAAGCCGTGCTGATCATGGGATCGACGGGCGAGGTCTCGATGCTGTCGGCAGAGGAAAAAAAGCTGATCATCACCGAAACGGCCAAAATGAAATCGGACGGGATTCTCAAATATTACGGCTGTACGGGCAACAATACCCAGGCCACGATCGACTTGGTCCGCTTCGCCAAGGGCGAAGGCGGAGACGGCGCCATCATCGCCGCACCCGCCTATATCTGCGCCTCCAATGACGATATTGCCGACTATGTGGAGGAAGTGTGCGACGCGGCCGATTTCCCGATCGGCTTTTACAACAATCCGCCGCGGGTCAAGACCGACCTGCACTGGGACGATCTGCTGCGGCTCGCCAAACATCCCAATATGGTGGTGCTGAAGGAAAGCACCACGCGGGTCGGACAGGTGGCGCAGATGTGCGCCGCCAAACCGGACCTTTCGATCATGTGCTGCTGCTCGCCCAATCTCGGACTGGTGGTGCCGACCATGTCGCTGGGCGGCGACGGCACGGCCAACATGACCGGAAACATCATTCCGCGGGAATTCGCGACCATCTCCAAGCCTTGGGAAAGCAGCGAGGACGCGCAGAATTTCCAAGACGCATATCTGCACAATCTCGACATGCTCCACTATGCCTATTCGGCCAGCAATCCGGTGGCGATCAAGAGCCTGATGCAGGCCATCGGTCTGCCGTCGGGACCGCTGCGCAAACCGCTGAAGCCGCTTGAGGGCGCGGCGCTGCAAAAGGGCATCGACATTGTCGCCCGATTGGGCCTCGACCGCAGCTACGGCTACAGCATCGACAGCCGGGCACGGGCGGCCTGACCCGTGGACCAGCGCGTCACCCTGATCACCGGGGCGTCCAGCGGCATCGGCGCGGCCGTGGCGCGGCGCATCGCGGCAGCGGGCGAGAGCCTGGTCCTGCACGCCCGGGGCGGACCGGACGGCGAAAAGATCCCGCTGCTGGAAGCCGTTGCCGAACAGGCCCGAGAGGCCGGCGCCAATGTGCAGGTGATGACCGGTGATCTGCGCCACCCGGATGTGGCCATCGGTCTGGTGGATGAAGCCGTCGAAACGTTCGGGCATCTCGACCGGCTTGTCTCCAATGCCGGCTTTGCACTCAACAAACCGGTGGGCGAGATGACGCGCGAGGATCTGGATCATTCCCACACGGTGATCACCGGCGCCTTCTTCGAACTGGTGACGGCGGCCCTGCCGCATCTCATCGCCTCGGACTGTGGCCGGGTGGTCGCCATTTCGTCCTTCGTGGTCGATCAGGTGCCGGGCGGGCGGATGTTTCCGGCAACGGCCGCCGCCAAGGGTGCGATGCAGGCCATGGCCCGGACATTCGCCATCCAGGTGGCCGGCGACGGAGTGACGGTCAATTGCGTGGCGCCGGGATTTACCGAAAAGGAAACGTCCGGCCATTCCGCCCTTTCGCACAGCTCCTGGAAGGCCGCCGCCGACATGACGCCAGACCGAAGGCTGGCAAAGCCGGCCGACATCGCCGCAGCGGTCGCCTTTTTCCTGAGCGACGAGGCGGCGCACATTACCGGCCAGACCTTGCGGGTCGATGGCGGGCTGTCGCTGATATGATGGAGAAGAACCATGCCAATCGTTAGGGTCACCCTGGCCGCCGGACGGAGCTCGGCGCAGAAGAAAGTCGCCGCGCTGGAGATCACGGAGACTATCGTGCGCCATTGCAACGCCCATGCCGAACATGTCTATGTCCTGTTCGACGACGTGCCGGCGGATGACTGGACCGTCGGCGGCGAGACGATCACCGAGCGCAAGGCCAAACGCGGCGAAAGCTGAGCCAGGGCGAAACCGGTCCGGTGACGACGGAGCGGTAGCTCCGCGGCGCCGGTTTTTCTTGAAACGGCAAATACAATGCCATACGCTTCCATACAGCCCTGTATGGAGATAGCGTCATGGCACAGACCGCGGCTGAAGCAACCGATCCATCGCGGCCGGTCCTTG
This sequence comes from Rhizobiaceae bacterium, assembly GCA_028279875.1. Taxonomy (GTDB): domain Bacteria; phylum Pseudomonadota; class Alphaproteobacteria; order Rhizobiales; family Rhizobiaceae; genus Hoeflea_A. The sequence continues at coordinate 50,650 of JANQMU010000145.1, forward strand.
GACGGCAGGACTGGATCGACGCGGCGCTTGAGGTCCTTGCGCCGGAGGGGATCGAGGCGGTGCAGATCACCCGCCTTGCCCGCAAGCTGGGCGCGACCCGCGGCAGCTTCTACTGGCATTTCAAGGATCGCGACGATCTGCTTGCCTGCATCATCGCCCGCTGGCAGGCGGCCAATTCCGGGGTCATCGCCGACCTGCTGGACGCGGCCGGCTCGCTGACGGAAGGCATTCTGTCGCTTTTCCATCTGTGGGTGAATAACGAGCAGTTCAGTTCACGGCTCGACCAGGCGATCCGTGACTGGGCCCGGCATGACGACACGACCGGTGCGATGGTCCGCCGCGAGGAGGACCATCGGGTCGCCGCCATTGCCGCCTTCCTGCGCAAACACGGCTACGCAAAGGACGAGGCGTTCGTGCGGGCCCGGGTGATCTACTTCACGCAGGTCGGCTATTACGCGCTCAATATCGAAGAGAGCATGACCGAGAGGCTGGATCTCACCGAGCCCTATTTTCGCACCTTCACCGGCCGTGAGATCGACGCCGCGCAGGCCAGGGATTTCCGCGAGCGCATGCAGGCGGAGCGGGCGCCGTGAGCGCCCGGCGCGGCGGCAGGGGCCGGCCCCGCAGCCCGGCCGGGGACAGCGCCCCGGCAAGATCTGATGCCTATCGGCAGCTTCGCCATCCCTTCGCACCGCAGCGGGTCTTTTCCGATGATGCGGTCGCCAATGTCCACGGGATGGCGTTGAGGGTCCTCGAGGATCTCGGCATCAAGATCCTGCACCCGGAGGCCCGTGACATCTTCGCCGCCCACGGTGCGCTGGTCGACACGTCCGATCAGATGGTGCGGATCGGGGGCGATCTGGTGGCGGCGGCGCTGGAAACCGCGCCGCGCTCCTTTCGCCTGCGCGCAGCCAACCGCCGGCGCGAACAGGTCTTCGAGCCCGGCGCCATGCTGTTCATCGCCGGGTCCGGCTGCCCGAACACGACCGATCTGGAACGTGGCCGGCGGCCGGGATCGCTGGCGGATTTCGAGGACACAGTCAAGCTTGCGCAGAGCTTCGACGTCATTCACATGTTCGGGCCCTCGGCGGAGCCGCAGGACGTGCCGGTCAACCTGCGGCACTATGCCATGACCCGCACGCAGCTCGCTTTCGGCGACAAGCCGATGTTCGTCTATGCCCGCGGCCGCCGACAGGTCACCGAATGCCTCGAACTCATTCGCCTGGGTCTCGATCTTTCGGACGATGATTTCGATGACGGCGTCTGGGCCACAACCATCATCAACACCAATTCACCGCGGCAGATCGACATCCCGATGGCCGAAGGGATCATCGATTTCGCCCGGGCGGGGCAATTGAGCGTCATCACGCCGTTCTGCCTTGCCGGGGCGATGGCGCCAGTGACGATTGCCGGCGCGCTGGTGCTGCAGCATGCCGAAGCGCTGGCCTCCATCACCCTGGCGCAGCTCGCCAGACCCGGCGCGCCCGTCGCCTATGGCGGGTTCAGTTCGAATGTCGATATGAAATCGGGATCGCCGGCCTTCGGCACGCCCGAACATATCAAACTGACCATCGGTTCCGGCCAGCTGGCACGCCATATCGACCTGCCCTGGCGCTCGGCTGCCGGGGCGGCGGGCTGCGCGGCCGATATGCAGGCGGCGGGTGAAACCCATATGGGCCTGTGGGCGGCCCTGCAGGCCAATGCGACGCTGACGGTACACAGCGCCGGCTGGCTGGAGGGCGGCCTGACCTTCGGCTATGAAAAATTCATCAACGATGTCGAAGCGTTGCAGATGATCGCCGAACTCTGCCGGCCGGTGGAGGAGGACGAGGACAGCCTTGCATGGTCGGCCCTGGCGGATGTGCAGCCGGGCGGGCATTTTTTTGCGACCGACCACACGATGCAGCGCTACCGCGACGCCTTCTATCAGCCGCTCGTCGCTGATCTCAGCAATTTCGGCAATTGGGCCGAAGCCGGCGCCCTGACCTCGACGCAGCGGGCAACGGGGCTCTGGCAATCGATCCTGCGGGATTTCCAGCCACCGGCGCATGGTGCGCAGGCGGTGGAACGGGTGGCGCGCTATATCGAGGACCATACGGCCGCCGGCGGCGCCGCACCACCCGAATGATGGTTTTCCCGTTCAAACGATCTTGTAGCGTGACGTCAGTTGCAGCCCGGTCACCGCGATGATCAGGGCCAGCCAGACCGGATCGACACGCCCGATCAGGAATGTCTCGAGGAATGACAGGAGAGCCATGAACACGACGATCATCATGAAGAGATCGGCAAGATTGCGGTTGGCCGCAAACCGGTTGGATTTGACGTAATTGACGGCAGGGGCAATGAAGACCGCCCAGACCAGGACCGATGCTCCGACCAGGCCGCCGACCAGCACCATGTCGATATAGTTGTTGTGGCCGTTGGAAATGCCGCGAAAGTCCCAAGCTCTTTCGAACGGGTCTTCGGTGTCCTCGACCACCGACGTGCCCCAGAAACTGTCGAAGCCGTTGCCGAGCCACAAATTCGCCGTCACGTTCTCCAGGCCGTATTGCCAGAGCGTCAGCCGGCCGGTGAAGGTCGGGTCGGAGAGGATTGCGGCGGTGGCCCGCGCCAGCGTGTCGGAAAACAGCGTGCCGACGGTCAGGGCGCCGACGGCGGCCATGGTGAGGGCGTAGAGCCCGACCGTCAGCAAAGGCAACCCGAACATCCGGCCCGCCAGCACGACCGCGATGGCGACCGGCAGGAGCCCGTTGGTGGATTTCGCCCCGGCCTGAAACACGAACAGCGCCGCCAGCACAAAGACGATGGCGCCGATAGCAGGCATCTTCGAGCGCCAGAAATAGATGGCGAACATGATGAAGACCGACATGATCGGGCTGGCGATGTTCTTGTGGGAGAAATGACCGCGCCAGCGGCCGACATGCAGCAAATCGTCGCCATGGATCGCGATGGCGGGCAGCAACAGGATCCCGAGATAGCTTACCGCGAGGATGGTCAGGATGGCGGCGGCCGATACCCGCTGAAACGATCTTTCATCCGGCGGCAGAAGAACGATGCTGGCAGCGACGATCATGCCGATCAGCGTCAGGGCGATGGCGCGGCTCTCGTTGAGCGGATCGCGGGCGACCAGCATCGCCAGGACCAGAACGGCCACCATGGCCAGCCAGCCGGGCGTTGCGAAAATGCGCAGCAGCCGGCGGTTGATGAGGGTGATGAGGCCGAGGATGGTAAGGCTGCCGGCGATCACATATCCGATCTGGTTGAGCCGGTCGCCGGCCGTCTTGTCCGCGGCAAAGGGGCTGGTGAAGTCGAAGGGCTGCAGCGATATCATCAGCAGGCAGAACGCCAGAAAGGCCAGGGCGCAGGCGGCGAAGCGCTTCATCCGGCGGCGCAGGGCATCAAAATCGCCCGGCGGCACGCCGCCGTTCAGGGTCCTGTCCTGATGTGCAACTGCCACCGACACCGGTTCCCTGCCTGATCGTTGCGCGCTTTTCAGCCTTCGTTCCAAAATCGTCCGGAACGGTTTTCCACAATGACCATTGCCGATTATGGTTAATGCTTCGTTGCCGGCGCTTCCGTCCCAGTGCCGCGAAACGGCGGATGAACACCGGATAAACGGCGATTTCAGATTTTGTTCAGCCGCGATTTGCCATTTTGCATCCATCGACACACACTGAAGCGACCAATGGAGGCGACTCATGAACGCGAAATTCGCAGCAGCAGCAATGGCAGCACTCATCGGCATGACCGGCATGGCACAGGCCATGGACATCCAGGCCGGCGGCCAGCCCAAGCTGAAGGTCACCAAATTGCAGATGGGCATTCAATCACCGAAGACGAATACCTGCCCGGCCGAGGCCAAGCTGACGGCCTGGGTATTTACCAACAAGGCCGGTTCGGTGCCGATCTTCATCGCCCGCGACGGCGCCGGCGGGGTTGCCGGTCCCTATCTCGTGGAGACCAAGGCGACCGGCAACGGTTCCTTCATGGGAACCTATTCCCGGACCCTGGAAATCCACCAGCCGACCGATGCCAGATACCGCGCCTCAGCGCCCAAATTCGGTCAATTGAGCAATTGGGTTCCGCTGAAAGCCAGCTGCAAGATCGGCCTCGGCGGCAACAATCAGCTTGACGGCTGACAAACGGCCCTGATCACAGGCCGGTTTCGATCACCGTTCCGTGGCTTGTGAGCGGCGCCTTGAGACAGTTCCAGGCGTCGCGATGGGCCTCTACCGCCCTTGAATAACTCGCTGGTCAAGCCATCTCCAAAGGGGATGTCTGTCAGGAACGCGGTCCAAGCCGTTGAACCCGTGCCACAATGATTGTCTAACCCGGATTTCTCACAGCGGTCGTGGCTTGGATTGTTTATGGGTGAATGTGGTGCGCTTTGAGCTTGTCTGATTTGAGGCCGCATTGATCCTTGGCCGCGCTTGGCGGCTGTTGAGGTTTCGGCGATTTTTCCTGTGTTGTTGTCTGGAAGGGTTGAGGTCCTGCGGCTCACTGGTCCGCGGCGCATATTCGCTCATGAGCGGCAGCGAATTCGGCGGCATGGGGACAGGCCGAAGGCGAAGTCCTAAACTTGCTGGATAAATTGCAGGGAGTGCATCCTTTGAGGTGATCGAATCTCGAAGCGTCCGGTTGCAGCCGGGCCCAACAAGGAGCACTCCCATGACGCGCAGGATACCAGCATCTGTGAGCACCCGTGAAGCCTGAATGATTTGATTGAAGGACGTTTGTCGTCGTATGGTGGCCGCACGGAGTTGGTGCGGCTTGCAACGCGCCTGATCATCGAAGAAGGTCTGGAGGCTGAAGTTCGCGATGCGCTCGACCGAGACTATTACGAACACGGGGTGGCGCCCGGTGGCGGCTATCGCAACGGTGTTCGGCGCGGCCGGCTGAAGACGGCCGAAGGGTCGATCGATTACTCGGCGCCGCAGGTTGCCGGCACGGTCGAGCCTTTCCGTTCCGAATTGCGCGGACACCTGAAGGGCCGTTCGGAGGCGCTGGAGGATCTGGCCATCGAGATGCTGGCCCGGGGTCTTTCGGTGCGCGATATTGAAGATGCCTTCAAGGACGAGGAAGGCCGGCTGCTGTTGTCGCGCACGGCGGTGTCTGAGATCGGTGAGCGGCTTTGGGCGGACTATCAGGACTTCGCCGGCCGCGATCTGTCTGGCTATGACATCGCCTATCTGTTCGTCGACGGCATTGCCCAACGCATCCGGCCGGGGCAGAAGCGTCGGTTCTGGCAGCCTGGGGCTTTACCGGCGAGGGTCGCAAGGTCCTGTTGTACCTGATGGCCGGCTCTAGGGAAGACCACGAGACAGTCAGTGCGTTCTTTCAGGACATGCGCGGCCGCGGTCTGAACAATCCGCTGCTGGTGGCCTCGGACGGCGCATCGGTCATCGTCAAGGCGATCGATACGTGCTTTCCCAGATCAGCCAGGCAGCGTTGCCTGGCACACCGCATGCGCAATCTGGCGGCCAAGGTGCCCGACGATCTGTGGCCCGACTTCAAGGCCCGGGCCACGGCTGCCTATCAGGCGCCGTCGCGAGCCATCGCCCGCGACCTTGCCGACGGACTGGTGACCGATTACGACAGCAAGCTGCCCAGTGCCGTTGCCTGCTTTATGGATGACTTCGAGGCCTGTATTGTCCATTTGAGGATGCCGGTTACCCACCGCCGGGCAATCCGCACCACGAACCTGCTTGAACGGCTGTTCCTGGAAGAGCGACGACGTTTGAAGATCATTCCCAACGCGTTCGGCGAGAAGGCCGTGCTGAAGCTCATGTTCGGCGCCATGAGCCGTGCCGCCGAGCGCTGGAGGGCCGTCAAGATCACCGATTTCGAGCGACGGCAAATGGCCGCCGTCAGGGCCGAGCTCGACACCGAATATGAGGCACAGACCGGTCTCGATAAACCAAACCCGAAGGAAAAGCGCTCAAACAAATTATCCAGCAGATCTCGGACTTGACCGCCGTATCGCCGCTCTGACGGCGTGAGTGGTCGTGGCACTGCCGTGTAGTACCTGTCCCATAGTTCCTCCTTGAGTGACGGAAAATCAGATAAACTGATTCCACCTCTCAATGGGACTGAACATTTTTTAGTTATCTAAGTATTCGATTCCGCTTCTGCACCACTTCCAACTGTAAGGAGGGCGCAACGCTTATGAATGCCGTATAAGCTTATGCGTCGATTGGATGGTCGATGCCCTCGGCTTCACAGCCGTATCGCGAAGTATTAGTGGTTAATTTCGCACTAAAGTGCGCAGTACATCAGAAACAGACCGACCTGACCTATTCACCTTTATCCTAACCGCAATCTCATGCCTCTAGGTCTTGTCCTTTAAATGGGCTGAAATCTCAGCAGCAAGCTGTCCACCACCCAAACCGATTCGATCGAGCAATTCCAGATGGCGCGCTAGAATTGCCCTTTCGAGAGTTGGCTCGCCGGCTTCGCGCGCCAAACCGGATGCCTCAGAATAGGACTGGTCGGCGCCATCGAAATCGTCGAGATCAATCATAGACAAAGCTTGGTCTACAAGGCACCTGCTCAAGGCGGCGGCATCCCCCATGCGCCGGTAGATCGATTCGGCTTGACGCGACAATCGAAGTGCCTTTCGCGGTTTCCCCAAGATGCGGGCTGCCGATGAACGCCCGGCAAGCGCAGCAGCAAGCAGGTCGGGCTCACGAAACCTGCGGCCATCGCGTTCGAGGGCCGAAAACTGCTGGTATGCCTGCTTGGCGTCGCCACGCGCCAGATTCAAACTAGCTACATGTTGGTCGATACGCGCCACACCGCGGCGCGAACCGGCATCCTCATGAATTGTCATCGCATCGTCGAACAATCGCGCAGCGATGTCGAAATGCCCACTATCAAGCGCCAATAGTGCCGCCCGTTCGCGGATTTGTCCGATTCTTACCGGATCGGTGTTTATGTCCTTCAGGTGCGCAATCCGCTCAAGCGCGTGATCCAATTGTCCCGTTGCGGTCAGGGCTTCAACCAAAAGAAGGTGATAATTCAGCAACTCCTTTTCATCGTTGGCGTCCCCTTCAAACCGTTTACCGTTCACCGCGCACGTGCAAAGGTTGATCACAGTATCGTACCTGCCGGCGACCGCCAACAGGCGCGTGGCGATCACTGCGGATTTGCTATCAGCCGACGTTTCTGCGATGTCCTCGAGGGCTGCACTTAATCGCGCTGCGCTTGATGGATCAGCACGTATTACGCGGATGAGAAACGCCTCAAGCGATAGGGCGTCACGGGCATGTGCCCCGCGCAACCAAAGGGCATCGCTAAGCAACTCGATCGCCTGTGGCCAGGCGTCGGTCTGCGGTAGGAGATAGACTAGTTCGTCAATGGACCGAGCTTCATTCCGAAGGGACATGAAGTGGCGTACGAGGATCGCCCGCAACTCGTTTTCGCGAGCCGGCGAAACCGGATATTGTGAAACGATCGCCTCGTTCAGAGCTTGCGATTCAACTGACAGCACACCGTTGCGATCCATCATGAATGGTCGCAGAGACAGTCCAATCGGCGCCCACGCGTGCATGGGGCCTGTTACTTCCAATTCCTGACCGGCGATCGCTAGAATCTCGGACTCGCGCAGTCCGGTACGCGCCCTCGACATGAGAGTTAATATCAATCCGGGCATCTCGGGAGGCACCCCTGGAGTAGCTTCGAGGCGCTCGAACAGACGGACAAACAGGTCGCTGGCTGTCTCCGCGGTCAGCAGTCGATCAATCTCCGCGTCTAGTTCCTCAAACAGACCAAAAACCCGTAACAATTCCCCGAACACCCGCAGATAGTCCGGGTGTCGGCAATGGCTGGGCGCGATAATCTTGGCAGATTGGGCCGGCGTCAGCTTCTTGCCATAGATTGCAAGTTGGTCGGAGAGCAATTTGCCGGCCTGGGCCTGCGTTAACGGTCGAAGGCGAAAGCGGGAGAAGCCAGCGCTGGCCAGTTCTTCCACGGCCAGTTGGTCATCGGTTGCCACCACCAGGCGACCACGAGGCCGCGTTCCTGAGATCCATAGGGTACCGTCGCCGTAAAGATCATCGCGACCCGCCGAGATATCGTCTATCACCGTAACTCCCACGGTACAGGTCAGGTGCGATTCAAGCAGGACTTTGGCATCGTCGACGCTTTCAATCGGCCGCCCGGTCTCAACCAACTCGTCGACCACCCGCGGCCACAGTCCGGAGGCGGCTTTTAGCGACGCGATACGGCAACCGTCACCCCGCCCGCGATTTGAAAGCACTCGGTGAAACGCGACCAGGAGCGTGGACTTACCTATTCCCGGCCGACCTTCGATGACGACCCGTCGCGATAGCCACAGGGTGCGCCGCAGGCGGCGGATCTCCGACTCCCGATGGAAACCGCCAGCAAGGTGATAAGTCCTGAAAGCCGCCTGGGCACGGCGAGCCGAACTGTCAGTGGCTGGGAGGGAGTGCGAACTCTCGATGACGCGACGAAGGTCCGCGTAGACACGGAGCTGCAGGTCATCGGCGTCGGAATATTCACTCACCGTGCATCCGAACGCTTGTAGTTCGCTGATGAGCTCCAGGATGCGTGCGACGGCCGGCGTCTCCCGATCACCCGTCGGCGCTCGTCTGTATATCAGCGGACGTACGATCTGCGAGCTTAGCGGCGAATTTAACACCGCGTGGCGTATCTCCAATTCCGTGATACTGCGGTCGGCGTAGTCACGAAGATGTGGAAAGTGCCTCGCCAAGCGTTCTTCAGCGCGTGGATCGATCCAACCGTAATAGTCTCCGAGAATAGCGACGAAGTACGGACGGCAGGCATCGATCTCGGCGAGACACGTCTCCAAAACCTCACCAGCCTCGGCCTGCTCTTCCGTAATGCCCCAGCGCAGGTCGATTTCCTGAAACGACAATTCCCTGCCGTAAAGATCGTCGCGCAGTCGCGCAAAGGCCCGTGCCGTCAAAGCGTCCCGCTCTGCGCCCATGTCGCGAAATGTCGAAGAGACAAATACGCGTATGGAAGATTCGCCAGCACTTTCTCTTGGTGAATCCATGTGCGATCACAATAGCCCAAGGGAGCGCGGACCAGGTAGCAAATTGGAGATAAGACCCGTGGGATGTTGCCGCTGTGTCACATCGGCGCGCACACACCTCGGCCCTTGGGTCCAAGTTTTGGCTTGTTATCCGATTTGCCCACCCCCAACTGAACCCGCAGGACCCGAGCGGCGGACGTTAACCGGCTATTCGTGGCTAGGGCATCGGCATAGCCGAAGTCTCCGATATCGTTCTCCGCGAACACGCAATCGCGCTCCCATTGGGCCTGAGGAATTGATACGAGACTTTTAAACGGCGGATTCGTTTGATTCCCAAAATCCCATGCGAGAATTTCCTGTGCTGTAAACCCGGAGGTTGCCAGACACCTGTTGAGCGTTTGCGCTGTTTTGGAACTCCCGCCGTCGGTGGCGGGAACGACTTGTGCGATCCGCCTCAGGAAAAGGGCCTCTTTGAGTCCTGGGTTCGTATTCCAACGTGGCGTCGCCGATTCGATAACCGCGTCTGCAGTCAAGCGGCTCAGCGCCACTAATTTGGTCAATGGGAATGTTTCACCGAGACCGCCATTAAGCGCTTGCCGAAACAACCGCTGGACCAGCAACAACTCTTCCACCGGCGTGACTTCATCCCGACGGGTGGGATCATCGGCTATATCATTTATTGCGTTCCAGATAATACCCTTCAGCATCGGGTATTGCCATGGATCCTCGTCGTAGGCCGACCGAAGCGCGCGGGTGTCGTCATCATCGCCAAATCTCTTGTCGGGCGAAAAACGAAAATAGGGCGGGCTATCAAATGTTGCTTGGATCAGGAACTCAAGATTGGATTGCGGTCCTAGGGGATGGTGCGGGTGAATTGCGGGGCCGGAGCTAGCGGGTCTGTGCTTGGCGAATTCCAAATCCTTTGAGAGCCTCCATGGCGCTTCGCGGACACCGCTGACGGTGCCCCGGTCGGGAAGGGGCGTTATTGCATTTAATAGGTAGTTACGGTCTATTTTCGTTGCAGCCGAGCGGCGAAGACAGGTTTTGACATCAGTGAACTCGCGACCGCCCTTAAGGCATGTGTCGATGATGTCCACCAGGCCAGAGTCGTAGAAGTCGGTTTTCTTCCTCGGCAATTGTAGCATTTGCTGCAGATCAGCAGATCGGATGCTGTTGGCAAGCGCAGCGCTCTCCGGCAATTTACCCTGTTCGTGTTCGATATCCGCCAGTAGGACTTTCTCCAATCCCTCAGGGTCCTGAAAATCACCGCTATCGTCCTCGAGAATCTTGAGTATACCGCGCAAGCGCTCGATCCGCGCCAAGCGGTATATTTGATCGAACTCTTCTATTGCGTTTGATACATCCCTGTATCCAGCATCATCCTCGAGCTGGTCGAACACATAAAAATCAAGAGCCAACAAGCGGCACCCAAGGGCGGTGTCCTCGAATGCAGGATGAATGCCGATTCTTTGGTCATTGAAAACCTTGGAGTTGATCACCGTCGCCGGAACAAGACGACCGTCCGCGACATAAGCCAGTGCGAGGTGAACGACCTGCCTCGAATATGGGCCGGCTTCAATCCATACACCGTCATTACGACGGAAAAAGAGCCGAATCCTTTTGCCCTCGGTTCGCCATCTCAAATCGGTGAAATCGAGCCGGATATCCGGATTTTCGGGTGGTCGCCCAAAGACCACACCGCCAACATTGGGATTTGAATGCATACGGCTGTAATTGTAGGCGGCAGAGCTTCCACCGGATCCTCCGGGCCGGGGCCCCGACGCTATAGGGCTCGACCCAGACGGCTTGGGCGGATCGCCCCGTGGCGGGAAGAATCCGTCATACCCGGCTATACTCGGTCGTTTCGGGTCGAAGTGCTTGGCAAATTCCTTGAACTTGTCGACTTTGCGAAACTCGTTTGCGGTGTTTGGCAAAATGGCCGCGTCGAATTTGGTGAGGGTTCCCGGTCGGTCCGCTAGGACGCCAGCTGCGTTTTTGCTCAGACCACTCAGTTCCGGCCTAAGACGCTGCAGCTCGACAAGCTCGCTCATTCTAAAGCCAGCTTGGGCGGCTGAGCCTTGCACTAAGCGTGCCGTCGCCTTTTCGACGCTCCCGCTCCTCATCAGTTCGGCAAGAAAGACGTGCATCTGCGGATAGACGGACTGGCGATGGACCTGATAGGCCTTCTGCGCAGCCATCCGATCGATGAAAGTGGTATCGACACCGAACCCAACACCCAACTCCAGTCCAACCGACAGCGCTCTGAAAATCAACTTCTCCTGCAGCACGGTACGGGTGGGGAGCTCGGTGAACGCTTGTGCGTTGGCCGACATGACTTTCTTGAGGTTTTGCCACGCCATCGGGCGTTTTTCGATCATTTCTGAAGAGACGAATGAGCTGAATGCCTCCCGGAGCGGGGTTCGCGCAGAAACGTCGACCGAGCGCACATGATCGAAAGCAGCTCGCCTGGATAGGATTTCCTCAGGTGTTGATGCCCTCGCCGCCGCCGCCGTTACTGGCCGCTGCTGATCGGCAAATACGGAGCCCGTTGAGGCTGTCCGTTGCGACGATTGAAACGCGATGGCCTGGGAGAACACGCCGCGGCGTACCGAAAGGCTGCGTACCGTGGCCGGCGTCGGGCCGTCTCCACCATATCCCGAACGGATAGCAACTCCACGACCGTAGGCGCGTTCGAAGGCGCGCGCCAGGTTGTCGAGCATCGCGGCGTCGCACTCCGGTCCGTCCTGATCGCACCAGTCTCGCGAAGCCAAATCGCTTTGACGGGGCTCTTCGTCATCCTTGACGTCACCTTCCCTGTCCTGATCATCAGGCGCCGTGTTGAATTGGTCTGCCTGTTTAGCTAGCAGAATCGCCGATTCCTTGTTGAAGAGTTCAATTGCGAAGCCTTCGATCTCCGACAAGACTTTGGCTAGGCGGTTGGTTGTGCCTTCGGAAGCACCAACCATCGCCAGGGAAGAGGGTACGAGAAGCAGGCTGGCTGACACCATGGCGACTCGCGCCGTGCCGCCAAGGCTTTCCAGCGTACCGCGACTTACGAACAGGCTTGCAAATCGGCCCAGTAATCCCTTCGGCGGCGCATAGTGGATCTGATTCAGTTCGGCGGATATGTCGACGCGACGCATCAAGTCGAGCATTGTCAATTGCTCTTCCAATGCCTCGCGGTTTTGTCGCATCTTATCGAGCACCATCTCGGACTCTGTGCCGCCGATCTCGTCGTCTTCGCGAACCGACTGACTTAACTCGTCGATCGTCTGGATTCGGCTGATGATCTCTTGCATGTCAGCCGTAGGCGGCAGAGGAGCCAAACCGCCGTCTTCCGCCTGCCGAGCGAGGTTCGACAGCTGCGCCTGGAATTCCTTCCGGTAAAGCTCTGTGACCGCCGTTCGCCTAGCCCGCCAGGCAAGATACGCCAATGCGCAGACCATCAGGCCGATCACAGTGAGCAGCAGGCCCATCTGCACGTCAGTTACCCGGTCGCGGACAACGGCCAAACTCGACAGAAGAGACTCCACCTGCGCAATGCCGATATCCGATTTGGCGGAGGCGAACCAGTAACCAAACGCCCACAAGCCCCCCGCTACCAAACCCGCTGAAATGGCAAAAAGCCGTGCAATGATGGCCAATTCATCAACGATCCCGATAATTCCGACAACAAGCAATCTTGGTAGATTATCGTTTCCAATGACCGCCCTTTGAAGGAGATTTCGAACTGGATATCTGAGCAAGATGAACGTACCGAGGGCGATCAGAAAAAAGACTTCCGGTTTCATAGCAAATCGGCCTCCGCTCAGAGCCCACTGACCAAGCCTTGAATAGAATTAGTTGATACTATCAGAGATTGGATACAGGCTCAAATACTACCGTACATTGCTCAGGGCAACGAATCCAGGTTAACGGCGCAACTGCAATCGCAAGAAACTGCACCACAATGATTGAGTACTAACGACTGAAGACTCGCGGGAGTTGGTGAA
>JANQMU010000009.1 GCA_028279875.1 Rhizobiaceae bacterium
AGGTTGCGTTGATCACGCCGCCGGTGGCGCGGGACTGGATCGTGGACGTGCCGATCTTGTCATAGGAAATCCGGTGGAAGACCTCCGAGAACCCGTCCATCTGCTTGTCAAACAGGGGCTGGATGGCCTCCGGCGTCACATCCCGTCCGGTAAATCCGGTTCCGCCTGTGGTGATAATCGCATCAATGTCCGGATCGTCGGCCCAGCCCTTGACCGTGCCGGCAATCAGCGGACGGTCATCGGTGACGATCTCGCGCGCCGCCAGGACATGGCCCGCTTCGGCGATCCGCGCCGCCAATGTGGCGCCCGATTTGTCGTCCTCGAGGCTGCGGCTGTCGGAAACCGTCAGCACGGCGATGCGGATCGGAATGAAGGGACGGGTTTCGTCAAGTCGGCTCATGCGCAAACCCTCTGCTTTCGAATACAATGCGCTCCGGCGGCCAGGCTCCTAGCCCGGCCCGGTCATCGTGGCACATACATACCACGTCGAGTGGGTTGCGCGCAGGGAATCGGCCGCCTCTTTCGCCTTTTCCATGTCCGGATAAAGGCCGAAACAGCTTGCCCCGGAACCGGACATCCGCGTCAGCAGGGCGCCGGTTGCGGAAATCGCCTTTCGGACATCGGCGATCAGTGGCGCGATTGATTCGGCCGGCGCCTGCAGGTCATTGCGCAACGATCCCAGCGCCTCGGCCAAAGCCGCAGCGGTTCCAACTCGTGGAGCCCTCATCGACGGGTTTTGCTTGTTCGCCAGCCGGCCAAAGACTTCGGGCGTCGAAACGGCAATACCTGGATTGACCAGCACCAGGGCCAGCGGCGGAAAGGCGTTGAGCCGCGTTATCTTCTCGCCTATGCCGGACGCCACGAGCGGCCTTGAGACCATGCACATCGGCACATCAGCCCCCAATTTCAAGGCAATTCCGTCAAGGTCCGGCAACGGTCTCGGAAGATCCCATAGCCGCGACAGACCGCGCAGACAGGCGGCCGCATCCGCCGAGCCGCCGCCCAGCCCGGCGGCCACCGGAAGGTTCTTTTCAAGATGGATCGCGACCGGCGGCGTAGCATGTCCGGATGAACGAGCGGCCTGTTGAAGCGCGTCGCGAGCGCGCAGCGCCAGATTGTCCGCGGAAAGGTTTCCGGCAAAGGGCCCGGATAGCGTGAAGCACGCCTCGGAAGCGGGGCGAAATGTCAGCCGGTCTCCGGTATCGGCGAAGACCGCAAGACTTTCGATCAGATGATATCCGTCATCCCGTTGACCGGTCACATGCAGGGCAAGATTGATCTTGGCGCGCGCGGTCTCGACAATCTCTGCCATCAAGTATCAGGGCAGTTTGATGATCTGCCCCGGATGGATGAGGTCGGCATCGCCATTGAGCGACGGATTGGCCCGCAGGATGTCGCGATAGAGATTGCCATCGCCCAGCACTTCCGCCGCAATTGTCCAGAGTGTCTGGCCCGGCTTGACCTCATAATGGGCCTTCATGGCGCTGGACGGCGGCGTCGACTGGCTTTTCTTCCCGCCATTGTCGGGTTCCTGGATACGCTTGCTTTCATCGTCGGGCGACTTGGCGGCGGACGGCACGGGCTCGGTATTGTCCGGCAGGCCGTTGTCGATCTTGTGCTTGATCTTCGGAACCTCCGTCAGCTCCGGCTCCATGGTCAAGGCCCGGTCCCATTGATACCTGGCCTCAAGGCGCCGCCCGGCCCGCCAATAGGCATCGCCCAGATGATCATTGATCGTCGGATCGCCGGGGCGGATTTCCACCGCCCGCTCCAGTTCCCGGACCGCGTTGTCATAGTCACCGAGCCGGTAATAGGCCCAGCCGAGGGAATCCACGATATAACCGTCATTCGGCCGCAGCCGGACGGCCTCGCGGATCAGGTCCATGCCCTCTTCAAGGTTGATGTTCATGTCGACCCACGAATAGCCGAGATAGTTCATCACCCGCGGCTGGTTGGGAAACAATTCCAGCGCCCGCTCGAAATTTGGTTCGGCCTTCGGCCATTCCTTCAGCCGTTCATAGGCAATGCCGCGCTGAAAGAAGATATTCCAGTGCGACCGGTCGGGCAGCACGCCGATGGCGTCGACCGCCCGATCGTAATTGTCGGCCATTTCGCGATAGGCTTTCGCATCGGACAGCACGCTGCCATAGGCAAGATAGGACCGCATGTCCTGCGGATCCTCGTCGATCAGCGCCTTCAGATGGCCCTTGGCCTCCTCGACCCGGCCGAGATCGGCCAGATTGAGCCCCAATTGTAACTCCGACACGCGATGCATGACCGAATCTTCCGGCACCCGGCGATAGACCGCGATCGCCTGTTCGGGCTTGCCGAGATTCTCCGCAAGACTGCCCAGCATGATCAACGTCGCGGCGTTTTCAGGATCGAGCGAATTGGCGAAGTTCAGGTAAAGCGAAACGAAGTCCTCGGCGCCGCTGCGGCTGAGCGCGCTGCCCACGGTGAAAAGAACGGCGGCCGCTCCCTCGGCGGCATTGCGGATTTCGGCGCGCGGCGGGTCATCGGCCTCGATGCGCTGACGCAGGGCCTTGAGCGGTGTGTAACCGGGCAAAAACGCGCTGCCGGTGGCAATGGCGTCCAGCGCCTTCTGCCTGTTGCCGGCGCGGGCCTCCATGCCGGCAAGCGCCATGGCGGCCCGGACATAGGTATCGGGTGCTGTATTGCCGCCGTTCTGATCGGTGATGACAGTCGTATATAGCCGCCGCGCTGCCTTGACATTGCCGTTGACTTCCTCCAGCGCCGCCTTGTGGAAGCCCTTGAAGATACCGTACCAGTCCGGCCCCAACAGGGCGTCAATGGTGGCATGCGCCTCTTTCACATTGCCGTCGCCGTGATGGGCCCAGGCCCGCAGCAGCCCGTAGACCATCCGCTCAAGATCGTTGACGCCGGCATAGTCCAGCAGGTTTTCGGCGCTGGTATATTCGCGCTGGCGGATGGCTTCGATGCCGAGCGCAAGGCGTGACACGTTCTCCAGAACGGGATCGCCCTTGAGTTCGTTGGCGATCGCAATGCCGTCCTCGAATTTGCCGTGGTTGAACAGCAGCACCATCAGACGCTGCTTGATATCCGCATTGTCCGGATCGAACCGCAGCGCCTTCTGGTAAAGGTCGATCGCCGTCACCAGATCGCGGTCGGCTTCGGCCGTCCGGCCGGCCAAGACGGCGCCGGCAAAACTGCGGGCTGACCGGCCGTCGAAAACGGTTTCCCTGTCGTTCTGCGCTATCGCCTGGGACGTGAAACAGGCGGCGCAAATGCTCGCGATCATGAGGAGTCTTGTTGGCCGCATTTGAGGTGTTCCCGCGTTGTCGACGACGATTCCCGTTGCCATAATATGGTTCAAAGCATGGCTTTTTTCAGCCCCCGCGGCAAGCTTGCGAGGAATTCGCCGCCGATTGAGCACAATATCGTGATATGTGACGGCTTTTTTAGCCTCTTGGCCGTGCGAACACAACGGATTCCCTAGCGGTTCACAGCCGATTGAGGTTCCGTCTGACGCCGCACAGGAGATCCGGGTCGGTCGCCGTCAGACAGCTTGCCGCGCCAAATCCGAAAGACCGGATGTCCGGCGCATATGTCCTGATTGGCTTGCCGAAGGAGCCGTGGATTTCGCTTACGCCCGATTGCCGGACGATTTCCCCGGCATTTTCGGCGTTGATACCGCAACCGGCCATGATCGACAGCCGGTTGCCGGCATGCACCGTATAGGACCGGATGCGTGTAGTTCCCTGTGCGGCCGTTGCCGCTCCCCCAGACGTCAGGATGCGTTCAATGCCCAGTTCCGCTGCTTCATCGATGGCCCGCAAGGGGTCCTTGAGACAATCGAATGCCCGGTGCAGTGTCACGCCGAGCGGGCGGGCGGCATCGATCAGCCTCGCCATGGCGGCCACATCCATCGCGCCGTTGCGGACAGCGCCGATGACGACACCGGCAAGGCCGGCGTCGGCGCAGAGCCGGATATCGGCCTCCATCAGCTCCAGTTCCTCGCCCGCATAGGCGAAGTCGCCGCCGCGTGGCCGGATCATGGCATAAACCGGAATCGCGGCGGCGGCGGCCATGTCGATAAATCCGCGGGTGGGTGTCAGCCCGCCCAACTCGAGCGCCGAACACAGCTCGATCCTGTCGGCTCCGCCCTCCAATGCCGCGCTCAGGGATTGCGGATTGTCAACGCAGACTTCGATCAGGATAGACACGGCACGTCAGCGATCCGCCACAGCCCGCTCTAATTCACGCGGCTGATGCAAAAATCGATGACTTCCAGCATTGCCGCCTTGGCCGGGGTTTCGGCCATCGGCGCCAGCGCATCGCGGGCCATGGCCCCATAATGCTCCGCCCGGGCAATCGTGTCGTTCAGCGCATTGGAACCGATGATCAGCGAACGCGCCTTTTCAAGAGCCGCGTCGTCGCTTTGTCCGTCTTCGATCGCCGAGCGCCAGAATGTCCGGTCGGCATCGCTGCCGCGCCGATAGGACAGCACCACCGGCAGCGTGATCTTGCCCTCGCGAAAATCGTCGCCGACATTCTTGCCGAGGTCCTTGGCCTTGCCGCCATAGTCCAGCGCATCGTCGACGAGTTGAAAGGCCAGTCCCAGATTGGTGCCGTAGGAGCGCAACGCATCGCGTTCGGCCTTGCCGACTTCCGCAATGATCGGGCCGACTTCGGCTGCGGCGGAAAACAGCGCCGCCGTCTTGGCGCGGATGACCGCCATATAATCATCTTCCGTGGTTTCCATGTTCTTGGCCACGGAAAGCTGCAGAACCTCGCCCTCGGCAATCACCGATGCGGCATTGGAAAGCACGTCCAGGGCGTCCAGCGATCCGACATCCACCATCATCTTGAAGGCCTGGCCGAGCAGGAAATCACCGACAAGGACACTTGCCTGATTGCCCCAGATCATCCGGGCCGTCGACTTGCCGCGCCTCAGGTCGCTCTCATCGACGACGTCGTCATGCAGCAGGGTCGCGGTGTGCATGAACTCCACGCTGGTCGCCAGCTTGATATGCCCGTCGCCGCCATAGCCGAACATGGTCGCCGCCGCCAGCGTCAGCATCGGCCGCAACCGCTTTCCGCCCGATGAAATCAGATGATTGGCCACCTCCGGGATCATCTCCACATCCGACCCGGCCATCGACAGGATCAATTGATTGACCCGCTCCATGTCCGAAGCGGTCAGGTCGATCAGCGGTTTCACCGATGCCGCAGTCGGTTTTTTATCCTCAAGAGGAATAACGACGCCCAATATGCCAACTCCTTTAACTGGCATTTACCATAGAAACTGGCCGGTTTCGGTACAAGTGATGAATCGACGCACCACCTGATTCCGTGCGCGCGCGGGAGGTTGGAATCGATGGTCTTTCAGCCTATCTGTGGGGGTGCGATTGTCCATTGGCCGCCACGTGGCCGGCAGGGCGCACAGACCGGCGCAATCAAAGCGCCGCGGTAAATTCGAAGGGGTGTTCCGATGGAAGAGCTTATCAGGACCAACAATGTCGTCACGCTTTCATTCGTCGGGACCCTGCTCAAGGAAGCCGGAATTCAGCATTTCGTGGCCGATGAGAATATGAGTGTGATGGACGGTTCGATCAACGCGCTGTCGCGCCGGCTGATGGTCGAAAGCGACCGCGCCGACGAGGCGCGAAGACTGGTCGAAGGCGCCGGTCTCGGCGACGAACTGAGACGCCCTTCGCTCTAATGGCCGCCGCCGATCCGAAGCCGTCTGAAACCCTCGACGCCTTTCATCGTGGCGGCTTTTATCTGTTGCAGCCAAGGGGCCGGGGACACAGGGCCGGGCTGGATGCCATGTTGCTCGCGGCGCTGGTCCCGGACCGGAACGGGGAAACACTGGCGGATTTCGGAGCCGGGGCCGGGGCGGCCGGCATGGCCGCCGCCAACCGCATCCGCACATTGCAGGTCACGCTGTTCGAGCGCTCCCCCGAAATGGCAGGATTTGCGCATCGCTCGATTGCCCTGTCGCAAAATCGGCACCTTGCCGATCGCGTCCGCCTGGTCGAGGCCGATGTGACGCTGACCGGCGCCCGGCGGATCGCCGCCGGACTTGCCGACGCCGCATTCGATCACGTCATCATGAACCCGCCATTCAATGACGGCAGCGATCGTATGACACCGGATGAACTGAAGGCGGAGGCCCATGCGATGCGGGGACCGCTTTTTGCGGACTGGATCAAGACCGCCGGCGCGGTCGCCCGGCCGGGCGGACAGCTTTCGCTGATCGCGCGTCCGCAATCGCTCGCCGAAATCCTGACGGCCAGCGAGAACCGGTTCGGCGCAATCCACATCACACCGGTTCATCCGCGACCGGGCGAAGATGCGATTCGCTTATTGCTGACCGGGATCAAGGGCAGCCGGGCGCGGCTCAGCCTGCGCCCGCCGCTTTATGTGCATGACGGCGCCGGGCAGGCGTTTTCACCGGCCGTCGATGCACTGAACAACGGCAAAGGCAGCATTGAACGATAAGATCTGTTCCCGGCATTGGCGGTCTGCCATTGTGTTTGCCGTCTGAATGCATACATCTGCTGGCAGCAAAATTGATATCGAAGGCTTCAAAAAATGGCGTTTTACCATTCCCTGCTTCCACAACGGTTTCGCACAGGCGAGATAACCATCCCGGTCATCCGTTTGCAGGGCATCATCATGGCGGGCGGATCGCAGTTCCGCCCGGCGCTGAACATGGCGACCGTGTCGCCGCTTCTGAACAAGGCCTTTGCCGACAAGAGAGCGCCCGCCGTGGCGATTTCGGTCAACTCGCCCGGCGGTTCTCCGGTTCAGGCGCGGCTGATCTTCCGCCGCATACGTGACCTTGCGGAAGAAAAGGAAAAGAAGGTTTTCGTCTTTGTCGAGGATCTCGCGGCATCGGGCGGCTACATGATCGCTATTGCCGGCGATGAGATCATCGCCGACCCGTCATCCATCGTCGGTTCGATCGGCGTGGTCTCGGCCGGTTTCGGATTCACCGAAATGATCAAGAAGATCGGCGTCCAGCGGCGTGTCTACACCGCCGGCAAGAACAAGGCGACACTCGATCCGTTCCAGGCCGAAAAGAAGGCGGATGTGGATCATCTCAAAGCGCTGCAGGAGGAGGTTCACAAGGTCTTCATCGATATGGTCAAGGAGCGGCGGGGCGACAAGCTCGCCGACAATGACGACCTGTTCAGCGGCCTGTTCTGGTCCGGCATGAAGGGCCAGGAACTCGGCCTTGTCGACGGCCTTGGAGACATGCGGTCCTTCCTGAAGGACAAGTTTGGCGAGAAGACCAAATTGCGGCTGATCACCATGCCGCGCGGCCTGTTCGGCCGGCGCGCCGCCGGGGCTTCGGCCGGAGACTGGTCCAGCCGGATCGCCGCGGCGGCGGCCAGCGGCCTTGTCGAGGCGGCCGAAGAAAGGGCGCTGTGGGGCCGGTTCGGCCTTTGAGTATGGACAGGGAAGGTGGCGTGATGACATCCGTCGAGACCGCGCCGCAGCGAATGGGGGTGCGATAGGATGGTGCAACTGGGCTTGCTTGTGGCGGTCGGCATCGTTGCCTGGCTGGGTTACAAGAGATTCCTCAAGGAGGCCGAACGGGTCAGCAAATCTGTCCGCCGCGCCGAGAAGGAAGCCGAAACCGGCGCAACCGGCACGCTGACCAAGGACCCCGAAACCGGCGAGTATCGCGTCGAGAAAGATGACGACAGGGCCTGACCGTGTGATTTGAAGGTCCTTTGCGCTGCCGCCCTTGACCGCGCCCGGCGGTCATGGCACCTGTCCGGCGCATTCTCATCCATGTTTCGGACCCCGCCATGACAACGTCTGAGCGCACCCAGCCGCCGCACATGCATCCGACCCGCTCGTTCCAGGGGCTGATCCTCACCCTGCATGAATATTGGGCGGATTATGGCTGCGTCATCCTGCAGCCCTATGACATGGAGGTCGGTGCCGGGACGTTCCATCCCGCGACAACCCTGCGCTCGCTGGGACCGCGACCCTGGAACACCGCCTATGTGCAGCCGTCACGCCGCCCGACGGACGGGCGATACGGCGAAAATCCCAATCGGCTGCAGCATTATTACCAGTATCAGGTGCTGCTCAAACCGTCGCCGCCCGACATGCAGGACCTCTATCTGGGATCGCTGAAAGCCATCGGCATCGATCCGCTGCTGCACGATATCCGTTTCGTCGAGGATGACTGGGAAAGCCCGACGCTGGGCGCCTGGGGCCTCGGCTGGGAGTGCTGGTGCGACGGCATGGAAGTTTCGCAATTTACCTATTTTCAGCAGGTCTGCGGCATCGAGTGCGCACCCGTCGCCGGTGAACTGACCTACGGGCTCGAGCGCCTGGCGATGTACGTCCAGGGCGTCGACAA
Source organism: Rhizobiaceae bacterium (assembly GCA_028279875.1). Lineage (GTDB taxonomy): Bacteria > Pseudomonadota > Alphaproteobacteria > Rhizobiales > Rhizobiaceae > Hoeflea_A. Next base: position 8,369 of record JANQMU010000009.1, read on the forward strand.
TGTCTATGATCTGAATTTCAACGGCCGCGAAAACGGCAAGGTCACCTATGGTGACGTGTTTTTGCAGGCGGAGCAGGAATATTCGCGGCACAATTTCGAGTTCGCCGACACAGCGGTGCTGCTGCGCCATTTCGATGATGCCGAAGCCGAGTGCAAGGCCCTGCTTGAACAGGGTGTCGCCGGCGCCGGTGATCCGCACAAATGCGTCCTGCCCGCCTATGATCAGTGCATCAAGGCATCGCATGTCTTCAACCTCCTGGATGCACGTGGTGTGATCTCCGTCACCGAACGCCAGAGTTACATCCTGCGGGTGCGCAATCTGTCTAAAATGTGCGGTGAGGCCTTCCTGCAAACAGAGGCCGGAGGCTTTGCCGCTGCCGGCGCCTGATTGCGCCGACCCGCCCGATAACCCGATTTGATGCAAAATGCCCGATCTGCTGCTTGAACTCCGTTCCGAAGAAATCCCCGCCCGCATGCAGCGCAAGGCGGCCGGTGACCTGAAAAAACAGATCACTGACGGCCTGGTCGAAGCCGGTCTGACCTATGAAGCGGCCCGCGAATACTGGACGCCGCGGCGGCTGACGCTGGATGTCAGGGGCCTGACGGCCCGCTCCGCCGACATTCGCGAGGAGCGCAAGGGCCCACGGACCGATGCGCCCGAAAAGGCGCTCGCCGGATTTTTGCGTGGCGCCGGGCTCGCTTCCCTCGACCAGGCAACCGTCAGGACCGATCCCAAAAAAGGCGATTTCTATGTCGCCATTCTGGAAAAACCGGGCCGGACGGCAGAGGAGATCATCGCGGAGATCATACCGCCGATCATTCGCGGCTTTCCCTGGCCGAAATCCATGCGATGGGGCGCCGCTTCGGAAAAACCCGGCGCGCTGCGCTGGGTACGCCCTCTGCAGTCGATCCTCTGCACCTTTGGCCCCGAAACTGAAGAGCCGGTTGTCATCCGGTTCGACATTGACGGTCTGCAATCCGGCAATGTGACCTATGGGCACCGGTTCCACGCGCCCGAGCCGATAACCGTGCGCCGCTTTGCTGATTATGCCGAGAAGCTGGAGCGCGCCCGGGTGGTGCTGGATGCCGAACGGCGCAAGGAGATCATCCGGTCCGACGCCCTCAATCTGGCCTTCGCGCAGGGGCTTGAACTGGTGGAAGATGACGCCTTGCTGGAGGAGGTGTCCGGCCTCGTCGAGTGGCCGGTCGTGCTGCTGGGGGAATTCGACGCCGACTTTCTGTCGATTCCGTCCGAAGTGGTACGGCTGACCATCAAGGAACACCAGAAGTGCTTTGTCCTGCGTCCGGCGGATCGGGCCGACCGGCTGACCAACACATTCGTCATCACCGCCAATATCGAAGCCAGTGACGGTGGTGCCGAAATCGCCAACGGCAACGGCAAGGTCGTGCGGGCCCGCCTTGCCGATGCCTTCCATTTCTGGAAGACCGATCAGGCGGATTTGCCGGATCGCGACGGTCTTTTGGCCTCGGCCGAGAAATTCGGGCTCGATCTCGACAAACCCCTCGATCAGCGCATGGCCAAACTCGATGCGCTGAATGTGAGGTTCCACGCCAAACTTGGAACACAGGGCGAGCGCGTCGCGCGAATCCGCGATCTCGCGGCCCGCCTCGTGCCGCTAATCGCCTCCGGCGATCAAGCAAAGGATCTTCCGGCACCGGTCGATCGGGCCGTGCTGCTCGCCAAGGCCGACCTGACGACGGAAGTGGTCGGCGAGTTTCCGGAACTGCAGGGCCTGATGGGGCGCAAATATGCGCTTCTCCAGGGCGAGAGCGAGGCGGTGGCGGCCGCCATCGAACAGCACTACAAGCCGCAGGGCCCGGCCGACACCGTGCCGGACGACTTGGTGTCGATCGTGGTCGCGCTGGCCGACAAGCTCGATAC
>JANQMU010000034.1 GCA_028279875.1 Rhizobiaceae bacterium
AGGCCCTCGCCAAGGGGGCGCGGGACCGCGGTGCCGCGATTTACCGCAACACGACCGTGCTGGGAATCGCCGAGAGCAGTGATGGCGGCTGGCTGGTCAACACCGACAAGGGCGATATCGCCTGCGAGCATGTGATTTCCTGCTCCGGCAACTTTGCCCGCAAAACCGGCGCCATGGTCGGGCTGGATGTGCCGGTGATCCCGGTGGAGCACCAGTATATCGTGACGGAAGCGCATCCCGAGGTGCAGACGTTCCGCGCGGAAGGCGGGGCCGAGCTGTGCGTTCTGCGCGAGTCGGATTCGTCCTGGTATATGCGCGAAGAGGCCGGCGGGCTGCTGCTTGGCCCCTATGAGAAGGGCGCGCCGTGCTGCTATGTGGACGGACCGTCGGAGGATTCGGAGTTCGAACTGTTCCAGGAAGACCTGGACCGGCTGATGCCGCATATCGAAACGGCGATCGCGCGCGTGCCCTATTTCGGGGAAGCCGGGATCAAGAAGGTCTACAATGGTGCTATCGCCTATACGCCGGACGGCTCGCCGATCGTCGGGCCGGCGCCCGGGAAGAGGAATTTCTGGCTGAATGAAGGCCATTCCTTCGGGGTGACCGCTGCCGGCGGCGCCGGCTGGCAACTGGCCGAGTGGATTGTCGAGGGCGAGCCAAGCATCGACATGATGGGCGTCGATCCGCGGCGTTTCGGTCCCTATGCCACGGAGGGCTATCTTCGCGAGAAAAACGAGGAGGCCTATGCCAATGTCTTCACGGTCCACTATCCCGACGAGGAGCGCGTTGCCGCCCGGCCATTGAAACGGTCGCCTTGCTATGACCGGATGAAGGATCTCGGCGCCGTTTTCGGATCGGTCTATGGCTGGGAGCGCCCCAACTGGTTCGCTCCTGTAGATTATGGCATCGATGTCGGCAGTATCGACAAGCCGGACGTGCTGACCAATCACAACCACCCCGAGCCGGACGCCGACAACCGGGTGAAAGAGATCTGGTCGTTCCGTCGTTCGAACTATTTTGAACATGTCGGCAACGAGGTCATGAATGTGCATGAGAATGTCGGCCTCCTGGACATGTCGGCCTTCGCCAAGATGGAGGTCGCGGGGCCGGGTGCGCGGGACTGGCTCGATTCGATCCTGGCCAATGCCATCCCGAAGACACGCGGCCGCATTGCGCTCGCCCATCTGCTGACGAAAAACGGCGGCGTGCGATCGGAATTCACGGTCTATGAGTGGGCGCCGGGCCGGTTTTACCTGGTATCGGCGGGCACTTTCGAAGCGCATGACCATGATTACCTGCGCAAGCTGGCTCCGGAAGACGGCTCCGTGCGCCTCAATGCGATCACCGAACGCATGGGTGTCCTGGTGCTCGCCGGGCCGCGGGCGCGCGACGTGCTGCAAAAGCTGACGCGGACCAGCCTTGGCAATACGGATTTTCCCTGGCTGTCGGGCAAACCGATCAATGTCGGGCCGGCCAGCGCCCATGCGCTGCGGGTGAATTTCGTCGGCGAACTCGGATGGGAACTGCACCATCCGATCGAGCAGCAGAACACGATTTTCGATCTGGTCATGGAGGCCGGCGCCGAATTCGGCATCAGGCCTTTCGGTATCCGGGCAATGACTGCGATGTCGATCGAGAAATCCTACCGCCTGATCCCGCGCGAATTGTCCATCGAATACAACGCCTATGAATCCGGTCTCGACCGGTTCGTGAAACCGAACAAGGGCGAATTCATCGGGCGCGAGGCCGTGGTGCGGGCGCGGGAGGAGGGGCTGAAATGGTCCTTCGCGACGCTGGAGGTGCATGACGTGACCGATGCCGACGCCCGCGGCAATGAGGCGATCTACGGCAATGGCGAACTGGTCGGGCGGGCGACGCACGGCACTTATGGATGGCGTCTGAAGAAGTCCCTCGCACTTGCCATGATTCGCCCAGATTTCAGTGGGTTGGGAACGGACGTTGAGATCAGGATTCTGGGCAAGAACCACCGTGCGACGGTGATCGAGGAAAGCCCGTTCGACCCTGAGAACACTGCGCTTCGCAGTTAAGGTATGTTGATCCGCTACGCCGCCGGGGTCAGCAATTGCTTGCGGTCGGCGCGTTCCTGCTGCGGTGAACGGCCGAACAGTTCGCGGTAGCATTTGGAAAAATGCGACGCGGAGACGAAACCGCACGCAACCGCCACTTCGACGACCGGCAGCGAGGACTGGATCAAAAGGTGGCGGGCGCGGTCGAGACGGATCTCCAGATAGTAACGGGCCGGGGAACGCCCCATTTCCTGCCGGAACAGCCGTTCGATCTGCCGCCGGGACAGGCCCGCATAGTTGGCGATTTCCAGCAGCGACAGGGGTTCGGACAAATTGCCCTCCATCAGTTCGATGATGGACAGCACCTTGGAGTTCTGAACCCCGAGCCGGGCACGCAGCGGCAGGCGCTGGCGGTCATGCGGGTTGCGGACCCGGTCGGTCAGCGCCTGTTCACAGATCCGGTTGACCAGGTTCTCGTCATGATCCTCACCGATCAGGTTCAGCATCATGTCCAGCGAGGCGGTGCCGCCGGCGCAGGTGTAGATATTGTCATCGGTTTCATAGAGGTCAGCATAGACCTCGGCGAGGGGGAATTTTTCCGAAAAGCCTGGCAGGTCTTCCCAATGGATGGCGCAGCGCCGTCCGGACAGCAGGCCGGCTGCAGCCAGAACATAGGCCCCCGTGCACAGTCCGCCGACCGAGATGTTGCGGTTGTGAACCTCGCGCAGCCAGGCATGCAGTGACTTCTGCGCATAGGCTTCGACATTGAGGCCTGAGCATACAAAGACCATGGACGGGCGTTTCTCGCCGGAGAGAAATCCGCGCTCCTCCGACAGGGTCGAGTTTACCGACACTTCGACACCATTGGAGGCGGCGACCGCCTGTCCGTCGAGGGAGGCGAGACGCCATTCATAGTGCTGATAGCCAAGCATTCTGTTGGCAAGGCGCAGGGGCTCGATTGCTGTTGCAAAGGCAATCAGCGAAAAATCCGGCACCAGGTAAAACACGAAGGACCGTCTGGTCGTCGCCGCGTTGCTGTCCATCGCCTTCGATCCCTTGCGCCGGCGGCGGCGGACAATTCGGCGTTGCTTCGTCAACGCCGCGATATCCCCGCACCGCAGTTGCCGTGCTTACGCCCGTCCATCGGAACTGGGGAATCCATGGAAAGAAGACGCCCCGAACCTCCCGATATTGGGGTGAATTGCGCGCGACTTTTGCACAGCAAATGACGGGTGTGAAGCAGTTTTTTCCCGCTTTAGGAGATTTAATCGGTGCCTTAAGCGGCGCTTATTTCCGGCACCTTGACGGGTTTTGAAAAGGACGTCCGGTCGCCGATATGGCGGCATGGACGGCTCTGTCCCCGGGGCCACCCGGGCCGGAGCCGTCCGATGCGGCGAGCGGTCATCGGTCCAGCGGTCTGCGGTCACCTTCCGGTTCATAGCGGCCGGGCCAGCCGATATCCGACATCATGCGGTCGTTCAGCTTGGCCATGGCCTTCATGGTCTCGCGGCGCAGCACGGCGCGGCGATGGTGTTCGGCCATCCGGCGAACGAATGAGGCCACCGCGCAGACGACGCGGTTGTAAAGCTCGACGGCCCGGTTGTTTTGGCGTCTATCCAAAAACCCGGCTGCGACGGATGTGTCCGTTTGTTGCGGTTTGTACAACATGTTCAGGTTCCTTGTTGAAAAACCGGCCTGGCCTGACGCCAGGTCCGGTTGGTTTCAGCCAAGGTCGCGACCCTTGAACTTGACTATGGGGTGTTTCTTTGATTCAATCAAATGAATAGATATGATGTCTTGGATCAATTTATTTGAACGGAAACCATGAACGCCCCCCTCAACCATCCCGTGCCGCTGCTTGAACTGGATGTGCTGCGCACATTCGTGGCCATCGCCGATACCGGCAGCTTCACTGCGGCCGCTTCGACGGTATTCCGGACACCGTCAGCGGTCTCCATGCAGATCAAGAAACTCGAAGAGACACTTGGCCGCCCGGTGTTGTCGCGCGATGCGCGTTCGGTGACGCTGACCAGCGACGGCGCGATCCTGCTCGGCTATGCCAGGCGCCTGCTGTCGCTCAACCGCGAGGCGGTGTCGCAGTTCGTGTCGCCGGATATTTCCGGCGTCGTTCGACTCGGCGCGCCCGACGACGTCGGTGACCGTCTCTTGCCTGGCGTGCTCAAACGATTTGCCAAGACCCATCCGTCGATTGCGGTTGACGTGGTGATCGATCAGAGCAGCAAGCTCATCAAGAGGATGGAAGAGCGCCGCCTCGATATCACGTTGATGACCTGCCCGAAGGACATACCGCCGCCCGGATGCGAGGTGCTGCTGACCGAACAGCTGGTGTGGGCCGGGGCCAAGGGCGGCTGCGCGCATCTGTGCACGCCGATCCCGGTGTCCATGTGGGAGGAGGGCTGCGCCTGGCGGGACGGCGCCGTCGAAGGGCTCAATGCGCGGGGTATCGAGTACCGCGTTGCCTATATGAGCGCGCATACGACCGGCCAGAGGGCCGCCATCCAGTCCGATCTGGCGATCGCGCCGCTGCCGAAATCCTTTGTCGGCGACGATCTGGTGGTGCTGGGCGAGGAAGACGGCCTGCCTCCCATCGGCAGCTATACGCTCGGCATGATCGTCCCGCCCGATGCGGAAGCGCCGGTCTGCGCGGCCGCCGATCACATCCGTGCCGCCTTTGCGACATTCGACGAAACCGGGACGTTTCAGGGCTGAACACGGGCTGCCGGTGCGTTATCGAAGTCCGAGTTTTTCGACCAGTCGCTGGCGCTTCATAAGCCACCAGCCGGCTTCGGTCGGCCACATGGCATGGTCCTTGTCCACGCCCAGTTTGGCGGCTGCGTGAAGGGGCCAGTTGGGGTCGTCGAGGATCTCGCGTGCCAGCGCGATCATGTCGGCTTTTTCATGGGCCACGAGATCATTGCAGAAATTCGGGTCCCAGAGGAAGCCGACCGCCATCGTGGCGATATCCGCTTCCCGCCGAATGCGCTTGGCAAAGGGAGACTGGAAGCCCTGTTCGAGGGTCATCCTCCTCGGGCGTTCCTTTCCGCCCACGCCTCCGCTTGAACAGTCAATCATGTCGACACCGGCTTGCTTGAGCGCCCTGGCGGTTTCGATGGTGTCCTCGATTTCTATGCCGCCGTCCAGCCAGTCCGTCGCCGACAGTCGAAAGGCGAGCGGATAGTCCTCCGGCCAGTTGGCGCGAATGGCCTGGGCGATTTCGACGGCAAAGCGGCGGCGGTTTTGCGCGTTGCCGCCCCAGCGGTCGGTCCGCCGGTTGGATATCGGTGACAAAAACTGATGAACGAGAAATCCGTGGGCCGCATAAACCTCGATGATCTGAAAGCCTGCCTCGCGGGATCGCCGTGCGGCGTCGCCAAAGGCGGAAATCACCCGCTCGATATCCTGCCCGGACATTTGCCGGGGGACCGGCCATCCGTCCGCATAGGGGATCGGCGACGGCGCTATCGATATCCACGGCCTTTCATTGCGGGTCGTGACGTCTTCCTCATCGATGGGGGTTTCACCGTGCCACGGCCGGCGCTCGGACGCCTTTCGACCGGCATGGCCGAGCTGTATGCCCGGAACGGCGCCTTCATGGCTTAAAAAAGCGGTGATGGAGCGCAGATTCGCGATATGTGCATCGTCCCAGATGCCCAGGTCGCCGGCCGTTCGCCTGCCATCGGCCTCGACCGCCGTGGCTTCGGCATAGACAAGGCCCGCACCGCCCATCGCAAACCGGCCGAGATGCACCTTGTGCCAATCATTGGCAAATCCGTCGCGCGAGCGGTACTGGCTCATGGGTGAGACCGCGATCCGGTTCCTGAAGGTGACCTTGCGGAGTGAAAAGGGCGTAAACAGGCCGGTCACGATCGGTGATCCCCGCCGGCTTCGGCCGTTCCGGAAACGGGATTCGAACCTGTCGGCCTTGCATCAAGGCCATCGGACGGGATGGGAGATTTCATGTTCCACTCACTGTTGCAGGATACGAATCCACGGGTGGGTTCGACCCTAGCGAGATTCGAGGCGCTGAGCACCTGTCTTTGATGGCGATGAACACCATCATTGGCCGTTGAGCGTCGCGCGGCCGCCGGTGTATAAATCCCCAAGAACCCGTCCTTACCTCAATTCATAGCGGAGCGATACCATGGCAAAAGATGTGAACCTGCCGGATGTGGTCGACATGGTGACGCTGGCTGGCGATGAGGCAAAGGCCTATGTCAACCGCAGGGACGGGGAACTTGTCATGATCATGGAAGAATATCTGTCGATTGCCGAGGACGGCCTTGACGACACCGACAGGCCGGAATGGGAGAGAGAGGCTATCGCCGATGCCAGGCGTGTTCTCGATGATGGCGATTTTGTCGCGCTGCCCGACCAATACGATATTCATGAATATGCGATCATGGAGCAATTTTGCCATACCGTTGAAGATGAGCGGATGCGGGAGAAGCTGTTGATGGCAATCAAGGGTAAAGGGGCATTCCGTCGCTTCAAGGACACGGTGTTTCGCGAGGGCATCGAGAAAGACTGGTTTGCCTATAAGGACGCGGAGATCAGCAAAATCGTCGCCGATTTTCTGGACAGTGAGAACATCGCCTATCAGGACAAGCCGCTCGCCGGCTGATCCATCGGGACTGTGCGATCCGCGCCCGGGACGGCTGCGACTCGCGGGCTGATGGTGTTCACAAAGTGGCAGCCGGTGGATGTCCAGGAGACAAAGGCCCAGTGGCACTGGTCCTGGGTCTGTCTTCGATATCTGAAAGAACCTGTCGCGTGACCGCGCGCGTTCCCATGTCGCCGCCAAACTCCATGGGTCTTAAAGCGTTGTCCCGAAAACCGGCTTCAACGGCTGCGTTGATGAGTTCGCCAGCATCGCCCAGTTCCGGCCGGTCGAGTTTCACTGACAGGTAATCCAGCATCAGCGCCCCGCTCAGGATTGCCGCCAGCGGATTGGCCTTGTCCTGCCCTATGATGTCCGGGGCACTGCCGTGGGCGGGCTGGAAGAGACCAGTGCTGTCGCCGATTTCGGCGCATGCCGCCATGCCCATGCCGCCGACGAGTCCACCGGCAAGATCGGAGAGGATGTCGCCGAACATGTTTTCGGTCACAAGGACATCGAACTCCCAGGGCTTGCGCACGAGATCGAGCGCCTGCGCATCGACATAGTTGTAGCCGACCGGCACGTCTGGAAAGTCGTGTCTTACCTCGTTGAAAAGCTGTCGAAAGAAGGCGAGTGACGTGAATACATTCGCCTTGTCGACGCATGTCAGTTTGCCGGACTTTCCGCGTTCACGGCGTTTGCGGGCGAAGTTGAAGGCGAATGTGTGCAGCTTCGTTGTGGTGTTGCGGGTGATCCGCAGGACATCCTGAACTTCGTCGTCGGTCACGACGAGGCTTCGGTTATGCGTTGCGGCCGAATAGAAAAGGCCTTCAGTGGATTCCCGCAGGATAACGAGGTCTATTCCGGCCGCGCGCGGATCGGCCAGCCGTTGGGGCGCGTTCGGATAGGCCTTTACCGGACGGACGCCGGCGTAAAGGCCGAAGGAGTCGCGTAGCCTGAGATGAGGTGATATTTCGGTTCCGTCCGCGTGACGGACGGAGGGCAAACCGATCGCGCCGAGGAAGACCGCGTCGGCCGCTTCGACACGGGCTTCGCCGTCCGCTTCGATATCAAGCCCGGTTTCGCTGAAGTAACCGGCTCCGGCCTTGATTTCGTCAAAGGACGGTGCACTCTGTCCGGTTTTCCCAAGGGCTGCCTCAAGCACCGCAAGTGCGGCTTCCGCAACATCGACGCCGATACCGTCACCTTTGATCAGGGCAATTCTCATTTGGTCTTTCCTCAAGTCCAGTCGACGTCGAACCGGCTGTCCTTGATCGGAAAGCGAACCGTCACCGCAAACATCAGCCGTCTCCCTTGATTCCCGAATGGGCTCTTAGCGGAACAGATGCACCATCCCCATCGAAACGAAGGGGATATAGGTGACGACGAGGAGGGCGGCGATGGCGGCGAGATAAAGATGGGCCATGTTGCGGGCGATCGACAGCACACCGACACCGGAGATCCTGGATGCCACATAGAGCGTTGCCCCGACCGGCGGCGTGAACAGGCCGACTGCGACATTGCAAGTCATGATCACACCGAGATGGACCGGATCGACGCCGAAGGCCTTTGCGGTCGGCAGGAACAGCGGCGCGGTCAGGAGGATGGCCGGCACCGGATCGAGCACCAGCCCGAGGACCAGGAGGACGATGTTCACAAGAAGCAGGAACATCCACGGGCCGCTTGAGAATTCCTGGACGAAGGCGACCAGGATCTGCGGCATCTGCTCCAGAGTGATCAGCCAGCCGAGAACCGTTGTCGCCCCGATGACCACCATCACGACCGAACTCGTGACGAAGGAATCCACCAGCAGCCGAGGCAGATCCCGCAATTTGAAATCGCGATAGACGACGGTGGTGACGAAGAGGCCATAGACGACGGCGAGCGCAGCCGACTCGGTCGGCGTGACCCAGCCGGTGAAGATACCGCCGAGGATCAGGACGGGCATGAACAGCGCTGGCGCAGTTCCGATGAAAGAGCTTGTCAGTTCCTTCAGCGACGTGGTGCGTCCGCCGGGATCGCAATTGCTCGTCTTGCCGACATAGTAGCAGACGGCCATGAACATGGCGCCGAAGAGGATACCCGGGACCATGCCGCCGAGAAAGAGATCTGCGACCGAGACGTTGCCGACGAAGCCGTAGATCAGCATCGGAATGGAGGGAGGGATAATGATTCCGATCGTACCGGCTGCGGCGACGAGCCCGGCCGCGAATGCGGTGTTGTATCCCTCCCGGGACATGTTTTTGATCATGACGGAGCCGATAGCTGCGCTGTCGGCAATCGCCGATCCCGAGATGCCGCCGAAGATCATCGACGCACCGACGACGACCATGCCGAGGCCGCCGGCCATGAAGCCGAAGGCAGCCTTTGCAAAGCCGATGATGCGCAACCCGACACCGCCTCGGCTCATCATCTCCCCCGCGACGATGAAAAGCGGGATTGCAAGGAAGTGGTTCGGCTCGACCCCACCGATGAAATTGAGGAATAGCGCCTGAAGCGGGTAGCCGAGATCGAAGACGATGATCGGCAGCACGGCGGTGATCAGGATCGCCCAGACCAGAGGAATGCCGATAAAGACCGTGGTCAAAAACACCGCGACGACGAAAAGCAGGATCATGACAGTGCCTCTCCGCCGTCCGAATGGGTTCCGTGTGGAATGACCGGATTCCGGATATCGAACACCATGTTGTAGAGATGGAAAATCAGGCTCAGCGCCATACCGGCGGGCATGGACGCATAGAGCAGACCGACGGGCCAGTAGAGAACGGTGGTCTTCTGCGCCCAGGTATGAATCGAGATATTGTATCCGGTGTAGATCAGGCTGATCAGCAGAACGACGATGATCGCGTCGATGGCAATGGAAAGGACCCTTTGTCCGGTGAGAGGCACAAGCCGCTCGACGATTTCGGTCACACGCATATGCGCCCCACGGGCCATGGCCGCCGCGCAGCCGATGAACGTGCTCCAAAGCAGCAAGAAGCTGGTGACTTCCAGCGACCAGGCAAGGTCAAAGCCCGCAAACCCGCGGAGCCAGGCATTGCAGAACACCAGTGTTACGATCGCAAAGCCGCCCAGCATCAGGCACACGTCCACCAGGTGGCTGAGCCAGCGCAGCGCTGCCGGATAGTGGTCTCGGTAATCCAACGGTCTTCTCATTTTGAAAAGGACCGGAGCCGATCGGGCTCCGGTCAGTTGACGCTCAAATTGCGCCTTGCTCGATCAGTTCTGTGCCGGGAGCGCCTGACGGATGGCCGCGGCATCTGAAAGAATGTTGTCGACGGCTTCCTCGCCGTAAACATCCTTGGCTTTCGCATAGACCGACTGAACGGCTTCGCGGAAAGGTTCGATGTCCGGAACGCTGACCTTGGCACCGTCCTCGGTCATCTGCGCCAGCTGGCTGTCGACGGAGTTTTTCACAAGCTCTCGGCTGAAGGCGGCAGATTTAGCGGCCGCTTTCAGGACGGCTTCCTTGTCTTCGTCCGAGAAGGATTGCCAGGTTTCTTCGGCAACCGTCAGGGGCAGCGGGCTGTAGACGTGGCGTGTCAGTGTGATGTACGGCGCAACTTCGTAGAACCGCAGGGAATTGATGGTGTCGACCGGGTTTTCCTGTCCGTTCACGATGCCCTGCTGGATCGACAGATAGACGTCGGTAATCGGCATGACGACGGTTTGGAACCCGATGGCTTCCATGGACCAGCGGATCATGTCGTTCGGAAACACCCGCATCTTCATGGATTCGGCGTCTTTCGGAGAGGCGAGCGGCCCATTTGTCGTGAAACTGCGGAAGCCGGCTTCCCATGTCGACAGCACGCGGAAGCCTTTTTCCGGAAGCTGGTTGAACTCGCCCTGCAGCCAGTCGGAATTGTCATAAAGCTCCCAGCCCTGTTCATAGGTGTCGACCAGGAACGGCATGGCCGTCAGGTTGAGTGTCGGCAGGTGCGTCGCGTAGCTGCCCGTTGCGGACACGGTGAAATCGATGCCGCCAAGCTGGAGCATTTCGATCGCTTTCGGATCGTTTGCCAGCTGCCCGGACGGGTAGATCTGAACCTCATACCGGCCGTCGGTGTATTCGGCGACTTTTTCGGCAAAGAGTTCCGCAGCCGCCTGCCGCGATCCGCCGGGATTGTCGGTGTGACTGAAGCGCAGGGTTTCGGCAGCAATTGCACTGCCTGCACCGGCGACTACAACAGCCGCGCTCAACAGCAGGCGGTGCAAGCATTTCTTATCAAGCATGTGGGTCTCCTCCCTCGATCGGATTTGAGATCGTATCAAATTGCACATTTGTTTGCGTATACATAATTCAATCCCTTGTCAACGTGGCGGATGTCCACTATCAAAAAAGGAGGAACCGGGCGCTGCCTCTGAGAGCGGAGAACGCGATCGGCGACCTCCTCAGAACCGGACAGTCGGGAGGAATGTCATGAAAGAAGGTGGTAAAGCCGTGCGAGTTGCCTGCCTCGTAGCCGGCTGTTTTGCTCGGTTTCACCGGAGATCGATTTCGCGTGTCAGGCTCGTCGGGGCGTGCGACAATGACCGCTCGACGGAACGCCGCTGGAAAACGAGCCGAGAGACCACCTCAGAGTGATTGCGATCGAAGAGGCGATTGACGAGCGAGATCGCCAGGGGAAGAAAAACCGGGAGTTTGAACGTGCTTGAAGCACCGAAACCGAAGACGATCACGACGCAGGCGATGGAACGAATCCGTCAGCTGATCTTCGACGGTGAGCTTGCGGCAGGTTCCGACCATCTTGAAAGCGAACTCGCCGACCTGCTCGGCATGTCGCGGACGCCGGTCCGCGAGGCGACCTTGATGCTGGCCCAGCAAGGGCTGCTTGAGGTGCGGCCCAGAAAGGGTGTTCGCATTGCAACGCTTTCGCTGAAGGACATGGAAGAAATCTATGCGGTTCTGACCGAGCTGGAGAGTCTTGCTGCGGAAGAGGCCGCTGAAAAGGGGTATTCCGAAGAGGATCTCGCGACCCTTCAGCAGGCGATCGAGGCCATGGAAGGAGCGCTCGCCCGAGAGGACAGGGAAGCCTGGGCCTTGGGTGACAATGCCTTTCACGAAGAGCTTGTTCGCCTCGGCGGCAATTCAAGAGTGGAGACGATCGTCTCCATGATGGCCAACCAGGTGCGGCGCGCCCGCGCCATGACGCTCTATATCCGGCCCTTGCCGGTCAAGTCCAATGAAGATCATCGCGCTGTCTATGATGCGATCAGGCAGGGCGATGCGTCCGCGGCACGCGAACTGCACAGAAGCCATCGCCGCCATGCCAGGGAAGTGCTGATCGAGCTGCTCAAGAAGCACAAATTGTATCAGCTTTGAGCTGAAGAGTTCGGCTGTCCCGTGTTTCCGCCTTATTCCAGTGATCGGGTGAAATCTCCTGTCACGGTACCCTTGATTGCTGGACTATGTGCACTGCGGAATTTTGATCCGGAGTTTCTTCAGGGCATCGGGCGAGGGTTTCGGTCTATCGGATTTTCAATGGACCATGCTTAGCTGAGTGGCAGATATTCGCCCATGATATTTCGCTCCATGGTGGTTCCCCAGCCTTCACCGTGATCGCTGGTGCTCATGGCGACATGCTTGTCGCTGATGTTGTGGGGCGGGAAGGCCAGCAACTGCAGAATGCGTCCTGGCCGAAGATGCCAGCTTGCCCAACTGAGTGGGGTGTCACCACAGGAATCCGTCGCCTGCCTGTCGGCACCATGTTCGATGAGGAGCTCTATCGTGGGAGCGTCCGCGAATGCGGCGGCACGATGTAGTGGTGTTTCGCCCCTGGTGCGCACGTCACGCATGAAAGCGGCTGTTTCGTGGCCGGCCTTCGTCCTGGCGTTCGGATCGGCGCCGCGTTCGAGAAGAAGCCGCACCGTGTTGATAAAGTAGGGCCGGCCGGCCTTGCAAAGCGCGTTGTGCAGTGCCGTTTCATGGGTTTGCGGGAGCTTGTGCCCGGGATCGGCGCCATGGCCGATCAGAAAGTCGCACACTTTCCAATGGCCGAAAAATGCCGCGCTGTTGAGCTGTTCGTCGAGGTCGATGGCAGACAGGTTTCCGCCCGCAGCAAGCACCGCACGCAGGGCCGTGACGTCGTTGTAATAGACGAACCATGCGAGCGGACTGACCGGAGCAGCGTGCAGCATGTCGGGCCAGTCCGGCTGTTGCAGAAGCGTGAAAACCAGATCAGTTCGCCCACGGCTGATGGCATCACCTATTTCATCTCGGTTCATGGGAACTCCCCTGCCTTTTGTTTCAACACCGGACGCGATGCAGGTCGTTTGCGGACCATTGTTCGTCATATAGGCCGGGCGGTAAAAATTCGATGGCTCAAAGGAATGCAGCTCTGTAGGGATTATGGGGATGTCTTGCCATCCAGGAGGAAACCGATCTTGAACGCCATCTTTGAAACGATGACATGGACAAACGAGCCGCCTTTCCACGCGGTCGAAGACGACATCCTGACGGTTCGATCCGGCTCGAAAACCGATTTCTGGCAGGGCACCTATTACGGGTTTCACCGGGATGACGGCCATTTCCTATGGGTGCCGCGGTCCGGCGAGTTCTCGGCGACGGCGGCTTTCAGCGGCCGCTACGAAACCCTTTACGACCAGGCTGGGATGATGATCCGGGCGGATGCCGCGCATTGGATCAAATGCGGCGTTGAATATACCGATGGCGGTCAGCATATCAGCGTGGTCGTGACGCGCGGCCAGTCCGACTGGTCTGCCTTCCGGCTTGCCGCGGCGCCGGACACGGTGTTCATCCGGATGACCCGGATCAAGGATGCGGTGTTCGTCCAGTACAGCCTGGACGGATCGGACTGGGCGATGGCCCGCCTGGCGTATTTTCCGCCGGAGATCGGGGAGGTGAGGGCGGGCATAACATTCTGTTCGCCGCAATGCGAAGGGTTCGAGGCGTCGTTCAGCCGTTTCGAGATCGGCGAGCCGGTGTCACGGGACATCCATTGATCAGCCGCGTTGACGTCGCCTCTCGCGCCCCCGGCGGCGGGTCGGACCGTCGTTTGACGGCTCCGACACCGTTTTGGCAGGCAGTTTCACCACCTTTTCCAGTTCCGGAAAGGCATCGATCTTGTTGGGCAGGGCCATGGCGTGGACGAAGTGCTCCTGGAATTTCGGCTCCAGCGCCGTTTCGATCTTTTCGATCGCCGTCACCGTCTGTTCTATTTCGCGCCGGTAGTCGCGATTGAGCAGCGCCATGCGCGCGCCGGTTCCGGCGGCGTTGCCGACCGCCTTGACCTTGTCGAGGTCGCAATCGGGAACAAGGCCCAGCACCATGGCGTATTTTGGATCGATGAACGAGCCGAACGCGCCGGCAAGGCCGATCCGGTCGACATGGGCAATGCCCTGCTTGTCCATCAGCAGCTTGATGCCGGCATAGAGTGCCGCCTTGGCAAGCTGGATGGCGCGGACGTCGTTCTGGGTGATGGTCAGTCTGGTTTCGCCTTCCCACAGAACGTAGGAGAAGGTTCTGCCGTCCTTGACGATCCGTTCGGATTTGCCGGCCAGAGCACCGTCGATGACACCGTCTTCGGAAATGATGCCGGCGAGATACATTTCGGCGATGACCTCGATGATCCCCGACCCGCAGACACCGGTCACGCCGGTCTTTTCCGACAGCAGGTCGAAACCCGATTCGTCGGACCAGGGTTCGACGCCAAGCACCCGGACCCGCGGCTCAAGGGTCTCAGGGTCGATGCGCACCCTTTCGATGGCGCCGGGAGCGGCGCGTTGGCCGCAGGAGATTTCCGCGCCCTCAAAGGCCGGGCCAGTGGGCGACGATGCGGCGACCACTCGGTCGCGGCTGCCGAGAATGATCTCCGCATTGGTGCCGACATCGACGAGCAGCATCATCTCGTCCTGGCGATGCGGTCCCTCACTGAGCGTGGCGGCGGCCGCGTCGGCGCCGACATGGCCGGCGATGCAGGGCAGCATGTAGACCCGGGTGCCCGGATTGAGCGCCAGATCGAGATCGCTCGCCCAGCTATGAACGGCGCCCGAGACTGCGAGCGCAAATGGCGCGCCTCCGAGTTCCGTCGGGTCGATGCCCAGGAACAGGTGGTGCATGATCGGATTGCCGACAAAGACCGCATCGAGAATGTCGAGCGGATCGACGCCCGATTCGGCGCAGACTTCCTCGATCAGCCCGTTGAGCGCAATATGCACCGCCCGGGTCATGGCTTCCTGGCCATCGGGATTCATCATCACATAGGAGACCCGGCTCATCAGGTCCTCGCCGAAGCGGATCTGCGGATTGGAGATGCCGGCGGAGGCGATGGTGAGGCCCGAAAGCAGCGATGACAGATGCATGGCGATGGTGGTCGAGCCGATATCGCAGGCAATGCCATAGGCCTCGTTCTTGAGGCCCGGATAAAGGGCGATCAAGGAGGGGCGGGCGGTTTCCATGTCCTTGTGGATCGCCGCGGTGACCGTCCATTCCCCCTTGCGCAGGATGCCCTGAACCTGCGGCAGAAGATGCTGGTCGATCATGATGTCGGAAAAGCCCCAGTCGCGTTCCAGCGCCAGTTTCAGTCGGTCGAGGTCGCCCAGCGGCTTGTGCATGTCGGGCTCTTCCACCTCGACATAACACATCTGGATCGCCGGGTTGCGATCGATCAGCCTGGTGTCGGCGGCCTTGCGGACGATCTGCGCATTGACCTGGACATCGCGTGGAATATCGACCACGAGATCGCCCTCGATCGTTGCCGAACAGGACAGGCGGCGTCCGTCCAGCAGACCGCGTTTTTCAGCGTAGCGGGTTTCCTTGGCGCCGAGCGGGGATATGTGATCGGCAGCGGAGGTGATGCCGTGTTTGGCGAAATGTCCGTGCTGGACCTCGATCTGGCAGCGTCCGCAAATGCCGCGCCCGCCGCACACGCTCTCGACATAGACGCCGAGCTGGCGGGCGGCCTCCAATACCCCGGTGCCCTTTTTGAAACGGCCGCGACGGCCCGACGGCATGAAGAGGACCAGAGGATCTTTGGCATTTTGCGCCTTTGGGTCCATCCGGAACATCCTTCATGGTGATTCCGGCCAATGCCGGAATCCGGGTTCAGTCGGTCAGGCGCGGGCCCGGCGTCCGCCGCGGCGGCGTCCAGTTGCGGGAGCGGCGCCTGCGGTTTCCGCCCCCGGCGATGCGGCAGCGCCGGTGGCCGGCGCGCGGTCGCGATAGGTCATGATCCAGTTCTGGCAATTGGCATCGGTGCCGTTGAGGACATTGGCGCCATGGACCATTTCCATCTCCTGCGGACGGCAGGGATTCATGATCGCCGAGGTCATGCCGGAGGCGATCACCATCGGGATGAAGGCGGCGTTGACGCCATGCCTGTGCGGCAGGCCAAAGGAGATGTTGGACAGGCCGCATGTGGTGTTGACGCCCAGTTCCTCGCGGAGCCGGCGCACCAGTTTGAAGACCTGGAGGCCGGCGGTGCCCATGGCGCCGATTGGCATGACCAGCGGATCGACGACGATGTCCTGCGCCTTGATGCCATGATCGGCGGCGCGCTCGACGATTTTTTTGGCGACGGCAAAGCGCACATCGGGGTCCTCGGAAATGCCGGTCTCGTCATTGGAGATTGCCACCACCGGAACGTCGTATTTCCTGACGAGCGGCAGGATGGCTTCGAGCTTTTCTTCCTCGCCCGTGACCGAATTGACCAGCGGGCGACCCTTGGCGACTTTCAGCCCGGCCTCGATGGCGGCCGAGACCGATGAATCGATCGACAGCGGGATGTCCACGAGCCCTTGAACGATTTCCAATGTCTGAACCAGAAGGCCGGGCTCCGTTTCATTCGGATTGACCGATGTGACACCGGCATTGACGTCGAGCATGGTGGCGCCGGCGGCGACCTGCGCCAGGGCATCGGCCTTGACCGTGTCGAAATTTCCGGCCTGCATCTCCGCCGCCAGCTTCTTGCGCCCGGTCGGGTTGATCCGTTCGCCGATCACGCAGAAAGGCTGGTCGAATCCGATAGTGATTTCCTTGGTCGCCGAAGCAACGAGCGTGCGGGCCATCTGACGATCCTCAATTTCGAGCGGTTGTCATAGAAGGATATAAAGATGTCTTTATATCCCATGAGCCACGATCTTCAAGCCATTCCGACGTTTTTTTCAGTCCGCCGAACGCAAAGACGTGAATCTGGCGTATCGGCGTGGTTTTGCTGTCCAGCACATGCTGCTCTATCGGCCCGACAACGGTTTCGGGGGAATGCGATGTGGCAAGTGTTGTCAGCGACAGCGCGTTTTTCTTCAAAAATGAGATGGAATTGCCGACGCCGCACATCGCCGCATATTTGATCAGCGTGGTGATCTTGGCGGGGCCGGCGACGCCCAGATGAACGGGCAGGTCGATGCCCTGTTGCTTCAGCCCGTCGGCCCAGGCGATGAATTTCCTGGCGTCGAACCCGAACTGGGTGACGATCCGCAATTGTGCGTCGCTGCGCTCGGCAAAGCTTTTCTTGAGGCGCAGGGCCTGCAGGGCAACCTCCTCCGAGAATTCCGGGCTGCCCTCGGGATGGCCGGCGACGCCGATTCTGTCGATGCCGTATTTGTCGAAAAACCCGGTTTCCAGGACCTCCATTGTGGAGGAGAAATCACCAGCCTGCCGCTCCAGGCCGCCGCCGATGACCAGGACGTTTTTGATGCCGGCTTCTTCGCTCATCATCTTGATGCGCTCTTCGAGCGCGGCCCGGGTGGTCAGGCGGCGGGAGGCGAAATGCGGCACCGGTTCATAGCCCATGGCGCGCAGGCTTTTGGCGGCATCCACCAGCTTTCGACTGGGATCGGTGCCGATATCGGTGATGTAGACGTCCGTGCCCTGCGGAAACAGGTCCGGCAGGTCGGTCGATTCGATCGCCTGGCGCGGTGCCACTTCGATCGAAGCGGCAATCCTATCCGGCCGGGGAGACTGCATTTCCACCACCGTCGTCATTGGCCCTTCCTTCCGATTGCACCAGGCGCTTGAGATGGTCGCCGGTATATTTGTTCTCGATTGCCGCCACGGCCTTGTCCGCCTCGGCTTCAAGGTCATCGGACACTGTTTCAGGCGTGCCGCGCCGCCATTCTGCAAGATAGTCATCGGTCTCATGCGCGCCCGAACGCATCGCGCACATGTCGATGGCCTCGGTGAAGCGCAGCGACAATTCGCGCTTGGCTGTCTTGCGCCCTTTTTTGACGATGATCTGGGCGGGGATGTCCCGCCAATATACGGTAATCAGATCAGCCATTTACGGTCTCCTCGGCGGGTACAATGATGACAATCGGCCACACTGGCTTGCTGCGCGGCGACGCGCAACAGGCTTAAAAACGACGCGGCTCCGGAAATCTTTTTCGCCGGCGCCATTGTGCCAGATACGCTGCCGGAGCGGTGGGTTCAAGCGCTATCAACAGATGTTGCAATCGCGGCTTGATCGGTTGCGCGAGCGGCCATGGCCGTCAGGAGGATGCCGCGTCCATCAGCCATTCAATGGTCTGGTAATGACAGTCTCGATGGCTGCTGTTGAAACTCCAGGCCATCGTTTGAGCGATTGTCCAGCCGAGGGCGCGCTGGCGGTCCAGCGGCAGTTCCGCGGTCAGGCGATCGAGCCTGTACATCGTGTTGGCGCGGGAATGCCCGAATTCCATGCTGCGGACGATCGGCGCTACGGAAAACTCGCGTTCACCCCGCAGCGGTTTCGGGTCGATCGCCAGCCAGGGCCGTCGTTCCGCGGCGATGATATTGTGTCCGTGCAGGTCCTGATGGAGCAGCACCGCGTCGCCCTGCGTGTCCTTCAGGTCCGACAGGTAACCATGGGCAGCATCGACCAGATACTCTCGGCAGGGTTTTCCGGCGTCCTCCCAGTCGCGATACAAACTTGATGCCCAGGCGGCAGCTTCGTCACGGAGCGTCCGGAAGGGCTGTCCGACCGGTTTCCACAGGCGGGGCAAAAGATCAATCACCACGCCAATCGGGTCGGGGTGGCCGGCATCCGACAGGTGGGTGCCGGGGCAGCAATGTTCCAGCAGCAACGCATGGGCCGCGCCATCATGGGCAAGGATGTTGATGGCACCGTCGCCGTTCCACACGCGCAGCGCATCGGCCTCGAGCGCGCATTCGGCGTGCGGCCACTGGACCTTCAGCATATGCCGCTGTCCGTTCCGGGTGACGGGCACCACAAGGGAGACGTTGCCGGCCGCGCCGTCCCAATCGGGAGCGAGGCTCCATTTTTCGCACAGGGTTCGAAGGCGGTCCGGCAGTTCATCAAGCCATCGTGCGCCCGAAGCATGGCCGCGCAACCACAGGAGACTGTCGGGAATGATCAACGACGTGAGACCTCGATTGCGCCGGGCTTTTACACGACCGAGGTGAAAAGCGCCGTGGTCAAAAGGGCGATCAACCCGAAGATCAGGATGGCGATCATGCCAACGATCGAACCGATGGCAAGGCAATTGCCGTCCCGTTCGGTCTGTGCCAGGCCGATCATGGCGATGGCAAAGGCCGGAAGCCAGTTGCCGAACGGTATGGGGACGACCACGACCAGCGCCAGGACCAGGGTGTAGATGCCGAACAGACGCTCGACAAACGGATTGGAAAGGGGCCAGTTTCTGGGCCTGACCCACGCTTCCATCCACTTCAGCCACGGATCGGCCCGGCGCACGATCTTGACCAGTGTCCGCTTTTCAAGTGCATAATTGGCCAGCCGTTCCGGCAGCCAGATCTTGTTTCGGCCGGCGACGATCTGCCAGGCAATAAACACCAGCGGCAGCCCCAGGATAAGGGTTGCGCCGGGCGGCAGCGGGATCAGGTTGGGAATGGAGAAAACCAGCAGAAAGGCGCCAAAGGACCGCTCGTCGAGCGCCTCGGCGATATCGCGAAGCGTGACCCGGCCCCTGGCCTCGTCGGCCAGTTTCTTCAGAAGGTCCGACAGGCTCTCCGGATGTTGATCATGATCGGCCGAAATGCCCGGAACCGAGCCGGCGGCTGGAATGTCATTCACAAATGTTTTCCCACTCCCGGCCGCCCCATCGGATTCATCGGTCATTGCGGCCCCAGCATCTTCTTATCAGCCAAATGCTAACATAATAAGACGCAGCGCGGTCGATTTCGGCTGCGACAGCCTATCTGGTGGGTCACGGCGCGTTTCACAAGGGTGTCATCGCTTTCCGCGATCAAGCGACCGCGGATCGGCCCGGCTCATGCTTCCTGCAGCGCGGTTTCAAGGCCGCCATAGCCGGTAAATCGATATTCATATTTCAGATCAAGGAACTGGGCTGCTTTCTTCGCCTTTTTTTGAAGTTCCGGATCCTCCTGCTGGGACAGGTAGATGAGTTTCCTGTAATTGCCGAAATACATATCGCGCAATTCGGGATGTTTGCGCAGGCCGAGCGGTTCGACCACGAAAGCGTCGAACTGGCGGGCCAGAAAATCCGTCAGGAAAAACGCATCGAGATCGTCCTCCCACCCGGCAAACCGGTCATTGCCGGCAAAAAAGGAATAGCAATGGGGCCCGGCAATCCGTTCGACGCCTTCTTCGCGGCATACTTTGTCCAGTTCGCCGCCGGTGCCGCATTCGGCATAGGCCACGTAGATCCGCTCAAACCCCTCCGCGCGGGCCTGGTGAATAGCCTTGCGCACGCCGGGTGCGATGCGCTCGGGGTGATTGTGCCAGATCGCCGGCAGGCAGGTCAGGTCGACATGATGCAGGCGCGCGGCCTCGCACACCGCCCGGATTTCCCGTGCGAGTGCGCCGCAGCCGATCACGCGGATCGGCGAGACCGTCGTTGCCCTGCCTGGCTTTGCGTCCATGGTTTCGCGTTCCGCTGGAGCCCCATGGTGGTCAAAAACCACCACGAGCTAGCTCGCATTGGCGAGCGAATTGTGCCGGCGCGCCATGAATTCCTTGGCCGTCTCGACCGCGACCGCGGCATCGCGGCAATAGGCGTCGGCGCCGACAGCCATGCCGAATTCCTCATTCAGCGGCGCGCCGCCGACCAGGACCACATGGTCGTCGCGGATGCCCTTTTCCTTCATCGTGTCGATGACGACTTTCATATAGGGCATGGTGGTGGTCAGCAGGGCGGACATGCCGACAATATCGGGCTGATGTTCCTCGATAGCTTCGAGATAGTTCTCGACCGGATTGTTGATGCCGATGTCGATGACATCGAAACCGGCGCCTTCCATCATCATGCCGACGAGGTTCTTGCCGATATCGTGAATATCGCCCTTGACCGTCCCTATCACCATTTTGCCGAGCTTGGGGGCGCCTGTTTCGGCAAGCAGCGGGCGCAGGATCGCCATGCCGCCCTTCATCGCATTGGCCGAGAGCAGCACTTCGGGCACGAACAGAATCCCGTCGCGAAAATCCTCGCCGACAATGCGCATACCCTCGACCAGTGCCTTGGTCAGCACGTCATAGGGCATCCAGTCGCGGCTCAGCAGGATTTCGGTTCCTTCCTCGATCTCTTCCTTCAGCCCGTCATAGAGGTCATCATGCATTTGCTGCACAAGTTCATCGTCGGACAGTTCGGACAGAATAATTTCGTCGTCGTCGGACATCGGCAGTACCTCGATGCTAGCAATGGCCCCGCTTTCATGCGGTGATGGTTTCACTTTTGAACCATGTAACTCCTTACATTAACAAGTCTTATTCCGAAAGTTACAAAAAGGGACATATCAAAAACGACGCCCGCCAATCTGAAAAACGACGGACCTTGGCCGCAGCGGGGCGCCGGGACGCTGTCGCCTTCGCGTCACCGCTTGGCGTTTAAAGAAAAAATAGCCCATTCCGGTTGGTCTAGGTTGTGGCGGGCACAGCAGAAAACGACCTGCAATCGGCGGGTCAGTGCAAGAGGTTTGTGACATGGCAAGGGATGAAGGCAAGGCCGGACGCGCGGGCGGACGGCGCGGTCGCGGCGGTGCCGGCGGCGCGGCAGCGCGGCGTGCGTCGAGAAGCGGCGGCGGCCCCGGTCCGCAGCAATCCTATATCAAGCGCAGGATCCGCGAATACGAAGTGCTGGACGAGGAAGGCCTGTCCCTGATCGAGGCCAATGCCGACCGCGTGCTGGAAGAGGTGGGGATCGAGTTTCGCGACGACCAGGAGGCCCTGGATCTGTGGCGCGAGGCCGGGGCTGACGTCAGGGGCGAGCGTGTGCATTTTCCCCAAGGTCTGTGCCGTTCGCTGCTGAAATCCGCGCCGCCGGTCTTTACCCAGCATGCGCGCAATCCAGAGCGTTCGGTCCAGATCGGCGGCAAGGCGACGGTTTTCGCGCCGGTCTACGGTCCGCCCTTCGTGCGCGATCTGGAGGGCGAGCGGCGCTATGCGACCATCGAGGACTTCGAGAATTTAGTCAAACTGGCCTATCTCGCGCCGTCCATGCACCATTCCGGCGGAACCGTCTGCGAACCGGTCGACATCCCGGTCAACAAGCGGCATCTCGATATGGTCCATGCCCATATGCGGCTGTCGGACAAGCCCTTCATGGGATCGGTGACGGCGCCGGAGCGGGCGCAGGACACGATCGATATGTGCAAGATCCTGTTCGGCGAAGACTTTGTCGACAAGAATTGCGTCGTCATCAATCTGATCAACGCGAACTCGCCGATGGTGTTCGACGAAACCATGCTGGGGGCGGCCAAGGTCTATGCGCGAAACAACCAGGCCTGCATCGTTTCGCCCTTCATCCTGGCCGGGGCGATGAGCCCGGTCACGGTGACCGGGACGCTGACCCAGATCCTCACCGAAGTCCTGGCCGGGGCGGCCTTTACCCAGCTTGTCCGGCCGGGCGCGCCGGTTCTGTTCGGCACGTTCGCCGCCTCCATCTCGGTGCAGTCGGGCGCGCCGACCTTCGGTACGCCGGAACCGTCCCTGGTCTCCTATGGCGCCGCCCAGCTTGCCAGGCGGCTGGGCCTGCCGTTCCGCACCGGCGGTTCGCTGTGCGGTTCCAAGGTGCCGGACGCGCAGGCCGCGCAGGAAAGCAGCAACACCTTGAACGCAACGCTGCTGGCCGGCACGAATTTCGCCCTGCATGCGGCCGGCTGGATGGAGGGCGGCCTGGTGTCTTCCTATGAAAAATTCATGATCGATGTGGATCAGCTCGGCATGATGCAGAGATTTGCCGAAGGCGTTGACCTCTCAGCGGACGCCCAGGCGCTGGACGCGATCCGAGAGGTCGGTCCGGGAAGCCATTATCTCGGATGCGCCCACACCCAGGCGCATTTCCAGACGGCCTTCTACCGGTCGCTGCTCGCCGACAACAACTCCTATGAGCAATGGCAGATGGAAGGGGAGAAGCGGATCGAAACCCGCGCCAACGATCTGTGCCGGAACTGGCTGCAATCCTATGAGGCGCCGCCGCTCGATGCGGGGATCGCTGACGGGCTTGCCGAATTCATCGCCCAGAGGAAAGGCTCGATGCCCGACGCCTTTACCTGAAAGAAGCCCGAGGACGGCCGGGCAAAAGTGGCCGGTATCATCCACCGGGAAGTGTGGCGGTCCGCCGCCGATAGGGATGAGTGATGTCGGGACCGATGACGGGCTCTACGGGCAGCTCGACACGGTTCTTCGCCGCAGCGGCCTTCGCGCCCGCGGTGGCGTCAGGTTCGGCCGGACAGGACCCGTTGCAAAGGGCTGCAGACTTCAATGTGTCGTGCTGGTTGGCCATGTCGGATCATCCCATTGGCCGCATTTCGAGCCGTTTCTTGCCGGCTATGATGGCCCGGATCCGCTGGATGCCTGGTCGAAACAGGTGATCGACCCGGTCGCGGCCGCCTTTTGCGGCGTCGCGCTCTACCCTTTCGAAAAACCCTGGTGGCCTTTCCAGCGCTGGATCGGCTGGAGCGAAGGCCTCAAGGCGTCGCCGCTCGGTATCCTGATTCATCCTGAATTCGGCCTGTGGCACGGCTATCGCGCCGCGCTGGGATTTGATGTGCCTGTCAAAATGCCAAAGCCGACATCGTCGCCTCACCCGTGTGACAGTTGCGAAGACCGGCCGTGCATCGCCGCCTGTCCGGCCGGTGCGCTGGCCGGAGGATGTTTCGAGGTCGATCCATGCCGTACCTATCTGGCCGGTGAGCCGGACGGCGATGGATGCATGGCCGGAGGCTGCGCATCGCGCAACGTCTGTCCCGTCGGTGAACGGTATCGCTATGACCAGGCACAGTTGCGCTTCCACATGGCGGCGCTGACGCTGCCGAATGCAGGCTGATCAGATTAGGCGCGTCGGCGGCTACGGCGTTCGCGGCGGGGTGCGTCGCTGCCGGAATCAGCGGTCTTGTTGCGCATCGGACCGATCTTTTCGATGATATCCTCGATCGACGGCCGCGACGCCGCTTGATGCGTGTCGATGGCCTCGCGCATGGCCCGCAGGTGATCACAGGACGTGCCGCAGCAGCCACCGATGATCGTTGCGCCGGCATCGATGGCGAGGCGGGCATATTCGGCCATCAGCGGCGGGGTGCCGGAATAATGGATCTCCGAACCGCGAAATTCGGGTATGCCGCAATTGCCCTTGACGATGACCGTGCTGTTCGGGTCGGCACCGCTGATGTCGAGAAGTGATGCCAGAATGTCCGATGCACCGACGCCGCAATTGGCGCCGACCGCGACCGGCGGTTGTGCAATATCCGCGGTCACGCCGTGGATGTCTTTCGGGTGGAGGCCCATCATGGACTTGCCGGCGGTGTCGAACGAACCGGTATAGGTAAAGGGCATGTCGCATGCGGTGGCCGCTTCCGCGGCAGCCCGGATCTCGTCGGGAGCCGACATGGTCTCGATCCAGGCAATGTCGGCGCCGCCGGCCTTCAGACCCTCGATCTGCTCGGTAAAGGCCGCCACGGCGCCTTCATAGGTGAGCGCGCCGAGCGGCACCAGCAATTCGCCGGTCGGCCCGACCGAACCGGCCACGATGATGGGCCGGTCGCATTTGTCCGCCACGCCCCTGGCGATTTCCGCCGCCTTTTTGTTGAGTTCGAAAACACGGTTCTCGGCATTGTGAAGCTTCAGCCGATGCCGGGTTCCGCCGAACGAATTGGTCAAAATGATATCTGAGCCCGCATCGACGAAATCCTGATGCAGCTTGACGATCTTTTCGGGCTGGTCCGCATTCCACAGCTCCGGCGCTTCTCCGGATTCCAGCCCCATGGCAAACAGGTTGGTTCCCGTCGCGCCGTCGGCAAGCAACACGCCCTTCTGGGCGATCAGTCGGGACAGCGGATTGTCTGCATTCGGCGAATGGCTCATCGAAAGGTCCTGAAAATGATATGTCAGTATTTCGATATAAAGATGTCTTTATGTCGATGCAACAGCCAAGTTGCCGATGCCATCGCGATCAGGCGTTGGCCAGAAACTGCCGCAACCTGTCGGCGGCCTCGGGCGTAACCCAATCGGTCCAGATCTCCTCATTGGTCCTCAGGAAATAGAGAGCCGCGTCCCGCGCGGATGCCTGGTTGTCATTGGCCCAGGCCATCAGGCCGTTCACCGTGCGGTTGCTCCACGATCGGTTCGCCAGATAGCGATAGGCGGCTCCGGCGGACCGTCTGAACGCGTCGGTGGTCACGGTATAGACCTTGGATTTCGGCCAGGCATTGGGTTTCGGGTCGGGGCAGTCGCGAACGGCGGTGCATGTGTCCCATTCGGTCTTGTCATGGGGTACGCCGAAATCCAGCCGGACCATCTCATATCTGCCGAGCGTGGCGGTAGGCGCCCAGTAATAGCCGAGCCATCCGCGATTGTTCTCATGGGCCTCGGCTATGGAATCGGCGAGTTCGTCGGGTGTTTCGGCCTGGATCAGGTCGAAACCGCTTTTCGCGGCGCCATAGGCCTCGAAGAGATTGGCGGTGGAGATGCGGCAGCTCCAGCCGCTCGGACAGCCATGCACCGCGCCCCTGTTTCGCCCATCGGGGGCGGGGAAGAGGTCGGGGCGTTCCAGAGCGTCGGCTATCGATTTGATCTCCGGATGGGCCTCGGCGATGAAACCGGGGATCCACCAGCCTTCCACACCGCCATCCGACAGGGACTGGGCCGCGATCTGCAAGGCGTCGTCCGCGACGGCGGCATCGAAGCGGTCGCGCACCGCGTTGATCCACATTTCCGGCGCAACATCCGGCTTGCCGCCCTCAAGCATGGTGGTGAATGTCGGCAGCGTATCACCGGGAACCAGGGTCGCATTGCAGCCATAACCCTGTGACAGGATGATCTGGTCGATATTGGCGAGAAGATCGGCGGATTGCCAGCGCATCTGGGCGATGGTGACGTCGCCGCAATCCTCGGCTGCCGCCGGCAGCGAAACTGAAAGCGGCACCAGCCCCAGCAACAGGAGGGCGATGGTTGTCTTCACGGCTCGAACTCCGTTTCGGGCGCCCGGCGATGGCGGGTCCGTTATGGCGCGGATCGCCGCGTTCAGGGACAACAACGCCCTTCTCGGTCCGGGCGGCCGGGGTCCGTTTCAACATCCGGACGGTTATCGACCTGCTTAGCGCAAGTTTAAGACCATTCTGCGACCGGCGAAAGGATGCGTTCAGGATGATGTTCGAAAGGGACCGACATGCGACGTCGGTTTGCCGCAATCGGGCTGGCTTTGGGTCCGTGCGGCGGTCTATACAGGGATCCAGCGGGTGGCGCGTTGGGCCGCCGACAGAAAAGGCCATGAAATGAACCAGCACATGATGGCAAAACGCCGTGACCGGGGACCGAAGGGACGACCCCTGGATGATGCGGCGGTTGCCGAGGTCGGTGACCTGCTTGGCGGACAGGCACTGAAGCGCGACCTGCTGATCGAATATCTGCATCTCATACAGGACGCCTATGGTTGTCTTTCGGCCGCTCATATGCGCGCCCTGGGTGAATTGATGCGGCTGCCGCAAGCCGAAATCTACGAGGTTGCGTCCTTCTACGACCATTTTGACATTGTCAGGGAAGGCGAGACGCCTCCTGCACCGCTGACCGTCCGGGTCTGCGACTCGCTGTCCTGCATGCTGGCCGGATCGCAAGACGTGCTGACGACGCTGAAGACGACAGCTGATCCGTCGCTCATTCGCGTCGTGCCGGCGCCCTGCATGGGGCGATGTGCGACCGCGCCGGCGGCCCGTATCGGCAATCGCGAGGTAGACCATGCGACGGCCGGGGGGCTGTTGTCCCTGGCGGACAGTGGCGGATTTGACGTCGTGGTGCCAGATTATGTTGCCCTGCATGCCTATCGACAACTCGGCGGTTACGCATTGTGGCAAAAGGTTCGCGACGGCGAGATCGGGGCCGACACGCTCATCGAAGCGCTTTCCGATGCCGGTCTGCGCGGGCTGGGCGGCGCCGGTTTCCCGGCCGGCAAAAAATGGGGATTTGTGCGGTCCTATGCCGGTCCGCGGCTGATGACGGTCAATGGCGATGAGGGCGAGCCCGGCACGTTCAAGGATCGCTTCCTGCTTGAGAGCGATCCGCACCGTGCCCTTGAGGGGGCGCTGATTGCCGCCCGCGCTGTCGAGGCCGAGCGCATCTATTTCTATATGCGCGACGAATATCAGGCGGTTCTGGAGATCCTGCGTGTCGAGATTGCGGCGCTGGAGGATGCCGGGCTTATCGAGGCCGGGTTCATCGAGTTACGACGCGGCGCTGGCGCCTATATATGTGGCGAGGAAAGCGCCATGATCGAGAGCATCGAGGGCAAGCGCGGCCTGCCGCGCCATCGCCCGCCCTATATCGCCGAAGTCGGGCTGTTCGGACGGCCGACGCTCAACCACAATGTCGAAACGCTGTGGTGGATCCGCGACATCGTCGAAAAGGGCGCCGACTGGTTCGCCGGCCAGGGCCGCGAGGGACATCCGGGACCGCGATCCTGGTCGGTCTCCGGACGGGTCAGGGAGCCTGGCGTCAAGCTGGCGCCGGCCGGCATTACCGTGCGCGAACTGATCGATGATTATTGCGGCGGCATGGCCGACGGGCACGTGTTCAAGGCCTATCTTCCTGGCGGCGCCTCCGGCGGCATCCTGCCGGCGCATCTCGATTCGGTGCCGCTCGATTTCGGCGGAGAACTGGCGGAACTCGGCAGTTTCGTCGGATCGCACGCCGTGGTGATCCTGTCCGACAAGGACAGCGTCAAGGATGCGACGCTCAACCTTTTGAAGTTCTTCAAGCATGAAAGCTGCGGCCAGTGCACGCCGTGCCGGTCCGGGACGGAAAAGATGGTCGAATTGCTGGAGCGCGACGGACCGCTGGATGAGGAGGCGATACGCGATCTCGAAGCGGTGATGCGGGACGCTTCGATCTGCGGTCTCGGACAGGCCGCGCCCAACCCGGTCAATCATCTGCTGGTCCATTTCCGCGACGAGCTTTGAAATCGAACAGCGACATGCAGGACGCGCCAAGATGACAGACATCACGTTCAGCCTCGATGGAAAATCGGTCTCCGCTTCGCCTGGGGAGACGATCTGGGAGGTCGCCAAACGGGAGGGCACACGTATTCCGCATCTGTGCCACCTGGATCAACCCGGCTATCGCCCGGACGGCAATTGCCGGGCCTGCATGGTCGACATTGATGGCGAACGGACACTCGCCGCGTCCTGTATCCGCAAGCCGACCGAAGGCATGGTGGTGCGGACCGACACGGAGCGGGCGGAAAAGTCACGGGCGATGGTTTTCGAGATGCTGGCAAGCGACATGCAGCCGCGTACCGAAACCCCGGACGATCAATCGGTCTTCTGGGAATGGGCCGAGTCCATGGGCATATCCGGATCGTCGCGGTTCGGCTCGAAATTCGACGATGAGAGCGTCGACCGGGGTTTCGACATCTCCAATCCGGCGATCGCGGTCAACCTTGATGCCTGCATTACCTGCGGCGCCTGCGTGCGTGCCTGCCGCGAGGTCCAGGTCAATGATGTGATCGGGATGGGCGGACGCGGCCATCATGCGGTGCCGGTGTTCGATCTGCACGATCCGATGGGTGAGTCCACCTGCGTGAGCTGCGGCGAATGCGTTCAGGCCTGTCCGACCGGGGCGCTGTTTGAAAAAACGCTGATGGACGATGCCAACAGAACGCGAGCGGTGGAGACTTTCGACCGGGTTGTCGACAGCGTTTGCCCGTTTTGCGGCGTCGGCTGCCAGACCAGCGTCGCCGTCAAGGACAACCGCATTGTCCAGGTGGACGGCCGCAACGGTCCGGCCAATGAAAACCGGCTGTGCGTCAAGGGGCGCTTCGGGTTCGACTATGTCCATTCCGACGATCGGCTGACAAAACCGCTCATTCGCCGCGACGATGCGCCGAAGGCCGGCGACATCGATCTGCGCGGCGTCGATCCGCTGACAATCTTCCGGGAAGCAAGCTGGGAGGAGGCGCTTGAAAAGGCAGCGGCGGGGCTGAACACGATTATCGGCCGCGACGGCGGTGGTGCGCTGGCCGGCTTCGGCTCGGCCAAGGGCTCCAACGAGGAGGCCTATCTCTTCCAGAAGCTGGTGCGTGAGGGCTTCGGCACCAACAATGTCGATCACTGCACCCGCCTGTGCCACGCATCGTCCGTGGCAGCGCTGATGGAAGGTGTCGGATCCGGCGCCGTTTCCGCGCCCTTCACGGATGCGATGAAGGCCGACTGCATCATCGTCATCGGCGCCCGTCCGGCGACCAACCATCCGGTCGCAGCGACCTATTTCAAGCAGGCCGTGAAGGAAGGCAAGACGCTGATCGTCGTGGACCCGCGCCGTCAGGGGCTGATGCGCCACGCCACCCATGCGCTGCAGTTCAAGCCGGGAAGCGACGTGGCGCTGCTCAATGCGGTCCTCAATGTCATCGTCGAGGAACAGCTCTATGACGAGCAATATATCCAGGCCAATGTCTCCGGCTTCGAGGCGCTGAAGGAAAAGGTCAGGGATTTCACGCCGGAGGCCATGGCCGAGGTGTGCGGCGTCGACGCAGTGACTTTGCGCACGGTGGCGCGCAGCTACGCCACATCCGAGCGGTCGATCATTTTCTGGGGAATGGGGATCTCCCAACATACCCACGGCACGGACAATGCGCGATGTCTCATCGCCATGGCGCTGATCACCGGCCAGGTTGGGCGGCCGGGAACCGGCCTGCATCCGCTGCGCGGCCAGAACAATGTGCAGGGCGCGTCGGATGCCGGGCTGATCCCGATGTTCATGCCGGATTACCGGTCGGTCGAAAGCGCCGATGTGCGCGGCCAGTTCGAGGACCTGTGGGGCCGCACCCTCGATCCGAAACGCGGTCTGACCGTGGTCGAGATCATCGATGCGATCCATGACGACCGGATCAAGGGCATGTATATTATGGGGGAAAATCCCGCCATGTCGGACCCCGATCAGATCCATGCGCGGGCCGCGCTGGCGAAGCTTCAACATCTGGTGGTGCAGGACATCTTCCTGACGGAAACCACATGGCATGCGGATGTGGTGTTGCCGGCCTCCGCCCATGCGGAAAAACTGGGGACCTACACCAACACCAATCGCCAGGTGCAGATCGGCCGCCCGGCGCTCGACCCGCCCGGCGAGGCACGCCAGGACTGGGAACTGATCGTCTCAATGGCAAAGGGCATCGGCCTTGCCTGGGACTATGCGCACATCTCCGAGGTCTATGAAGAAATGGCGTCGGTGATGCCGTCGCTGGACAATATCTCCTGGGAGCGGATCGAACGCGAGGATGCCGTGACCTATCCGGCCGACGCGCCGGACAAACCCGGCAACGAGATCGTCTTCGGCGACGGATTTCCGACGGCCGACGGTCGCGGCCGGATCGTGCCGGCCGACCTGCTGCCGCCCGACGAGGTGCCGGACGAACAGTATCCGCTGGTGCTGACGACCGGCCGGCTTCTGGAACACTGGCACACCGGCGCCATGACCCGCCGGGCCGGGGTTCTGGATGTGATCGAGCCGCAGGGCATTGCCGCCATGAACCCCTATGAGATCAGCCGGCAGGGATTGCGGGCCGGTCAGATGGTCGCCGTCGAAACACGGCGCGGAACCGTCGAGGCGGTTTTGCGCTCCGACCGCGAAGTGGCCGACGGCATGATCTTCATGCCGTTCTGCTTCAACGAAAGCCCGGCCAACCGGCTGACCAATCCGCAGCTCGACCCATTCGGCAAGATTCCGGAATTCAAATATTGTGCTGCGCGGATCGAGGGGATGAGCGAGCGCGAGGCGGCGGAATGAGGCCGGCAAAACCGTTGGCCATTGAAAGGCACCACGGTTTCCGTCCGTCGGCCGTCATCAAATATGTATGCTGTCACCGGAAATGAGGCGGTGGTCGATCTGAACGGCAAGGCGGCGCTGAATGGCGTGAATGATCGGGTTCCAAGGTCCCTGCATCGTTTGGCGGCGGGTTTCCTCGGTAATGTGCTCGAATGGTACGATTTTGCCGTTTACGGTTTCTTCGCCACAATAATTGGGACATTGTTCTTTCCCGCCACTGACCGTGCGTCCTCGCTGGTTGCGGCCTTCGGTGCCTTTGCGATCGGTTTTGTGATGCGACCCCTGGGTGCCGTGCTTTTCGGCCATATTGGCGACCGGATCGGCCGCCGGCGGCTTCTTGTGCTGTCGTCGATATCGATGGCCTTCGCCACATGCGCCATCGGGCTGCTCCCGACCCATGCCGACATCGGCGCCGCGGCGGCATTCCTGCTGGTTGCGCTACGCATGGTGCAGGGGCTTTCCGTGGGCGGCGAATATGTCGGTTCGAGCGTGTTCCTCGCCGAAACCGCGCCGCCCCGGAACCGTGGCCTTCTGGCCGGTTTCAGCACCGCCGGATTGTTCGCCGGCGTCTTGCTGGGCTCCGCCGCCGGTGCGTTGACGAGTTATGTGCTGACGGCCGAGCAATTGCAGGCCTGGGGTTGGCGCGTGCCGTTCCTCGCTGGCCTCCTGCTTGGCGGCATCGCACTTGTTTTTCGCCTGTCGGTCGATGCCGGGCCGACGCCAGAAAAGACCCTGCGTGCGCCTATTGTCGAGGCGGTCACCCGACATATGGGCGCCATGCTGCATGCGGTGGCCATGATCATGACGCTCGCCGCCGGGTGGTATGTCCTGGTGGTTTACCTGCCGACATGGATGGTCGGCAATCTGCGGATGGACAGGACAGAGGTGCTGCAGATCAATGCCGGCAACGTAACCGTTGCGATCATCGCCGGACTGATCGCTGCTTCTGTCTCAGACAGGATTGGCCGAAAACCGGTCTTGCTGGCTACCCAGTTCAGCCTGGCGGCCTTGACCTACCCGCTTTTCCTGTTGTTTGACGGCGGTCATTCCATCGCCGTCATTGCGGTCGCGCAGGGCATTCTGGTGGTCCTGATCGGGTGCTTCGCGTTCGTCATGCCGGCGGTGCTTGCCGAGATGTTCCCGTGGCGGGTGCGCACGACGGCTGCCAGTTTCGCCTTGAATCTCAGTATGGCCATCTTTGGCGGTACGGCGCCGATGATCGGGAGTTGGCTTGTGGGCAGGACCGGCGGGCTCTCGGCGCTCGCCCTCTACCTGTCGGCTTTGGGCCTTTGCTCGGCGATTGCCTGTGTTTTCCTGACCGAGCGGCGCGGCGTGGATCTGTCGCCGTGAGGGTGGCTCCAGGATTGAAGCCTCCGCTGATTGTCCGAGGAGTAGCGAGCGTAGAGTGCGACACGCATCATGCGAAGCCTCCGATCATGCAACCTTGTCGAAGCGGCTCGGTCGGATCAGCACTTCGGCGGAAATTCCCAGTTGTTCATGCAACTGCCGGATCATGTCGATCGACAAGCCACGTTTGCGGTTGAGAATGTCGGCTACCCGGTTGCGGGGACCGATCATCGGTTCGAGGTCCTTGCGGGTGAGGCCTTGCTGCTCCATCCGGAACCGGATCGCCTCGACTGGATCAGGCGGATCCATCGGATAGTGCTTTGCCTCATAGACTTCTATCAGTGTAGCGAGCACGTCGAGGCGGTCGCCTTCCGGCGTGCCGCTCTTGGCGCCCCAAAGGCGTTCGACCTCTTCGAGTGCTGCATCGTAGTCCGCTTCAGAGCGGATAGGTCTCAGCTCAGTTGCCATGTTTCACCTCAGTTACGTCTACCTTGTCATATGCTTGGTGGGTGCCAATCCACTTTATCCAGACGATACCCTTTTCAAAGTCGACTGCCACGACCAAGCGGTAGTCGTTACCTTTGATGTTAAAGACAATCCGCTCGGCATTGACGATGCTGGCCGTGGCGTAGTGTCTTTTCACATCAGCGGAATTCGCCCACTCCGCTTTGCCGACTTCATCGAACCAGGCATCGAGCGCGGCCTTTACAGCCGGCTGATCCTTTTGCCCCGCGAGGCTCTCGACAAACTCCCGTAAGGTGCGGCGGGCAATGATTCTCATCGGAGCCTCAATCTAGCACGGGACCATTATGGTCTCAAGATCAATCATCGAGTCCTCGGCGGTAATCCTTCCGCCGGGGCGCCGTGCCTGTATGTGGTGCAGCCTACGTAAGTCTGCTGCTCTTTTGCCGAAAGAGCTTCCGTTCCCGACAATCTTGCCGCTCAAATTGCTCACGCGCGATCTGGCGGCCGATCAGACGCGCCAAACGAAGCACAGGTTCGTTCGAAGCAAGAAGCACGCCTATGACAAGGACCTTTACCAGGAACGCAATCAGATCGAGCAACTGTCTGCTAAACTCAAGGAGTTCAGACGCGTCGCCATACGCTATGACAAACTGCTTGCCAATTTCCTCGGCTTCGTCAAAAGCGCTGCCATCCAGCTCTGGCTCAAATGGTTAAATCGCCACCACAGCCTAGCTGCCGTAGCCGAGTTCGGCCAGTCGGCGTTCAATTGCTTCGCGCTCGGAGGCATCGAAGGCGCGCTGTTCGTCGTTGTGCTCCTCGAACAGGCTTTTGAATTTGGCGCGGGCCTTGTTGATCAGGACACGGCAGTTTTTCTCCGGCGGCATGGCCAGCAGGGCATTTTCGATTATCTTGGCGTATTTCTGCGAGATCTCCACATGTACCTGCTCATGCTCCTCGACATGGCGGCTGAGGCCAGCAAGCCCGAAGCGGGTGCGGCTGTCGGCCTTGTTGATCTCGGCCCAGCGCGGCAGGGTCACCTTCAGTTCCAGCAGCACATCGGCGGATTCGATCCGGCACTGCCCGTCCTTGCGCACCGTCCGCACTTTCGGGGTCATGCGGGTTTCCGTCGTTCCGATCGCATGGCCGTCCTGTGGGCCGCGAATGGCGATCTGCTGGTTGATCTGCTCAACCGTGGTGCCGGGGACATTGTAATAGACCGTGGTGACGCCGGGCTTGGTGCTCGTGCATGCGGACAGGACCGACAGGCTGACCGTCAGCGCGCCGGCGGTTATCCAGGCGCGGACTTTCGGTTTCCTCAGTCGTGTTGAAGGCAGGGGCATAATGGAACCTCGGTCTCCCTGTCTGGCCGCCCGATGATCGCATTCGATATTGGGCACAATGGGATGATTAGACAATGGCAAAAATAGGGTCGGGCGGATTTACGCGGCAGTTGGCCGGTTTCAAGCGATTGAATTCGTCCCGATCGTCAAAAAATGGTGCAAAGAAATGAACGAGCGTTTATATATTGACCCCATAGGCGCCTGCGGCTCCGGCCGGCTCAGGCGAATCAGTCGTTGCCGATGGTGTCAGGGAGGTTGACCATGGATGCGGTTGTGGATGCGTTGGAG
This sequence comes from Rhizobiaceae bacterium, assembly GCA_028279875.1. Taxonomy (GTDB): domain Bacteria; phylum Pseudomonadota; class Alphaproteobacteria; order Rhizobiales; family Rhizobiaceae; genus Hoeflea_A. The sequence goes on from JANQMU010000034.1 coordinate 34,262, forward strand.
GAGCGTTTCAGCCTGACGGACGAACAGCGGGCCATGCAGGATATGGTGGCCGCCTTTGCGGCCGACCGGGTCGCGCCCAAGGCGATCGAATGGGATCAGGCCAGGCACTTTCCGGTCGATGTGATTCGGGAAACGGCGCCGCTCGGGCTTGGCGGCATCTATGTCGGCGACGATGTCGGCGGCTCGGCGCTCGGCCGCCTCGATGCGGTCGTCATATTCGAGGCGCTGGCCAAGGCCTGCCCGGCTTTTTCCAGCTTCATCTCGATCCACAATATGGCGGCGTGGATGATCGATTCCTTCGGCAGTGAGGAACAGCGGCAGCGCATGCTGCCGAAGCTTATGTCTATGGAGGAGATCGCCAGCTACTGCCTGACGGAGCCCGGTTCCGGTTCGGATGCGGCGGCAATGAAGACACGGGCGGTGCGCGACGGAGATGTCTATGTGGTGAACGGCACCAAGCAGTTCATATCGGGCGCCGGGATGAATGACATCTATGTCACGATGGTCAAGACCGGCGACGAGGGCGCCGCTGGCGTCTCGACCCTGGTGATCCCCAGGGATGCGCCGGGAATTTCCTTCGGGGCGCCGGAATCGAAAATGGGCTGGCACATCCAGCCGACCGCCCAGGTGGTGTTCGACGATTGCCGGGTTCCGGTGGAAAACCGGATCGGCGAGGAGGGCATGGGGTTCAGGATCGCGATGGCCGGGCTCGATGGCGGCCGGCTGAATATTGCGGCCTGCTCGCTGGGCGGCGCCCAGTCCGCCTTCGAAAAGGCGCTGGACTACACTGCCGAGCGGCAGGCTTTCGGCAAGCCGATCAACCAGTTCCAGGGATTGCAATTCAAGATGGCGGATATGGCGACGAGCCTGGAGGCGGCGCGGCTGATCCTCTATGCTGCTGCCGACAAGCTTGACCGCAAGGCCTATGATGCCGGCAAATGGTCGGCCATGGCCAAGAGATTCGTCACCGATGCGGGTTTCGAGATCGCCAATGATGCCTTGCAGCTTTTCGGCGGCTACGGCTATCTCGCCGATTACGGTGTCGAGAAACTGGTGCGGGATCTGCGTGTCCACCAGATTCTCGAGGGCACCAACGAGATCATGCGGGTCATCATCGCCAGAAGCCTGACGCGATAATTTCGGCCGCTGTCTGCAGGGAGAAACGGGTTCATGGGCAACATTGCATTTATCGGCCTCGGCAATATGGGCAATCCCATGGCCGCCAATCTGGTCAAGGCCGGGCTGTCGGTCAGCGGATTCGATCTTGTGCAGGACAATCTGGACGAGGCGCGGAGCGCCGGGGTGACGATTGCCGATTCGGGCCGGCAGGCGGTCGAGGGCGCCGGGATCGTCATCACCATGCTGCCGGCCGGTGCCCATGTGGTGTCCGTCTATAGCGAGCTGGTTCCGGCTGCTGATCCCGGAACGCTGTTCATCGACTGTTCGACGATCGATGTGGAAAGCGCGCGCCGGGCCCATAAGCTGGCAGCCGATCATCAGATGCTGTCGGTCGACGCACCGGTTTCGGGTGGCGTCGGAGGCGCTGCGGCCGGGACACTGACCTTCATGGCCGGCGGATCGAAGGAGGCCTTTGAACAGGCCGAACCGATCCTCGACCCGATGGCCGGGCGCATCGTGCATTGCGGCGATGCGGCGGCCGGGCAGGCTGCGAAAATCTGCAACAACATGATCCTCGGCATATCGATGATCGGTGTCGGCGAGGCGTTCGTGCTGGCCGAGAAGCTCGGCCTGTCGCACCAGGCACTGTTTGACGTAGCCTCGACGTCGTCGGGGCAATGCTGGTCGATCAACACCTATTGCCCGGTTCCAGGTCCCGTGCCGACATCGCCGGCCAACAATGACTACAAGCCGGGATTTGCCGCCGCCCTGATGCTGAAGGATTTGAAACTCGCGCAAGAGGCCGCACAGTCTTCCGGCGCCGTCACGCCGCTGGGCGCCAGCGCCATGCAGCTCTATGCTTTGTTCAATGCGGCGGGCGGCGAGGCGACCGATTTTTCGGGAATAATAAACTTCTTGCGCGGGCAAGTAAAAAAAGACGAATAAATTGCCAAATTTAGGTTTGATTAAGGTCTCAATAACGGTCCGGTAACACTATTCGTCTAGAACGGATTGCGCGGCGGGGAACACCGCCGACTGCTCCGGATCAGGTCACGCGTACCGGAGTATCGCGATCTTCGTGCGTATTACGAAGAGGTCATGGGTTCAGTGACCACACCGCGCTGAGGGCGACCCGAAGCGCGGTTATCGCATATCCGAAGCCCGGTTTCGCGGTGCTCAAACTCCTCAGTTCCTTCTTTCGATCCGGTCCTGCCAACGGCAAATCAATGTCTTTGGGTTTTCGCCCCTATGCAGCCATTTGCGACGGTGATACGCACGGCCATGGCGAAGGCGATCATGCTTCAGGGAACAGGGTCCGATGTCGGCAAGACCGTGCTGGCGGCGGGGCTGTGCCGGCTGGCAGCCAATCGTGGGTTGGCGGTGCGTCCCTTCAAGCCGCAGAACATGTCCAACAATGCCGCCGTCGCCGAGGATGGCGGCGAGATCGGACGGGCGCAGTGGCTTCAGGCCATGGCTTGCCGGGTGCCGTCTTCGGTGCATATGAATCCGGTCCTGCTCAAGCCGCAGTCCGAGATGGGCTCCCAGATCATTGTGCAGGGACGCGTCTGGGGGCAGGCGGCAGGCCGCGACTACCAGTCGGTCAAGGGACGGCTTCTGGATGCCGTCATGGAGAGCTGGCAAACCGTCAGTGCTGAGGCCGATCTCGTCATCGTCGAGGGAGCCGGGTCACCGGCGGAGATCAATCTACGGGCCCATGATATCGCCAATATGGGCTTTGCGACCCGCGCCAAGGTGCCGGTCATCCTTGTCGGCGATATCGACCGGGGCGGCGTGATTGCATCGCTGGTGGGTACGCACGCCATTCTGCCGGAGCCGGACCGCCGGATGATTCGCGGCTATCTGATCAACAAGTTTCGCGGCGATGTCTCGCTGTTCGACGACGGTCTGGCGGAAATCGGAAACCATACCGGCTGGCCCTGTTTCGGCGTCATTCCCTGGCTGAAGGAGGCGCGGCGCCTGCCGGCCGAGGATTCCGTCGTTCTGGACAAGGTGATGCGCGGTGACGGCGCCGCGCTGAAAATCGCCGTGCCCATCTTGAACCGAATCGCCAATTTCGACGATTTCGATCCTCTGGCGGCGGAGCCGGATGTCGATCTGGTCATGGTGCATCCGGGCGAGGCGCTGCCTGCCGATGCGGGACTGGTGATTCTCCCGGGCTCGAAATCGACCATTTCCGATCTGGAGATCTTCCGGCAGCAGGGCTGGGACGTCGATCTGGCGGCCCATGTCAGGCGCGGCGGCCATGTGCTCGGCCTTTGCGGCGGCTACCAGATGCTCGGGCGTTCGGTTCGCGATCCGCATCGCATGGAAGGGGACCGCGACGCCGCCGAGGGTCTTGGATTGCTGGATATCGAGACGATCATGGAACCGGCGAAAACGGTCCGCAATGTCGAGGCCGAAGGCCTCGTTCACAAGGTCGGACTCAGCGGCTATGAAATCCACATCGGCCACACGGAAGGTCCGGATTGCATGCGTCCCTTCGCTCAAATCAACGGACGGCCGGATGGCGCGGTTTCCGCCGACGGCCGGATCGTCGGAACCTATCTGCACGGCATTTTCGCCAGCGATGCGTTTCGCGCACGCTATCTGCAGAGCCTTGGCCTGACAGGCGGGACGCAGAGTTACCGCCAGGATGTCGACAGGGCGCTCGATGCGATTGCTGGGCGCTTGGCGGGTTTGATCAGTGACGATTTTCCGGTGCTCGGCAATGCCGGATGAAAGGTCTTCGGGTCGCGATAAGGCCGGTATGGGGCGTCATCGCGATTGACAGCGGCAAGATGAAGAGCCTATCAACCAAGGTACGAATGGTCCCGACGGGCGAAGCCCGAAGGATCAAATGGGAATGCGAAGAGTGGACCCAAACCGGGCACTTTGATCGCAGCCGACCCCGCGACTGTAGAGCGGATCGGCATTCTCGCAGGCTGATATTCGGTCACCCATCGGTGGGGACCGTATTAAGGCCGAAGCCACTGAAGTGGCGGTGCAATGAACCAGGTGGACGCCTCTAGACAATCTGCGAATCGTCCGCTTTTGCACCGCCAATTCCACTTCGGGAAGGTGAGGGAATGCCGGGCAGGTCCAGGACCTGCCGATCCGCGAGCCAGGAAACCTGCCATTCGTGAATTTGACTGGGATTGTTCCCGAGCCAGACACGGAGGTTGCTATGGCTTTGCAAACGACGACAACGGTTTCTCTTGATATCACACAGCGCATGACACTGGCGGTGGCTTCATTGCTGCTGGGCGTCTTTCTGGTCTATGGCGCAGGGCTCGCGAATTCCGCGGTGCTGCACGATACGGCCCATGACAGCCGTCATGCCTATGGCTTTCCCTGTCACTGAGGGATCAAGCCCATGATTATCAGGTTTTTGCTTGCCGCGATCGTGGCAGGCCTGCTCTCCGGTGTGCTGATGACGGGTGCACAGGAGCTCAAGGTGACACCGCTGATCCTGCATGCCGAGCAGTATGAGAACGGCGCGCCCGGCGACCAGAGCGCGATGCGGTCGCTGCCGGCGCTTTCGGTGCTGGCAGAGATGGTTTTACCCGTCTCTAAGGCCCACGCCCATGGCGATGGGCATGAGGAGGGGGGCATCCTCTTCGGCCTTGACCGGTTTGGTGGCACGCTGATGGCCAATCTCGTGACGGGGGTCGGTTTCGGCCTTCTGCTGTTCGCGGCCAGCCTCATTACCGGCGTTTCGATCACGCTCAGGAACGGCGTTCTGTGGGGCGCTGCAGGCTGGCTGGCATTTCAGTTCCTGCCGGCGATCGGCTTGCCGCCGGAACTGCCCGGATTTCCTGCAGCCGATCTCCACGACCGCCAGGCCTGGTGGATGGCCACGGTGGTCCTGTCGGCCAGCGGCCTTTATTTCCTGGTGCTGAGACCGGAAATCTGGGCCAAGGTCCTCGGCGTTGTGGTCATCGCCGCGCCGCAACTCTATGGCGCGCCGCAGCCGACGGACATCGCCAGCGATGTGCCGGCCCTGCTGGGCGCCGAGTTCGCGGTGGCCGCGTTGGCGACCACGGCGTTTTTCTGGGTGGTGCTCGGCCTGATGCTCGGCGGTGCGGTGGATCGTGCCGGTCGGGCGGCGGGATGACGTCGGCGGGACCGGGCTGCACTTTTGTTTTCGGCGGTGCACGCTCCGGTAAATCGGTCTTTGCCGAACGGTTGGTCGAGGCATCCGGCCTGTCGCCTGCCTATGTGGCGACTGGCCGATGCCTCGACGGCGAGATGGAAAGCCGGGTCCTTGCGCACAGGGCCCGGCGAGGGTCTCACTGGACAACGGTCGAGGAACCGCTCGATCTGACCGCGGCACTGACACGCCTGGCAAGAGACGACCGGGCCATCCTGGTCGATTGCCTGACGTTGTGGGTGACGAATCTGATGCTCGAGGAACGCGATGTGAAGGCCGAATCGCGTGCCCTCGTGGATTGTCTGACCGAACTTCCGGGCGCCGTGGTTCTGGTCTCAAACGAGGTCGGCCTTGGCATCGTGCCGGACAATGCCATGGCCCGCGATTTTCGCGATCATGCGGGCGATCTGCACCAGGCCGTTGCCGAACGGGCGGATAGTGTTTTTTTTGTCGCGGCCGGGCTGCCGCTGAAGATGAAGGGTTGAGGACATGCGGGAACAGAAAATTCCGGCAACGGTGATCACCGGATTTCTGGGCGCGGGCAAGACCACGCTGATCCGGAATCTGCTGACCGGCGCCAACGGGAAAAGGATCGCGCTGATCGTCAATGAATTCGGTGATCTCGGCGTTGACGGCGAGGTTCTGAAGGGATGCGGCGCGGAAAACTGCACAGAGGACGATATCGTCGAACTGACCAATGGCTGCATCTGCTGCACGGTGGCCGATGATTTCATTCCGACGATGGAAAAGCTGCTGGAGCGCGACCAGCGCCCGGACCACATCGTCATCGAAACCTCCGGCCTGGCGCTGCCGCAGCCGTTGGTCGCCGCCTTCAACTGGCCTGACATCAAGACCCGGGTCACGGTCGACGGTGTGGTCACCGTGGTCGACAGCGCCGCCGTCGCAGCCGGGCGGTTTGCCGACGATCATGAGAAGCTGGACGCGCAGCGCAGGGCTGATGACGCGCTGGACCACGAGAGCCCGCTGGAGGAGCTTTTCGAGGATCAGCTGAAGGCTGCCGACCTGATCATCCTCAACAAGGCCGACCTCATCGATGCGACCGGCCTTGAATCGGTGCGGGCGCATGTCGGCGAACGGGCGCGCCGCCGTCCGGCCATGGTGAGCGCCCGCAATGGCGAGGTCCCGTCATCCGTTCTGCTGGGCCTCGGGGTTGGAACCGAAGACGATATCGGCAACCGGAAATCCCATCATGAGATGGAGCATGAGGCCGGTGAAGATCACGATCATGATCATGACGAGTTCGAGAGTTTTGTCGTGGAAACCGGTTCCGTTGCCGATCCGGCGGCATTCGCCGAGGCGCTGGCCGCCATCATCACCCGCCACGATATCCTGCGCCTGAAGGGGTTCGTCGACGTGCCGGGCAAGGCCATGCGCTTGCTGTTGCAGGCGGTGGGCGTCCGCATCGACCGGTACTTTGATCGCCTCTGGTCGCCTGACGAAATGCGCGGCACCCGGCTTGTGGTCATTGGCCTGCACGATATCGATCAGGCGGCGATCGCGGCGGAAATAGAACAGGCCGCGCGACAGGGGTAGCCCATGCATCTTCTGCTTGCCCAGCAGGGTTCCCTGTCGGAAGGGAACGAGGCCATCGATCTCGGTCAGACGCCTGGCGATGTCGTGTTCCTGTCGGCGGCAGATACGGAACTTGCCGGTCTGGCATCGGCGCGGCGCAAACTGGGTGATGCCGCGCCGGATCTGCGGCTTGCCAGCCTGATGCAACTGACCCATCCGATGTCGGTTGATACCTATGTCGAGCGGACGGCGAGGCATGCCCGGCTGATTGTCGTGCGGGTGCTGGGTGGCGCGAGCTACTTTTCCTACGTGCTTGAGACACTGCATGCCGCTGCGGTCAACAGCGGTGGGGACATTGCCGTTCTGCCGGGCGACGACAAACCCGATCCCGGCCTTGCGGATTTCTGCACCCTGCCGCCCGCCGATGTCGATGCGCTCTGGCACTATCTCGTGGATGGCGGGGCGGACAATGCCGCGTCCTTCCTGAACTACTGCGCCGCGCTGCTGGACGGATCGGAAAAGCCGCCGGCGGCGTCGCCACTGCTGAAGGCCGGGCTCTGGTGGCCGGATCGTGCCAATCCCTCGGTGGATGACATCCTGAAGGCTGGAGACGAACGGCCCGTCGTTCCGATCTGCTTCTACCGGGCGCTGGTGCAGAGCGGTCAGACACAGCCGGTCGAGGCTCTGGTGCGGGCCCTGGATGCGGAGGGCATGCAGGCCCTGCCGATCTTCTTGTCCAGCCTGAAAGACCCGGTGTCGGTGGCAACGGTCGAGACCCTGTTTTCGGCCTGTGCGCCGTCGGTGGTGATCAACGCCACAGGATTCGCGGTGTCATCGCCCGGCGGCGAGCGCCGGGAAACCGTGCTGGAATCAACGGGCGCGGTGGTTCTGCAGGCGATCTTTTCGGGATCGAGCCGCGCGGTGTGGGAGCAGTCGCCGCAAGGGCTTTCGGCCCGGGATCTGGCGATGAATGTTGCGCTGCCGGAGGTCGATGGGCGGGTGTTGTCGCGGGCCGTGTCGTTCAAGTCTGCCGCCTATTTCGATGAGGCTGTTGAGGCCAATATCGTCACTCATGACCCGCATCCGGACCGGGTGGCTTTCACCGCCGCTCTCGCCGCGGCCTGGGCACGATTGCGCGATACGCCGGCGGCGGAGCGCAGTGTCGCCCTGATCATGGCCAATTATCCGAACCGCGACGGGCGGCTCGGCAACGGTGTCGGTCTCGACACGCCGGCCAGCACCATTGAGGTTCTCGATGCGCTGGAGACGGCTGGCTATGCGGTCGGCGCGCGGCCGGTGGATGGTGACAGCCTGATGCGCCATTTGACGGAAGGGCCGACCAATGCGGCCGTCGGCGCGCGCCGGATACGCGAAACTATCGATCTGGAGGACTATCTGGGCTTTTTCGAAAGCCTGCCGCAGCCGGTTCGCGATGCTGTCAGCCAGCGATGGGGCGCGCCGCAGTCCGATCCGTTCTTCATGACCGATCTCGGTCCATCCGGCGGGTTTGCTCTACCACTCACCCGGTTCGGGCGGGTGCTGGTGGGCATCCAGCCGGCGCGCGGCTACAATATCGACCCCAAGGAAAGCTACCATTCACCGGACCTCGTGCCGCCGCACGGCTACATCGCCTTCTACGCCTTTCTGCGCTCGCAGGCGGGAGCACAGGCGGTCGTCCATATGGGCAAGCACGGCAATCTGGAATGGCTGCCGGGCAAAGCGCTGGCGCTGTCGGAAAGCTGTTATCCGGAAGCGCTGCTCGGGCCGATGCCGCATCTCTACCCGTTCATCGTCAATGACCCGGGCGAGGGCACCCAGGCCAAGCGGCGGACGGCGGCCGTGATCGTCGATCACCTGACGCCGCCGCTGACACGGGCGGAAAGCTATGGCCCGCTGAAGGATCTCGAGGCGCTTGTCGATGAATATTACGAAGCGGCGGGCGGCGATCCGAGACGGCTGCGGTTGCTGAATCGGCAGATCCTCGATCTGGTGCGGGATATCGGTCTCGATCAGGATGCCGGCATTGCGGATGACGATGCCAATGATCTGGCGCTGCAGAAGCTCGACGCCTATCTGTGCGACCTGAAGGAAATGCAGATCCGCGACGGGCTGCACATCTTTGGACAGTCGCCCGAGGGCCGGCTGCGGCATGACCTCCTTGCGGCGCTCGCCCGGGTGCCGCGCGGCGTCGGCGACGGTGCGGATGCCAGCCTGCAGCGAGCCATCGCCGAGGACCTGGAGCTTGGCTTCGATCCGCTCGATTGCGCGATGGCTGCCGCATGGCCGGGTCCGAAACCGGCCGCTCTCCAGGCCACATGCAACGATCCGTGGCGCAGCACCGGCGACACGGTCGAGCGGATCGAATCGCTGGCCGTCGAACTGCTTTCGGGCGAAACCGAGGTTCCGGCCGACTGGATGCGGACGCGCCTGGTGTTGGAGGGCATCGCAACGGATATCGCACCGTCGGTCGCGGCCTGCGGATCGGGCGAGCGCGACGGCCTGCTGCGGGCTTTGTCGGGCCGGTTTCTTGCGCCCGGACCCTCCGGCGCGCCGACCCGTGGCCGCACGGATGTGCTGCCGACCGGCCGCAATTTCTATTCCGTCGACAGCCGCTCCGTGCCGACACCGGCGGCCTGGGAACTCGGCCGCAAATCGGCTGAATTGCTTGTTTCCCGCTACACGCAGGACCATGGCGACTGGCCGACCGCCTTTGGCCTGACGGCCTGGGGCACATCGAATATGCGCACCGGCGGCGATGATATCGCCCAGGCACTTGCCCTGGTCGGCGTGAAGCCGGTCTGGGACAGCGCGTCGCGGCGCGTTACCGGCTATGAGATCATTCCGCCGGCCGTGCTTGGCCGCCCGCGCGTCGATGTGACGCTGCGCATTTCCGGTTTCTTCCGGGACGCGTTTCCCGATCAGATCGCGCTGCTGGACAAGGCCATGCGGGCTGTCGGGGCACTTGATGAGGTGGCGGCGGAAAACCCGATCGCTGCCCGTATGAAGGTTGATGAAGCGGCCCTGATCGCAGCGGGTGTGGATGCCCGCCTTGCCGCGCGGCGGGCCGGCTATCGGGTATTCGGATCGAAACCGGGCGCCTATGGTGCCGGTCTGCAGGCGCTGATCGATGAAGGCGGCTGGCAGACACGCGGCGACCTCGCCGAGGCTTATCTGGTCTGGGGCGGCTATGCCTACGGGGCGGGTGAGGAGGGCAACGCCGAGCGCGGACTGTTCGAAGACCGGCTGCGATCGGTCGAAGCGGTGGTGCACAATCAGGACAATCGCGAGCACGACCTGCTCGACAGCGATGATTATTATCAGTTCGAGGGCGGCATGACGGCGGCGGTCGACATGCTCAGGGGTTCGCGCCCGACGGTGTATCACAATGACCATTCGCGGCCGGAGAGGCCGGTCGTGCGGACGCTGGAAGATGAAATCGGCCGGGTGGTACGGGCCCGCGTCGTCAATCCGAAATGGATCAAAGGTGTGATGCGACACGGCTACAAGGGGGCGTTCGAGATCGCAGCGACGGTCGACTACCTGTTTGCTTTCTCAGCGACCACCGGTGCCGTGCGGGATCACCACTTCGATGCGGTCTACCAGGCCTTTGTGCTCGATGAGACGGTTCGCGACTTCATGGTCGACCACAACCCCGCCGCGCTGCGAGAACTGGCGGAGCGGCTGGCTGAAGCCGTTGCCAGAGGGCTCTGGACGCCGCGTTCCAATTCGGCACAATTCGATCTGAACGCTCTGGCGCAGGCCAGTGATGCCGCCTAAACCCCCGGGGAAACTGATATGGCTGAGAAATCGCAGAAACTGAAATCCCTGACGGAGGACGAACTCAACGCCCGTCACGCCGACAAGATGCGCAAAAAAAAGGCCGCGCGCGACAAGATCATCGCGACGAAGACCATCGAAAAGGGCCTGACGATCGTCCACACCGGCAAGGGCAAGGGAAAATCCACCGCGGCCTTCGGCATGGTCTTTCGGGCGATCGGCAATGGCATGAAGGTCGGCGTCGTACAGTTCGTCAAGGGAAAATGGGGAACCGGCGAGCGCAAGGTTCTGGAGGCATTCCCCGATCAGGTGACCCTTGCGACGATGGGTGAGGGCTTTACCTGGGAAACCCAGGACCGGCAGCGTGATATCGAGGCCGCCACGAAGGCCTGGGAGACCGCCAAGGCCATGATCCTCGACGACAATTACGACATGGTGCTGTGCGACGAGCTCAATATCGTGCTGCGATACGACTACCTGCCGCTCGACGACATCATCGAAACCCTGAAGAAGAAGCCGGAGATGAAACATGTCATCATCACCGGCCGCAACGCCAAGGATGAACTGATCGAATGTGCCGATCTGGTCACCGAGATGGAGATGGTCAAACACCCCTTCCGGTCCGGCGTCAAGGCGCAGGTCGGGATCGAGTTCTGATGTGGGGAAGCGGCAGTCGGTGGCGCCGCGCATGTCGCAGTTTGTGCCGGCGTCATCCGTCGCGATTGATATGCAATTCGCCGCCTTTGGGTTTGACCCGAAGGCCGGCTGCGCCTACAACACGAGGACGTGTGACGGCGCCCGACACGAAGCGGGCTGAGAGAAATTCCGGTGCGACCGACCCAAACAGGGGGTGCAATTCCGGAGCTGTCCAGACCGGAACGGCGGACCGCGGTCCGTTGTGGCGTTTCGTGCACGACCAAATGCCAGCCGGAGGTTTTCATGACACGTATTCTTGCCGTTACATTGCTGACTGTTCTTTCCGTCTCGTTCGCGCATGCCCACGTGGGACATGTGGGTGAGCTTGCCGGTCATGCCCACTGGGTTGGGATCGCCGCTGTCCTGGGTGCGGCTGCTATCGCGGCCCTCGCAGCCAAAGCGAAGAAGGACGCCAAGGAGAAGGCCGATTCGGATGAGGCGGAGGTCGAAACCGAAGAGAATCCGGAAGGCGCATCGGGATGAGCGCGGACGGCCGCGGGATGAAGGCATCAGGCGGGCGCCGGCGGCTCCTGACATGCGGCGAACCCCCAGCGTTGTGGGCTTTGCCTATTTCCTGTTTACCGGCGTGCCGGTTAAGCGTATCTACAAATATGCGGGTCTGGTGGCGACTGAACATCCCGGGATCGACTTTGTCAGAATCGCGTTGAGGAAACGCATGGGCCAAGCGCTGATGCATTGCCAGATGTGCAAACACCGGGAACAGGTCCTGCAGTATTATCATCCCTATCCCCACGCCGACCGCCCACAAGGGCGGTTGCCATGAAGAAGAGCTGAATTGCATGGCAGACGCCCAATATGAATATCTTCGCGACCCGGAGGAGATTTACCGCGAGAGTTTTGCCACTATTCGGCGCGAGGCCGACCTCTCCGCCTTCCCGGACCAGGCCGAGGATGTCGCGGTCCGCATGATCCATGCCTGCGGCATGGTCGACCTGGTCGACGATCTCGTCATCTCACCGGACGCCGTCGATGCCGGACGGGCCGCGATCAAGCGGTTCCACGCTATCGTCTGCGATGTGGAAATGGTGCGCCGCGGTGTCATCCGCCGTTTGCTGCCGGACGGTCTGCCGGTTATGTGCCAGGTCGGACTGCGGCAGACGGCGACCCGCGCGGCGCTGCTTGAGACCACGCTTTCAGCCGCCTCGATGGACAGTATGGCCTATGAGATTGCCGGCGGCATCGTCGTCATCGGCAATGCGCCGACGGCGCTTTTCCACCTGCTGGAAATGCTGAGGGACGGATGCGGAGCGCCGGCGCTGATCATCGGCGTGCCGGTGGGATTTGTCGGCGCCGAGGAATCGAAGGAAGCCCTGATCGAGGCGGCGGGCACGATCCCCATCATCACGGTTCGCGGCCGGCGCGGCGGCAGCGCCATGGCGGCGGCGGCGATGAACGCGGTGGCGGGTGGCCTGAACCGATGAGCGAGGCGGCCAACCCATGTTGGCTGACGATTCTCGGCATCGGCGATGACGGCATCAACTCGCTGGCACCGGCTGCCTTGGCATTGCTGCGCAATGCGCGCACGCTGGTCGCGCCCGAACGGGTTCTTGCCGCGCTCGATCTCAGCACGCTCGGCCTGGAGGCCTGCGAAATCATTCCATGGACCATGGGCGTTCGCGATACGCTCGATCTGTTGCAGGCCCGCCGGGGATCGCCTGTGACCATCCTTGCGACCGGCGATCCGATGCATTTCGGCATCGGGGCGACCATGCGCCGCCGGATTGCGACCGAGGAGATGCTGGTCATCCCGTCGCCCTCCGGATTCTCCCTTGCGGCATCGCGGCTTGGATGGCCGCTGCAGGATGTCGCCTGTATTTCCCTGCACGGCCGCTCCGTCGCCGGCCTGCAGCCGAACATCCTGCCGGGCAACCGTATTCTCTCGCTGACCTCGACGGCGCGGACCGTCCATGAGGTGGCCGGCATGCTTGTTGACCGCGGATATGGCGGATCGCGCCTGACGGTGCTGGAGCATATGGGTGGCGAACGGGAGCGCATCACGGATCACACGGCGGACCATATTGCCGCCATCGAAGCTGGCGACACGCCGTTTGCCGATTTCAACGTCATCGGCATCGAATGCATCCCCGGCGAGGGCGCCGCGATCCATGCGCCGGTGCCCGGATTGCCGGACGACGCGTTCAGCCATGACGGGCAATTGACCAAGCGGGAGGTGCGGGCGGCGACGCTGGCGGCGCTGCAGCCCTGTCCGCATGAACTGCTCTGGGATGTCGGGGCCGGCTGCGGCTCGGTGGCCATTGAATGGATGCGGGCGGCACGGGGTGCCAAGGCCGTCGCCATCGAGGCGAAGGCAACGCGCAATGCGATGATCGCGCAAAACGCCTTGGCATTGGGCACGCCCGGCCTCAAGATCATCGAAGGCCGAGCGCCGGACGCGCTGGCCGATCTGGAAACACCGCACGCCGTGTTCATCGGCGGCGGGATCGTCGATCCGCCGGTTTTCGAACGCTGCTGGCAGGCGCTTGCCGCGGGTGGCCGGCTGGTGGCCAATGTGGTGACGGTGGAAGGCGAGGGGCGCCTGTCGGCGCTTCATGCCGCCCATGGCGGGGATCTGACCCGCATCGCGGTGGCGCGAGCCGGGCCCATCGGCGGCTATCACGGATTCAGGCCGATGATGCCGGTCACGCAGTGGGCGGTCCAAAAAACCCGGGGGCGCCGATGAGCGGAACGCTTTACGGCCTGGGTGTCGGACCGGGCGATCCGGAATTGATGACGCTGAAAGCCGACCGGCTTTTGCGGGCCGCGCCGGTGGTGGCCTATCCGGCGCCCGATACGGGATCCAGCTTTGCGCGCCGGATCGTCGCCGCGACCATCCGCGAAGCGCAGATCGAGGTTCCGATCGTCGTGCCGATGCGGGTGGAACGCTTTCCGGCCCGCCGGATCTATGACGAAGCGGCGCACACACTTGCCGGACATTTGCAGGACGGCCGCGATGTCGCTGTTTTGTGCGAGGGTGATCCCTTCTTCTACGGCTCGTTCATGTATCTCTACGAAAGGCTGGCCGGCCGCTTTCCCTGCGAGATCGTTCCCGGCGTGTCGTCGATGATGGCGAGCGCCGCCGCCCTGCGGCGTCCGCTGGCGGCGCGCAATGACGCCCTGTGCGTCATACCGGGCCCGCTGGACGATGCTGAAATTGCGTCGAGAATCGATATGGCGGAGGCGGTGGCCATCATCAAAATCGGCCGCCATTTCAGCCGGATCGTGGCGTTGCTTGAGAAAATGAATCTGGTGTCCCGTGCCGGTTATCTGGAGCGCGTGTCGCTGCCCGAGGAACGTATTCTGCCGCTCTCGCAGGCCGGTGACCGGGCCCCCTATTTCTCGATGATCCTGATCTACAAGGGCGCCGAGAACTGGGTGACCGACCTGCCCTTGATGCCGCGTGGCGCCACAAGGGCGGATGATGCCGCCCCGGTCGGTCTCCATGAATAGTGCGATGAAACCGGCGATCGTCATCCTCAACTCGTCTTCCGCGGCATTGGCACACACCATTGCCGCCGCGATCGGCGGCGCAGTTCACGGATTGTCCGGCCGGGTCGAGCGGGCGGATATCCGGTTCGATGCCGCCGGCGATCACATCCGGGCGCTGTTCGCGGAGGGTCGGGCGATCATCGCGGTGATGGCGAGTGGTGCGCTGATCCGCATCCTTGCGCCCGTGCTTTCCGACAAGGCCGGTGAACCGCCGGTGCTTGCGGTGTCGGAAGACGGCGCCAGTGTCGTACCGCTGCTCGGCGGCCATCACGGCGCCAATGATCTGGCGGCGGCCATTGCCGAGGCGTTGAACGGACATGCAGCCGTCACCACGGCGGGCGATGTCCGTTTCGGTGTGGCGCTGGACTCGCCTCCGGCCGGGTTTGTTCTGACCAATCCGGCGGCGGCGAAGGGCGTAATGGCGGACCTTCTGTCGGGGGCATCGGCACGGCTGGCTGGCGAGGCGGACTGGCTGCGTCATTCGGCGATTCCGTTCGCGGAAGACGGAGCGGTGTGTCTGCGGATCACGGAGGCGTTGCACGACCCCGCGGACCATGAACTGGTCTATGCGCCGCAGACTCTGTGCCTGGGGATCGGCTGCGAGCGTGGCGCGGCGGCCGGCGAGGTCATCGGCCTTGTCGAACAGACGCTGCGCGAGGCGGGCCTTGCGCCTCAGGCGCTCGCCGGTGTGTTTTCCATCGATCTCAAATCCGATGAGCCGGCGGTCCATGCGGTTGCCGATCATTTCGGCGTTGCGGCGCGGTTCTTCGAAGCGGAAGTTCTGGAAGCCGAGCGGAGCCGGTTGGCCAACCCGTCGGATATCGTGTTTGCCGAGGTCGGCTGTCATGGCGTTGCCGAGGGCGCAGCGCTGGCCGCCAGCGGAGGCGACGGCGTGCTGATCGTCCCGAAACGAAAGTCGAAGCGCGCGACCTGCGCGATCGCCCGCGCGGACCGGCCGATCGATGCCGAAGGGGTCGGACGTGCGCGGGGGATGCTCGCCATTGTCGGGATCGGGCCGGGCCAGGCGGACTGGCGCTCGCCGGAGGTGACTGCCCTGGTGTCGCGTTCCACCGATCTCGTGGGCTATTCGCTCTATCTCGATCTGCTCGGCTCCCTGGCGGATGGAAAGGCCTGCCATGATTTCGATCTGGGGCGGGAGGAGGAACGGGTCCGCCATGCCATGGAACTCGCAGGGCAGGGGCGTCAGGTATCGCTCGTATGTTCGGGGGACGCCGGCATCTACGCCATGGCGACGCTGGCCTTTGAATTGCTGGACAAAGCGGGGCCGGAGGATGGGTTGAGCGATGCGGCCCGACGCATCGAACTCGCGGTTTCGCCGGGCATATCAGCGCTGCAGGCCGCCGCTGCCCGCGCCGGCGCGCCGCTGGGACATGATTTCTGCACCATATCGCTGTCCGACCTGCTGACCCCGTGGGAAGACATCCGCCGCCGTATCGTGGCGGCGGGCGAGGGCGATTTCGTCATCGCCTTCTACAATCCGGTCTCGAGGCGCCGGCGCACCCAGCTTGCCTTTGCACGCCATGAATTGCTGCGCCACAGGCCGCGCGACACGCCGGTGATCCTTGCCGCCAATCTCGGGCGGGCGGGCGAAACGCTGCGCATCGTGCCGTTGCACGCCCTCGATGTCGACGATGTCGATATGCTGACGGTCGTGATTGTCGGCTCGTCGCAAACTCGCACGGTGGCGACCGGTGAAGGGCGGGTGTGGGTCTACACGCCGCGCGGCTACGCCGCCAAGCCGGGAACGGTGATCGAAACCCGCGAGGTGCGCGCATGACCGTCTATTTCATCGGGGCCGGCCCCGGAGCCGCCGACCTCATCACCGTGCGCGGCCTGCGCCTGATCGAAACATGTCCGGTCTGCCTCTATGCCGGATCGCTGGTGCCGGCGGAGATCGTCGCCGCGGCGCCGGCTGATGCGCTGGTGATGGACACCGCGCCGATGCATCTCGATCTGATCGTCGACGAAATGGAAAAGGCCGCGCGCGCCGGCAAGGATGTCGCCCGGGTCCATTCCGGCGATCCGTCCATCTATGGCGCCATCGCCGAGCAGATGCGGCGTCTCGATACGCTCGATATCGATTACGAGGTGGTGCCGGGCGTCCCGGCCTTTGCCGGCGTGGCGGCGAAGCTGAAGACCGAGCTGACCCTGCCAGAGATTGCCCAGACCGTGATTATCACGCGCACGGCGATGAAGGCCTCTGCCATGCCCGACAGGGAAAGCCTGGACATCCTCGGACGGTCGGGCGCGACCCTCGCCATCCATCTGTCGATCCGCAATCTCGACCATGTCCGCAATGCGCTGGCACCGCATTATGGAGAGGACTGCCCGGTGGTGGTCGCCTATCGGGCGACCTGGCCGGACGAACTGTATATCCGCACGACCCTTGCCGACATGAAACGGGAGGTGCGCAAGGCCAAGCTGACCCGTACCGCGCTGATCATGGTTGGCCGCGTCTTCGGTGATGCGGACTATCGCGATTCCGCACTCTACGATGCCGATCACACGCATGTGCTGCGCAACGCCGGCAAGAAAAAGAAACCGGTGGGAGCTTAGCCGATGGCCACCACCACTTCATCGACCGTGGCGAAGGGCTTTCCTGCCGGACTGCCGGGCCGCTCGAGCATGATCACCGGAACGGACAGGCGGCGCGCCGCCTCGATCTTCGCATATGATGCCTGTCCGCCGGCGTTGCGGCACACCAGATGGCTGATTGCACGGGATCGCAGCAGGTCAACTTCTTCGGCAAGGCTGCCCGGTTTTCCGAGAATGAGTTCGCATGAGCGAAAGGGCAACGCACCGGCCGGCGGGTCGACCATGCGGATCACGAAATGGACATCCTCCCGGGCAGCGAAGACGTCTATATGCTGGCGGCCAAGCGCCAGAAAAGCGCGGGCCGATGGTGGCAGTTGCGCACGGGCCTCCTCGAGCGTCACCACGGACCGCCAATCGTCGCCGCTGATCGGGGTCCAGGGTGCCCTGACGAGTGACATCAGGGGGGTGCCAGTCCGCCGCGACGCCTGTGCTGCGTTGGCGGATATGGTTTCGGCAAACGGATGGGTGGCATCGATCAGCAGATCGATCTCCGCTTTCGCCAAAAAAGATGACAGGCCGTCGACCCCTCCGAAACCGCCGATACGGGTCTCACCGGCCGGCGGGTGCGGATTGACTGTGCGTCCGGCAAGGGATGTGATGATTTTCAGGTCGCGGCGGCCCGCAAGCCGCCCTGCGAGGTCCGCCGCTTCTGCGGTACCGCCCAAAATCAGCATGGTTCTACGGGTGTCGGGCAAGGATGTTTCCCTTACGGTCGGTGATGATGACGTCCACCGCAACGGGCGCGTCACGCAGCGTGTCCTGTGCCGAGGCGGCGGCTTTGCGGGCGATGATCGGGGCGAGTTCAATGCCCTTTTGGTGAGTCAATTCAAGCACTTCAAGCGCTGTGTTGGCGGACAGAATCAGATCGGTGATCTCCGGACTCTGCTGGCTTTCGGGAACGATGCCGGCAAGAAACGCCATATCGACCTGGCTGCGGCCGGAGTGAAGATCGAGCGCCCCCTGGGCGAGCTTGGTGAGCTTGGCGAAACCGCCGGCGATGGTCAGCCGGTCGACCGGGTGTTTGCGCAGATATTTCAGCAGGCCGCCGGCGAAATCGCCCATATCGAGCAGTGCGATATCTGGCAGTTTGAGGATTTTCTGCGCCGCGGCCTCGGATGTCGATCCGGTGGCGCCCAGCACATGGGTCAGGCCCGCCGCTCGGGCCACGTCGATGCCGCGATGGATCGAATGGATCCAGGCGGAGCAGGAAAAGGGCTTGACGATCCCGGTGGTGCCGAGAATCGACAGGCCGCCAAGGATGCCCAGCCGCGGATTCCAGGTCTTTTCGGCCAGCGCCGCGCCGTCGGGGATGGAAATGGTGATCTCGACATCCGGGGGCAGGCCGTGTTCGTCGCAGATGGCGTCGACGACCTCGCACATCATCTTGCGCGGAACCGGATTGATGGCCGGCTCGCCGACCGGTACCGGCAGGCCCGCCAGGGTGACCGTGCCGACGCCGGAGCCGGCGATAAAGCTGACGCCAGTTTCCGGTGGCAGCGGGCGCACCGTGGCAATGATGGTCGCGCCGTGGGTGACGTCCGGATCGTCGCCGGCGTCCTTGACGATGCCGGCGGATGCGTAACCGTTTCCCAGTGTCTCGAAGGCGAGGGCAAAGGCGGGCCGTTCGCCCTTTGGAAGCGTGATGACGACCGGGTCCGGAAACTCTCCGGTGACAAGCGCCGTGAGTGCCGCCTTGGTGGCCGCCGTCGCACAGGCGCCGGTCGTCCATCCCCGTCGCAGGGGCGGGTCGTTTGCGTCCGCGCCGGCACTGGGCTTCGGTTCGTTCATCATGCGGTTATAGGCGAGCGGCGATGCCGGCGGAAGGGCGTTTCGGGGGCGTGCGATGGCTGACGATCTGACCCGCGATCTGGAGCAAATGACGCCCGGCTGCGTCTGGCTGGTGGGCGCCGGGCCCGGTGATCCCGGCCTGCTGACGCTGCATGCGGCCAATGCGATCCGCCAGGCCGATGTGATCGTCTATGACGCCCTGGTCAATGCCGCCTGCCTGAAGCTGGCCCGACCCGGCGCGGTTCTGGAATATGCCGGCAAACGCGGCGGCAGGCCGTCGGCCAAGCAGCGGGATATCTCCCTGCGGCTGGTGGAACTTGCCAGAGCTGGCCATCGTGTCCTGCGGCTGAAAGGGGGCGATCCCTTCGTCTTCGGACGCGGCGGCGAGGAGGCGCTGATGCTGGTCAGGCACAATGTGCCGTTTCGCGTGGTGCCCGGCGTGTCGGCCGGGATCGGCGGTCTGGCCTATGCGGGCATTCCCGTCACCCACCGCGACATCAATCACAGCGTGACCTTTCTGACCGGACATGATTCCAGTGGCATCGTGCCGGACCGGATCGACTGGAAGAGCGTTGCACAGGGATCGCCCGTCATCGTCATGTATATGGCGATGAAACATATCGCGACGATCACCCGTCGCCTGATCGAAGCCGGTCGCGCGCCGGACGAACCGGTGGCCGTTGTCTGCAATGCAACGACGGATCAGCAGCAGATCGTGGAATCGACGCTGGACAATGCGGAGCGAGACCTGCTCGCCGCCGGGGTTTCGCCGCCGGCGATTGTCGTGGTTGGCGATGTCGTTCGTCTGCGCCAGTCGCTGGACTGGTTCGGCGATGCGCTCCATATGCCCGACGATCAGGATCGAAAACAGGTCTGACCGGAGGATGATGGCACATGAGCGGCCTGCTGATCGCGTCACCCATGTCGGGGTCCGGCAAAACGACTTTCACGCTGGGGCTTTTGCGGGCCATGCGCAAGCGCGGCGTGGCGCTGGCTCCAGCCAAGGCCGGACCCGATTATATCGATCCGGCTTTTCATGCGGCGGCGAGCGGTGAGGCCTGTCTCAATTTCGATCCCTGGGGGATGCGCCGCGAATTGCTGACGGCCAATGCCGCCCGAGCGGCGTCGGGCGACCGGATGCTGGTCGTGGAAGCGATGATGGGGCTGTATGACGGGGCAGCCGATGGCACGGGTTCTGCGGCCGAGCTTGCCGTGCTGCTGAGACTGCCGGTGCTGTTTGTCGTCAATTGCGCGAAAATGTCCCATTCGGTTGCGGCGCTGGTGGGCGGTTTCAACCAGTTTGATCCGAATGTCATCATCGCCGGCGTTATTCTCAACAGTGTTGCCAGCCCGCGGCATGAGGCGATGCTGCGTCAGGCTCTTGAGCGAACCGGAGTCCGGGTGGTCGGAGTATTGTATCGCGACGAAGCGCTGCAGCTTCCGGAGCGGCATCTCGGTCTGGTGCAGGCCGGGGAACATGAGGCGCTTGAACGGTTCATCGACCGGGCGGCGGATCTGGTCGAAAGCCATTGCGATCTCGACGGGTTGCCTGCCATTGCGGCATCCCTCGGACCGGCCGATTCGGAATCGGATATCGACCGTCTGCCGCCGCCGGGGCAATGTGTGGC
Organism: Rhizobiaceae bacterium; assembly: GCA_028279875.1. Classification (GTDB taxonomy): domain Bacteria; phylum Pseudomonadota; class Alphaproteobacteria; order Rhizobiales; family Rhizobiaceae; genus Hoeflea_A. The sequence continues at coordinate 55,076 of JANQMU010000034.1, forward strand.
GGTGGCGCACGACCTGGCTTTTGCGTTCTGCTATGAGCACATGCTGATGGGCTGGCGTCTGAACGGCGCGGAAATCCAGCTGTTTTCGCCGCTGGCTGACGAACCGCCACCGAAGGAGGCGGATGCCGTTTACCTGCCCGGCGGCTATCCGGAATTGCATGGCGGGACGCTTTCGCAAGCCGCCACCTTCAGGGACGGCATGAAAAGGGCGGCCGGTGCCGGCATCCCGGTCTATGGCGAGTGCGGCGGCTATATGGTGCTCGGCGAAGGGCTGGTCGATGCCGCCGGTGACCGGCACGAAATGCTTGGCGTGCTGCCGCTGACGACCAGTTTCGCCAAGCGTCAACTGCATCTGGGATATCGCCGGCTGAGCCCTGTCAAAGACTTCTTCTGGCCGATGGCACTGACCGCCCATGAGTTCCATTACGCGACCATTATCGAAGAAGGGTCGGGCAACCGCCTTTTCGAAGTGGAGGATGCACAGGGCGAGGCGCTTGCGCCTGCCGGCCTGAGGAGGGGATCGGTGTCCGGGTCGTTCATGCATGTCATCGACATGGCGGCAGGCCGATGAGGGCGGACCGGGCCGTTGCGCGTGTTGCGCATGGCGGTGCCCTGACCGCGGCCTGCGCCCGGTTCGGCGGCGCGCCGGAAGACTGGTTGGACCTGTCGACCGGGATCAATACGCGGGCCGTCGCCTTGCCGGTAATTCCGGCTTCCGTCTGGCAGCGCCTGCCGGATGCACAATTGTCGGACGATGCCAGCCGCGCCGCGGCGGGCTTTTACGGCGTTTCCTCGGGCGTGGACCCGCTGCCGGTGGCCGGCGTGCAAAGCGCCATCCAGGTGCTGCCGTCGGTAACCGAGGGGCCGGTCGCCATCGTCGGGCCGACCTATGAGGAATATCGGCTTTGTTTTGAGCGGGCCGGCCGTCCCGTCGAGATGATAGCCGACCTGTCCGCGGTGGGCCCGGTCCACCGCTTGGTCATTGTCGTCAATCCCAACAATCCCGATGGCCGGACTTATCGGCCGCAGGATGTGCTGGATCTTGCGACAAAACTGGCGGCGCGGGATGGCGTTCTCATCGTCGATGAGGCCTTTGCCGACCTAAGGCCCGACATCAGCGTTGCCGCACAGGCGGGACGGCAACCGGGCCTGGTCGTGTTGCGGTCTTTCGGCAAGTTTTTCGGACTGGCGGGTCTGCGTCTCGGCTTCGTCCTGGCGGAAGCGGGATTTTCGCGCCGGATGGCCGGTCTGCTCGGGCCGTGGCCCGTGTCGGGGCCGGCGCTTGCGGTCGCCCGGTCCGTGCTGCGCGACAGCCACCTGGTCAGTTCCGTCTCCGAGCAGATTGCCGAGCGCCGCAAGGCGCTTGCAGTGGTGCTGCAGAATGCCGGTCTATCAATCGCCGGCGGAACGGATTTGTTCCTGCTGGCCGATCATGGCGAGGCGCAGAAGGTCCATCTGGCGCTTTGCCGCCAGCATATTCTGACACGCGTCTTCGATTACCGGTGCAACTGGATCCGCTTCGGGCTCTGCCCGGATATCGGGTCCGACCAGCGGCTCGGTCGCGCCCTTGCGGCCATCGATTGACGCGGCCGGCCGATGGAGCATTATCTTCCCGTCCTGTTCCTTGCCCTGCTGGCCGATCGCCTGATTGGCGATCCCGACTGGATGTGGCGCCGAATTCCGCACCCGGTGGTTCTTTTTGGCCATGCCATTGGCGCCCTGGATGCCGCCTTCAATCGCGAGCGGGACCAGCCGGCAACCCGCCGGGCCCGGGGCGCGGCGGTGCTGGCGGTCCTGCTCATTTTGAGTGTCTTTGTCGGGGCCTTGCTGTCAGCGCTCCTCGAGGAACTGGGTTTGGTCGGTTTCGTCGCCGAGGCAGCCATTGTCGCGGTCTTCCTGGCGCAACGGAGCCTGGCCGAGCATGTCTCGGCCGTTGCGTCCGGGTTGAGGGGCGAAGGCATCTCGGGCGGCCGGCGTGCCGTTGCCAGAATTGTCGGGCGTGATCCGGACCGGCTCGACGGGGCCGGCATCTGCCGGGCGGCGATCGAGAGCCTTGCGGAGAATTTCGCTGATGGCGTCGTTGCGCCGGCACTGTGGTACGCGCTGTTCGGCCTGCCGGGACTGCTTGCTTACAAGATGCTCAACACCGCCGATTCGATGATCGGTCACCGGACTGCGCGGCATCAGGATTTCGGTTGGGCGGCGGCACGGCTGGACGATGCCGCGAACTGGCCGGCGGCACGGCTCTCGGCGCTGCTCATCGCGCTCGCTGCATGGGGCCGATCCGGATGGCAGGCTGCCATGCGTGCGCTCAATGCCGCGTTTCGCGATGCCGGCCTCCACCGCTCGCCGAATGCCGGCTGGCCGGAATGCGCCATGGCCGGAGCCCTGCGCCTGTCGCTGGCCGGTGAGCGGGTCTATGCCGAGGTCGTCGTGCGCGAGCCGCGCCTCAATGCGGCGGGCCGGTTTGCAGCAACCGCCGCCGATATCGACAGGGCAATCGGGCTGTTTTGGGCAAGCTGCAACGCGCTGGCCGTTTTGGTTTTGGGCCTGATTTTTATTTTCGTCGCCCTGTGCTGAGGGCGTGCTCCGACATTACAGTGTTGATACCGTTTCAAAAATGCGATCGGGATGATACTGTCAAAAATTGGCGTTTTGTGCGGTCTATGGGACGGCTGCCGGGGCGCTCTGATCAGGTGGGGATAATTCAGAGATTGGAACCGGTGGCCGATACCCAACCGGTTCCAAACCGGAGGGACAATGAAACGTCTTCTTATTGCGTTGCTGCTGAGCCTGGCGGTCATACCGCTGCAGACCGTTGGCGCGAAGGCCGTCAATTTGACGGCACGCATCGACATCTCGCAACAGACCATGGTGGTGACCCATCGTGGCCAGGTCAAATATCGATGGAAAGTATCGACCGGTCGTCGCGGCTACTACACGCCGACCGGAACCTACAGCCCGAAATGGCTGTCTCGACACCATAGGTCGCGCAAATACAACAATGCGCCGATGCCCTATGCGATCTTCTTTCGCGGCGGCTATGCGGTGCACGGAACGGACGACCTCAAACGGCTCGGCCGGCCCGCGTCGCACGGGTGTGTGCGTCTCGATCCGAAACACGCGGCGACGCTGTTTTCGCTGGTCCAGCGGGAAGGCTTCCAGAACACGCGGATCATCATCACCCAGTAAAGCGATCCGGCGCGCCCCCCGCGGCGCGCCGTTTCATAACGTGTGCTTGATATTCCAGCGATCGTGAAACCACTGCCATTGGGCAGGGTACTGACGCACCCAGCTTTCGACTTTGTCATTGAGCATTTGTGCTGTGGCGGTGACGTCGAGCGCGCCCGTCGCGTCACGCGGCAGGGTCACGGCCGGTTCGATCTCGAGCCGGAACCGGCCGCCGGGCAGTCTGATCGACCGCGCCGGGTAGACTTCGCAGTCGAAATGGCGGGCGAGTTTGGCGAGCAACGGGTTGGTCTGCACGTCCAGGCCGAAGAACTTGGTTTTCGCGCCTTTGCCGAATTTCTGGTCGACCAGCAATCCGACGCCGCTACCGGACTCCAGCACCTTGGCAAGATGCCAGGCGGCGCCGGCCTGTGAGGGAACCAGTTGACCCATGCGGGTCCGGCGTGCGGACATCAGCCGTTCGGCGATATAGGGGTTGTTGGGCGGGCGAAACAGCGCCGTGACGTCAAGACCGTATTTCGCGGCGGCGATCGGCAGCAATTCGAAATTGCCGGTATGGGCCGTGAAGACGATGAACGGGCGCGGGTGGTCCCGCAACTCGGCGAAACGTTCGACGCCTTTCACCTCGATAATGCCGTTTTCGCCGCCCTCCGGGTCGATATCGATCAACTCGTCGACGAAAATATATTCGGCCATCAGCCGGGCCATGTGGCCCCACATATCAGTTGCGATCGACTGTCGCTCGGCCTCGGTTTTTTCCGGGAATGCCCGTTCCAGATTGCGGAGCGCGAGCCGGTGGCGCGCCGTGCGTGGCCCGATGCGGCGGGCGATCCGTTCCGTGACGCGAATGGCGCCCTTTGCCGGAAGCAGCTTCAGCAGCGCCAGGATAGCAAACAGGAGTTGCGCAACCATCCAGTTCTTGGTGCGCCGCAGCGCAAGAACAATGCGGGTGAGAAACAGTTTCACGTGCGCCGGTCACCAAAAAGGGAAATGGTCACCACAGCCTAGTCCATTTTCAGGATGATTTTGCCGAAGACCTGACGGCCCTCCATGCGCTCCAGCGCCGTGTCGATCCCATCTAATCCGACCTCGGTATCGATCACCGGATGCACCAGGCCGGCTGCCATTTTCTGCATGGCGTTGGCCATGTTTTCCATGCGGCATCCGAAGGAACCGATGAGGCGCAATTGCTGCTGAAAGAGCTGCATGAGGTTCATCGTGGTCGAGACGCCGGAGGTCGATCCGCAGGTGACGAGGCGGCCGCCGCGCTTCATGCACAGCATCGAACCGGCCCAGGTGTCGGCGCCGACATGTTCGAACACGACATCGACGCCTTTTTTGCGCGTCAATTTCCGGACAACGCCTTCGAACCGGTCCTCGCGATAGTTAATCACATGATCGGCGCCAAGGGCCTTGGCCTTTTCGACCTTGTCGTCCGAGCCGACAGTCGTGATGATGGTGCAGCCCATCTTTTTAGCCAGTTGGATCGCAGCCGAACCGATCCCGGAGCCGCCGGCATGGATCAGGATCGTTTCCCCCGGCTCGAGCCTGGCATTGTCGAACAGCATATGTTCGACCGTGCCGAAGGTGACCGGGGCGAGGGCCGCCGCGACGGCGTCGACGCCGGGCGGCGCCGGAACCAGCAACCGCGCCGGGAGATTGATCTTCTCCTGCGCGAAACCGTCGAGGTGAAAACCATGGACGCCGGCGACATTTTCGCAGAGATTGTCACGCCCTTCGCGGCAGTGCCGGCACAGGCCGCAGGTGCGGGCGCCATAGATCGATACCAATTGCCCGGGCAGCAGGCCGGATACGCCGGGTCCGAGGGCCTCGACCTCGCCGGAGGCTTCGGCGCCGATGGTCAGGGGCAGCTTGCGCTTGGCGAATGCCATACCGCGCCACCCCCAGACATCGATATGGTTCAGTGCCACGGCCCTGATGCGCAGCGTCACTTCTCCGTCGTCGGGCGCCGGGGGCGGCGGCACATCCACCAGTTCCAGCCGGCGGTCTTCGATGAGTTGCAATGCGCGCATGATCCGGTCGTTCCTGCCCCTTGAGCTTGTTTGCGGTAAAAGGCGTTTAGGCTGGTTCGGCCGTCATGACAAGGCAGGCATTCTGGCCGCCGAAGCCGAACGAGTTGGACAGCACCGATGTCACCGCCTGATCGCGTTTGACGTTGGGAACGACATCGAGCTCGATGGCCGGATCGGGGTTCTCATGGTTGATGGTCGGGGGCAGGGTGCCGGTGGAGATGGTCAACAGCGAGAAAATCGCCTCGACCGCTCCGGCCGCCGTCAGCGTATGGCCGATCATCGATTTGTTGGAGGAAACCGGTATGCCCGGCAGGGCATCGCCGAACACAGTCGACAGCGACAGATATTCCATCTTGTCGTTTTCCGGTGTCGAGGTTCCGTGGGCGTTGATATAGCCGATGCCGGTTCGGTCGAGACCCGAATCGTCAAGGGCCGCCTGGATGGTGGCAATCGCCGGTCCGCCGTCGGGGGACGAGCGGGTGCGGTGGAAATGGTCGGCCTTTTCGCCATAGCCCTTGAGAATGCCGAGAACCTTGGCGCCGCGGGCGAGGGCGCTTTCCAGCGATTCCAGCACCAGGGCCGCACCGCCCTCGGCGATGACAAAGCCGTCGCGGTCCTTGGTGAAGGGTTTTGACGCCTTTTGCGGCGGATCGTTCTGGGTCGACAGCGCCGACAGAAGCGAAAAGCGGATCAGGGCCTCGGCACTGACCGATCCGTCGGTGGCGACCGTGAGAGCCCGTTCGGTGCGCCCCTGGCGGATTGCGTCGACGCCCAGCTGGATGGCCGTCGCACCCGATGCGCAGGCGGTCGACAGGGTAATGGGAAGGCCGCGCGTTCCGTAGGTATCGGCAATGCGCTCTGCGACCGATCCAAACAGGGCCGAGCGCGTGATCTGCGGATGCGGCCGGTCCCGCATCACCTTCAGGAAGGCGTCATAGGCGTTCGTCGAGTCGCCTGTTACGCCGCTCTCGTCGGCAAGGGCGAAACGGTCGGTCCACTCATGTTCGACCGGCGGAGCGGCGAGAAAAAGCGGTCCGTTGAAATCACCATCCAGCCCGGCTTCCTCGACGGCCTCTCGGGTTGCCGCGTCGGCGAAGGCAAAGGACAGTTGGCTGGACACCGGGGCGACATCCATGAAATCGACTGTGCCGCAGATGCGGGTCGACAGGCCGTCCGTCGGAAAGCGGGTGACGGCGTGGATGCCGGATGTCCCGCCGGACAGCGCGGCCCAGTTGTCGTGTTTGCCGCGTCCCAGCGAGGTGACGATACCCATGCCCGTTACCGCCACGACCGGGCGGCCGAGATGATCCACATAAGCGCCGTTCTTCATCGTTTTCTCCCGCCGTTCAGGGCTGCCCTCTTTCCAGGACCGCCAGACCTTCCGCGTAGACAAATCCCAGTGCGGTGACCAGCGCCCTTGCGGCCGGCGCTGTCATTTCGGCCTCGTTTGCCGCATCGAACCGGGCGATCGCCGCGCCGCTGTCAAGGGCGAGCGCCGCCAGCGCGATGCCGAGCGGAAACTGCGTTTCCATCGTGTGACCGGTCAATCCCGAATAGCCGCGCAAGGTTGCCGCCGGCCATTTGCCTTGAATATAGGCCTTTTCGCGCCGTGTGATGTCAAGCATGCCGGACGACCCCGACAGGATCAGCAGATCGCTGTTGTCATCGGCACCGACCCTTTCCGACAAGGCATCCAGCCGGCGTTCGAGCTTGCCCTCTTCGCGGGCCCCGCGATCGCCTTCGACGGCGCGGATCGTCGCGTAGATCGGTGCGCCGCGTGCCTGCGCCGCGCTTCGCGCTTCAAGAACGAGGAATGCCGAAGCACTGCCCGTGATGATCCCGCCGGGCTCTTCGCGCGACCACAGAGGCTGCCATTGCCCCTGCGCCAGCGCCTGCACGCCCTCGAAGACGAGATGCATATCCGGTCTTTCGGCATTGTAGGAGCCGCCGACCAATGCCCGGGCTGCCTGTCCGGCGCGGATGCGCTCGAATGCGGTGTGGACGGCGGAAACCCCGGCGCCTTCCTCGCCCATGAAGGTTTTCGACGAGCCGGTCACCTTGTGGACAATCGAGATGTTGCCAGCCAGCAGGTTGGACAGTTGCGCCAGGAACAGCGTCGGACGCAGCTCGGTCGTCAGTTTCTCGTTGAGCAGCACGTCGCGGTCATTGCGCTTGACGGCTTCATTGACGATCAGCGTGTCGACGTCGATGTCGCGCTCGCCGCCGCCGGCCGCGACGATCATGTCCATGGCGCCGCAGGCCTCGGCGTCGTCCTTCAGGCCGGCATCGTCAAGCGCCAGACCCGCCGTGAAAACGCCTAGCCGCTGCCAGTTTTCCATCTGCCGCTGATCGCCGCGCCTCGGAATCTGATCCGACCAGTCGATATCCGGCAGGGGATGGACCGGATAGGGCGCGAAACGGTCGGTATCGACAACCGCCGCCGGCGCTTGCGGGGCCTTCAGAAGGGCGGTGTGGACGTCGCGTCCGACACCGTGGCAACTGGTGATGCCGATGCCGGTGATGACCACGTCACGTGCGCTGTTGTTCATGGAAAATACTCTTGCTTTCAGGTCTTTTCCGACATTGCGGCAACGAGACCGACATCCTCTGCCCGTGCTTTGACAAGACCGGCGAGATGGGCCGTGTCCAGTCCGGAATCATTGTCGAATGCGACCATCCGCAGTTTGAGCTGGGCGTCACATATTTTTTTGCCATTGGCCGTCATCTGTGCCTTGGTCACGGCGAATCCGGAACCATCATGTTCCAATTTCGCTTCCGTCCGCAACGGTGTATCCGGCTCAACGAATGTTCGCAGCTTGGCACCGTCCACGGACATAAGGAAAGGCATGGCGGAAAAATCGTTTCTTGCCAGCAGCAGGAAGCCGCTGGCCTGGGCCATGGTCTCGATGAGCAGGACGCCGGGAACCAGCGGCAGGTCCGGAAAATGACCTTCAAATACGGGGCTTTGAGTGGGCGTTCGGGACGTTGCCACCAGGGTCCCGGCCTGCATGTCAATGTGCTCAACCCGGTCGATCATCTGAAAATATTCAAGAATCATCGGGTATCCGCCCGCCGCGGGCTACTCGGCCTTGGCGGCTCTCAACTCGTCAATCTTTTCGCACAGGTTTTTCAGGACAAAATATTCTTCCGTCGCCACCTTGCCGTCATTGACTTCCTGGGTCCATTGCTCCAGCGGAATCTTGATGCCGAATTCCTTGTCGATTGCGAAAACAATGTCGAGAAAATCGAGGCTGTCGATGCCCAGATCGTCGATCGTGTGACTCTCCGGGGTAATCGTCTCCCGATCGATTTCACTGGTCTCGGCGATGATGTCGGCAACTTTGTCAAATGTGGCGGACACACTCATATCCTTGTATTTGTCTGATTTGCGCAGAGCTATAGGAAAATCCACTGCAAAAGCCAATGGTCTGTATCGTGTTTCATGGCCGAATGCCATGGCTAATGTTGTAGCGCTCATCCATTGTCTGACGGGCGTCGTTGCCTTATTTCGGCGGTAGGGATGCAATGTGAAGGAACGTCGCGCTATGCCGGATGTGACAAAGGAACAGGTGCTGGCGCGCCTGAGAGACGTGAGCCACGAGGCGGTGGGCGGCGATATCGTCAGCCAGGGGCTGGTTTCCGATGTGTTCGTCGCCGACGGGAAGGTGTTTTTCTCGATCACCGTGCCGGCCGATCTGGCGCAGAAACTGGAGCCGCTGCGGCTCGAAGCGGAAGAAGCGGTCAAATCAATTGACGGCGTGCGCGGCGCGATGGTGGCCCTGACGGCGGAGAAAAAACCGGGAGGCAAGAGTCCGGCGCCGGCGCCCCGGCAGGCCGCGTCGCCTGCGCCAACCCAGCCGGCGCCGAGCAAGCCGGGCGTGCCGGGTGTCGGCGCGATCATCGCGGTCGCGTCCGGCAAGGGCGGTGTCGGCAAGTCGACGACAGCCATCAATCTGGCGCTCGGCTTCCAGGCGACGGGTCTCAAGGTGGGCGTGCTCGACGCCGATATTTACGGGCCGTCCGTTCCCCGCCTGCTGAACATCAAGGGCAAGCCGCAACAGGTGGATGGCCGCCTGCTGAAGCCGATGGAGGCCTATGGTCTGAAAGTCATGTCCATGGGCTTCCTGGTCGGCGAGGAGACGCCAATGATCTGGCGCGGGCCGATGGTGGTGTCGGCGCTCACCCAGATGCTGCGCGAGGTCGACTGGGGGCAGTTGGACGTCCTTGTCGTCGACATGCCGCCGGGCACCGGGGATGCGCAACTGACACTGGCGCAGCGCGTTCCACTGGCCGGCGCGGTCATCGTGTCGACGCCCCAGGATCTGGCTCTGATCGACGCGCGAAAGGGCATCAACATGTTCCGGAAGGTCGATGTGCCGCTGCTCGGTCTCATTGAGAACATGAGCTATTTCATTTGCCCGTCCTGCGGGGAACGGGCCGATATATTCGGCCATGGCGGTGCCCGCGACGAGGCTGCGAAGATCGGCGTTCCCTTCCTCGGCGAGGTCCCTCTGCACATGGAGATCCGCGAGAATTCGGATGCCGGCACGCCGGTCGTCGCCTCAGCGCCCGACGGGGCGCACGCAAGGATTTACAAGGATATGGCCTCTGCCGCCTGGCAACATGTCATGGCCGGCCGGGACGGGGCCGGCCATGCCGCGCCGGCCATTGTCTTTGAATGATCTTCACAGGGCCGTACCGCTGATGGCCGCCGCGAACGGCAATGCCACCGCCGCCGACCTGGCGACCGGACATGACAAGCTGCTGGGTCATCTGGCGATGATCCTGTTTGCAGCGCTGATTTCCGGCTCGTTTTCGCTCGGCGCCATGGCCGCGCCGCATGTCGGTGCGGCGGCGTTGAACGCCGTTCGGCTGATGCTCGCGACCGTGGTCATGGCATCCGTCACCCTGGTCCTGTTCCGGCGATTGCCGATGCCGCCTGCCGCTGCCTGGCGGTTCGGTGTCCTGGGCTTCCTGATGGGTGCCTATTTTGTGGCGATGTTCACGGCCCTCAAATACACCATGCCGGTGTCGACGAGCGCCGTCTTTACCCTCATTCCGCTGATGAGCGCCGGTTTCGGCTATCTGCTTTTGCGTCAGACGGTGCGGCCTGTCGTGATCGTCAGCCTTCTGATTGCCGCCTGCGGCTCGATATGGGTCATATTCCGCGGCGATGTGCGGGCGATCCTGGCTTTCGATATCGGTTTCGGGGAGGCGATCTTCTTCCTGGGATGCGTCTGCCACGCGGTCTATGCGCCGCTGGTCAAGAAACTCAGTTGGGGAGAGCCGGTGGTCCTGACCACTTTCTGGACGAGCATCGGTGCCTTCCTGGCCGTGTCCATCTTCGGGATCGGCGAGGTGATTTCCACCGACTGGCTGTCGCTGCCGCCGGTCGTCTGGGGCAGCATCGGTTATCTTGCCGTGTTTACCTCGGCGGGAACCTTCTTTCTTGTCCAGTTCGCATCGTTGCGCCTGCCGGCATCCAAGGTGCTTTCCTACGGATACCTGATCCCGGTTTTCGTCATCCTCTATGAAGGCCTGCTCGGCCATGGCTGGACGAGCCTTACCGTCATGGCCGGGGCCGTTGTCACGGTGTTCGGGCTTGTCGTGATGGCATTCGCGCCGGATCGATAAGGGATCCGCGCCTTCAGCGCGGTCTGACGCCGTTGAGCAGCACCGTGAGAACGGCATTGGCGGCCGTGTCGAAAAAGTCCGGCCGTTTCGTTTCTTCCGGCAGGATGGCGCGCACCTGCACATCGAAATCGGCATAATGCTGGGTGGTTGCCCAGATCATGAAAATCAGGTGGTACGGGTCCACCGGCGCCAGCTTTCCCTCGGCGATCCAGGTCCTGATGACGTCGGCCTTTTCGTCGACGAGGCGTTTCAGATTGGTCTTGAGGAACTCCTGGATGGCCGGCGCGCCGTGCAGGATTTCATTGGCGAAAACTCGCGAGCTTTCCGGCTGCGCGGCCGACATCTTCATCTTCTGGATGGTGTATTTGCGCAGTTCCTCCACCGGATCGCCGTCCGGATCGATGACTCGAAACGGCCTCAGCCAGTCTTCGAGGGTCTTTTCCAGGACGGTGACATAGATGTCTTCCTTGCGGGGGAAGTAATACAGCAGATTAGGCTTCGACATGCCGGCTTTTTCGGCGATCTGGTCGATGGTGGATCCGCGAAACCCGTAGGCGGAGAATACCTCCAAAGCTGCATCGAGGATGATCCCCCGATTGATACCCTGTATACGCGTCCGCTTATTGGTCGATACTGCCATAAATCATTTGTTTCGTTTGCCGAAATTCGGCATGCCGTCGGGGTCATAAGCCATGCAACAGGATTTGGCCCGGTGCAAGTCTCTTGTATTCCCTATCAAGTTCAATATTGCTCTTGACCACCCCCAGTTGCTCTTCTAGCCTACATTTTGACCATTCAGTCAAGTTTTTGCAATTCCTGTTGTGTGACGGGCTGATTTGGAGGAGTCTGGTCCCAGTGCCGGGCGGGTTGAGAGGTGTCTGCTGTGAACGTTCCCATCAAAACCAACAATCTGGACGCGTTCTGGATGCCGTTTACGGCCAATCGCCAGTTCAAGAAGAATCCGCGCATGTTCGTCGGTGCCGACCGTATGCACTACACCACCGCCGACGGGCGCAAGGTGCTGGACGGCACCGCCGGGCTGTGGTGCGTGAATGCCGGACACAATCGGCCGAAGATTGTCGAAGCCATTCGAAAGCAGGCCGGCGAACTCGATTATGCACCGGCCTTTCAGATGGGCCACCCGAATGTCTTCGAGCTGGCGTCGCGCCTGGTGACCATCACACCCCAGGGGCTCGATCACGTGATGTTCACGAATTCCGGCTCGGAATCGGTCGAAACGGCGCTGAAGACGGCGCTGGCCTATCATCGGGTCAAGGGTGACGGATCGCGTTTTCGCGTGATCGGCCGCGAACGGGGCTATCACGGGGTCAATTTCGGCGGCATTTCGGTCGGCGGGATCGTCGCCAACCGCCGCATGTTCGGCACATTGCTGACCGGTGTCGACCACCTGCGGCACACCCATGATCCGGAACGCAATGCCTTCAGCCGGGGCGTTCCCGAGTACGGTGCGGAGTTTGCCGACGATCTCGAACGGCTGATCGCACTGCATGACGCTTCGACGATTGCTGCGATCATCGTTGAGCCCGTGGCGGGTTCGACCGGCGTGCTGCTGCCGCCCAAAGGATACCTGCAGAAGCTACGGGACATCTGCGATCAGCATGGAATCCTGTTGATTTTCGATGAGGTCATCACCGGCTTCGGCCGCCTCGGCACACCGTTCGCGGCAGATTACTTCGGTGTCACACCGGATATCATGGTCACCGCCAAGGGCCTGACGAACGGGGTGATTCCGATGGGCGCGGTGTTTGTGAAATCCGACATCCACGATGCTTTCATGACCGGTCCGGAACACTTGATCGAGTTCTTCCACGGTTACACCTACTCAGGCAATCCGATGGCGTCGGCCGCCGGATTGGGCACGCTTGAGACGTATCAGGAGGATGGGCTGCTGACCCGAGGCGCAGAGCTGTCCGACTATTGGGCGGACGCACTGCACTCCCTGAAAGGCCTGCCGCATGTCATCGACATCCGGAATATCGGGCTGATCGGCGCGATCGAACTGGAGCCGATTGCGGGAGAACCGACGCGGCGTGCCTTCTCTGCGTTCCTCGACGCCTACAACAAGGGTGTGCTTATTCGCACCACCGGTGACATCATCGCGCTGTCGCCGCCCTTGATCATCGAAAAGCATGACATCGATGTGCTGATCGAGACGCTGAGCGGCGTGCTCAAGACGCTCGATTGACAACAGACGGATTTCCGGGAGACCGCCGATGACACTGACGGGCAATATGAGGATCAACGGTGATCGGCTCTGGGACACGCTGATGGAGATGGCGAAGATCGGTCCCGGCGTGCGCGGCGGCAACGATCGCCAGACGGTGACCGATGAAGACGGCGAGGGCCGGACGCTGTTTCAGAAATGGTGCGAAGATTCCGGCATGACCATGGGCGTCGATCAGATGGGGAACATGTTTTTCCGCCGCGAAGGCACCGATCCCGACGCCCTGCCGGTCTATGTGGGCAGCCATCTGGACACCCAGCCAACCGGCGGCAAATATGACGGCGTCCTCGGTGTTCTGGGCGGGCTGGAAATTGTCCGCACCCTCAACGACCTCAATATCAGGACCAGGCACCCGATCGTCGTGACCAACTGGACCAATGAGGAAGGCACGCGGTTTGCGCCGGCAATGCTGGCTTCGGGCGTGTTTGCCGGCATGCACGAGCAGGACTGGGCCTATCAGCGGGAGGATGCCGAAGGCAAGAAATTCGGCGATGAACTGGAGCGGATCGGGTGGAAGGGCGACGAGGAGGTCGGCGCCCGCAAGATGCATGCCTTCTTCGAGTTGCATATCGAGCAGGGACCGATCCTGGAAAAGGAAAACAAGGACATCGGCGTCGTCACCCACGGGCAGGGTCTGTGGTGGCTGCAGATCACGCTGACCGGCAAGGAAAGCCATACCGGCTCGACACCGATGCCGATGCGCCGCAATGCCGGTCTCGGCATGGCGCGCATCACCGAACTTGTGCACGACATCGCGATGAGCCACCAGCCGGCGGCGGTCGGCGCGATCGGCCATTGCGATATCTATCCCAATTCGCGCAATGTGATCCCCGGCAAGGCGGTGTTCACGGTGGATTTCCGCTCACCTGACCGGGAGGTGCTGGACGGAATGAAGGCGCGGCTGGAAAGGGAAGGCCCGAAGATCGCCAAGGCGCTCGGGCTGGAGTTCGAAATCGAGGTTGCCGGCCATTTCGATCCGGTCACGTTTGACGAAAACTGCGTGGCGGCAGTCCGCAACGCGGCCGAGCGGCTCGGCTACTCGCATCGCGACCTGGTCTCGGGCGCCGGGCACGACGCCTGCTGGATCAACCGGGTGGCGCCGACGGCAATGGTCATGTGCCCCTGCGTCGATGGCCTCAGCCACAATGAGGATGAGGACATTTCGCCGGCCTGGGCGACCGCGGGTGCCGATGTCCTGTTTCACGCCGTTGTGGAAACAGCGGAGATCGTCGAATAAGCCTTTTTCGAAGGCAGATTGGGGAGACCGTTATGGCAAGCACTGTTATCAAGGGCGGAACGATCGTCACCGCCGATCTGACCTATGATGCGGATATTCTGATCGAAAACGGGATCATTGCGGAAATCGGTCCCGACCTTTCCGGTGACACGGTGCTGGACGCCGCCGGCTGCTATGTGATGCCGGGCGGCATCGATCCGCACACCCATCTGGAAATGCCCTTCATGGGGACCTATTCCTCCGACGATTTCGAGAGCGGCACGCGGGCGGCGCTGTCCGGCGGCACGACAATGGTGGTCGATTTCGCGCTGCCGTCGCCAGGCCAGTCGCTGCTCGAAGCGCTGCAGATGTGGGACAACAAATCGACGCGGGCCAATTGCGATTATTCCTTCCACATGGCGATCACCTGGTGGGGCGAGCAGGTCTTCAACGAAATGGAACAGGTGGTGCGCGACAAGGGCATCAACACGTTCAAGCATTTCATGGCCTATAAGGGCGCGCTGATGGTGGATGATGACGAGATGTATTCGTCCTTCCAGCGCTGCGCCGAACTCGGCGCGCTGCCGCTGGTCCATGCCGAAAATGGCGATGTGGTCGCGCAACTCCAGGCTAAGCTGCTGGCCGAGGGCAATAACGGCCCGGAAGCCCATGCCTATTCACGGCCGGCGGAGGTGGAAGGCGAGGCGACCAACCGGGCCATCATGATCGCCGATATGGCCGGCGTTCCGCTCTATGTGGTCCATACGTCGTCGGAGCAGGCGCATGAGGCCATTCGCCGCGCCCGCCAGAACGGGATCCGTGTCTATGGCGAGCCGCTTATCCAGCATCTGACGCTCGACGACAGCGAATATGCCCACCATGATTGGGACCATGCGGCCCGGCGGGTGATGTCGCCGCCGTTCCGCGACAAGAAGCACCAGGATTCGCTCTGGCATGGCCTCGCCGCCGGCTCGCTGCAGGTGGTGGCGACCGATCACTGTGCCTTCACCACTGACCAGAAACGCTTCGGCGTGGGTGACTTCACCAAGATCCCTAACGGCACCGGCGGGCTGGAGGACCGGATGCCGATGCTGTGGACCTATGGGGTCGAGACGGGCCGGCTGACCATGAACGAATTCGTTGCCGTGACCTCGACCAATATCGCCAAGATCCTCAACATCTATCCGAAGAAAGGCGGCATACTGGTCGGCGCTGATGCCGATATCGTGGTTTGGGACCCGGCCAAGGAAAAGACCATCAGCGCTGAAACCCAGCAATCGGCCATCGATTACAATGTGTTCGAAGGCAAACAGGTCAAGGGCCTGCCGCGCTACACGCTGAGTCGCGGCCTTGTCAGCGTCGAGGACGGCGCGATCAAGACCAGGGAAGGGCATGGCGCATTCGTCAGCCGCGAACCGTTCCATGCGGTCAACAAGGCGCTTTCCACCTGGAAGGAAGTCACCGCGCCGCGCCAGGTGCAGCGCACCGGCATCCCGGCCAGCGGGGTCTGATGCATGCCGCGGTGCGCAGCCTGGATTTTTGAGGGTTTCCGCAGATGAGCGTCGTCATCGCCGCGGAGAAGCTCGACCTGACATTCCAGACCAATGACGGTCCGGTTCATGCCCTGTCGGATATCGACCTGCAGATCAATCGCGGCGAGTTCGTTTCCTTCATCGGCCCCTCCGGATGCGGCAAGACCACGCTCCTGCGGGTCATCGCCGATCTCGAGCAGCCCACCGGCGGCTCCATATCCGTCAATGGCGTTTCGCCGTCCGAGGCCCGTCTGGCAAGGGCCTATGGCTATGTGTTCCAGGCCGCGGCGCTTTATCCCTGGCGGACGATCGGCGCCAATGTCTCGCTGCCGCTGGAGGTGATGGGGCTGTCGAAGGCCGATCGGCAGGCACGCATTGCGAAGAATCTCGAACTGGTCAACCTGGTTGGTTTCGAAAAGAAATTTCCCTGGCAATTGTCCGGCGGCATGCAGCAGCGGGCGTCGATTGCCCGGGCGCTTTCCTTCGATCCCGACATGCTGCTGATGGACGAACCCTTCGGCGCACTGGACGAAATCGTCCGCGACCATCTGAACGAACAGCTTCTCAAACTGTGGGCGCAGACGAAAAAGACCGTCGTTTTCGTGACCCATTCCATTCCCGAAGCCGTTTTTCTGTCGACAAGGATCGTGGTGATGAGCCCACGGCCCGGGCGCATCCACGAGATCATCGATTGTGATCTCGGCGACGACAGGCCGCTGGATATCCGGGAAACGACCAAGTTTCTCGAAATCGCGCACCGGGTGCGGGAAGGCCTGAGATTGGGGCATTCCTATCATGATTGAGCGGCGAAGGTCTTGTGCCGCCGCGCTTTTCGGGTGTCGGGTGGCTTAATGAGCGAAAGGCGGGGGCTTGCCGGTTTCTTCTTTGACCGTCTGCTGCCGGTCGGCACGGTCGTGCTGGTTATTCTCGTGCTGTGGTACGGGTTTACCGTGATCCTCAACGCGCCGTTCGAACGGGACCAGGCGGCCCGCGCCGGTACCGAACTGACGACCGGGCAACTGATCGAAAAGACGCTGGCCCAGGAACGGCCGGTTCTGCCGGCGCCGCATCAGGTGGCCGAGGAAATCTGGAAGACCACCGCGCTCAAGAAGCTCACATCGAAACGCAGCCTGTTCTACCACGGCTGGATTACACTGTCGTCGACCCTTCTGGGCTTTGTCATGGGAACGGCGCTCGGCATCCTGCTGGCCGTTCTGATCGTTCAGTCCGCCGTTCTCGACAAAAGCCTGATGCCCTGGATCATCACCAGCCAGACGGTGCCCATCCTCGCCGTAGCACCGATGATCATCGTGGTTCTCAACGCAATCGGGATATCAGGGTTATTGCCTAAATCACTGATTTCGGCTTACCTTTCCTTTTTCCCGGTGGCTGTCGGCATGGTCAAGGGGCTGCGTTCCCCCGATCCGATGCATCTTGATCTGATGCGCACCTACAATGCCAGCGGGGCCCAGGTGTTCTGGAAACTGCGCTGGCCGTCCGCGGTGCCGTTCCTGTTCACATCGATGAAAGTCGCTGTCGCCATCAGCCTTGTCGGCGCGATTGTCGGCGAACTGCCGACGGGGGCCGTCGCCGGCTTGGGCGCCCGGCTGCTGACCGGGTCCTATTACGGGCAGACCATTCAGATCTGGTCGGCGCTGATCTCGGCGGCGATCCTTGCCGCGCTGCTCGTCATGCTGGTCGACCTGGCATCGCGTTTTGTCCAGCGGCGCATGGGGATGGTCCATTGAACAGCGGGATTTTCATTGGCGCGGTTACCTTCTGGATCGCGGCTTGGCTGGTCAACACCTGGCTGGTGCGCCTGAAGCCGGCAAACCGCGTCGCCGCCCAGATGATCAATCTGACGATTCCGGCCCTGTTCGGGATCACGCTGATTGTGCTTTGGGAAGGGGTGACGCGCGGCTTCAATATCCCCAGCGTGCTGCTGCCGGCGCCCTCGGTGATCTGGGACCGGATCACGGCCTCGGTGGACATTCTGTGGGCGGACTTCTACCAGACGTTCATGAAGGCGGTGCTTGCCGGTTATGCGCTCGGATGTGCGTCCGGCTTCGTCACCGCCATTGTCGTCGACCGGGTGCCGTTCCTGCGCAAGGGCCTGTTGCCGATCGGCAATCTGGTGGCGGCCCTGCCGGTGGTCGGCATCGCGCCGATCATGGTGATGTGGTTCGGCTTCGACTGGCCATCCAAGGCGGCGGTCGTCGTGGTGATGACCTTCTTTCCGATGCTGGTCAATACGGTGGCCGGGCTTGCCGCCAGCGGCGCCATGGAACGCGATCTGATGCGCACCTATGCCTCCGACTATTGGCAGACCCTGTTCAAGCTGCGGCTGCCGGCGGCGATGCCGTTCATTTTCAATGCTTTGAAGATCAATTCGACACTGGCCCTGATCGGTGCGATCGTCGCCGAGTTTTTCGGCACGCCGATCGTCGGCATGGGCTTTCGTATTTCAACCGAGGTCGGTCGCATGAATATCGACATGGTCTGGGCTGAAATTTTCGTGGCGGCGCTTGCCGGTTCACTGTCCTATGGATTGCTGGCCCTGCTGGAACGCGCCGTGACATTCTGGCATCCGTCCTATAGACGCTAACCAAACCAATAATGGCGGAGCCGCAACAAGAGGAGTGACAGAAATGAAGAAACTACTGGCTATGACCCTGGGCCTGGCGATGGCCCTTGCTTCGGGTGCCGCGCTGGCCAAGGACAAGCTCGTCCTGCAGTTGAAATGGGTCACACAGGCCCAGTTTGCCGGCTACTATGTGGCAAAGGACAAGGGCTTTTACGATGCCGTCGACCTCGATGTCGAGATCAAGCCCGGCGGTCCCGATATCGCACCGGCGCAGGTGATTGCTGGCGGCGGAGCGGATGTGATTATCGACTGGATGCCGTCCGCACTGGCGTCGCGCGAGAAGGGCGTGCCGCTGGTCAACATCGCCCAGCCGTTCAAATCATCGGGAATGATGCTGACCTGTCTGAAGGAAAGCGGCATCAAGACCCCGGAGGATTTTCGCGGCCGCACTCTCGGCGTCTGGTTCTTCGGCAATGAATATCCGTTCCTGTCCTGGATGAGCCAGCTCGGCATTCCGACCGACGGTTCCGACAATGGCGTGACGGTTCTCAAGCAGGGCTTCAATGTCGATCCGCTGCTGCAGAAACAGGCCGACTGCATTTCCACCATGACCTACAACGAGTACTGGCAGGTCATCGATGCCGGAATTGCCGCAGACGACCTGGTCACCTTCAAATATGAAGATCAGGGCGTTGCGACGCTGGAGGACGGCATCTATGTGATGGAAGCCGACCTCGACGATCCGAAGAAGGTCGACATGTTCAAGCGGTTCGTGAAGGCCTCGATGGAAGGCTGGAAATATGCCGAGGAACACCCCGATGAAGCCGCGGAAATCGTGCTGGAAAACGATGCCACCGGCGCGCAGACTGAAAAGCACCAGAAGCGCATGATGGGTGAAATCGCCAAGCTGACCGCCGGTTCCGACGGTTCGCTGGACGTGGCCGATTACGATCGCACGGTCAAATCGCTTCTGTCAGGTGGTTCCGACCCGGTCATTTCGAAGGAACCCGAAGGGGCTCATACCGACAAGATCACCAAGGGCATGTAAGCGCATGCGACCTGTTTCGGCGACATGGTGATGTCGTCCAAAGGGGCCTTCGGGCCCCTTTTTTACACTGAAACCGAATGTCGGGCGATGCCCTTGCCGAAATAGGGGTCGAACTGTGCGGCGATACTGCGCACAAACGGTCTTCCGGTCTCGGTCAGGCGATAATCGCCATCGGCTTTCTCGATCAATCCGTCCTCATCCGTCGCGACCAGCGTCTCGGCCTCGCGCAGGACCCCATCGGCGCGTGCGCCGAACCGGTCGGCAAGCTGTTGCGATGAAAAGGCGAAGTCACACATCAGCCGTTCGATCAGCCAGCCACGCATGCGGTCGTCTTCGGAAAGTTCGAGGCCCCGCACGGTTGCCAGACCCTCTTCGACCCGGCGCTGGTAGTCGCCGGTCGCAACCGCGTTCTGCACATATCCCTGCGGGAGTTTGCCGATGGATGATGCGCCGAGCCCGATCAGCGCCTGTGCATCATCATCCGTGTAGCCCTGAAAGTTGCGGTGCAGCTTGCCGCCGCGATGGGCGCCGGCGAGCGTGTCATCGCTCCGGGCGAAATGATCGATGCCGATCCTCTGATATCCATGGTCGGCGAAAAGCTCCGCGGCGCGGCGGGCCTGCCGATAGCGCTCGTGGACGCCCGGCAGTTGCTCTTCATCGATCATCCGCTGGTGCTTTTTCATCCACGGGACATGGGCATAACCAAAGAGGGCGATGCGGTCCGGCTCCAGGGACAGGAGCTGGTCCGCGGTGTTTTCGATGGTCTCGAGCGTCTGATGCGGCAATCCGTAGAGCATGTCGAGATTGACCGAGCGGACGCCGCGCTGCCGCATCGCTTCGACAACGGCCCGGGTCTGTTCGAAACTCTGTTCCCGGTTGATGGCGCGCTGCACCCGGATGTCGAAATCCTGCACGCCGAGGCTCGCCCGGGTGACGCCGATTTCCGCCAGTGCGTCATATTTGGCCCCGGTGAGATCGTTCGGGTCCATCTCGACGCTGATTTCGGCGGATGGTGCGACATTGAAGTGCCGCCGGAGCATCCGGCTCAGTTCGAGCATGTCGGCCGGTTCGAGCATGGTGGGTGAGCCGCCGCCGAAATGCAGCGCGGTCACCGGGCAGTCGCCGTCGACCAGATTGCCGACGGCTGCGATCTCGGTCTTCAGGGCAGCAAGGTAGCTTTCCACCGGGTGGTAGCGGTTGGTCTGCTTGGTCGCGCAGCCGCAGAACCAGCACAGCCGGTCGCAGAACGGGATGTGGACATAGAGTGAGACCGTATGGCCGGATGCAAGCGATGTCAGCCAGTCCGAATAATGGGCCGCTGTGATGCCGTCGTGAAAATGCGGTGCCGTAGGATAGCTGGTGTAACGTGGTGTCGGCCGGCTGTATTTTTCAACCAGGGTATCGTGCAATGGTGGCGCTCCGGGGTGCCGGTGAGAGATGTATCGGCACATCATGGCCTGCCTTGCGGCAGCCGGCCTTGATCCTGGTCAACCCTTGCCTTCCTATGCCATTGCCGGAAAAGCCTGGATTTCGGCGAATTGCGGGCTGGCGAAATTCCGTGGCGATCCATGGCCGGCAGTCCCGGTTTGTGCGGACAATGGGCCGCATGGCAGTTGACGGCAGATGTGCTATGGGTGATCTTCGAGACACGGCAACGGAAAGGGCCGATGAACGAGCATCGAAAAGATATTCACAATTCAGGCGTGCCGGTTCTCTGCCAGGCCTGTGAAGCCCGCCACCGCGGCGTGTGCGGGGCGCTTTCCGGTGCCGAGCTGCAGTTCCTCAACAGCTACTCGAGCCGCAAGGAAGTCGATGCCGGAACGGAGCTGGTTGCCGATGCCGAGACCGTGTCGCATTACTCCAACATCCTGTCGGGGGTCGTGAAACTGACCAAGATCCTCTCCGATGGACGCCAGCAAATCGTCGGGCTGCAGTTCGCCCCCGATTTTCTGGGGCGGCCTTTCCGGACGTCGAGCGAGATCAACGCGGAAGCGGCCACTACCGTTCAGCTGTGTACCTTTCCGACAACGGTCATCGAGAAAATGATCAAGGACTCGCCGGAGCTTGAACACCGCTTGCTGCAGCAGACGCTGGAGGAACTGGACGAGGCACGCGGATGGATGGTCACGCTCGGCCGCAAGACGGCTTCTGAAAAGGTCGCCAGCTTCCTTTACCTGATCGCCACACATGTCGATCCGACGGTTGAAGAAACCCAGCGCGCAACGTTCGATTTGCCGCTGACGCGTGCCGATATCGCGGATTTTCTCGGGTTGACGATCGAAACGGTCAGCCGGCAGATCACAAAGCTGCGCAAGGCGGGCGTCATCGAAGTGGAAAACAACCGCCATGTTACTGTGCCCGATCTGCAGCGGCTGGCAAGCCGGGCCAGCCTGTAGCGCCACGCTCGACTAATGGACATAGGGTCGCAGATGCTCGCTCTCGAACGCGACGTGACGGCGCATCGCTTCGAAGAAGCCGCGAAGCATATATCCAAGCGCATCGGGGTTTTGCGGGACCTTGCGTTCGCCCAGTTCGCGCAGGGCTTCAGTCAGTTCCTCCGCGAAACACCGGTCTTCGAGATGTTCGTGTTTAAGCCGCTCGATGGTCTCGTCCGACTGTCCGGCCGTGCCGTTTTGCCGCTGGGCCAGCGGATAGAGCGTTTCCTCTTCAAAGCGGTGAATGCTGCAGATAAACGGTGTCAGTTCCCGGGTCAGCGAGGAACAGATCGGGCGGTCGATATCGCCCGGGATGGAATCGGCGATCTGTTCGAGAAGCTCACACAGTGCCAGCAGAGCCTCGCGGGCTCGCGCGAAGCCTTCCACCGGCTGGGGTTGCGTGGTTCTGAAAAAAGCGGACGCACGGCAGATGATTTCAAGGTTATCTTCCGGTTGCATCATTCCACCCCCGACAGGGGGCATCCGGTCTGCCGGGGATGCGCCGCGATTTTGGAACCCGATGGCTGTGCAATTCGGTTCTTGATCATCTTCGGTAATCTGGTTGACCACCGACTCCGGCACCTTGATCGAGATCAATGTGTTTGCGGGAATCGCCGCTTAATGATGCCGGCGACCAACGACGATAAAATTGCGTCTGGGGATATTGCTGCCGATTGGGGGTATAGATGAAGTCTACATTGGAAACCGTTGCCGTGGGCATCGGCGCTTTCGTTGCGCTCCTGGGTGCCGCCTTCGCCAAGGACAATCTGTTTGAAGCCCATATGTGGGTGCTGTTCTTCGTCCTTCTGTGCTGTGTCGTCGTGATGCTGCGCAGAATGTCCTTCCAGGCCTCAGCTTCTGCTCCCGCTGACGGCGAGAAATCGATCTATTTCGACGAAGTCGTCCGATATGGCACAGTCGCCACATTGTTCTGGGGAATTGCCGGGTTCCTGGTCGGCGTGGTCGTCGCCGCGCAACTGGCCTTTCCCGACCTCAATATCGAGCCATGGCTCAATTTCGGACGGCTCCGGCCGCTGCACACCTCGGCAGTGATCTTCGCCTTCGGCGGCAATGCGCTGATCGCGACATCGTTCTATGTGGTCCAGCGCACGACGCGCGCGCGGCTGTTCGGCGGCAATCTCGCCTGGTTCGTCTTCTGGGGTTATCAGCTGTTCATCGTGCTGGCCGCCACCGGCTATCTGCTGGGGATTACCCAGGGGCGTGAATATGCCGAACCCGAATGGTATGTGGACCTGTGGCTGACGGTCGTCTGGGTCGTCTATCTGGTCGTCTTCATGGGCACGATCATGAAGCGCAAGGAGCCGCATATCTATGTGGCCAACTGGTTCTACCTCGCCTTCATCATCACCATCGCCATGCTGCACATCGTCAACAATCTGGCGGTGCCGGTCTCGTTCCTCGGCGCCAAGAGCTATTCGGCCTTTGCCGGCGTGCAGGATGCGCTGACCCAGTGGTGGTACGGCCACAACGCCGTCGGTTTCTTCCTGACGGCCGGCTTCCTGGGGATGATGTATTACTTCATCCCGAAACAGGCCAACCGGCCGGTCTATTCCTACCGGCTGTCCATCGTCCATTTCTGGTCGCTGATCTTCCTTTATATCTGGGCCGGACCGCACCACCTGCACTATACGGCGCTGCCGGACTGGGCGCAGACGCTCGGCATGGTGTTTTCCGTGATGCTGTGGATGCCAAGCTGGGGCGGCATGATCAACGGTCTCATGACCCTGTCGGGCGCGTGGGACAAAATCCGCACCGATCCGATCATCCGCATGATGGTGATGTCCGTCGCCTTTTACGGCATGTCGACCTTCGAGGGGCCGGTGATGTCGATCAAGGCCGTCAATTCGCTCAGCCACTATACGGACTGGACCATCGGACACGTCCATTCGGGTGCCCTGGGCTGGGTCGGCATGATCTCCTTCGGCGCGATCTATTATCTCGTTCCGAAGCTCTGGCACCGCGAGCGGCTGTATTCGCTGCGCCTCGTCAACTGGCATTTCTGGCTGTCGACGCTCGGTATCGTTGTCTATGCGGCGGTCATGTGGGTGGCCGGCATCCAGCAGGGCCTGATGTGGCGCGAATATGATGCGCAAGGGTTCCTGGTCTACTCGTTCGCCGAAACCGTGGCGGCCATGAAGCCCTATTATGTTCTGCGCATGCTGGGCGGCCTGCTCTTCCTGCTCGGCAGTCTCGTGATGGTCTACAATATCATCATGACCATTCGCGGACGCGTGCGTGACGAAGCGCCCATTCCCGGCAGCGTTGCCGCGGCCCAACCGGCAGAATAGGGGAGATCACCATGGCTTTTCTCGACAAGCACAAAACCCTCGAGAGGAATGCGACGCTGTTGATGGTGACGTCCCTGGTGGTCGTCAGCGTCGGCGGGATCGTGGAGATCGCACCGCTCTTCTATCTGGAAAACACCATCGAGAAGGTGGAGGGGATGCGGCCCTATTCGCCGCTGGAGCTCGCCGGACGCGACATCTATGTCCGCGAGGGCTGCTATGTTTGCCACAGCCAGATGATCCGGCCGTTCCGCGACGAGGTTGAGCGTTACGGTCCGTATTCGCTGGCGGCCGAGTCGATGTATGATCATCCGTTCCAATGGGGGTCGAAGCGGACCGGGCCGGATCTGGCACGGGTCGGGGCGCGCTATTCGAACGAATGGCATGTGCAGCACCTGATCGAACCGCGATCGGTGGTGCCTGAGTCGGTGATGCCGAGCTATTCCTTCCTGCTGGACGCGCCCCTTGCCGTGGACAATATCGCGGCGCATCTGAAGGCCAATGCCGCGGTCGGTGTGCCCTATGACGAGGCGATGATCGAAAACGCCCGGGCCGACATGCTGGCCCAGGCCAATCCCGATGCCGACACGTCGGGTGTCGAGGAGCGCTATCCGAAGGCGGTCATCGCCGATTTCGATGGCGATCCGACAACGCTGACGGAGATGGACGCGCTGGTCGCCTATCTTCAGATGCTCGGCACGCTGGTGGATTTCTCGACCTACGATCCGACATCCGGATACCGGTAGGAGACCGATCATGGATTATCAAACACTTCGAACCTTCGCCGACAGCTGGGGTCTGTTGTTCCTGGTGATCGTCTTTGTCGTCGTCGTCGCCTACACCTTCCGCCCCGGAAGCAAGAAGGAAGCCGACAAAATCGCCAAGATCCCGCTGAAAGAGGATGATTAGACCATGTCAGATGACAAGCATATCGATGAGATCAGCGGTGTCGAAACGACAGGGCACGAATGGGACGGCATCCGCGAACTCAACAATCCGATGCCGCGGTGGTGGGTGATCACCTTCTATGCGACGATCGTCTGGGCGATCGGCTACATGATTGCCTATCCGGCATGGCCGCTGATCACCACGGCAACCACCGGCGTGCTCGGCTATTCGAGCCGGGCACAGGTTGCCGACGCGATGGCGGAGGCGGAAGCGGCGCAGGCGCAATATGTCGACCGGATCGCCCAGATGCCGGTCGGCGAGATCGCCTCCGATCCTGAACTGCTGCAGTTTGCGCTGGCGGGCGGGGCCGCGGCGTACAAGGTGAACTGTGTGCAATGCCACGGCTCCGGTGCGCAGGGCGCCCCCGGCTATCCCAATCTCAATGATGACGACTGGCTGTGGGGCGGCGATATCGAGGCGATCCATCACACCATCGCCCATGGCGTACGCTTCGAGGCCGATGATGATTCGCGCTTTTCCGACATGCCGGCCTTTGCGGATCTGCTGGAGCCCGGCGAGATACGGCAGGTTGCGGCCTATGTATACGGCCTGACCGGAACGCCGTCCGATCCGGCCCTGGTGGCGCCCGGCGCCGAGCTCTATGCCGAGAACTGCGCCGTGTGTCACGGCGAAGACGCGCGTGGCGATATCGAATTCGGTGCGCCGAATCTCGCCGACGCCATCTGGTTCTACGGGGACAGCGAGGATGCGATCGCCCGGCAGATTGCCAATCCGAAACACGGCGTAATGCCGGGATGGATCGAACGGCTGGGAGACCCGGTTGTCAAGCAGTTGGCCGTCTTCGTGCATTCCCTGGGCGGCGGGCAGTAGCCGGTTCACCACAACCTTTCAAACCGGCCCTTCCCGATGGGCCGTTTTGCCTCATCGCGGCCGGTTCGGAAAGTGTGATATTTTGAGCTTGAACGGGGCGTCGCCGACGATGTCTGCGAACTGAGCTGACATCGGCTTGCGATGCCTGGCGGTTTGATCATGACCTTGAACAGCCCCGCGCGCAGCGGGCCGGGTCAGCTTCGGAAGTGTCGATATGACGGAGAGCAGATCAGAAACGGCGGATGTCGAGCGGTTTGACGCCGAGGCGGTGAACGCCTCGTGGGCGCGCAAGCCACTTTATGAAGCCCGCAAGAAGATCTTCCCCAAGCGCGCCAAGGGGCGGTTCCGCACCTTCAAATGGGCGATCATGATGGTGACGCTGGCGATCTACTACCTGACGCCGTGGCTGCGCTGGGATCGCGGACCCTATGCGCCTGACCAGGCGATCCTGGTCGATCTGGCCAACCGGCGCTTCTATTTCTTCTTCATCGAGATCTGGCCGCAGGAATTCATCTATGTCGCCGGCCTGCTGGTGATGGCCGGTTTCGGCCTGTTCCTGGTGACGTCGGCGGTCGGCCGCGCCTGGTGCGGCTACACCTGTCCGCAGACCGTCTGGGTCGATCTGTTCCTTGTCGTCGAGCGGGCCATCGAGGGCGAGCGCAACCAGCGCATGAAGCTCGACAAGGGTTCCTGGACGGTCGACAAAATCGTCAAGCGGGTCAGCAAACACGCCATATGGGTGGTGATCGCCGTGGCGACCGGCGGCGCCTGGATATTCTATTTTGCCGATGCACCGACCCTGATCGTCGATTTCGCAACGGGGCAGGCGGCGCCGGTCGCCTATATCACCGTCGCGGTGCTGACGGCGACGACCTATACGTTCGGCGGGCTGATGCGCGAGCAGGTCTGCACCTATATGTGTCCCTGGCCGCGAATCCAGGCGGCCATGCTGGACGAGAACTCGCTAGCGGTGACCTATAATGACTGGCGCGGCGAACCGCGCTCCCGCCACATGAAAAAGGCGAAAGCCGAAGGCAAGGTGGTCGGCGACTGCGTCGATTGCAATGCCTGTGTCGTGGTCTGCCCGATGGGCATCGACATTCGGGACGGCCAGCAGCTCGAATGCATCACCTGCGCCCTGTGCATCGACGCATGCGACGACGTCATGGACCGGCTGGGGCGCCCAAGGGGGCTGATCTCCTATGCGACCCTCAGCGAATATTCGGAAAACATGAACCTGGCGACCGCCGGCGGGACCACGCCGGTGAACCCGGACCTCGTGCGCAATGCCGACGGATCATTCATCGACAAGATCAAGCATTTCGACTGGCGGGTCATTTTCCGGGTGCGCACGCTGCTGTATTTCGGCGTGTGGGCATTGGTCGGCATCGGCCTGCTGGTGGCACTGGGCTCGCGCGACCGGCTCGAGGTCAATGTGCTGCATGACCGCAATCCGCAATATGTCGTTCTGTCCGACGGGTCGATCCGCAACGGCTACACCGTCAAGCTGCTGAACATGATTCCGGAGCCGCGCGTGATCTTCCTGTCCATCGAAGGACTTCCCGGCGCCACCATGACCATCACCGGGATCGACCAGCCGGCCGGCCGATCCTTTGCCATCCCTGTCGATCCGGATCGTCTCAGAACGGTCAAGGTCCATATCCGCCAGCCGCGCGACAACATGGTCGCCGGGAAAACGCCGTTCCAGCTGATCGCCGAAGACAAGGGCAGTGGTGAGATGGATATCTATCATGCTAGCTTTATTGTTCCAGGAGACCGATGATGAGCGCAGCGCGACGTTTCCTTCAATTCCGGACCTTCACCGGCTGGCACATGCTGACGATAATGGTGTTGTTCTTCGGCACGATCATCTCAGTCAATATGACGATGGCCTATTTCGCCACTTCGAGCTGGAGCGGCCTGCTGGTGAAAAACACCTATGTCGCCAGCCAGAAATTCGATGAAGACGTGGCGCTGGATCGCGAAATGCAGCAGCGCGGGTGGCTTTCCGAACTGATGATTGACGGCAGGACGGTGACCTACCGCCTGGCGGATGAAGAGGGACGGCCGATCGCCGCGGACACGATCACGGTTTCCATCAACCGGCCGGTCGGCGTGGATGGCGATCAGACCGTGGCGCTGACGGACGTTGGTGGAGGTGCCTATTCCGCGGCGCTGGCGGTCGATGAGGGGGAGTGGATTGCCCGGATCACTGCGCACAAGGATGGCGAACTGGTCTACCGCGAGGTGCAGCGGCTGGAACTGACGGCGGGCGGGGCCGGCCGATGAGTTGCTGTCCGCCGGGCGAGGCCAGCCTGGAGCTGGACCGGGTGCTTCGGGCGGTGCCATCGAGCGAGGAGTTGCGCCTGTCCGGCACAGCGCTTGACGATGACCGGCACCAGATCGAGCTGAGTGTCCCGGATGTTCATTGCGGCGGCTGCATCAAGACGATCGAGGACGGGCTAAGCCGCCTGCCGATGGTGGAGCGGGCGCGAGTGAACCTCTCGACCAAACGGGTGAGCGTCGTCTGGTCGCAGTCGAAGAGTGATCCGGCGGAGATCGTGGCGGCGCTGAGCGCTCTCGGCTACCATCCGCATCTGTTCGACCTTGGCAGCGAGGATGAAGACGAAACGCTGAAGACCCTGATACGCTCGCTTGCCGTGGCCGGGTTCGCCGCCGCCAATATCATGCTTTTGTCGGTTTCGGTCTGGTCGGGCGCCGAGGCGGCGACTCGCGATCTGTTTCACTGGATTTCCGCCCTCATCGCCATTCCGGCGCTGGCCTATTCCGGGCGTGTGTTCTTCCGGTCGGCCATCTCCGCCCTGCGCAACGGGCGGCTCAATATGGATGTGCCGATTTCCCTAGCGGTCATTCTGGCATTTCTGATGAGCCTCTATGAGACGGCCAATTCCGGCGAGCACGCCTATTTCGACGCTTCGGTGACGCTGCTGTTCTTCCTGCTGATCGGCCGGACCCTCGACCATGTCATGCGCGAAAGAGCGCGCTCAGCCGTCAAGGGGCTGGCGCGGCTGGCGCCGCGCGGCGCAACCGTGATCGGCGATGACGGGCGTCGCGACTTCCGGCCGATCGAGGATATCGCCACCGGGATGACGGTGCTGATCGCGGCGGGAGACCGGGTGCCGGTCGACGCACGGGTGATCCGCGGGGTCAGCGATCTCGATTGTTCGCTGGTCAATGGCGAGAGCGTCGCGCAGCCGGTCAGCCCCGGCGGCGTGCTGCGGGCCGGCACGCTCAACCTGACGGGACCGCTGACCGTTGAGGCCCTGGCACCGGCAAGCCGGTCCTTCCTGGCTGAAATGATCCGGCTGATGGAGGTGGCCGAGGGCGCCAAGGCCGGGTATCGGCGCCTTGCCGACCGGGCCGCGCAGCTCTACGCCCCGGTGGTTCATCTTGTGGCGCTGGCGTCGTTTTGCGGCTGGCTGGCGGTATCCGGCGATTGGCAGAAGGCCCTCTATATCGCGATCGCGGTGCTGATCATCACCTGTCCCTGTGCCCTTGCGCTGGCCGTGCCGGTCGTTCAGGTCGTGGCGGCCGGCCGGCTGTTCGAGAACGGCATCATGGTCAAGGACGGCACCGCCATGGAACGGCTGGCGGAAATCGACTGGGTGACGTTCGACAAGACCGGCACGCTGACGGCAGGCCAGCCGCGCCTTGCCAACGGGGCGGATATCGCCCCCTCCCATCTGGCGCTTGCTGCGGCCATTGGCGCCCATTCACGACATCCGCTGTCGCGCGCCCTGGCGGCCTCGGCACCGGGCAGAAACCAGACGCCGCTGTCTTTCGACCGGGTCGAGGAGGTGCCGGGCGCCGGGCTGGAGGCCGAGCGGGACGGGGTTGTCTATCGGCTCGGCCGCTCGAACTGGGCGCTCGATGTCAATGCCGAGCCGGGCACCGGCGCGGATGAGCCGATTTTCGGGCAAACCGTGCTGAGCGCCGATGGCAGGTTTCTGGCCGCCTTTGTCTTTGACGATGCGCTGCGCCCGGATGCTGCGGCCACCGTGTCCGCGCTCCATGCCAAGGGGCTTTCCGTTGACATGATTTCGGGCGACCAGACGGAAATTGCAAAACGACTGGCCGGGATGGTCGGCATCACGTCCTTCCGGGGCGGGGTGCTGCCGGACGGCAAAAGCCGCCACGTCGCCGGGCTGGCGGAAGCCGGACACCGGGTGCTGATGGTCGGCGACGGTCTGAACGATGCGCCGGCGCTGGTCCGGGCGCATGTCTCCATGGCGCCGGCCACGGCGGCCGATGTCGGACGCAACGCAGCCGATTTCGTGTTCCTGCGCGACAGCCTTGCCGCCGTCGTTCTGGCGCTTGACGTGTCGCGCAAGGCCGGCCGTCTGATCCGGCAGAATTTCGGCCTCGCGATTGTCTACAACATGATCGCCATCCCGACCGCGATCCTCGGCTACGCAACGCCGCTGGTGGCGGCTCTGGCGATGTCGTCGTCATCGATCGTTGTGGTGCTCAATTCGCTGCGTCTCAGGGGGCCGAAGCCTGAAGGCGCGGCAGCCCCCGGCACCGTCGAGCAGACCGCTGTGGAAGCCGGTTCGGCTCCCGTCGGAAGCGGCCCATGAGCAATCTGATCTATCTCATTCCGGTGGCGCTGCTGCTCGGCGGCCTTGGCCTTGTCGCCTTTCTGTGGTCGATCCGCAACGGCCAGTATGAGGATCTCGACGGCGCGGCCTATCGCATTCTCGACGATGAGGATGAAACGTCAGGGTAATCACACAGCACCCGGGTGTCGTGGACGCCGCATCGTTGTAGCGTGCCAGCTTGTTCTGATATTTTTGACAGCAGATTCCGGTACATTTTTGAGAGGCTTCGCCGCGCGCAAATACCGCAACGACACCGGCCGCGCCAACTGCCCTATCACCAGTGGCTACTTGGTGATTCAGCTGTAGTATGAGTTCACCTACAGGTGCCCGTCATCGACGAGTTAATGGCAGCAGTGCGGATAAAGCGACCAGGGCTTAGGTCGCACTCAATGTCCGCATTTGAGGTTTGTGCCAAAAACGACCGTTTGTGGAGCTTCCAAAAAGGTAGGGTTTGGAGCGGCTACAGCCAAAGGAATGACCGCTTAGCTCTTGAGTTTGCGCTCGTCAGGTTTGCCAACTACTGTAACTTCCGATCTGATATGATACCGAAGAACACTGATTTGGCAGATTGAACGAACAATCATGTTGCGACAGATTCATACACGGAAAAGGCGCGGGTTCACAGCGATGCTGTGCCTCATGCTGTTTGCGTGGTCTCTTCTGCCACCATCACACCATACGCCAAAGATCGCAGCGACGGTTTCCGATCACATCGAGATGATTGCAGACCATGGCCATTCGCACGGGTTCGTTCAGGACCTGTTTTGGGCGATGCATGGCCACAGCCACGATGTGGCCGATCACGATCATTCGCAGGTCTTCCTCGTACGTGCAGCAAGTCCAGAGGGGGCCTTCGCCACTCAAGACGCCTGGACTCTGTTCGCAACGGACCTGCGAGAAACCCAACGCTTTGGGATAGATCGACCTCCGCGCGCCTGATTGAGCTCGCGCGCATTCGGCGCGCTTACCGTCTCAATCACATTTGCGGAGTTTCCAATGAGATCCTTCTTGCGAGGATGCGGACGCACACCGATGCGCGCCGCATTCTTCATCCTATCGTTGCTCGCTTTATCGGTGAGCTCAGCCCTTGCGCACGACGTGACCCCCGGCGACGCGGGTTACATCCAAGAAATCTGGGGCGTGCACATCATCCCGTTCATATATCTGGGCGCCAAGCACATGATCACGGGATACGATCACATCCTTTTTCTCTTGGGCGTGGTCTTCTTTCTCTACCACATGAAAGACGTGGCGATTTACGTCACGCTTTTCGCGGTCGGCCACTCGGTCACCATGCTACTCGGCGTCTGGTATGGCTGGGGCATCAATTCCTACATCATTGATGCCATCATCGGCTTGTCGGTCGTCTACAAGGCGCTCGACAATCTTGGAGCCTTCCAGACTTGGTTCGGCTTCCAACCCAACACTAAGGCCGCAACTCTGATCTTCGGCCTCTTCCACGGAACCGGCTTGGCCTCTAAAATTCTTGAGTACCGGATATCTGAAGACGGACTTTTGGCCAACCTACTCGCCTTCAATGTCGGCGTGGAAATCGGGCAGCTTATGGCCCTTTTCGTGATCCTGATTGTGATGGGCTATTGGCGCAAAAGCCCCAACTTCTTGCGCCAGGCCAAAGTCGCCAACATCGTCATGGTCTTCCTCGGTGTGCTACTGACCTATCAACAGGTCGCCGGGTACATCGCCAGCACCGCCTGATTGGAGAAAACAGTGTACAACGCACCACAACCCAAACTTGAAGACCTGCCGACCAACAAGCAGCTTGGGCGCATGTCGATCATCGCCGTGATTGGCGCTGCTTTCATTGGGATCTGCGCCTACCTGCCCGCCGAATATGGTGTTGATCCGACTGGGATCGGCACCGTTCTCGGGCTCACCGAGATGGGCGAAATCAAGCAGGAGCTTGAAGCGGAAGCTGAAGCGGATCGCTTGCTCCACGGTGAGCAGGAGGAGTCGTCTTTCATCGACCGAGTGCTCGGGTCATTCATCTCGACCGCTCATGCCCAAGAGGCTTGGCAGGACGAGATTGTCTTCACGCTTGAACCGGGCGCCTTCACGGAGATCAAAGCTACCATGGAGGAAGGCGCAACGCTGACCTATGCTTGGGTTGCCGAGGGTGGCCGGATCAATTTCGACCTCCACGCTCATGCAGGAGGCCAGGACGTGATCTATGAACGTGGTCGCGGCCAGACCGAAGGCGAGGGCAGCTTTGAGACGCCATTCGCAGGCGACCACGGCTGGTTCTGGCGGAACCGTGACGACGAGGCCATCACGGTAACGCTGCAGCTCCGCGGCGAGTACACCGCGATCGTCCGAGACGAGTGAAGAAAACGCTGCGCGTCTCCTTATGAAGGCGCGCGGCGTAGGACCGTTAAGATAGATGCGTTCAAGCTTCTAATTCGGCAACCCTTCCAAAAACGATCGTTTTCGGCACGCTGAGTAGGCCTGCGGAAAACCCGGCGTCATATCGCTACAAATACCCCTGCCAAAACCACTCGGGTTCTGGGAGGTTTTTGGAGCAAAACAGCTGCTGTTCAGTCCATTGCGTCGGACGTCCAAATGGGGCTCGAAGCGGTCACCGCGATGATCCAATGACGGCGCCTTGATCCTGCCATACCGCCCGAATCCTGTTGCACAACTTAAATTTGCTGCCCACTGCCGGCCTCGGAATTGCTATCACATTGATTGAACGTGTCTTTTAACCCCCTTGCGTGCAGTTTTCGCTAACTTGTGCACGGCGCACAACTTGATTTTGCTTTTTGCCGGTCCTGATCGCACCGCGGCGCGGCCTTTTGCATGCAGGTCTTCAAATCCATTTACCGTGGCGTATCAATGGCCTGCCTGTCTCCGTGTGCCGGTGCGTTTTCGAAGGCCTTTCGAAGCCTCGCCGCGCACCCTTCGTATACCGCTCGATTCTGCGGTTTTGCTAAAACCCGCTGACAAACATCGCCCGGCGTCTTGCGCCTGGCTGCCGCCATCCCCTTGTTTTGCCGACGTTTCCCGCCTGATGCCGGAAATACCAGAACCAGGTGTCAAACTACAATCGTCACGCGCACAGGGTGGCGGTTAGCGGGTGGTCGGGCTCGGCGAGGCTTTCGATCACGTTGAAATGGTGGCGGTCCGGCTCCTCGATACTGGCGGTCGCCGCACCCAGACCTTTCCACATGCTGGCCAGCAGTGCATTCTGACGAATGAACTCGGCCCGTTCGCCGGCACCGACCCAGCAAACAAGGCGGGTATCGCCCACGGGTTCAAGCAGCGCCGGGCTTTCCTTCAGGGCTTCCATCCGGTCGATGCGCAGGGTTTCGTTCATCGCGGTCTTGATCAGCGGACGCAGATCATGCACGCCGCTGATCGACACGGTTCGGCCGATCCGGTCCAGCACTGCGGCGTCAAGCGGCGTGTTGCGGCAGAGCATGCGTGTGACGAGGTGTCCGCCGGCCGAATGGCCGGTGAGGCGGATCGTTCCCTCAAAGCGCCCTGCAACCGTGGTAATCGCCGCGCCGACCTCCTCGACGATTTCGCCGATGCGGACGGCCGGACAGAGCGAGTAGGACGGCATGGCGACGGTGAAGCCATGGGCCAGGGGACCGGCCGCCAGATGCGACCAGTAGGACTTGTCGAAGGTCCTCCAGTAGCCGCCATGGACGAAGACGACCAGACCGCGGGACGCGGTTTCCGGATGGAACAGATCGACCCGGTTTCTTTCCGCCGGGCCGTAGGCTATGTCGAGTTCAGCGTTCGCTTCGGCGCGAAACCGCTCGGCCAGAGCGGTCCATTTGCCGGGATATTCGTCTCCTGCGGGGATGTTGACGCCGTTGGCGTAGGCATCGTCCCAATCGGTGATCTGTTGCAGCAACATTGTCCGGCTTCCAAGGTTTTGCGGGACTGCAGAGTGTCCTGAAACCATGCCGACTTGCAAGTGGCTGCGGTGAACAATCACCGGTTTGCCTGCCGTCGGGAACGGTGTAAGAAGGTTTCAAAGGGCAGCCAACGCCGCGCGGGCGGGCCATGCCCATCAGGTTGAGGAACCAACATGAATTGCGTTTTCGTTCAGCTTCAATGCATGCCGGGCAAGACCTATGAGGTCGCCGACAAGCTTTATGAGCGCGAAATCATCTCGGAACTTTACTCCACATCCGGCGAGTTCGATCTGCTGATGAAGATCTATGTGCCGAAGGGTGAGGATATCGGCAAATATATCCACGACAATGTGCTGAACATATCCGGCATCGCGCGGTCTCTGACCACCATGACATTCACCGCGTTCTGATTTCGCAAGGTTGTCTTGATCGCCATCGGCGCGGTCCGGGATACGCCGCAGCACGGCATTTCGCGCGGGCGAATTGTTGAATCTTTGCAAGGCTATGGGGCGGCTTTTTCGGATGATGATTCAATTCATCGTGCGGACGAGCCGGAATCGGTGTTTTCCGACCGCTCGTGAAAAAATCGGTTGATTTTTCATCTCGCATATCGGACACTTTCACGTAAATTGCGGCGATGCGGTGATCGAGGCCGATCCCGGGTGTGCCAATGATGGATGTGATGATCTCAGACAAAGACGCAACGGCCGCGAAGATCGACGGTACGGACGTGTCGGCCGATATCGGCCGCGACCTGCGGGCTATCCGCCAGTCGAAGGGGCTGACGCTCACCGATGTTGCAACACGGCTGGGATGTTCCATCGGCTATCTCAGCCAGGTGGAACGCGGCATTTCGGTCCTGTCGACAGAGGAACTGCGGCAGGTTGCCCAGCTTTTCGAGGTGCCTTTGAGCTGGTTTCTTCTGTTGTCGGACGTTTCCGAGGATGAACGCGGCTTGATCACGCGATCCGGATTGCGCCGGCGCAGCGGCAATACCGGGGATGGTCTGGTCGAAGAGCTGTTGTCGCCGGATCTCAGCGGGTCCTACGAGGTTATCCGCTCGGTGTTTGCGCCCGGTGCCAGGCTGAAGGCGCCGACCCGGAGGCTGACGGAGGAAACCGCCTATATGGTCACCGGAACCCTGGATATCACCATTGGCGACAGACGCTTCACGGTGAGCGCCGGCGACAGTTTCCGGTTCAAGGAAGAGCTGTTTTCCTGGGAAAACAACTCTGACGAACCGGCTGTGGCGATCTGGGTCGTGTCACCACCAATTTACTAGTCGTTTCGGGAGGTTCTCATGGCTGAACTCGCGTCACACGCGCATATCGTCATTATCGGCGGCGGCGCCGTCGGGACCAGTTGTCTCTATCACCTGGCACTTGCCGGGATCACCGATGTGGTCCTGATCGAGAAAAACGAGCTGACATCGGGTTCGACCTGGCATGCGGCGGGCAATACGCCAAACTTCACCGGCAATCTCAACCTCATGAAGCTGCAGAACTATGGCTCGCGGCTCTACAACACGCTGGGCGAAACGGTCGATTATCCCATCAACCGCCATATGACCGGCGCCGTCCGGCTCGCCCATACCAAGGAACGCATGCAGGAATTCGAGCATGTGGCGTCGATGGCCAATGCTGCCGGCATGGATATGGAGGTTATGTCCGCCGAAGCCATGCGCGACACCTATTATCCGATGATGGAAATCCATGATCTCAAGGGCGGGCTGTGGGACAGCGAAGACGGCGATATCGACCCGGCGCAACTGACCCAGGCCTTTGCCAAGGGCGCGCGCGACAAGGGCGCGAAAATCGTTCGCTTTACCAAGGTCACGGGGCTGAGCCAGCGGGCGGATGGCACCTGGGATGTGACCACCGACAAGGGCGATATCCATGCCGACATCATCGTCAACGCGGCCGGCTATTATGCCGACGAGATTGGCCGCATGGTCGGCCGCGACATTCCCATGGTGACCATGTCGCACCAGTATCTGGTGACCGAGGCGATCGATGAACTGGCGGCGCTCGACAAG
Organism: Rhizobiaceae bacterium; assembly: GCA_028279875.1. Classification (GTDB taxonomy): domain Bacteria; phylum Pseudomonadota; class Alphaproteobacteria; order Rhizobiales; family Rhizobiaceae; genus Hoeflea_A. Next base: position 91,612 of record JANQMU010000034.1, read on the forward strand.
GAGATTCCCCTGCTGCGCGATCCCGATGACAGCTATTATCTTCGACAGGAGGGCAACGGCCTGATCCTCGGCCCCTATGAATGGCAGGCGACGCCGCACTGGCTGGAGGAGGGGACACCGGAGGATTTCGCCTTTCAACTCTATCCGGACGATCTGGAGCGGCTCGAATGGTATATCAATGCCGCCTGCGAGCGGGTTCCGATCCTGGCGACCGGCGGCGTGCAAAAGGTCATTAACGGGCCGATCCCCTATGCCCCCGACGGGTTGCCGCTGGTCGGCCCGGCGCCCGGCCTGACAAATTTCTTCGAGGCTTGCGTTTTCACCTTTGGAATCTGCCAGGCCGGCGGCGCCGGCAAGGTGATTGCCGAATATATTACCGAAGGCGAAACGGAACTCGATCTGTGGATGCTCGACCCGCGTCGTTTCACCGACTATGCGACCAAGACCTACGCGACCGTCAAGGCCATCGAGGTCTATCAGAACGAATATGCGATGCACCTGCCGCATCGGCCCTGGCCGGCCGGCCGGCCTGCGAAAACCTCGCCGCTTTACGACCGCCTGCAGGCGCGGGGCGCGCAGTTCGGGGATTTCGGCGGCTGGGAACGGCCGCTGTGGTTTGCCCGCGAGGGCGACAGGCCGGAACCGGACCTGACCCATGGACGGCCGCATTTCGATGACGCGATCGCGGCGGAGGTCAAGACGGTCACCGAACAGGCCGGTCTGCTCGATCTGACTGGATTCACGCGGTTCGAACTGTCGGGCGAAGGTGCGGCGGACTGGCTGGAATGGATGATCGCCGGTGCGCTGCCGCGAACCGGCCGGGTGGCGCTTGCCTATTTCTGCGCGCCCAGCGGGCGGGTGGTGACCGAACTCACTGTGACGCGGTTCTCCGACAATCATTTCTGGCTGATCGGGCCGGCGGCCGGCTATTGGCATGACCGTGACTGGTTGCGCCAACATCTGCCGTCGGACGGATCGGTGGCGCTGGACGATATTACCGCCCGCTATGGGACGCTGGTGCTGGCCGGACCGCGGTCGCGCGACATTCTGGCGGCCGTCGCCGATGAGGATGTCTCGAATGAGGCCCTGCCATGGCTGTGTGCCAGGCCGGTGACCATCGGGATGGCACGGGGCAGAGTATTACGCGTCAATTTTGTCGGCGAACTCGGCTATGAGCTGCATCTGCCGGTGGAGACCATGGGAGCCGTCTATGATTTGCTGATCGCGGCGGGCGAGACGCACGGGCTCGGGCAGTTCGGCATGTATGCGATGGAGTCGATGCGGTTAGAGAAGGGCTATCGCGCCTGGAAGCAGGATCTGTCATCGGAATACACGCCGCTGACATCCGGCATGGATCGCTTCGTTCGCCTCAACAAACCGGACTTTATCGGTCGCGAGGCGTTGACACAGCAGGCACAGGAAGGTCCGAAACAGCGCTTCACGGTCATGGAACTGGAGCCCGATGATGGGACAGAAGCGCCCTATGGCAGTCCCATCCTGGACGGCGACGTTGTTGTCGGGCTGGTAACATCGGGCGGATTCGGGCACCGGACGGGCAAGTCGATCGTCTTCGGTTACATTGACCGCCAATTGACAGCGGAAGGCCAGGAACTCCTGGTCGATGTCTTCGGCCGGATGCGCAAGGCCACCGTGGTGCCCGAGGTTATCTTCGATCCGCGCAATGAACGCCTGAGAGCCTGACGGCTGCGCAAAAAGAAGCCGCGGTTTGGAGCCGCGGCTTCCTTTTTTGGCCTTGCGGGGGCTCTATCCTTTTCCCTTCCAGGGGATCAGCCAGCGCTCGAGCAGGCGCATGAGGATTTCGATGGCATAGCCGATGATGCCGATAATGATGATGCCGATCACCACGGTGTCGGTCTGCAGGAAGTTCTTGGCGATCATGATCATCGACCCGATGCCCTTGTCGGCGGCGACCAGTTCGGCGGCGACGACCGTGCCCCAGCACACGCCCATGGAGGTGCGAAGGCCGGTGAAGATCTCCGGCAGGGCATTGGGCAGGATCACGTGGCGCAGGATCTGTATTTTCGAGGCGCCAAGCGAATAGGCCGCATGGACCTTCGAAATACGGACACTTGAGACGCCCGACCGCGCGGCGATGGTCATGATGAACAGCGACGCCAGGAACAGCAGGAAGATCTTCGCGGTCTCGTCGATGCCGAACCAGAGAATGATCAGCGGAATGAGCGCCAGCGGCGGGATTGGCCGCATGAACTCGACGATCGGGTCGAAAAGGCCGCGGGCGGTCGATGACAATCCCATGGCAAAGCCTAAGGGAATGCCGACAATCGCGCCGTAAACCACACCGGAAATCACCCGATAGACGCTGATGCCGATGTGTTCCCAGAGGGACACGTTGCGGAAGCCCTCCGTCACCAGCAGACCGATCCGCTCGAAGGTCTTGCCGACGGTCGGCCAGTAGAATTCCTGCACCAGGCCGAGGCGGGAGGACAGGACCCAGAGCGCGATCAGTCCGCAGACGATCAGAATGCTGTAGAAACGCCCCGAATTGACGGCGCTGGCATCACCGAATTTGACGGTTTTCTGGCGGGTGAAGGTGTTGTCGGCGAGGCCCAGCCAGACGGCGACCTCGGACGGTTGTCTTTCGTTTGCCATGTCCCTATCCCGTGGCCTGGCCCATGATTTCCTCTTCCATTTCCCAGATCATGGAAAGGATCTCTTCGCGTTTTTCGACAAAATCGGCGCCGGCCTTGATATCGCGAGGGCTTTTGCTGATGCCGAGATCCGCGAAGGGCAGTTCATAGATTTTTTCGATGCGGCCGGGCCGGGGCGCCATGACGATCAGTTTCTCGCCGAGAAACAGAGCCTCCTCGACCGAATGGGTGATGAGGATGATCGTCTTTCCGGTTTCCTTCCAGAGCTGCAGGACGAGGCCCTGCATTTTCTCGCGTGTCAGCGCGTCGAGGGCGCCGAGCGGTTCGTCCATCAAGATGACGTCCGGATCATTGGCAAGGCAACGCGCCAGCGCGACACGCTGCTGCATGCCGCCCGAGAGCTGATAGACGGGCTTTTCGCCGAAATCCGAAAGACCAACGGTGTTCAGAAGATGCTGGACCTTTTCGCGGGTTTCGGCTTTCGGCTTGCCGGCCATATTGGGTCCGAAGGCGACATTCTGCTCGACCGTCAGCCATTCGAACAGCGCGCCCTGCTGAAACACCATGCCGCGTTCGGAGCCCGGGCCTTTGACGGTGTGATGGTTGAGACGGACTTCTCCGGCGGTCGGGGCGAGAAAACCGGCGATGATGTTCAGCAGCGTTGTCTTGCCACAACCGGATGGGCCGAGGACGGAGACGATTTCCCCTTCCTTGATGTCGAGATTTACATTGTTGAGCGCATGCACTTCTCCGCCGCTGGGGAGCGTGAAGACCATGGACACGCCATCGATGACGATACCGGTCACGGGGCAATCTCCAGAAAAGAACGGATGATAAGCGACAGGCGGCCGAAGCCGCCTGTGCCGTCGTTCGAACCCGTTATTTCAGGTAATTGGGATCGATGAAGCCGGAATAGTCATCCAGCGCCTCGTCCATGCCGCCGGCGGCAACCATGACGTCGGCAACGCCCTTGGTCATCTGCTGCACGCCGCCGCCGAGCCAGTTCTTGCCCTTCTGGTCTGCAGCGCTCGGGAAGCCGAAATTGGCCATATAGTCCTTGGTGGCCTTTTCATCCATACCGGCAGCCCGGGCGATGATCGGGTAGGCGGCATCGGGATTGTTCCGATAGGCTTCGTTCGACGCCTCGGTCACCGCCATGAATTTCTCGACCAGATCCGGATGCTCCTTGGCAAAGCTGTCGGTCACCGTGACGATGTCGAATGTGTTGATGCCGATGGCTTCCTGTTCGGCGCCGGTCATCAGGGGCTCGCCGAATTCGCGCATACGGTTCAGCGCGCCGCCGAAGCCGCAGGCCATGGCAACGTCACCGCGCGCCAGCGCCACGGCGCCGTCCGGCGGGTTCATCTGGACGAGGTTGACATTGTTGACGTCGACACCGAGATGATCAAGCGTTCTGAGCAGCTTGTAGTGGCTGACATTGCCGATCGGCGTTGCGACCTTCTTGCCTTCGAGGTCCTTGGCATTGGCCTTGGTGATGCCGGCATCCTTGTGGACGATGCACAGATCGTTCTCGGCATAGGTGACGGCAATGCCGACCAGGCGCAGCGGAGCGCCGGTGCTGACGCCCACGACAAACGGCACAAAGCCCTGGCTGTAGGCGATCTGCACGTCGCCGGACACCATGGCCTGGGTCATTTCGTTGCCATTGCCGAAGGCGCGCCAGTTGACCTTGACACCGAGTTCCTTGTCATAGGTCTGTTCCATCTGCGCGACCTGGTTGGCGGTCGGCCATTCGAGGAAATAGGCAACGGTAATCTCGTCCAGCGCCAGGGCGGACGACAGACCGCCGAGCGCGGACATCACCACACCGGCGGCAAGAGCAGTCAGTTTCGATTTCAAGGACATGGATTGTTCCCCTTATATGGACTTGGACCACAAGCTGGGCCGGTGCTCCGGCTCTCTTGTTGAAACGGGTTTTGCGGGCAATACGCCATCGGCCCTGGCGACAAGCACGGCAGGGTTGCATCGGTTGGTCAGCAATGGCGTTTCACTCCCGCCGCCATTAGGCAATTATTGTTCTGTCCATCGGTAGTGCCAAGCACGGAAGCTCGGTAGTGCCAGATCAGTTCGCCGCCAAAAACCCAAATATTTCAAGCGTTTCATGAAATTCTCTCCTGATTTTTCATGAAACTGGCTCCATGGCGGCGCGCCATATCATCGGAAATCTGGTTCTATCCGCCGCAAGATGGAGCGTGATAGCGTCCCGTTTCGAGCGGATTCGGCTGCGGGGAGTAGGCTGATGTCGAGGCTTGTGGATGAGGTAGACATTCCCGGGGTCGAACCCGGGAGGCGTCGGTCGGGTGGTCGCGAAGCCCGGCGGGCCAAACGGGCGGCACCGCTCTCCCGGTCGCAAAGCCCGGTCAGGCCCGGCATGTCTTCGGACAGCTACCGGGCCCTGACGCAAAACGATATGGAGCGCATTCACGAAGCGGCGCTGACCATTCTGGAAGATATCGGCATGGGGCAGGCGATCGACAGCTGTATCGATGTCTGCACGCGGGCCGGTGCCGTTTATGGCGATGACGGCCGGTTGCGCTTCCCGAGGTCGCTGGTTCTGGAGACGGTGAAGAATGCCGCCCGCAATTTCAGCCTGCACGGCCGGGACCCGGTCCACGACCTGGAACTGGCCGGCAACAAGGTCCATTTTGGAACTGCCGGAGCCGCCGTCCACATGGTCGATGTGGAGCGGCGCGAATATCGCGATTCGGTGCTGAAAGATCTCTACGATGCCGCGCGCATCGTTGAGACCCTGGACAATGTGCATTTCTTCCAGCGGCCGCTGGTGGCGCGCGACATTGACGATCCGATGGATCTCGACATCAACACGCTCTACGCCTCGATCAGGGGGACCACCAAACATGTCGGCACCAGCTTCACGCTGGGCGAGAATGTCGATGCCTGCCTGGAACTGCTCTACATGGTCGCCGGCGGCGAGGACGCCTTTCGCCAAAGGCCGTTCGTCTCGAATTCCAATTGCTTTGTCGTGCCGCCGCTGAAATTTGCCGAAGATGCCTGTCAGGTGCTGGAAAAATGCGTGCGCGGCGGCATGCCGGTGCTGCTTTTGTCGGCGGGACAGGCCGGGGCCACGGCGCCCGCGGCGATCGCCGGCGCCGTCGTTCAGGCCGTCGCCGAGGTTCTTGCCGGCCTTGTCTATGTCAATGCCCTTTCGAAAGGGCATCCGGCGATATTCGGGACATGGCCGTTCGTCTCGGACCTGCGGACCGGCGCAATGTCCGGCGGATCGGGCGAACAGGCGCTGCTGTCGGCAGCCTGTGCGCAGATGTCGCATTTCTACGACCTTCCCGGCGGTGCGGTGGCCGGAATCGCCGATTCCAAGATGCCCGATGTCCAGGCCGGTTACGAGAAGGGCATCACCAATGTCATGGCCGGCCTGTCGGGGCTCAACATGGTCTATGAGGCGGCTGGCATGCACGCTTCGCTGCTTGGCTTCTCGCTTGAGAGCCTGATTATCGACAATGACATGCTCGGCCAGTGCCTGCGCTGCGTCAGGGGTGTCGAGGTCACCGACGAGACCCTGTCGGTCGCCTCGATCGTCGATGTGTGCACCAATGGTCCCGGGCACTATCTCGGACATGAACAGACGCTGGCGCTGATGCAGACCGAATATATCTATCCGCGCATCGGGGACCGGACCAGCCCGAAGGAGTGGGTTGAAAAAGGCAGGCCGGATATCGTCGAAACCGCAATCGCGGAAAAGAACCGTATCCTGGCGGGCGCCGGCCCGACGCTTATTCCGGCCGAAACTGACGCCGCGGTTCGTGCACGCTTCGATATTCGTCTGCCGGCAGACACGGGCGAATAGATCGGCTTCGGCTGTTGCCGTTCGTATCGATACTTCGCATTCCGCCTTTGGCCGGCGGCGATGTCTTCCATCTGCCGACGGCGCTTCGGCTCACGGACATGTTCGCGCCATTCGATTTCAGGCCATCAGCCTCCACGGATTACGCACCTGCCTGAGGCCGCATGTCACCCGGGTTGATGCCGGCCACTTCGACGGGCTTTTTCATGGCATCGCGGCGGAAGGGTTCGCCGAGTTCCTGGTTGAGGATCACCTCGATGAAGGTCGTGACGCCGTCGGCCTGGGCCTTGCAGGCGGCGTCGAGCGCGCTCGTCAGATCGTCCATGGTCGAGACCGTGACGCCTTTTAGCCCGCAGCCTTCGGCGACCTTGGCATAGCTGAGATGCGGGTCGAGCTCGGTGCCGACGAAATTGTTGTCGAACCACAGGGTGGTGTTGCGCTTTTCCGCGCCCCACTGGTAGTTGCGGAAGACCACCATGGTGATGGCCGGCCATTCGCTGCGGCCGCAGGAGGTCATTTCGTTCATCGAGATGCCGAAGGCGCCGTCGCCGGCAAAACCGACCACCGGCGTGTCCGGACAGCCGATCTTGGCGCCGAGGATGGCGGGGAAGCCGTAGCCGCAGGGACCGAACAGGCCGGGCGCCAGATATTTGCGACCCGCTTCGAAGGTCGGATAGGCGTTGCCGATGGCGCAATTGTTGCCGATATCGCTGGAGATGATCGCATCGGCGGGCAGGGCGGCCTGGATGGCGCGCCAGGCCATGCGCGGCGACATGCGGTTGGGCTGATCGGCGCGGGCGTCTTCGTTCCAGGTGGTGCCCGGATCGTCGTCCTCGTGATCCATGCTGCTGAGGATCTGCAGCCAGGCCGACTTCGTCCGGTGAATCAGAGCCTTGCGCTCCTCGCGCCCGGTGTCGCCGGCCGATGGTGAGAGTTTTTCCAGAATCTGCGTTGCCACCTGTCTGGCGTCGCCGCAAATGCCGACCGTCACCTTTTTCGTCAGGCCGATGCGGTCCGAGTTGATGTCGACCTGGATGATCTCGGCGTCGCGGGGCCAGTAGTCGATGCCGTAGCCGGGCAGCGTCGAGAACGGGTTGAGCCGGGTGCCGAGCGCCAGGACCACATCGGCCTGGGCGATCAGTTCCATGGCTGCCTTCGATCCGTTATAGCCGAGCGGGCCGCAGGCCAGCCGGTGGCTTCCCGGGAAGCTGTCATTGTGCTGATAGCCGCTGGCCACCGGCGCATCGAGCGTTTCGGCCAGTTGCCGGCAGGCGTCTATGGCACCTCCGATGACAACGCCCGCGCCCGACAGGATGACCGGAAACTTGGCCTGCGACAGCAGGTCCGCGGCGCGTTCGATTGCCTCGGCGCCGCCGGCAGGCGATTCAAGCCGGACGATCTGCGGCAGCTCGATGTCGATCACCTGTGTCCAGTAGTCGCGCGGCACGTTGATTTGCGCCGGGGCGGAGCCGCGGATCGCCTTTTCGATGACCCGGTTGAGCACTTCGGCCATGCGGGAGGGATCGCGAACCTCCTCCTGGTAACACACCATGTCCTTGAACAGCGCCATCTGTTCGACTTCCTGGAAGCCACCCTGTCCGATGGTCTTGTTGGCCGCCTGCGGGGTGACCAGCAGCATCGGCGTGTGGTTCCAGTAGGCGGTCTTGATCGGCGTGACGAAATTGGTGATGCCCGGGCCGTTCTGGGCGATGGCCATGGCGACCTTGCCGGTGGCGCGGGTGTAGCCGTCGCAGATGATGCCGGCATTGGTTTCGTGGGCGCAGTCCCAGAAGGTGATGCCGGCCTTCGGAAACAGGTCGGAAATGGGCATCATCGCCGATCCGATGATACCGAATGCGTGTTCGATCCCGTGCATCTGCAGCACTTTCACGAATGCTTCTTCCGTCGTCATTTTCATGGTGGCAGTTCCTTCCTGAGTGGACATGGCTTGAGTGGACACGGCTTCGCCGCTGCGCACGGCTCGGTGGCCCGGATTTGATAGGATGGATCTGGCACCATGTCTTAGTGCCAGATCAGGCGAATAGGCTGATCCAGCAGGACCAATGCGGTTTGGCTGCCGGACATCAAATCAGGCGGGCTTCAGCGAGGCGACGATCCGGGCCAGTCGTTCGATGCCCGGATCGATCCGTTCCTCTGCGATGGAGGAAAAGCCCAGCCGGAAATAGTTCTGGTGGTTTTCGGGATCGGAAAAGTGGATGTCGCCCGGTTCGATGATGACGCCTTCCTCGAGCGCCGTGTTGGCCAGCACATTGCAGTCGAGCCAGTCGGGGCCCTTGACCCAGTATGATGTGCCGCCGAAACCCGGCGCCTCGGCCCAGCCGGGAAAATGTCGCTCCAGCGCCTTGCCCATGGTCTTCCATCGGTTGCGGTAGCTGCGGTGCAGCCGGCCGATGAGCGTGTCGTGATGGCCAAGCGCCAGGAACAGGGCGACGACACCCTGGTTGTTGCCCGGCGGATGGCGCAGCATCAGGCGGCGCAGCGCCCTGGCCTCTCGAATGAGCGGGGCGGGCGCCACCATGAAGCCCATGCGCAGACCGGGCATCAGCGATTTCGACAGGCTGCCGACATAGAGCACCCGCTGGCCCTGATCGAGGGACTTTAGCGCCGGTGTCGGTTCCCCTTCATAATTGGTTTCGAACTCGTAATCGTCCTCGATGATCAGGCCGTTGCGGGCCGTTGCCCAGTCGAGCAGCGCCTTGCGGCGCGCCATGCTCATGGTGGCATTTGTGGGGTATTGATGGCTCGGCGTGACGAAGACCAGTTCCGCCTCGTCCAGCCGCTCGTCCACCACAATGCCCTCGGCATCGACCGGAATGTGGTGAATATGATCGGTCCTGAGCTGGAAGATGTTCCTGATATCGGGATAGCCCGGATCCTCGATCGCGACATGGGTGTCGCGTTTGACCAGCAGGCTGGAGAGCAGGTAGAGGGCGTTCTGGGCGCCCAGCGTCACCAGGACTTCATCCGGGCCGGCCATGATCCCGCGGCGCATCAGGATGCGCTGGCGGATCTGCTCGATCAGCATCCGGTCGTCTTCGGTAAAATGGTCGTTGGTCCAGGCATCGAGCCATTTGCGGCCCATGGACTGGCGCATGCAATCGCGCCATGCGGCGATCGGAAACAGCGCCGCATCCGCCTGGCCATAGATGAACGGATAGGGGTAATCGGGCCAGTTGGACGGTTTGACGATATTCGACTGGCCACTGGGCTGCACCCGGAAGCGTCCCTCCCAGTCGGTTTCGGGCTCCGGTGCCGGGGCAGGCGGCGTCGGCCCGAGTTCAACGATGGTGCCGTCGTGAATATCCGGCGAGACATAGAACCCGGAGCGCTCGCGGGCGATCAGGTAACCGTCCGAGGCGAGTGCCTGATAGGCGAGCATGACGGTGTTGCGGGAGACTTTCAGCCGTTTGGCCATGGCGCGGGTCGAGGGGATCGGCGCACCGACCGGCAACTGACCCGACAGCATGGCCGAAACCAGCATCTCGCGGATCTGTGACTGGAGGGTGGTCATCTCCATGCGTTCGACGTGGAAGAGTGAATTGCGCATGGCGCTCGAACGTCCCGAATGCGTAATTGGCCCCATAATCGGACCCATCTGGCCCCATGTGAGACCAATTTCAGTGTCGAATACAAGCCCTGGTACCAGGAATTTCCATAAACTGGAATCATCGGCGGAGCCGAAATAAGGACTGGACGAAGCCAAAGTTCCATGAAAATATCATCGAAATTTTCATGGAACTTCGGGCGTCCATCTTGGGAGGTTGTCATGGCTGAGTTTCCGAAGCATGCAAGGGTGCTGGTGATCGGCGGCGGTGTGGTCGGCTGTTCGGTTGCCTATCATCTGGCGCATCTGGGCTGGTCTGATGTGGTGCTTGCGGAGCGCAGGCAACTGACCTGCGGAACCACATGGCACGCGGCCGGGCTGATCGCCCAGCTTCGCGCGACGATGAACATGACCCGGCTGGCGAAATACAGCCAGGAGCTCTATGGCGGGCTTGAAGCGGAGACCGGCATCGCCACCGGATTCAAGCGCAACGGGTCCCTGGCGGTCGCGCTCACCGAGGCGCGCATGGAGGAGTTCCAGCGCAATGCGTCCATGGCCAAGACCCACGGCGTCGAAGTCCATGTGGTGACAGCGCAGGATTGCCGGGACATGCATCCCTATCTCAATATCGACGGTGTCGTCGGTGGTCTGCATATCCCGCTGGACGGGCAGGGCGACCCGGCCAATATCGCCATGGCGCTGGCCCGCGGCGCACGGCAGAAGGGCGTGAAGGTCTTCGAGAACACCAAGGTGGAGGCGATCCACGTCAAGGACGGCCGGGTCACCGGTGCGCGGACCGACAAGGGCGACATCGAAGCGGAAATCATCATCAACTGCGCCGGCATGTGGGCGCGCGAGGTGGGACAGATGGCCGGGGTCAATGTGCCGCTTCACGCCTGCGAACATTTCTATATCCTGACCGAGGGGGTGCCCGACCTGCCGGGCAATCTGCCGGTGCTGCGGGTTCCGGACGAATGCGCCTATTACAAGGAGGATGCCGGGAAAATCCTGCTCGGCGCCTTCGAGCCGGTGTCGAAGCCCTGGGGCATGGACGGCATTCCGGAGGATTTCTGCTTCGACGAACTGCCTGAGGATTTCGATCATTTCCAGCCGGTTCTGGAAAAGGCGATCGAGCGCCTGCCGCTGCTGGAAAGCGCCGGCATCCACACCTTCTTCAACGGGCCCGAGAGCTTCACGCCGGACGACCGCTACCTGCTCGGGCCGGCGCCCGAGGTGGAGAATTTCTTTGTTGCGGCGGGCTTCAATTCGGTGGGCATCCAGTCGGCCGGCGGTGCCGGCAAGGCGCTCGCCGAGTGGATTGTCGGGGGCGAACCGCCCTTCGACCTGTGGGATGTCGATATCCGCCGGATGGAGCCTTTCCAGGGCAACCGGACTTACTTGAAAAACCGGGTGACGGAAACGCTCGGCCTGCTCTATGCGGATCACTTCCCCTATCGGCAATACGAGACGGCGCGCCATGTGCGGCAGACGCCGTTTCATGAAAAGATGGCCGAGCGCGGCGCCTGTTTCGGCGAGACGGCCGGCTGGGAGCGGCCCCACTGGTTCGTTCCGGCCGCGGCGCTGGCGACCGGCACGAAGCCCGAATATGAATATTCCTGGACCCGGCAGAACTGGTTCGAATTCGCCGCCGAGGAACACCGGGCGGTGCGCGCGCAGGCCGGGATTTTCGACCTGTCGGCCTTCGGCAAGTTCCGGGTCGAGGGGCCGGATGCGATGGATGTGCTGCAGCGCCTGTGCGGCAACGATGTCGATGTCGAGCCTGGCAAGATCGTTTATACGCAGTGGCTTAACAGACGCGGCTGCATCGAGGCCGATGTCACCGTGACGCGGCTGGCGCGAAACAGCTATATCGTCATGACCGGTGCGGCGACGGTGACCCGCGACTTCGGCTGGCTGCAACGCCATATTCCGACCGAGGCCAACTGCGTCGCGCTGAATGTGACCAGCGGCGAAGGCGTGCTCGGCCTGATGGGTCCACGAGCCCGCGAGATCCTGCAGAACGTCACGTCGGCGGATCTGTCCAATGCGGCCTTTCCGTTTGCCACCGCCCGCACGATCGAGCTTGGCATGGCCCAAGTCCGGGCGCACCGGATCACCTATGTCGGCGAACTGGGCTGGGAGCTCTATGTGCCGTCGGATATGGCGCGCCATGTGTTCGACTGCGTCTTCGAAGCCGGCCAGCCGGAGGGACTGCGCCTTGCCGGCATGCATGTTCTCGACAGTTGCCGCATGGAGAAAGGGTTCCGCCATTTCGGACACGACATAACCGACGAGGATCATGTGCTGGAAGCGGGGCTGGGCTTTGCCGTCAAAACCCGCAAGCCGGACGGCAAGTTCGGCCCGTTCATCGGGCGCGAGGCGGTGATGGAACGCAAAGAACAGGGAGTTGGCCGGCGCCTGCTGCAGTTCATCCTTCATGACCCCGAGCCGCTGCTCTACCACACCGAACCGATTATCCGTGACGGCGAGGTCGCCGGTTATCTGACCTCCGGGAATTACGGTCACGAACTCGGCGCCGCGGTCGGGCTCGGCTATGTGCCGGTGCGCGAGGGGGAGAGTGTCGCCGATATGCTGGCGTCGACCTATGAAATCGAAGTGGCCGGCCAGCGCTTTGCGGCAACGGCGAGCCTGAAACCGCTCTACGATCCGCAGAGCGAGAAAATCAGGATGTAGGGTTCGCTGCGGCGGAGCGCATTGTCCCCAAACCGACCACCCGTTAGGTTTGTCGAGTGAACACCGCATCCGCAAACCATTTCGACATTGTCGTCATCGGCGCCGGCATGGCCGGGGCATCCGTTGCCTTTGAGCTGGCACCGCATGGCCGGGTCGCGGTCGCCGAGATGGAGGACCAGCCCGGCTACCATACCACCGGCCGCTCCGCCGCGATTTTTTCCGAGACCTACGGACCCGCGCCCATTCGGGCGCTGACCGGCCAGTCACGGCGTTTTTTCGAAACACCGCCGCAGCAATTCGGCGAGGTGCCATTGCTGAGCCCGCGTCGCATCCTGCATATCGCCCGGGACAATCAGGGCGGCCAGCTCGAGGCACTGTTTCAGACGATCGGCGGACAACTCGGCGTCCGGCGGGTGGATCGGGCCGACATCGCGTTGCTGGTGCCGCTGCTGCGCCCGGACCATGCTACGGCCGGGCTGCTGGAAGAGGGAGCCTATGACATTGACGTCAACGCCCTGCATCAGGGCTATCTGCGCGGCGTGCGGCGACGGGGCGGTGTTGTTTTGCCGGGCGCCGGGATATCGCGCCTCGAACGCGGTGGTGGCGTGTGGACGCTCCATGCCGGGGACTATGTGATCACCGCCGCCATCGTGGTCAATGCCGCCGGCGCCTGGGCGGACGAGATTGGCGCAAAGGCCGGCGCGGCGGCGATCGGCTTGGTGCCGAAACGGCGGACGATCGTGATCGCGGACACGCCCCCTGGCGTCGATGCCGGTGACTGGCCGGCTGTCGGCGATGTTGATGACACGTTCTATCTGAAGCCGGATTCGGGCCGGCTGATGCTGTCTCCGGCGGATGAAACGCCCAGCGCGCCGTGCGATGCGCAGCCCGATGAAATGGATGTCGCCATTTGCGTCGACCGGATCGAGCAGGCATTTGACTTCAAGGTGCAGCGGATCGAAAACCGCTGGGCCGGGTTGCGCAGTTTCGTCGCCGATCGGGCGCCCGTATGCGGTTTCGATCCGGATCTTGCAGGGTTTTTCTGGCTGGCAGGGCAGGGCGGCTACGGCATCCAGTCGGCGCCGGCCCTGGCGCAGCTGGCGGCCGCGCTGATCACCGGTGCCGCCTTGCCCGAGGGGCTGACGGACCGCGGATTTGAACCGGACAGCGTGTCTCCCCTGCGCCTCGACAGGCATTCCGCCCGGCAGATGTGAACCGGTGCGATGTTCGCAACCTAAAATTTTTAAGCTTGAAATAAATAGCGGATAGTGGCAATTTTGTCCTCGCACCCGGTGCTGGAGACGAAAGGTCCGATGGATGACGCAGCTCGACGGAAAACATGCGCTGGTCACCGGCGGCGGTTCCGGAGTCGGCCTGTCAATCGTCCAAGCGCTGACGGAAGCCGGCGCCAGCGTGACGGTGACCGGGCGCAACCAAGATGCGCTTGACGCGGCGGCCGCCTCGTCGCCGCGGATATCGGCCGTTCCATGCGATGTGACCGATCCGGCCGCCGTCGACCGGCTATTTGCCGCGGTTGAGGCCGATCATCGCGGCGCGGATATTGTCGTCGCCAATGCCGGTACCGCGGAAAGCGTGCCGTTTGGCAAACTGACTCTGCCGGCCTGGAATGCGATGATCGATGTCAACCTGACCGGTGTGTTCCTGACCATGCAGGCCGGGCTTGCGGGGATGAAGGACAAGGGCTGGGGGCGCATCGTCACCATTGCTTCAACGGCCGGGCTTAAGGGCTACGGATATGTGTCCGCCTATTGCGCGGCCAAGCATGGCGTGGTCGGACTGACTCGGGCCGTAGCGGTGGAGGTGGCCGGCAGCGGTATCACGGTCAATGCGGTCTGTCCGGGATATACAAACACCCCGATGCTTGACCGGACGATCGACAACATCATGGAAAAAACCGGACGCAGCCGCGATGAGGCAGCGCGGACGCTGCTTCGCGCCAATCCGACCGGCCGCTTTATCGAGCCGGAGGAAGTGGCGCAATCCGTCCTGTGGCTGTGCGGCCCCCATTCGGGTTCCGTCACCGGTCAGGCGCTGTCGATATCGGGAGGGGAGATATGAGCGATATAGCCGTCATGGACCGCGACAAGCAAAGGCTGCGGGTCTGGCTCCGGCTGCTGAAGATTTCGCGGCAGATGGAGGCCGAAATCCGCGAAAGGCTGCGTGTCGAATTTGGCACGACCCTGCCGCGCTTCGATGTGCTGGCGGCGCTGCATCGCGAGGAGGCCGGGTTGAAGATGAGTGAGCTTTCGGCGGCGCTGATGGTCTCCAACGGCAATGTGACCGGCATTGTCGAACGTCTCGTGTCGGACGGGCTGGTGGTGCGCGTTCCGGTCAGCGGCGACCGGCGGGCGATGGCCGTGCGGCTGACGGATGAAGGCCGCCGCTCCTTCATTGAAATGGCTAGGGTCCATGAAGGCTGGATCGGGGCGATGCTCGGTTCGCTCGGCGATGACGACACGGACCGGCTGATCCGCCTGCTCGATGGCGTGGCGATTTCCGGAGGGACATCACGATGAATTCCATGGCCGGTTTCAAACCACAGCATTTCGAATGGCGGATGGAAGGACGGGTGGCGATCATCCGGCTGAAGCGGCCGGACCGCAAGAACCCGCTGACCTTTGACAGCTATGCGGAATTGCGCGACTGTTTTCGTGATCTTGTTTATGTCGACGATGTCGATGCGGTGGTTTTCGCCTCGAATGGCGGGAATTTCTGCTCCGGCGGCGATGTGCACGACATTATCGGCCCGCTGCTTGACCGGGACATGAAAGGCCTGCTGGCGTTCACCCGGATGACCGGCGATCTGGTCAAGGCCATGGTCGGCTGCGGCAAGCCGATCATCGCCGCCATTGACGGGGTCTGCGTCGGCGCCGGCGCAATTATCGCCATGGCCTCCGATATCCGCTTCGCCACGCCGGAAGCGAAAACGGCTTTCCTGTTCACCCGCGTTGGACTCGCAGCTTGCGATATGGGTGCCTGTGCGATCCTGCCGCGCATCATCGGCCAGGGCCGGGCGAGCGAACTGCTTTTTACCGGGCGGTCCATGTCGGCCGAGGAAGGCGAGCGCTGGGGCTTTCACAACCGGATCGTCGATGCGGCTCAGCTTGAGCAGGAGGCCATTGCCTTTGCGGCCCGCCTCGCCGAAGGGCCGAATTTCGGGCAGATGATGACCAAGACCATGCTGAAACAGGAATGGGCGATGTCGATCGACGAGGCGATTGAGGCGGAAGCCCAGGCCCAAGCGATCTGCATGCAGACCGCCGATTTCCGGCGCGCCTATGACGCCTTTGTCGCCAAGCGAAAGCCGGTTTTCGAAGGGAATTGAGGATGGCCGATCGTAGTTTCCTGACCTGGCCATTCTTCGAGGCGCACCATGCCGACTTCTATGACCGCTTCGATGGCTGGGTCGAGCGTCATCTCGGCGATCTGGATCACAGTGATCTTGACGGATGCTGCCGCGACATCGCGGCCCGGCTGGGCGACGCCGGCTGGCTGATGCACACCGCCGTCGATCCGGCCCGTCGAGAGCGCCCGTTGGATGTGCGGACCCTGTGCATGACACGCGAAATCCTGGCCTGCCATGATGGGCTCGCTGATTTCGTCTTTGCGATGCAGGGCCTCGGAACCGGTGCGCTGTCGTTGTTCGGCACGGCCGATCAGCAGGATCGCTGGCTGGCGCAGACCCGGCGCGGGAAAGCGCTGTCGGCCTTTGCGCTGTCGGAGCCGCGTTCGGGATCGGATGTCGCGAATATGGACATGATGGCGGTGGCCAATGGGTCGGACTATGTGCTCAATGGCGAAAAGACCTGGATCTCGAATGGCGGCATCGCCGATGTCTATACGGTGTTCGCGCGAACCGGCGAAGCGCCCGGGGCGCGGGGCATCAGCGCCTTCATCGTGCCGGCCGATACGCCCGGCCTTGAGGTAGCCGAGCGCCTGGAGGTGGTCGCGCCGCATCCCTTGGCACGGATCGCATTCAACGATTGCCGGGTTCCGGCCGACGCGATGATCGGCCGATCGGGCGACGGGTTCAAGATTGCCATGTCGGTGCTCGACCTGTTCCGCCCGACAGTCGGGGCGGCGGCGCTGGGCTTCGCCCGGCGGGCGCTGGACGAAACCGTGACGCGTGCCGCCTCCCGCGAGCTTTTCGGAGCGCCGCTTGCCGAGTTGCAGATGGTGCAGGGGCATATTGCGGATATGGCGCTGGATATCGATGCCGCGGCGCTGCTGATCTATCGCGCCGCCTGGACCAAGGACAGCGGAGCGCCCCGCATCACCCGGGAAGCGGCGATGGCCAAACTCTATGCCACGGACCGCGCGCAATCGGTGATCGACAAGGCCGTGCAGATCCATGGCGGCGACGGCGTGCGCAAGGGGCATATCGTTGAAAGCCTCTATCGGGAAATCCGCGCGCTGAGGATCTATGAGGGCGCCTCGGATGTGCAGAAAGTCATTATCGCACGCCAGGCGCTGGCAGGAGGAGTGACATGAACCAGACGCATCTCGGGCCGTCGGCCCATCTGGACACGTTTACGCGTGACAACCTTCCGCCCTTCGACACTTGGCCGGATCTCAATCTTACCGGCTTCGACTATCCGGACCATATCAATGCCGCCGTCGAACTCACCGATGCGCTCGTCGACCGGGGATTTGCCGACCATACGGCCCTGATCGGCAATGGCCGGCGGCGAACCTACAAGGAGCTGTCGGACTGGACCAATCGCATCGCCCATGCGCTGGTCGAGGATTACGGCGTGAAACCGGGCAACCGGGTGCTGATCCGCTCCGCCAACAACCCGGCCATGGTTGCCTGCTGGCTGGCGGCGACGAAGGCCGGCGCCGTCGTCGTCAACACCATGCCGATGCTGCGCGCCGTCGAACTTGCAAAGATCGTCGACAAGGCGGAGATATCCTTGGCCCTGTGCGATACGAGGCTGATGGACGAGATGGTCGCCTGCGCCAAGGACAGCCGGTTCCTCGAAAAGGTTGTCGGCTTTGACGGAACCGCCAATCATGACGCCGAACTCGACCGGATCGCGCTCAACAAGCCGGTGCGCTTCGATGCGGTGCAGACGGGCCGCGACGATGTGGCGCTGCTCGGATTCACATCCGGGACCACGGGCGAGCCCAAGGCGACGATGCATTTCCACCGGGACCTGCTGATCATCGCCGACGGCTATGCGCGTGAGTTCCTTTCGCTGACGCCCGATGATGTGTTCGTCGGTTCGCCGCCGCTGGCATTTACCTTCGGCCTGGGCGGGCTGGCCATCTTCCCGCTGCGCTTCGGCGCGGCCGCGACGCTTCTGGAAAGCGCCACGCCGCCCAACATGATCGACATCATCCAGACCTATAGAGCGACGATCTGCTTCACGGCGCCCACCGCCTATCGGGCGATGCTGGCGGCGATGGAGGAGGGCGCCGACCTCTCCTCCCTGCGCATGGCGGTGTCGGCCGGGGAAACCCTGCCGCCGCCGGTCTACGAGGCCTGGATGGCGAAGACCGGAAAACCGATCCTCGACGGGATCGGCGCGACCGAACTCCTGCATATCTTCATCTCGAACAGGCTGGGCGAATCGCAGCCCGGGGCCACCGGGGTTCCGGTTACCGGCTATGAGGCGCGGGTCGTGGATGACCATATGATCGAGGTGCCGCGCGGCGAACCCGGCCGGCTGGCGGTGCGCGGGCCGACCGGCTGCCGCTATCTCGGCGATCCCGAACGGCAGGCCGCCTATGTGCGTGACGGCTGGAACCTGACCGGTGATTCCTTCACGCAGGATGAGGCCGGCCTGTTCCATTTTCTGGCCCGCTCGGACGACATGATCATCTCGGCCGGCTACAACATCGCCGGGCCGGAGGTGGAAGCAGCGCTGCTGGCCCATGACGACGTTGTCGAATGCGGGGTGATCGGCGTGCCGGATGACGAGCGCGGGCAGCTTGTCGAAGCCCATGTGGTGCTGCGCGAGGGTGTGTCGCGCGATGCCGACACGGTCAAACGGTTGCAGGACCACGTCAAGTCGGTCATTGCGCCCTATAAATATCCGCGGTCGGTCAAGTTCATCGACGCTTTACCGAAAACGCAGACCGGCAAGATCCAGCGCTTTCGCCTGAAGGGCTGAGAGGCCATCCCTGAATTAACGGTTGAGCGAAAGGGAACTGCGTGATTCACCGAAGTTTGGCAAACAAACGAAGGAATCGCGATGGCTTGGACCCCTTTCACTCGCTGCGATCATGACAGCACTTCATTGCGCTACAAAAGTGGTATGTCGAACCGCGAGTTTGCACAGATTGCGCGTCACCTGTCAGACCAACCGAAGCGCGGACGCAAACGGCGGGTGTGTCTGCGAAGTGTGATCAGCGGGATCTTCTATGTGTTGCAGAACGGCTGCGCCTGGGCCAACCTGCCGAAGGACTTTCCGCCCAAAAGCACGGTTCATCACTCCGGACGAGTTCGTGCTTCATGTTGAGGATCTGATCGAGCCTGGACCGGAACAGATCCTGTTCTCCGGTCTCCCGCCGCTCGCGTGGTCTGGACATGATATGCTCCGCCGCTTCACTCCCGATAGGCGAAGTGAATCACGGTTCGCACCACACGTAAATCACAAAACGAATTTGCAAGGAAATATCATTCACAGACACGATATCTTGCAATTCAAAACCGCCAGACAAACACAATCCTTCAATCAAATCAAAAGCTTGCGGATAGTTCACGAGGGACTGTTGCACAAAAGATCAATCGACACGTTTTTTCTTTGCGTCGGGTCCCAGTTCGTACAGCTGCAGTACCAGTAATCGGCGGGAGGAGCGCTCATCATGGCCCCGTCGCAGGTCGTACCCTTCACGGCATGACAAACCATCTTGAACTCGGCCGGGTTTTCTTCGGCACAAAATCCTCTATACGCATGGGTCTGATCCGGCCCCAGCTCTTCGCTGAACGAGCATGTCCCCTTTGCGCAGTTCAAGGACACCACTCTCTCGGCCACCGCCGGGCCTGGCAATGCAGACAGCGCGCTGTAGAGAATCAACGTACTGATAAGAACTTTCACAGCTGTCTTCCGTTTTCCATCCGTGTTGACGGTTCAATGTCAGGAATCAGCCCCGATACCTCTGCCCGTTTCCACATTCACTCATTCGTCCACTTACAATAAACATCGATCGTCGTGTGTTGTTCTTTGGTCGCCCAATTCGTGCACTGGCACTGCCAGTGGTCTGCAAAGAACTCTACCATCGTACAGGTCATGCCCTTCACGGCATGACAGATCATATTCGTATTGGTAGGGTAGTTTTTATAGCCGTCACAATATCCGTTAAATGTCTTGGTCTGCGACGGCCCGAACTCTTCGTCAAAGGCACATTGCGATTGCCCGCAGTGCAAATCTTCTACTTGCTTGGCGATTGCCCCGCCCGCCAGGATGGACAGGGCGCCGCCGAGTAACAATGTTCTGACCAGGTCTTTCATGACTTTCTCTCCTTATCCCTCCGGGTTCACCGAAATACCCGTCGGCAATGAAAACCGATATTAGAGCATCGGTTCCGCACGCGCTTCTTGCTGGAACAAACAAGATCAATCGAGGCACTCAAGATCAATTGACACGTGCTTTTCCGCCACCGTGTTCCAGTTCGTGCAGTCGCAGTACCAATAGTTCTTCTCAGCATACCTAGTGGCTCCTGT
>JANQMU010000083.1 GCA_028279875.1 Rhizobiaceae bacterium
CGCGCACCGCATGTTGCAGATAGGCCACCGAATCGGGCGACCAGACATGGTTTTCGCCGCGGATCCGGTAAAGATATTCGCCGCCGACCTCGAGCGAGGACTGCAGCACCGGATCGTCGCTGAAGGCGCGGCCGTGCCGCGCATGCGTCTCGCTGGCGATCTCGGCAAGGCCGATGCCCTCGATCGTCGTCGCAGTGCCGGTGAAATACTTGTCGACAAAGGCCGTCGACAAGCCGACCGCATCGAATATCTGCGCCCCGCAATAGGACTGGTAGGTGGAAATGCCCATTTTGGACATGACCTTCAGCAACCCCTTGTCGATGGCCTTGATGTAGCGGTGGACCACTTCTTCAGAATCGACGGCGGCCGGAAACTCGCCCTTTTCATGCATCTCGGCCAGCGTATCGAAAGCCAGATAGGGGTTGATCGCCTCTGCGCCATAGCCCGCCAGCACGGCGAAGTGATGCACCTCGCGCGGTTCGCCCGATTCCACCACCAGGCCGACCGATGTCCGCAGGCCCTTGCGGATTAGGTGGTGATGCACGGCCGCCGTCGCCAGCAGCGGCGGGATCGAGATCCGGCTGGAGGACATCAGCCGGTCCGACAGGATGATGATGTTATGGCCGCTCTCCACGGTCGCCTGGGCGCGCGAGCACAGCCGTTCCAGCGCCTCGGCCAGGTACTCGGCGCCGTGGTTCACGCGATAGGTGATGTCCAGCGTGTGGGTCTGGAACTGGTTATCGGAGATTTCGCCGATGACCCGGATCTTCTCCAGGTCCTCATTGGTCAGGATCGGCTGGCGCACCTCCAGCCGCCGCCGCTCGGCCTGGCCCTCCAGATCGAACAGGTTGGGCCGCGGGCCGATAAAGGACACGAGACTCATCACCGATTCCTCGCGGATCGGATCGATCGGCGGGTTGGTCACCTGCGCGAAATTCTGCTTGAAATAGGTGTAGAGCAGCTTGGTCTTGTCCGACAGCGCCGAAATCGGCGTGTCCGTACCCATCGAGCCCAGCGCTTCCTGGCCTGTAGTCGCCATCGGCGCCATCAAAAGCTTCAGATCCTCCTGGGAATAGCCGAAAGCCTGCTGCCGGTCGAGCAGCGACGCCGACGAGCGACGCGGGCGACGCGGCGGCTCCGCCGGCACGTCCTCCAGCACGATCTGGGTGCGCTCGAGCCATTCGCCATAGGGATTGGCATTGGCCAGTTCCCGCTTGATCTGGGCATCGGAGACGATGGCGCCGGCGTCCATGTCGATCAGCAGCATCTTGCCGGGCTGCAGGCGCCATTTGCGCACGATCGACTTTTCGTCCACCGGCAGCACGCCGGCCTCGGATGCCATGATCACCCGGTCGTCGTCGGTGACGATATAGCGGGCCGGGCGCAGCCCGTTGCGGTCGAGCGTCGCGCCGACCTGGCGTCCGTCCGTGAAGGCCACCGCGGCCGGACCGTCCCAGGGCTCCATCAGCGCCGCGTGATATTCGTAAAACGCCTTGCGGTCGTCATGCATCAGCTTGTTGCCGGCCCAGGCTTCCGGGATCAGCATCATCACGGCATGGGCCAGCGAATATCCGCCCTGGACGAGGAATTCCAGCGCGTTGTCAAAGCAGGCCGTGTCCGACTGGCCCTCATAGGAGATCGGCCACAGCTTGCTGATGTCGTCGCCGAACAGCGGCGAGGACACCGAAGCCTGGCGCGCGGCCATCCAGTTGACATTGCCGCGCAGCGTGTTGATCTCGCCATTATGGGCGACCATGCGATAGGGGTGAGCCAGCTTCCAGGACGGGAACGTGTTGGTCGAAAAGCGCTGATGCACCAGCGCCACCGCGGAAACGAAGCGCTCATCCGCCAGGTCACGGAAATAGGCCTTGACCTGATAGGCCAGGAACATGCCCTTGTAGACGATGGTGCGGCTCGACAGCGAAACGATGTAGAAGCCGTTGTCGCGGCCCTCGGTCTCATCGAAGATCCGGTTGGAGATCACCTTGCGCAGGATGAACAGGCGGCGCTCGAACTCCTTCTCATCGGCGATCTGCGGATTGCGGCCGATGAACACCTGCCGGTGACAGGGTTCTGTGGCGGCGATGTCGGGCGCCTTCGACAGCGAGGAATTGTCAACCGGCACGTCGCGATAGCCGAGCAGCGTCTGGCCTTCGGCTTCGACCACCTCACGGATGATGTCTTCGATATGGGCGCGCAGCTCCGCATCATGCGGCATGAACAGATAGCCGACCGCATAGTGCCCGACATCGGGCAGGTCAATCCCTTGGGCGGCCATGTCATCGCGATAGAGGCCGTCCGGAATCTGCACCAGCATGCCGGCGCCGTCGCCCATCAGCGGGTCGGCGCCGACGGCGCCGCGATGGGTCAGGTTCTCCAGCATGAACAGACCGTCGCGGATGATCTGATGCGACTTCTGGCCCTTCATATGGGCGACAAAGCCCACACCACAGGCATCATGCTCGTTGCGCGGGTCATAGAGGCCCTGCCGTTCAGGAAAAGCGGCGGCGCGCTTTGCCGCCGGCGCATCGGTCGATGGCTGCACGGCGGTTTGCGGCGAATAATCCGTCATCTCGTCTCCTCCTGTCCCTGCCCGTCAAATCGCGGCACTTTCGGGGTGACCTGATCGTCCATGCCGGTTCTTCAGGTCCGGTATAGCTGCACGGCACGGCAAATTCGGGCGATCGGCCATTGTCGGTCCGCCCCTTTCTCGCGCTGCGAAAACCGGGAAAGACCATTGCGCATCGATCCGGCCCGCTCCTTCCGCGGAAGGAAGGGCCGGTATCGGCTTTGCGAGGGGCGCGGCACAAACCGCCTGCCCACCGCAGCGCCGTCGGGACGACGCTTCGGACTGCCGGTAGCGGCCGCCAGCCCTGAATTAGGACAGTATAGCTGTCCTAATTTGCCCCTCTATGCCAGAAACGGGCGACCGGAGCAAGCCGGAAGCACCAAATTTCTCATCGCCGGTGCCGTTAAATTGCGGCCGACGGGCCTGCCGCGACACAAAATTACACTGGAATGCCGGGTGGATGGGGAAAATTTCGGTCAGCAGGCGACCAGCGGATAGCCGGTGACCGTTTTGCCATAAATCGCTTGACATGTAACTTGTAGATTACATATTTATCGCCACGACCAGCACATAACGATCCGTGGAGGGAAAAGATGCTGAGAACCGCTTTCGTGACGGCCGGACTGTTCATGCTGGGCGCCGTCGCCCAGGCCGCAACCCTGAACCAGACGATCCATTTCCCGGGCGCCAGCGCCGACGGGCTGTTCGAGCTCTATGCCACCAGCAAGGGCCACAAGGCCGTCACCGGCCTGCCAGCCAGCTACAAGACCCCCGCCGGCGCGCCCAGCAAGCGTGCCGAAATCGGCGGATCGCTCGATGCCTTCTGCTTCGAGTCCGACCAGTGCGCCCTCAAGGCGCGGATCCTCGACATGTCGAGCGGCAAGGGTGTGCACTCGATCACCATGGCCTGGTGGAATTTCGGCTGGGTCTCGGCCATCGATCCGGCCGACCTGACGGTGGAAGGCCGCGGCGCGCCCGATTCAACCCTCGTGCTGACCTTCCGCGACACGCTGCGCGGCGCCCAGATCGAGCTGGTGCACGTCAATGTGCCGGATTTCAAGGTGCGCATTCCCAATCCCGACAACACCGAAGAAATCGGCCCCTTGAGCACCATCGTCAACACCCACTGGAACACGCTTTACTGGGACGGGTTCCGCCGCAGCCTCGCCCGATAATTGGGCGCCCACATCGGCACAATACCAAGGAAAGGCACAGGAATGCCCATTGAGATCACCGGCATCTATGCCAGCCTGCTGGCCATCATCATGATCGTGCTCAGCACCCGCGTCAGCATCATGCGCGCCAAGACCGACATTCCGATTCTGCATGGCGAGAATATCGCGCTCGCCGAACGCATCCGCCGCCACGCCAATTTCACCGAAAACGTGCCCATGGCCCTCATCCTGATGGGGATCGTCGAAGCGTCCGGCGGCACGGCCGTGTGGCTGCATGCCATCGGCGCCACGCTTCTCATCGGTCGCATCATTCATCCCTTCGGGGTCAATGCCGACAACGCCAACCGGGCGGCCCGGGGCATCGGCGCGCTGCTGACGACCGCTTCGCTGATCATTTCCATTGCCTTCATCCTCATCCATGCGATCTAATGCGTGCGATTCACGGAACCATGGGGAGCTGGGCCTGGTCGTTTGACCTATCGTCTGCACAACATCTATTCCGTCATCGCCGACGACCGGCGGCGGGCCCTGCTCGACTGCCTCGCCACCGGCGACAAGACGGCCGGCGAACTGGCCGGGGAATTCGACATATCCCGCCCGGCCATCGCCAAGCATCTGCGCATTCTCGAACAAAGCGGACTTGTCACCATCACCAATGTCGGGCGCACCCGCGTCCACCGGCTGAACGCCGAGCCGCTGCGCGAAGTGCATGACTGGCTGCAGCGATACGGCCCGTTCTGGGACAGCCGCCTGCAGAACCTGAAACATGCCGTGGAAGCGGATGTGAAGGCGAGGAAACGGAACAACTGATGGCGCATATTCACCGAAGCATCACGATCGTGGCGCTGATTGACGATGTCTGGGCCTATCTGACCGAAAGCGACAAGATCGCCCAATGGCTGATGCCCAACACGTTCCAGGCACGGCAGGGCCACACATTCACCATGGACTGCCCGCCGGGCCTCGGCTCCGGCGCACCGGTTCAGTGCGAAATCAAGGAACTGCAGCCGCCGGCGGGCGGCCGCGCCCGGCTGGTCTACACCTGGGTCATCGACCAGCCCTTCACCGAAACGCTGCTCGAAATCGACCTCATCGAAATCGCCGACACCACCCGCTGCGACATCGTCCATTCCGGATGGGCCGAAGGCGAGAGCGATCTGCGCACCCGGCACGATGAAGGCTGGGATTTTCTGTTGGGCACAAGGCTGCGGGGATTGCTGGAAAACTAGGCGCTCGTCTTTTCGACGAGTTTTCTCACGGTGTTCCAGTTTCGGGCCGTCCCCGGTCGCCCGAGCAGTTTTTCGAGCCGTGCGGGCGTTACCTTGGAACGGCCAACACCATTCACATAGTCAATATAGGCTTCCTTGCCGATGCATTTCATGGTCTCCGGGCCATCATATGTTGCGAGCGCCTCGACCTGTTCTCCCGTTGGCGAGGAACCCATGAAGAGAACGAGCACATGGTTTGGACGCAGTTTTGCCGCCTCTGCCATCGGGTTGGCGGCCAGAACGTCGCGCATCTCCTTTGGCCGGCGCAGGAACACGTCATTATCGAGCCCATAACTCGCGAGAATATCCGTCAGAAGCTCTTTCAGCTCCGACCTGTTTGCGTCAGAACTGAACAGCAGATTGCCCGTCGCCAATACCGTCTGAACGTTTTGCAGACCTGCGGCAGAGCACGAGTCCCGGAGTTGGGACATCGACATCACCTTGTGAGTTGCCGGTCCAATCGCGCGAATCAACCCGACCCAATTGTGTTCGACGGTGGCCATGGCATGATCCTATTCGGTTTCTGCGCGCCTGCTAAGGGGTCTTGTTCCGGGCCTTCGCTGCGCGATTGTCGGAGCCACCGCGGCCGCAAAGAACCTGAACGTCCGGTGGTGCAGCCTGATGTCACGATTCAGATGGCCACCTGTTTCAGCAGCAAGCGGCCTTTGGCGGAACCAGTGCCTGGCGTCCATGAGCGCAACGGTTGAAATGGCCGAGTTACTTGCGTGGAAATGCGATGCAAGGGCAGGCAATGGCTCTGTTTTCGCAGATGGTGGCGAAAAGCCATAAGACAAGCCCGTCCCGGAGTTAACGACTGGTTTGGCGCAGCCAGTTTTTCAAAGAAACCGCTTTTTTAGCTATAATGAATGAAACAGCGAAACTCGGTAAACCAGCTATGCCAGCCAAAACGGTCACGTCCACGGAGTTCCGCGCCCGTGCAAGTCGATATCTGGACGACGCGGCGAAAGCTCCGATTTACATCACCCGACACAACCGCCCGTTACGTGTCCTCATCGACTACGAAGAATACAAGCGGCTCAAAAAATACGACACACGGGGATACGTTTCGCCCGCCGATCTCACCGAAGCCGAGCGCCGGGCGCTCGACAACGTTCGCGTCGACCCGCGATACGATCACCTCGACAGGCTTCTCGACTGAGACGAGACAGGCCCCAAACCGCAAGCGGGATTGGTGTTCCGGTACGGTTTCGTGTTCCGTGATGAACATGCGCGCGGCGTCGACCTGGTTTTGACGGGCTGATCGTTCCGACTATGCACAATTTCGTGAAAAACGGATCTTTGACTTGATACCTACCTTCTGATAGGTAGATATGCTGTTTCTGAAAGCCTCTGACCACAGCGGAATATGTCGACAAAGTGCGTTCGAAGCCCGGGGTCCAGGCGGGCGGCGGATAGTCCATGGCCGATATCTCCGCCCTCGCCGGCATCGCCCGACGGGCTGATCCGCCAACAATACAGGAGAGGAGCGAGACCAATGGAACTCAATGCCGATTTCTCGAAGCGGGTCGTTGTGCATTCCGAACGGGAACCGTGGCGCGCCTCTCCGATGCCGGGGGTCGAGCGCCGCATGCTCGACCGGATCGGCGACGAGGTGGCCCGCGCCACCACAATCGTGCGCTATGCCCCGAAAAGCCAATTCTCGGCCCATGTCCATTCGGGCGGCGAGGAATTCATCGTGCTCGACGGCGTGTTTCAGGACGAACACGGGGATTTCCCGGCCGGCACCTATGTGCGCAACCCGCCGACATCGGCGCACACGCCCGGATCGGATGACGGCTGCACCATCTTCGTCAAGCTATGGCAGTTCGATGCCGATGACCGGACCCAGTTCCGCAAAACCATGGCGGACGGGCTTGACCCGGAAGTGGACGGCGTGCGCACCGCCGAGCTGCACCGCGATGACCGCGAACATGTGACCTATCGCGAGGTTGCGCCCGCAGCCACACTACAGGTCGATGCCGCGGGCGGTATCGAGCTTCTGGTGATTGACGGGTCGCTGACCGAAAACGGCGAGGAACTCGTCAGGGGATCGTGGCTGCGTCTGCCCGAGGGGGCGACACTCAGCGCGACAGCGGGCAGCGCCGGGGCAAAGGTGTGGATAAAGACCGGTCATCTGCCGTTTGCGCAGGCGCCGGCCGTCGGAAACGGGGCGTGATCAGATGGTGACGCCTTCGAATCCGCGGCCGCTTGCCATCGTCGCCGGAGCCGGGCCGGGACTTGGCGCCACTCTCCTGGATGTCTTCGACGAGGCCGGATACCGCGCCATCGGCCTGCGGCGAAACACCGACGGGCAGAACCCGGCCATTGTGGCCTGCGATCTGACCGATGCCGAAGCGGTGCACACGGCGCTGATCCCCCTGTTCGAGCGCCACGGCCCGCCCCGGCTGGTCGTCCACAATGCCGCCCATCTGGTAATCCAGCCCTTCCTGGAGACGACCCGCGAGGAGTTCGAGACCTGCTGGCGGGCCATGGTGCAATCGGCCTTCACCCTTGCGCAGGTGGCCCTGCAGCCGATGGTGGATGGCGGTGGCGGCACCTTCATCATCAGCGGCGCAACGGCAAGCCTGCGCGGCGGCGCCCGGTTCAGTGCCTTCGCCTCCGCCAAATTCGCGCTGCGGGGCTTGGCCCAGTCGCTGGCGCGGGAGTTTCAGCCCTCCGGCGTTCATGTCGTGCACACTATCCTGGACGGCATTATCGACACGCCAGCAAGCCGGACCCTGCACACGCTCGACCCGGCCAGGATGATGCGCCCGGAGGACATTGCCGAGACCTATCTCGCGCTCGCCCGGCAGCCACGCTCCACCTGGACACACGAGATCGACTTGCGGCCAAGCCCGGAAGCGTTCTGATGGCCCATGACATCGCCATTATCGGTGGCGGTCTGTCGGGCCTGGCGCTCGCCGCCGAGCTCGAGGCCGCCGGAGCCGACTACGTGTTGATCGAGGCACGCGACCGCCTCGGCGGGCGCATCAGGACCGTGCGCGTCGGATCGGCCGCGTTCGACCTCGGCCCGTCCTGGTTCTGGCCGGGACAGCCACGCCTTGCCGCCTTGGCCGACCGGTTTGCAATTCCCGTCTTCGAGCAATTCGCCACCGGCGAGTTGTCCTTTGAAGACGAACAGGGCGGGATCCAGCGCGGCGTCGGGTTTTCGTCGATGGAAGGATCGTTGCGGCTCACCGGCGGAATGGCCGCCCTGATCGAAGGGCTGTCGAACAGCATTCCGTCCGGCCGCATCCACCTGGATTCGGCCGTTCGCACGATCTCCAAGACCGGTGACATCACCCTGACATCCGGCGCGACCCTGGCAGCGCGCCGGATCGTCCTTGCCGTTCCGCCACGGGTCGCAGCCGGCATTGCCTTCGACCCGGTCCTGCCCGGGCCCGTGATACGCGCCCTCACGGCCATCCCCACCTGGATGGGCGGGCAGGCAAAACTGGTCGCGGTCTATGACCGGCCATTCTGGCGGGACCGGGGCCTGTCGGGCGATGCCATGAGCCGTCGCGGCCCGTCGGTCGAAATCCATGACGCCTCCCCGGCCTCCGGCGAGATCGGCGGCCTGTTCGGTTTTCTCGGTGTGCAGCCACACATCCGAAACGGCCACACGGAGGCCGTCAAGGCCGCAGCCATCGACCAGTTTGCCCGGCTCTTCGGCGATGAAGCCCGCCGACCCCTCCGGGTCTTCCTCCAGGACTGGGCCTTTGAACCGCACACGTCGAGCGCGCTCGATCACACATCGCCGGATGGTCATCCGCATTATGGCTTGCCCCATGCGCTGCGGGATATATGGGACGGACGCCTGTCGTTCTGCGTGACGGAAACCGCGCCGGAATTCGGCGGCTATCTCGAAGGGGCACTGGTGTCCGCCGAACATCACGCCTCCCGAATGATGACGGAGGTGGTGTGACCAGGATGGATACACGAAACGCCTTGCTCGACGCCGCCGAGGATGCCGTACGGACAAGCGGCCATGACGGTTTCTCCTATGCGGATCTGAGTGACCGGATCGGCATTCGCAAAGCCAGCATCCACTACCACTTCCCGACCAAGGGCGACCTCCTGACCGCCATCATGAAGCGCTACCGCGAAGCCATGATGGACAAGCTCGCCCGGACGGATCAGACATGCGAAACCGCGGCGCAGAAGCTGGCGGCCTATCTGCGGATCTATCGGGACGCGCTGTATGACGGCTCGCGGCTTTGCCTCTGCGTGGCGTTTTCCTCGGGCCAGGAGTCGCTTGCCTCCGGCACACGGGCTGAGATCAACCGGTTCCGCGCGCAGGTGTCACAGTGGCTGGTGACCACCATGAACGAGGCCCGGCACGACGGGTCGGTCGACAGTCCGGGCGATCCGGAAGAAGAAGGCGCAGCCCTGTTTGCCCTTGCCGAAGGCGCCCAGCTGGGCGCGCGCTATGCGGGCGACATCACCCGCTTTGACCGGTCTGTCGCCATGATGCGGCGGCGTTTGACCTCACGGAGCCCCGGCCGTATCTGATCCGCCCCGGGGAACGGGAGGCAGCCGGACCATGGGCGGGCCGCAGGCGGCCCGCACCCAAACGACACGGTTATCGGATGTCGCGCGCCGTCAGGAAATCCCGGATCTTGCCGGCGATCAGCTCGCCATCTTCCTCCAGCGCAAAGTGCCCGGTGTCCAGGGTGTTGTAATCAACGTCCTCAAGATCACGAGCGAAGCCTTCGGCGCCCGGTTCGGGAAAGAACGCATCGTTTTTGGCCCAGACGAGCAGGGCGGGCGGCTGATGCTCGCGCAGATAGGCCTGCCATTCGGGATATTTCGCCACATTGTTGCGGTAGTCGTAGAAAAGCCCGAGCTGCATCTCGTGCTGCCCTTCGCGGTTGATCAACTGGTAATCGAGCAGCCAGTTGTCCGGCAGGATGGTCTCGGGATCGCGTGTCCCGTGGGTGTACTGCCATTTCAGGCCCTCGAGACTGAAGACGGTGGCCGCGATCTGCGCCTCGATCTCGGCATTTCGCCCGCCTTCCCAAAGCGCCATGATCGGGGCCCAGGTCTCGCGATTGAGACCTTCTTCATAGACATTGCCGTTTTGCACGATCAGCGTCTGCACCCGGTCCGGATGTTCGGTGGCGATACGCATGCCGACCGGTGCGCCATAATCCTGAATGAAGAGCGAATAGCGATCGAGACCGCGCTGTTCGAGAAATGTGTCGATCGTGTCGGCGATGTTGTCGAATGTGTAGCTGTAGTTTTCGGCACTTGGAAAATCGCTGGCGCCGAAGCCGGGATAGTCCGGCGCAATCAGATAATAGCTGTCGCTCAGTTCATCCAGCAGTTCACGGTACTGGTGGGACGAGCTCGGGAAGCCGTGCAGCAGAACCAGGGTTGGATTGGCCGGATCACCGGCTTCGCGAAAGAAGATTCGATGGCCGTCGACGGTTTCATAGCCGTAGCGTGTACGAGCCTCGGCTGAAACGGTTGTCAAAACGATCAGCGCCGACGCGATGCCGGTCGCATATCTGAACATGGGTGCGTTCCTTTTCGATGGACAAGAGTAACCGTTATAATCAACAATAATGGTTATATCTGCCACGGATTGCATAACCAGTCAACGCCTATTATAACGGTTATATGCAAAACCCTCCGTTTCAGTTTGTCGGCAACGACCTCGCCCTTGATTTCGTCAATACGCGCATTGGCGTTGCCGACCATCAGCAGGATCTGATCGCCACGCCACAGGCGCTGGCCGCCTGGCTGCGCGCGGCTTCCCTGAACTGTCCGATCGAGAATTGGCGGGCACGGGCCTTTACAGAGCTGTACCGGCTGCGGGAGAGTTTACGGCGAGCCCTTGTCGCCGATATCGCTGACCCGGAAGTCCTTGCCCATATCAATTCCCATCTGCAAAACCACGTTGCGCGCCGATATGTGGCGCATGACGCCGGACGCTTTTGCTGGCGGCAATCCGACGACCCCATGAGCCCCGAAGCGTTGATGGCGCTTTTGGCGAAGGCGGCAGCGGAATTGCTCGTTTCCACCGAACGAAGCCGGATCAAGAGCTGCGCCCATCCGGACTGCGTGTTGATGTTCAAGGACACGTCCAAATCCGGCCGGCGCAGATGGTGCAGCATGGAAACCTGCGGCAATCGATCGAAGGCGGCGACGTTTCGCGCCGGCGCGGCCCGGTGACCCGTGGCCGCCGGTGAAGCGACACAGAGTTCTTTTCGCAGGCCGCCTTCCATGGCATGAATATGCCCGTCACATCCGGTAAGGGGCTTCCATGTATTTTTCCTCCGACAACTGGGCCGGCGCCCATCCGCGCATTGCCGAATCGCTTTCCCGGCACGCCGAGGGCTTTGCCGCGGCCTATGGCACCAGCGCTCTCGACAGGCGGATGGAACAGAAATTCAACGACATTTTCGAGCGCGAAGTGGCGGTGTTTTTCGTCGGCACCGGAACGGCCGCCAATTCCCTGTCGCTGGCGGCAGTGAACCGGCCCGGCGGCGTGGCCTTCTGCCATCGCGGAGCACACATGTTCGTCGATGAATGCGGCGCACCGGAACTGTTCACCCACGGCTCTCGACTGGTGCCGGTCGATGGCGCCCTCGGCAAGCTCGACCCCGTCCACCTGCGCCAGGAGATCGACCGTTTTCCGCCGGATTTTGTCCATGCCGGCCGACCGATCGCCGTCAGCGTGACCCAGGCGACGGAGGTCGGCGCCGTCTATACGGCGGACGAGCTGGACACCATCGCCGCGATCTGCCGCGAACACGGCCTGTCACTGCACATGGACGGTGCGCGGTTTGCCAATGCGCTGGTGCATCTCGGCCTGAGCCCGGCGGAATTGACCTGGAAACGCGGTGTCGACATCATGTCGTTCGGCGCCACGAAGAACGGCTGCTGGTGCGCCGTGGCGCTGGTGGTGTTCGATCCGGATCGGGCCGCCGACCTGCCCTATATCCAGAAGCGCGCCGCCCATCTGTTTTCCAAATCCCGGTTCATTTCGGCCCAGTTCGAAGCCTATTTCAAAGACGATCTGTGGCTGCGCATGGCGGAGGCCGCCAACGCCCGGGCGCAGCAGCTCCAGGCCGGTCTTGTCGCATCCGGCAAGGCCCGGTTGGCCTGGCCGGCCGATGCCAACGAGGTTTTCGCCATTCTCGACCGACGGCATGCCGATGCGATCCGGCAGAAGGGCGCACAGTTTCACGACTGGGTTCCGCCGCATGATCTGCAGGACACGCTCGGCGATGACGAGGTGCTGGTCCGTTTCGTGACCAGTTTTGCCCTGACCGAGGACCATGTGACGACATTTCTGGACCTGCTGGGATAAGCTTGTCCGGCAGCCGTCGCGCCGAAGCCGGACAGGTTACAACACATTGACCTGACATATCCGTCACACCGCGATTGCATAAAATAACGGGCTGTTGATTTCCAATTTATCAGTTGTTTTCTTACATCATGCATCAACCCGGGATGGCCCGGGTTCAAGCAAGTCTCACAACCCGATACCTATTCCCGAGGAGATCCATATGTCCAAGAAAACACTCGCAGGCGCATCCGCCGTCGCCGGTGCCGTTGCCATGGCGCTGTCGGGCGCCACGCTGGTTGCATCGACCACCGCCGCATCGGCCAAGGAAAAATGCTATGGCGTCTCGCTGGCCGGCCAGAATGACTGCGCCGCCGGACCCGGCACCACCTGCGCCGGCACATCCACCGTCGACTATCAGGGCAATGC
Source organism: Rhizobiaceae bacterium (assembly GCA_028279875.1). Taxonomy (GTDB): domain Bacteria; phylum Pseudomonadota; class Alphaproteobacteria; order Rhizobiales; family Rhizobiaceae; genus Hoeflea_A. The sequence continues at coordinate 12,736 of JANQMU010000083.1, forward strand.
CTGGAAGCTCGTTGCCGACGGAACCTGCGCCACGATGGAACTCCCGGGCGACCGCATGGGTTCGCTCGAGCCGCTGACGCGCGACATTCCCTCATAATCCGAACGGTCCGGCCGCCCGCAGCCTTCGGGCGGCCGGCTACCACCCAGGCTGTGGAGAAGCGATATGACGAATTCAGCGCCGACACCGAAAACCCCGGTGCAGCCGAGCGCGCCGTCCGCCGCGATCCCTCCCCGCGCCGGCGCAGGATTGAAGCCGGCCCATGTCGATGCGATCTTGAACGACGACTACCGCATCGGCTTTCTTGAGGTTCACGCCGAGAACTATATGGGCGACGGCGGTGCACCACACCGCGCGCTGACCGCCATTCGCGGAGAGTTTCCGATCTCGGTCCATGGGGTCGGCCTGTCGATCGGCAGCGAAAACGGCCTCGATGCGACCCATGTCGACCGGTTGAAACTGGTCGTCGAGCGCTATGAACCGGGCCTTGTCTCCGAGCACCTTGCCTGGTCGACCCATGACAACAGCTACTACAACGACCTTTTGCCGGTCCCCTATGACCAGGCGACCCTCGATCGTGTCTGCGCGCATATCGATGTCGTGCAGACCGCGCTGAAACGCCGGATCCTGCTTGAGAATCCGTCCACCTATGTCCAGTTCGAGCAGTCGACCATGAGCGAGGCGGACTTCATCCGCGAAATCACCCAGCGCACCGGATGCGGCCTGCTGCTGGACATCAACAATGTCTTCGTGTCGGCCACCAACCAGAAATACAAACCGCTGACCTATCTGTCGGAATTCCCGCTCGACAAGGTCGAGGAAATCCACCTCGCCGGCCATGCCGAGGATACGGACGACGAGGGCGATCCGCTGCTGATCGACGCCCATGACCGGCCGGTCGATGATGCGGTGTGGAAGCTGTTCGATATCGTGATCGGGCAGATCGGCCCGATACCGACGCTGGTCGAATGGGACAATGACGTCCCCGAATGGCCGATCCTGCGGCGCGAAGCCATGCTGGCCGATGACATCCTGCGGCGCCGTGCCGACACCTACATGCTGGGGTCCCGCCATGCCGCCATCGGCTAGGATTTCGCGGCTGCGACCCTCTGACTGCGTCAGCCTCGACACCTTTTCCGCGGCCCTCGCCGATCCGGAAACCGGCACGCCGAAGGGCATTGTCGGACCGGACGGGAAAGGCGCCGTCAAGCGTTTCAACGTCTATCGCAACAATGTCGCCGTCGGGCTGATCGGCGCGCTGGAAGACACGTTTCCCGCCATTCAGCGGCTGGTCGGCGAGCCCTTTTTCAAGGCGATGGCCCGTGTCTATGTGCAGGCGGAGCCGCCCTCCTCACCGCTGCTGTTTCGCTATGGCGAGGGTTTTCCGGACTTTCTGGAACGCTTTGAACCGGTGCAGCACCTGCCCTACCTGCCCGATGTGGCGCGACTGGAGCGGGCTTGGCTGGACGCCTATCACGCCGCCGACGAGCCGGTCCTCAATTCTGACGTTTTGGCGGCGGTGGCCCCGGAGGATCTGCCGGATCAGCGTTTTCGCGTCCATCCGGCCGCCCATATCATCCGATCGTCCTTTGCCGCGGTTTCTATATTTTCAGCCAATCGATCGGAACAGGCCGGCGGCGACACTGACCCGACCATGCCCGAAGACGGGCTGATCACCCGTCGCGGCACCGATGTCGAGATCCGCCATCTGCCGCCCGGTGCGGCCGTGTTCTTTACCCTGCTCGTCGACGGCCGGCCGCTTGGCGAAGCAGCCGAACGGGCGGCTGGGGAAACCGCGGATTTCGATCTGGCCGCAGCGATCGCGGCGATGCTGGAGGCCGGGCTTTTTTCCGGCCTTGCCGGGTTGGCACCCGCATGTGATAGTTGAAAACAGGACCGATCTTGCACTCGTTGCGGTTCGTCAGTGACAAGGGGCACCGACCATGAATTCTCTCATCAACGCACTTCGTCAGGTTCATGACGGGTTCTTCGGCACGCTGGAAAAACTGACGGATGGCTGGTTCTTCGGCCTGTTCGCGCGCTTCGTGTTCGCCTCGACCCTCTATGTCTATTATCTGAACTCGGCCAAGACGAAGATTGGCAGCGGCCTGTTCGGATTCCTGGAGATTACCGACGGCGCCTATATCCAGATCGCCGGCCCGGCCTTCGAGGCAGCAGGCTACGAGCAGAGCGCAATGCCGTTATCGGCCCATATCATGGTCATTGCGGGCACCTATGGCGAATTCATCCTGCCGGTCCTGGTCATCATCGGTCTGTTCTCGCGCATCGGCGCCGTCGGCATGATCATCTTCGTTTTCGTGCAGACCTATGTCGATGTCGCGGTGCACGGCGTGGTGCTTGGAACCTTGTTCAACGGCCAGCCCGCCGACATTCTCGACCAGCGCCTGTTCTGGGTCCTCCCGCTGCTCTATGTGGCGCTCAAGGGTCCCGGCACAATCTCCCTGGACGCGCTGCTGTCACGCTGGTGGACCCGTCGCGACGGCCACAGCGGCCATCCCGTCGGCAGCGGCCAACCCATCTGACCAAAGACAAACGGCGCCCCGCAATGGGACGCCGTTCACACCTTTTTTGATCAGCTTTATGCCGCTGGTCAGGCCACGGCTTCGGCTTCGATCTGCTTGGTGCCGCTGCCGTCGGCGTCGACGGCAATGTCGATCCGGCGCGGCTTCATGGCTTCCGGGATTTCCCGTACGAGATCGACATGCAGCAAGCCGTTCTCAAGCTTGGCGCCCTTGACCTCGACATATTCGGCAAGCTGGAAACGCCGCTCGAAAGCGCGTTTGGCAATGCCGCGATAGAGGAAATCGCCGGAACCGTTGTCGCCGTCATCGGACTTGTCGCCCTTGACGGTCAGCACGTGTTCGCGGGCCTCGATCGACAGATCCGCTTCACCAAAACCGGCGACCGCCATGGAAATGCGGTAGGAGTTTTCTCCGGTTTTCTCGATATTGTAAGGCGGGTAGGTCTGGCTCTGGTCCGGCTGGGCCAAGCTGTCCAGCATGGTGAACATCCGGTCGAATCCGACCGTCGCACGATACAGGGGTGAAAAATCGACATGACGCATGGTCTTGTCCTCCTTTGAGCGACTGATTTGCGTTTGGCTGAACAGATCCCCGGTAAGACGGCAAATCCAGCAGCCAGCGGGTCCTTTTTGGCACCCGCAGCAATTAGGTGGTGTGCCCGATCGGCGATTTCAAGACTTTTTCGCCACCGCATCGGACTGCCTTGTTTTACAGGGTCCGATCCCTTGATTAGAGACTCCGGACAGGCTCTATAGGAGGGCCAACGGGAAGTCGCTCATGCGAGTCAATGTTCTGCACAATACGCCGGACAATCCGGCGCCGGAAAACGCAATTACCGGCTTTTTCGACACCTATGACAACAAGAAACTGCGCTATGCGATCTTCCGGGCCGACGTGACCCGGGCAAAGGGCACGGTCATCCTCTTGCAGGGCCGCAACGAAACGATCGAGAAGTATTACGAGACCATCCGCGACCTGACCGCCGCCGGCCTGTGGGTCGCCACCTTCGACTGGCGCGGCCAGGGCGGTTCCGAACGGCTGTTGCGCGATCCGCTGCCGGGCTATGTCCGGCGGTTTTCCGACTATGAGCGCGATCTCGAACAGTTCCTTGAGGAGATCGTGCTGCCCGATGCCCGCCTGCCCTTCTTCATCGTCGCCCATTCGGCCGGTGCGCTGATCGCCCTGTCCGCCGCGCCAAGGCTTGCCAACCGCATCGAGCGCATTGCCGTAACATCGCCCTTTGTCGGGCTGAAGGACGACCGTTTCAGCCAAACGACACTGTTGGTGGCGGCAAGAATCGCCTGCTTGATCGGCCTCGGCGGCGTGGCACCAACCGGCTCGAAGCGCAGCAATCTGCATTTTTCGGACAATGTGCTGACATCGGATCCGGTGCGCTTCCAGCGCAACCGGGCGATCTATGATATCTGCCCGGAATTCACGCTGAGCGGTCCAACGTTCCGCTGGATTTCCGAATCGCTGAAGACCATTGACCGGGTCCAGAAATCAGACCATCTGGCGTCCATCCGCATCCCGACCCTGCTGCTTGGCGCTGGCGCCGACAGCATCGTTCCCCATCATATGCTGGAGGACATGGCCTCACGCTTTCGCGCCAGCGAGCTGATCACCATCGACTATGCGAAACACGAGCTGTTTCAGGAAGCCGACATCTATCGCGAACAGGCAATGGCGGCGATCAAGGCCTTTATTCCCGGAGAGACCTGAACCGCTGCAATTGACGCAGGTCAACACGGCAGGCACCCATATGCGCCATGAGCTGTGTCCGTTAACTGATTTCCATCCGGAACAGCCCGATGATATCGCGAAGACACATGATCCTCGGAGCCGGCGCCGCGGCGGCGGCAGGCGTCGCGCTTTACGGCTTCAGCCGCGGCCCGTCCTATGACAGCGTCGCCCGATCGGTCTGGCGCGTGCCGGCCGCAACCGACATGCCCCGACTTGAATACCTCGTTCACCACGCCACGCTCGCCGCCAACAGCCACAACACACAGCCATGGCTGTTTTCCGAAGCAGACGGACAGGTCACGATCCGGCCCGATCTTGGCCGGGCAACCCCGGTGGCGGACGCCGACAATCACCATCTGTTCGCAAGCCTCGGCTGCGCCTGCGAGAATCTGCTTCTGGCCGCCGCCGCGGCCGGCGAAAGCGCCGAAGCGTATTTTGTCGACGAAGGAGACGGCCGGATAGACATTGCCTTCGCCGCTGGCGGCGACCGGCGCGATGCCCTGTTCGACGCCATCGTCGACCGGCAATGCACCCGGTCCGTCTATGACGGCCGCAAGGTCGGCACCGACGATCTCGCCCGCCTGGAGAAAGCCGCCAACCGGCCTGGCTGCACCATTGTCTTCATTCCCGACGGCCCGCCGACGGAAAAGGCGCTCGAACTGATCCTCGCCGCCAATGGCGAACAGGTGGCCAATCCGGATTTTGCATCCGAACTGCTGTCCTGGCTGCGCTTCAGTACGGCCGCCGCGGTGGAAAAACGCGACGGTCTCTACAGCGGCTGCTCCGGCAATCCGGCCCTGCCGACCTGGCTGGGCAGGATCATGTTCGGTTTCGCCTTCACGCCGCAGTCCGAGAACGACAAATACGCCAGGCAGATCCGCTCCTCCTCCGGGCTGGCCGTGTTCGTGTCGGAGGGCGACGACAAGGCGCATTGGGTCGAGGCCGGGCGCAGCTATCAGCGCTTCGCCCTGCAGGCGACCGCCCTCGGCATCCGCCACGCCTTTGTCAATCAGCCGCTTGAAGTGGCCAGATACAGGCCGGAATTCGCTGAACTCATCGGCGTCGCCGGAAAACGGCCCGACCTTATTGTGCGATACGGCTACGCGCCGCCCATGCCGAGATCATTGCGGCGTCCGGTGGGCGACGTCATCATTTGACCCGAAGCCGGGAGACCGACATGCGAACAGCGATCATCTTCTATTCACGCACAGGCACCACCAGACGCGTTGCCGACGCGCTGGCGGCCGAACTCGACGCCGATATCGGCGAAATCCACTGTCATCGCTTCCGGCCCGGACCCCTGCGTTACCTGATGGCGGGCTATCACAGCGTCAAGGGCAATCTGCCGACGATCGAGGGCCCGGACATGGACTTCTCATCCCATGATCTCGTCGTCATCGGCACGCCGGTCTGGACCAGCCATCCGTCGCTTCCGGTGCGTGCATTCCTCGCCGGCAAGCCGGACCTGCCGGACCGGGTCGCGCTGTTCCTGACCCATGGCGGACACTCGCCAGCAGAAACGGCCATCTCGGAATTCGCCGCATTGCTGCCGCATCCCCTCGCCGGCAGTCTCGCCATCGATCATGATACGGCGCTCAAGGCCGATATATCGGAGCGGGTTCGGACTTTTGCCGCGACATTGATCGCAAATCAGGCAGGCTGATGGTCAAGACGCTCACACCGTATCGGCCTGGCTGCGCATGAGATAACCGCGCGCCGCGCGGCCGATGCGCCGGGCCAGGAACGCCCGGTCGGTTTCACCGGCAAGACCGGCCGCATCGATCATCCCGCGCACCAGGGCAATCAGGTCCTGTGTCGCCACTTCGACATCAGCAATGCCATGTTCGGCGAGAAAACCGCCGATATGTGCCGCCAGCGACTGTTTCAGCGCCTCCGTCTCGCGCTCAAGCGGCAGGAACGCCTCGGCGGCTTCGAGCGTGCGCGCAAGCCGCGGCCATGCGATCTGATGTTCGATGGTCGCGGCGATCAACCCGTCCACGCCGTCCGCCAATGTCGCGCCGTCAACCGCCCGCAAGGCCCGCTCGATTCCGTCGACCAGCCGCCGGCGCTTGCGCCGAATGATCTCCGTCAGGATCGCCTGCTTGGTCGGAAAATACTGATAGAGCGAACCAACGCTGACACCGGCACGCACGGCGATGTTGTTGGTGTTGAGCGCGCCGAGCCCCTCCCGCTCCAGAATGTGAGCCGTTGCCTCCAATATCGCCTCGACGGTCGCAGCCGCACGCGCCTGACGCGGCCTTTTCCTGGGTTCAATCGACACCGGCACCGTGATCTCCGAATGCGAGTTGAGAAAAGCGAGTGATTACTCAGATAATACAATGGAACGCAAAAGTGCAATCACGAGGTTTGAGATGGACATGGCTGGACGAACCGCCCTGGTCACTGGCGGTGCGCGGGGCATCGGCCGCGAATTGACACGGCAACTGGCGGCACAGGGCGCCCATGTGGTCATGGTCGGCCGCAACGGGCGCACGCTTGACGAGATGCTGGCGGAACTCGGCGATGCCGTGACTGCGATAGTCGCCGATCTGTCGGACCCGGCCGAGGTCGATCGGACGATTGCCGTCGTCCGGGACAACCACAAAGCGCTTTCCATCCTTGTCAACAACGCGGCGACGCAGGCGGAAATGGATTTTTTCTCCGCCCCGCCGGCCGATAGCCGGCCGGCGATACGGCGGGAAATTGCCCTGAACCTGGAAGCCGCGATCTGCCTGACCACCGGCCTGCTGCCGCTGCTGCTCGCGCAACCGAGTGCGGCCATCGTCAATGTCAGTTCCGGCCTTGCCATCGCTCCGAGACGCAATGCCCCTGTATATTGTGCCACCAAGGCCGGCCTGCGCAGTTTTTCACGGGCCTTGCGCTACCAATGCGCCGACAGCGCACCGCAGATCCTGGTGACGGAGGCGATCCTGGCGATGGTCGATACGCAGATGACGAAGGGCCGCGGCAAAGGCAAGATTTCACCGTTCCGCGCCGCCCGCGAGATCGTCGCCGGCATCGAACGCAATCGCAGCGAAGTGTGGGTGGCAAAGGCCGCGCTGCTGCTGGTGCTCAACCGCCTGTCCCCGGCGCTGGTGGCGAGAATTCTGAAATAGGCAACCCGCACCGATCATCGTGGGCCGATGGTTTGCACGGCTGCACAACCTATGCTTTTATTGTGTCTGCACAACCTGCAAAGAAAGATTGCAAAGGGGGAGGAATCGGATGAGCAACAGCATCGAAATTATGGAGCAATGGTTCAAACGGGTCTGGTCGAATGAGGAAGAGGACGCCATCGACGAGATGCTGGTTCCTGACACCAATGCGTCCGGCCTTGGCTCACAACCACGAATTGGTCCCGAACAGTTCAAGGAGTTTCATCGGTGCTACCTGGCCCTGATGCGCAATATCGATATTGTGATCGACAAGCGCATGCAGGATGGCGACTGGTACTCGCTGTTGGTCACCTTCAACGCACGCCGCCGCGACAATGGCGAACCGATCGCCGTCACTGGAAACGTTTATGGCCGCGTCATTGATGACAAGATTGTCGAAGCCTACAACCATTTCGACTTCATTGGATTGTTTGAGCAACTTGGCCTGATGCCGAAAGGCTCTTTTGACAATTGCATCAGCGGCAGGAAAAGCGCCTGGTGAAAATGATGCACTGCCCGTCAACACAACCGATGTTTTTCATAATGTCTCGACGACCAGCATGACGGGATTGAATTGAAAGGGGAAACATCATGGCCACCAGTGCCGATTTCATGGAACGATGGTTCACACGGGTGTGGGCCAATGAGGACGAGGACGCCATCGACGAGATGCTGGTGCCCGAGATCAGGGCTGTCGGCCTCGGCAAACAGCCGAGAATAGGGCCTGAGCAGTTCAAGGAATTCCACCGCTGTTTCCTCAAACTCATGAGCGATGTCGACGTCGTGGTCGACAAGCGCATGCAGGACGGCGACTGGCACGCCATTCTGGTGACGTTCAACGCCAGGCGCCGGGACAATGGCGAACCGGTCTCCATGACCGGACAGGTCTTCTGCAAGATTATCGATGACAGGATCGTCGAGGGATATAATCACTTCGATCTCATCAACCTGTTCGAGCAGCTTGACCTGCTGCCCGAAGACACTCTGGAAACCTGTCTTCAGGGCAAGGGGCCCACCGGATAAGGGACCGCCGGATGCCGCGTCATGGACGATACGTGCGCGGCGGCGCGCCGGTCACCACGCGAAAGGCGTGGGCAAAGGCGCTCGGGCTCTCGAAACCGACATCGAGGGCGACGCCGGTCACCGGATGTCCCAGCGCCAGCAATTCGAGCGCTGCCATGATGCGCGCCTGCCGCCGCAATTCGCGAAACGACAGGCCGGTCTCGGCGCGGATATGGCGGATCAGATTGCGCTGCGACAGGCCGAGGCGGCCCGCCCATTGCACCAGCGTGGTGCGGTCCGCCGGATGATCGCGCAGGTGCCCGACGAGACGCGCCACCCGACCGTCCCGCGGCCTCGGCAGCCGGAACGGCTCGGCGGCGAGACTGTCGATCTCATTAAGGACCAGGGCCTTGAGATGCGGAATTTGCGGCGGCGCGGCGCCCTCGGCCAGGCGAACCAGCATTTCGCGCATCAACGGCGAAATCCCGATGACCTCAACCCGGGGCCGGTCGAACCGGTGGCGGCCGTCCAGATAGACCGTCCGCATCTCGACCTGGTTGAGGCATCGGATCTCGTGCGGCACGCGCGCCGGCACCCACAGGCCCCGGCCCGGCGGCAGCACCCAGCTCGCATCCTGGGCGAACACCCGCATGACACCGGAAATCGCATGGACGATCTGATGGCCGGCATGGCTGTGCGGCGGGATATGGGCGCCCGCCCCATAGGTGATGGCCCGCCCTTCGATCCCTTCGGTTCCGGATTCTGGCATTTCAGCGACAGTATTTGGCATTCTGTCGACAGACAGTAGTCGACGGCAGCCTTACTGTGCAAGCGTCGCCGGGATTTGCGGCATGGGACAACGGAACGGTACGTCGACAAATGTCACGCAATGCCACGCTGGTCTTCGTCAATGCAGCGCATTTCTTCGATCATTTTTTCCTCCTGATCTTTCCAACGGCGGCCCTCGCCATCGCCCCGGCCTGGGGCAGGACCTATGCCGACACGCTGCTTCTGGGAACGCCGCTTTATGTGATGTTCGCGGTCGGCACCCTGCCCTTCGGCTGGCTCGGCGACCGCATCGACCGCGTCCGGCTGATCGTCCTGTTTTTCTGGGGCTGCGGCGCGTCGAGCCTCATGATCGCGCTGTCCACCGGCTCGGCGCTTCTGTCCGTCGGCCTCGGTCTCCTGGGGCTGTTCACGGCGATCTACCATCCGGTCGGCATTGCGCTCGTCACCGATATCGGCAAGCGCACGGGCCGGGCTCTCGCCATCAACGGCGTGTTCGGCAATCTGGGTCTTGCCGGCGCGGCGATCATCACCGCCCTGCTTGCCGACCGCTTCGGATGGCGCAGCGCCTTCGCGGTGCCGGGCATCCTCTCGATTCTGATCGGCACCGCATTGTTTCTGGGCTCCCGGACGGCGCACCGTCAGGCCACCGACGCGGACGGTGATGCCAGACAGGCGCCGATCCCCGTCGGCCGGCGCACCCAACTGGCGATTGTCGGCATCGTTTTTGTCGCTGCCCTCTTCGGCGGCATCACCTTCAACGCCGTCACGATCTCGCTGCCGAAATTTTTCGATGAGCGACTCGTCGCTGCCGGCGGCCTGAGCGGGGTCGGCGCCTCCGCCGGACTGGTTTTCGCCCTTGCCGCCTTCGCCCAATTGCCGGTTGGCGAACTGCTCGACCGCTTCGGAGCCAAGGCGATTCTCTGCCCGCTCATGGCCGCGCAGGCCTTGCTCTTTCTGGCGCTGTCCCAGGCGACCGGCTGGGCCGCTTTTATCGTCGCATTGTTGCTGGTGACATCGCTTTTCGCCGCCATTCCGATTACTGGCTGGCTTCTGGGACGCTATATCCGCTCCGGATTGCGGTCGCGGATCATGTCGGTGGAATATATCCTGTCGCTGGGCATGGCGGCGGCGATCGTCCCGCTGGTCGCATTTCTGCACCGGACCGGGCGCGGTTTCGATGTCCAGCTTGCGCTGTTGGCCGCGGCCGCGGCCATCATCTTCGCGGCCGCCTTGGCCCTGCCGGCGAGGAATCCCGGCGCAGTCGCCACACAGACCGGGGCGACCCGGTAGCACGCTACGGATCGGTCAGCCGCCGTCCTTCATGTCGCACCAGGCAATGCAGATGGCGGCCAGCTCATCGGCCTTCTGCGCCAGGTCGTCCAGGCTTTGCACTTTCATGGAGCGTGCTTCCTTGCCGTCGCCCTCAAGATTCGGGAAAGTCCCCGGAATCTCCGCTCCTTTATGGAACATCAGGCTGGCATGTTTTTTCGCTTTGGGAAAGAAACTGGCGATATTGCCCTTGTAGACGAAGGTCGGCGCCTGCCATTTGACGGCTTCCGTAATGCGAGGATCGCAGGCCAGGATGTGATCCCTGATGGCCGAAACCACCGGTTTCATCGGATTGTCGTATTCGGCCAGCCAGGCGTCGACCTCGGGATTTCTGTTCATCCCCGGTCTCCGTCGCGCAAGGTGGTGATCAGGCTGACGATCAGCCCGTCTTCCATGCTGAAGCGATTGAGGCCGTGGCCCTTGCCGCCCGGCAGCGATGGCGAAAAGCAGGTCCACTCGATATGGATTTCGCCGTCGGCGGTCGCGGCACTGTCGATGCGGATGCGCGTGTCGACCATCGGCATCTCCCAGCCGAGGGCCATCGCCTTCATCACCGCGTCACGGCCCTTATGGGTGCGCGCTGTGCCAGTGAACGGTTCTTCATAGACCGCATCCTCGGCAAAACAGGCGGCAATGGCATCGTAACTGGTCCGCCCCGCTTGCATTGCCAGGAAAAAGTTGCTCACTTCAACGGGAACATCGCTCATGGGTTTACTCCTGAAGGATTGAAAATGCTGGATCGCAACAAGGCATCGCTCGTCAAGGACGCCCTCGACGCGCTGGTCGACGCAACGGGTTCGGCGGCCGCCTGGGAAGCCCTGCCGGCCCTTTCCCGCCTCGACCGGACCGAAATGGACATCGAGATCGATCTGCGCGCCAGCGAGATCATCGGCGCCCCGATCGTCATCGCCCAAAGAAAAGCGCCCACTGCACCGTTCGCCGAACGGTTGACGAAACGCCAGCAGGAAGTTGCGCTGTGCCTCGCCCGGGGCCTGTCCAACAAACAAATTGCGCGTGAGCTCTGCATTTCCCTGACCACCACGAAGGATCATGTCCACGCAGTCCTCACACGGCTCGGCATCGACAGCCGCACCAAGGTTGCTGCGCTTGTTTTCGGTCACCAACCATAGCCTTCGCCGGCCGCGCCTGAAATCCATCAGAGGATGGACATCGGAAAGTTCCGCTATGCGCCCAGCAGCGCCAGCGCCTCTTCATGCACTGCCGAACTTCCGGCGGCCAGGATATCGCCGCCCTGCTCGGGCCGCCCGCCCCGCCAGTCGGTAACGATCGCACCGGCTGATTCCAGGACCGTGATCAGCCCGCCAATATCATAGGATTTGAGATCGCTCTCGATCACCAGGTCGGCATGGCCGGACGCCACCAGCGCATAGGCGTAGCAGTCGCAGCCATAGCGAAACAGATTGACCTTTTCCTCGACGGACCGGTAGGCCTTTTCGCGTTCGCCCGAGAACAGATGCGGCGAGGTGGTGAACAGCGTCGCATCGGCAAGGCCGGCGCAGGTGCGGGCCCTGATCCGTCCCTGCCGGCCGGGGCCGCGATAATGGCTGCCCTCGCCGTCGGCCACATAGCGCTCGCCGGTAAAGGGTTGATCCATCAGCCCGAGACAGGCCCGGCCGTCGCGATAGAGTCCGATCAGCGTTCCCCAAACCGGCAGGCCAGAGATGAAGGCCCGCGTGCCGTCAATCGGATCGATGACCCAGACATATTCGCGTTCCAGCCCCTCGCTGCCATATTCCTCGCCCATGATGCCGTGATCGGGAAAATGCGCCTTGATGTGCTGCCTTATCGCCGCTTCGGCGGCCTGGTCGGCCTCCGTCACCGGGTCGAAACCGCCCTCAAGCTTGTTGGCCACGGCGGTTCCGTTGCGAAACCGCGGAAGCGTCTCGGCCGCCGCGGCATCGGCCAGTACGTGCATGAAATCGAGATCAGGCTGCATGGATTGTCCCCGGATCGGCGTTGGAATTGTTATGAGATTGGCTCATGTGATGGCGCATCGTTCCGGCACAGGCCGATAAACATCCATTTCAATACATTGTTGCGCACGCGAAAAGATTGCATACAATTTCCTTGACATTTGTGCATTGCAGCAATATGTTGACACTGCAGCTTCACGCTGCATTCGCCCTCATGGGCGTTTCCTCCCTAGATTTGACCGCTCCCGAGAGGCGCGGTCTTTTTTTTGGCCCGATGCTTTAGCCTCGTTACTCGGCAGCCAGCGCAATATCGGCACTGTTGTCGGTGAAGGATTCAGTCAACTGGATCATGAAGGTGGTGAGGTCCGCCTGCAGCGCCGCAAAGCCGTCCGTCTTCTCCAGTGTCCGCTCGTCGACATAGAGGCTGCGATTGATCTCGATCTGGATGGCGTGAAGGCCGCGGCCCGGCCGGCCGTAATGCTCGGTGATGAACCCGCCCGCATAGGGTTTGTTGCGCGACACCGAATAGCCGAGATCCTGCAGAATCGCGATGGTCAGTTGCGAAAGCCCTTCAGTGGCGCTTGTCCCGTAGCGGTCGCCAACCACGAAATCGGGCCGGTTCCGCGCCCCGGCCTGGGCATTTGCGGGCATGGAATGACAGTCGATCAGGACGCCACAGCCGAACCGGCCATGGGTCTTGACCAGCAGGCCGCGCAGGCTGTCGTGATAGGGCCGGTACAGTGCGTCGATCCGCGTCAGCGCCTCCTTGATGGGCAGACGGCGGTTGTAGATCTCCATGTTTTCGGCCACCAGCCGGGGGATTGTCCCGAGCCCGCCGGCAACGCGCATCGAACTGGAATTGATAAAGGCCGGCACCGTACCATCGAACATGCGCGGGTCGAGTTCATAGGGTTCGCGATTGACATCCAGAAACGCCCGGGGAAACCGCGCCGCCAGGAGCGGTGCTCCGAGATCACCGGCGGCGCCGAACAGTTCGTCGACATAATAGTCCTCCGACCGTCGGATCGCATGCGCGTCGAGGCGGGAGCCGGACAGGAACGCATCCGGATAGATCCGCCCGCTATGTGGCGAATTGAACACGAACGCAACAGTCTGGTCCTCCGGCGCGCGGATTTCAAACGGCGGATGACCGAAAAAACTGTCGTCAATCAATAGCTCACTCCCGATCGGGGTTGCGTCCGGCCGCTTGCACAGGCCGCAGGCAAATCACCCGGCATCATGTTGCCAGTTGCCGCTCGGGAAGTCCATATGCGGCCGCCGCGAGCCATCTTTTGGGCGCAAATTCACCCGATATTTACCTGCATCGGTTTGAATGGCCGGCATCCGCGTGCTATGCGGCATCGGCCGGGTTGGGCGCGCTGCCGGGATGCAGGCGCCACAGGGGCACCCGACGCAACGGCGTGGTGTGAAGACGGGGCGATACGCTCCCGGGTCATGATTGAGGGGCACGAAGAGCGGTATGAAAATACTTCTTGCTGAAGACGACGATGATATGCGCCGCTTTCTCGTCAAGGCTCTGGAGAAGGCCGGCTATGCCGTCCAGTCCTACGACAATGGCGCCAGCGCCTATGAACGGCTGCGCGAGGAGCCCTTCGCGCTGTTGCTGACCGACATCGTCATGCCCGAAATGGACGGCATCGAATTGGCCCGCCGCGCCACCGAGCTCGACCCCGATCTGAAGGTGATGTTCATCACCGGCTTTGCCGCCGTCGCCCTCAATCCAGAATCCGACGCCCCGAAGGACGCCACAGTCCTGTCCAAGCCCTTCCACCTGCGCGATCTCGTCAACGAAGTCGAGAAGATCCTGCAGGCGGCATAAGCTCAAGAATGTGCGTCATCAGGCTTGACCTGCCGCACCATTTCATGGTGTATGCGGCCGGTCGGATGGGCGATTAGCTCAGCGGGAGAGCACTTCGTTGACATCGAAGGGGTCACTGGTTCAATCCCAGTATCGCCCACCATCCATTTCAATAACTTAGCTGGAATGTACGAAGCGTGCACTCGGTTCACATGAACCGTTGCACACGAATCTCTTGCATTCACGCGTATGCTGTACAACCATGGCGGCATGAAACACATTGTTGCACTTATCGCCCTTCTCACCCTTTCCTCGCCCGCACTTTCATTGCAGTACGCCGCGACACTGACGGGCATCGCGGTTGCCAAAGATGGCGATGGAATTCTATTCGGCGATGTAGAAATCCGGCTTCAAGGCATATCTGCACCAGAGTTCAACAGACGAAAGAAAGAGCCGGGCGGCAAGGAATCGCTGGAAAACCTGCGCGGCCTTGTGGACGGAAAGTGGATCCGTTGCGAACTGGATGGAACGACCGCGCGTCAGCGACCTGTTGCAGTCTGTTGGGTTGGGAGAGATCGAGATAGGAAGGCAACAGGTTCTGGGTGGCCACGCACGCGACTGCCGACGTTACTCAGACGGACGGTATGCTGATGCCGAATCGGAAGCACGCGCGGCCGGATTGGATCTGAGCGCGATCTATGAATTGCCGGAATATTGCGCCTCTAAGTAAGGTGACCTGAATTGGCAGACCGATACGAAAATAGCGGCAGAAAAACGCGATTACTCAAGTGGGAAGTCCGCGCTGCCGAGGCAGAATGGGATATTCCTGAGGGCCGCATTGGCAATGTGGTGCTACAACTTCGGAAACGCGGCAATGATGTTTCTTCACGAGCCAATATAATATTTTTTGCTTTGATGCTGTTGATTTTTACAGGATTAGTCGGCTTTGCATCTTATATATATTTTTTAAATGTAAACGAAATTGGTCGGCAGATTAAGCAAGCAGAATTTGATAATTTTAAGAATGATTTGAGCTATGTAGAAAAAGAAATTTTTGATAATATTACACAATTCATTAAATCTACTGATGAATTTTTCAAAAATCCTGAAATAAAAATCGACAACCAAACGGAGGAATTTGCACTAATTGAAATACATAACTTTTCAAAGAGATTTAAAAGACTACTTAAGTCAAACATTATAACAAATTACGAATCTTTGAAAGAAACTGTTTTTTCTGTCGCATCAAGTTTAGAATATATGGAAAATGCTGCCGAATTTAAGGCGCTTATTGATGAACCACGCGATATTGTTAAATTGCAGAATAATTTGTCACGAAGAGATGTCGTATTAAGGAATCTTGAGCAAGCTCGCGTCGAACGAGATAGCTACGATTCAGGGGCATTTGATCTACAGAATAGGATTGATGCATTTCATTCATTCGTGTCTGACTGTAAGAGCAGCAATAAAATAGAAACAGAAAAGTGTGCGGATAATTTTCATAAGTTATTGCCTGGTGGCGAGAAACCATGGTGGACAATCATCGCTGAACAGGCGCCGGCCGGAATTCTCCTGCTGTTCCTCTTAGCAACTCTATCTACACTCTACAGGTACAACATCCGCTTGGCAGCCTTCTATCATTCACGTGCGGATGCTCTAGAACTGATCAGCTTGGAAGACGATCAAGAGCATCTGCCCATTTATGCTACTGCACTCGCGGCAGATACCGTGCCGTTTGGCAAGGCGGGTACTCCCACAGAACAGGCAATCGAAATGATGAAGGCAATCTTCGGGCGCCAGAAGAAGTCCCCTTGACCAATAACACTACCGGTGCGGCTTCGCCCAAAACTGCTCGCGGTCGCCAGTCAGATCTTCAACCAGGTCGTCGATTGCTTTTTTTGACCGCGATGGCCTTGTTGTACCTGTCATGAAATGGCGGTGAGCCTGCCATGACTGCAATGGCTCCATCACTGCCCTTTTCCAACTTTTCCAGTACCTCGGGAATCCTGAACGAAGATCGCCTTCCGCGGGACATGTCGTCCTGCCTTTCTGCCGACCTACTGATTGATTCTGACCGCTGAAGCAGATTTAGGGTAAGGAGCCGTGGCTGTGAAGCGAGCCAAAGATGTAAGGGCAGATTTCCGCAACCAAAGCGAGGATCTGGTGTATTATCCGGTGTGAAAAGACGTTGGGAATGTGAAGAACAAGAGGCCGGAGTTGATAGAATCGATAGAGCAATAATATACGGTCGAAAATTCCGTCTAAACAGTATGTTGTGGCGCGGGAAAAATTTCTTTCTCATATCTCTGACGAAGTAGGTTGCGAACTCAGAGTTCGCACTATAATTGTCGTTGACAAAACGAAATATGAATTAATGTCGTTTCATTTGGTATCTGTACTCAAAAGGCTCACTGCAGAATCGTGAATAAATATGCTTGGAACCACTTTTGCATCTACACTCCCATTTCTGAAATACCTGCGGCCCGCAAACTCGCCGTTTCTAATTATCGTGTTTGTCGGAATTATAGCTATAACAAATTCCGGACAACTAAATATAAATGAAGTTAGCTCATATTTCTTTTATATTCCAATCTACATTGTTTTGATTTCCACCACATTAATGTCCTTTGCTTACAAACCAGCTGATGCAGATATTTTGCTGAAACAAGACAGCGAAGAATACAACGAAAAGATTGCAGAAACAGACAATCTCTTTAAATTTTCCAGGTCTGTTGGTTTATCGGCATCTATTGTATCTCTATATTTGTTGTTTTATATTAAACCTTCAGGATTTATCTTTATTTTAACTTATATTTTCATCGCAATTAATCTGATCGTCTTTTCTGTATATCTTTTTTTTAGGACCATCCAGGAAGAATCCCCGAGTAAATCGGGAGTATTTCAAATCGCCTTTTTGACTGCTGGATTTTTGGTAGGTGGCGTTTCATTGGCTAACAAAACCAACATCTGGGACGGTCATCTCTGGACCTCTTGTAGTGCCGTTGTTGTTCTGGATAGGGATGAATCTAAGAAAAAATTTAATGAAGCGAAGATACTTGCAGATCAGGGTAGTGGAGTTGATTATGGCGTTGATGAATATGAAACCTTGGATGAATATTTAGCAGGATTGAGTTTTTTTTCTGATAAATATGAAGATAAGGACAACTGCACCGATGTAGTTAGCGAAGATTATGAACGAGATTACTTAATATTCAATGTAGATAAGACAATCCACTATTTGGATTGGCAGTTTATATCATACATAATATTATTTATTTGTTGGACATCATATATGTTATTCTGGATTATTAGACTAAAAGATATTTTGAAGATTAGCGTTACTATCTCAGATTGAGATTACTACAGACAAATAGCTGGTTTTTGTGCTAATCCGCCGTTAGAAGCTGATTGTCTTGGCGTGTGGGATTGCCCATTTCACCGCTCCTCAACAGCATTCAAGATCCGCTTCAACGTCTCATTCTGTTGCTGCTGAGTGACCTCGATTCCGCGAAGCCGTTCACGAATATCCCCGGCCCGTTCCTCAACACGGCCAACACGGCTTTCAAGCTCCGTGACATCTTCGGCATTGGCAGCCACGTTGCTGTGAAGAACGCCATAGCCGAAGATTACTGACATACCTGCAATAATGGCACCGCTGGCAGCAAGAAGCATTTCCCGCTCACATCGGCCTCCCAAACTGTGCCCGGCTACCGACACCACGGGACACCAGTACACAGATGTTAACGTATAATTAACTAATCCTAATTTTTTTTTAGCGTCTTGCGAAAGCTGGAATCGTAAATGGCAATTGCGCTGGCTATCAGGGCGATAGCCTCCATCATGTATTCCGCCATGAGCGCAAAAATAACCATAAACTTTTAAATAGTGTCGATAGTCAGAGTTTTCAATTTTGTTTCGGGTTGGTTAAAGTACAAATGTAGGAACCGCCTCTGGTTGGGATGATAGGTAACGTCACGCAACCTTTCCGGCCTGCAGATCGACACTGAATGCCTCAATGCACTGACCAAATGTCCCATCCGACAATCTGCATTTCCAACCCCATCTGATCGCGCATTTGAAAAACATGACAATACAGCCAAACCAAGCTTTGTCGGGCACTCTTGTCGTCATGGTCCCCTGCCAAGACGGATTGGTTGTTGCTGCAGACAGTCGCACCACAGTAGCCGGCATTTATCTCGACGTTCGCGACAAGATCATTGTACCGGGTAGTCCTCCTCACACCGTTGCCACGGTTACCGGTACTGGTGAAATCATTGCGAGCACCACCAAAAGGCCAGACGATTTGGAAGCGTACCTTGCCAATGCACCGCGACTGATGGATCTCCATTCAGTTGTACGCCGTCAACTCGAACTCTCCGCCACACAAGGTGGGAAATTGACATAAAGTCGATTGGCGACTCTTGCATTGCCGAGATTGACCAATACACCGTCAGAAACCCAGACGGATTATCCCAATTTGCAGGGCAGGATTTTTGTTCGATCGCTGTTGCTGCCTATGATCCAACTAGACGAACCAGCACAATCCACCAGTTGGTATTTTTTTTTCACCGGACCGACAGCCTCAAACTAAGATCCGCGGCGCGGCAGATCACAATCTGGATAGTTGCCGGGACTACAGCGGTTTCGGGGAGTTCGACTATATGGCACACAATGTTTTAAACCGGCCAGGCCAGAAGTTTCTTACCTCTTCGACTGTGGATTTCCTTCGCCATAAAAATTTGCAAGTTCAAAATGTTGTGGTTGAACAGGCCTCTGGCCTTGCCCGTAATCTAATTGAAGCGACCGCATTGACCGCCGCGTTTCTCCCTGCACCAAGTGGCATCGGCGGTCCGATTGATGTCTATCTACTGGGCACTGACCCCAAGGCCACCAAGCTGTAACTTTATCTAGAAAAACGATCCCGCGGCCGTTCCCATGATTGCCGGTGCGCGCTGCCTCTCCCACGCAGGGTGCCTCGGGCGGGCTTGCCTCGCCAAACCATGACGCACCCTGCCGAGACATGCCTTGCCTGCCCGACCACGCCATACCGTGCCGCGACATAACCCGCTCCGCCTCGCCTGCCAGACCAAGCCGGGCCTTGCCGTGACGCGCCGTGCCCCACCAAGCCATGCCTGCCTGGCCCGGCCACACCTTGGCTCGACATACCAAACCTAGCCACGCCTGCCGGGACTCGCCAAACCACACCTTGCGATGCCTAGATTTGCTTGCCTTGTCCCGACCCGCCGAGCCCTGCCACACCAAATCGCGCCTCGCCATGCCTGCCTGCCGTGACGCGCCTCAACCGGCCAAGCCTTGCCTGCCTTGACATGCCAGACCGAGACCTCGCTCCACGCGGCCGGCCTGCCGCTACTGTCTCCGTTTCACCCGATCTCCGCACCGGGCGCCGGGTGCCGGAACAGCTCAAGGCCCTCGGCCTGGACGTGGTCCGGGCGCGTGGGGAGACGGCTTTGTTCAGCGGTTCCGAACCGGATGACCCTGCACGTGACGTCTACCGCATGACGTTCGATATCGTGCTGCCGGATCTTGTCGGCAAAGGCTTCCTGTCTCAGGCCGACGGTGAGGAAGCCTGCGCGCTGTTCGACAATCCCGACATCTGGCTGATGGGCTTTTGCTTCTTTGCCACGCTCACCCACAAACCAGTTACTCCGACCGAGCCCTCATAACCTGCCATTACTGGATGTCCAACGCCTGCTTTTGCAGTACCATGAGGATCGCACCGTGTATTGGGAGCCTGCTTTTGCTGTTATCTCGTCCACCCCGGAACAGCCGTCTCGCGCCGCTCATCGAGGCATTCTGGACCTGCGAAACCGATCACGATCACGCGTTTGAACGCGTGCTGCCGAATGGCCGCGTCCAGCTTTTCATCAACCTCCAAAGGGATGTGCTGCATCACTATGACGCCGATGGCGCGGCGCGACAGCGGGCGTCGGGAACGGTTGTGCAGGGGCCCGCCCTCACGCCGCGTGTGATCGACCGCGCGGAGCAGAGGAGCCTCTGCGGTGTCCTCTTCGCGCCGGGCGGGGCTTTTCCGTTTTTTCGCACGCCGGTATCTGAGCTTGGCTCCGGTCTGGTCGATCTGGATTGTTTCCCATGGGATGGCGGACATTCGCTCCGCGAACGATTGCTCTCGGCAGGCGAACCGCATTTGCGCCTCGATGTGCTGGAAGCTGTTTTCCTCGAACACGCACCCGTCCTGCGGAGCTGGGACGCTGTCATTGGCGAGGCCACGGGTTTGTTGCGGCAGGGATGGCACGTCCAGACGCTGGTGGAGCATTTCAACACGACACCGCAGACATTGATTGCGCGCTTTCGCGAACGCACGGGAATGACCCCCAAGACCTATTCCCGGATCGAGCGGTTTCAACGCCTTCTCCGCAACCGGTCGTCCACCTCATCCTGGGCTGATGCCGCTATCGATGCCGGTTTTGCAGACCAGCCGCACATGGTCCGCGAGTTCAGGCGTTTCGGTGAAATCACGCCGACCGGGTACCGGCCGCAGAGCGCCACGACACCCAATCATTTGCCGGTTTCGGCTTGAATTTCCTTCAAGACGGCACACAGACCGGCGATCTAAAACCGTCGCATGACTGATACACATGAAACCATCTCCCTTGAGCCCCGGCTGGTCGTTCAGGATGTCGATGCTGCGCTTGCCCTTTATCGCGACGCGTTCGACGCCATACGCCTGGAACGCTTTTCCGACTCATCCGGTCGTGTCGTCCATGCCGCCATGAAGGTCGGGAAATCCGTCTTCACAATGGCCGAGGAGGTCGCCGACTGGGGACTGGCCGCACCTGACAGGTCCCGGGGAGCCACGGTGCTGTTGCATCTCACCGTGCCTGATCCGGACAAGACGGCCGACAGGATTGTCGCTCGCGGCGGCAAGGTGGTGATTGCCATCGAAGATCGTCCCTATGGAAAACGGGAGGGGCGCGTCTTGGACCCGTTCGGCCATGCCTGGATCCTGAGCAAGACGATTGAAGACCTGACGGAAGAAGAGGTTCGAGAGCGTCTGGCGAAATAGCCCGGCAAGGCGCTCTGTTGGCATGGTATGCCGTTCGGACAGCTGAGCGTTCCGTGTGTGGTGCGGTGAGACATTTTTCCGATTGCTCAACAACTCCGGAGCCGGACAATCATCACCTCAGTTGAACAACGGCTTCATCTGCGGTGCGTGCGTTCATGCGCTACACAGCAAATGGCCGGAACGAACGTCTTGAGCCGATCATTCCCGTTCTGAAATGCCTTCAAATTGGCCATCTCCGATCGCACCATGCCACCAGACAATTTGTGCTATGTGCAATAGTTCGCATCGCCTGTCCGGAAAGCCAATGAACACGGAACGTCGACCATTCCTCTTTTTTGGACTGTTGATTGTGCTGACTGTCCCGTTCTGGGTTTTCGGGACCCTTGTCAACGGCGAGCTCCTTCCCGGCCTTCCGGTCAGTGCAATCATGGTGATTTGTCCGGTCTTGGCCGGTGGATTGCTGGTTTTACAGGCAGGCGGAACTGCGGAGCTCGTTTCCTATCTGCGCCGCGCGGGCGATTTTGTCGGAATGCGGCCTTGGGTCTGGATCGTTGCACTTGGAACGATGCCCGCCATCATGTTCCTTTCCGGTGTCTTCCTTGTGTCCATGGGAAACGCGCTGCCCGCTCCTCAGATCAGCCTGGGTCATACGCTTGCGCTCTTTGGTCTCTTCTTTGTTTCTGCTACGGCCGAGGAACTCGGTTGGACCGGTTACGCCACGCGCCCACTGGTGAGAAATCACGGTTTGATCGTTGCCGGTTTAATCTTGGGACTCGTTTCAGTTGTCTGGCATCTGATCCCGCTTCTTCAAGTCGACCGCAGCTGGGACTGGATTGCCTGGTGGGCCCTCGGCACCGTTTCACGACGGATGATAATTGTGTGGCTGTATGCTCGGGGAGGACAACGCGTTTTCTCGGCCTCGCTCTTTCACGCCATGAGCAATCTGAGCTGGATGTTGTTTCCCGTCATGGGCTCGCATTACGACCCGATGTCAGTTGCGATCATCACGCTGGCTGTTGCTTTGTCGGTGCTTGTCCTGGAGGCCTTCATTCGTCTTCGGCACGGAAATCAAACCTTATTTTGAGGTCGGCAACCGGCCGCCACCTCACAATTTTGGTTTATCAACCAGAGAAATTCATCGCAAAAAACGTCGGGAAGGCAGCCAGATTGACCAGTGTATGGCTTACCATGGGCCATCCAACGGAATTCGCAGCGCGGGTCATGAAAGTCCAGACAACGCCCAACAGCAGTGCCCCTCCGATCAATCCCACCGCGCCGTAATCGAATGAAACGCCGCGGCAAAAATAGAGTGGCACATGCCACAAGGTGAAGAGGCCAAGACCGAGCAATTCATAGGAAAGGCGGCCATCCGAATTCGCCCTGAATGTTCGGCGCCAGGCGATTTCTTCAAGAGGGCCATTGATCAACGCACAAATCGCCGACAGCGCAAGAAGGTCCCAGCGGGAATCGAACGCGGACATTGTATTCGACACAATGAAGACCACAACCGGGACCGCTATCGCGACTGCAGGTATCCACTTCTTCGGCATACCAAGGCGCGTTGAAACCTGGATCGATCCTCGCCGAAAGACCCAGGAAACGGGGACACAAAAGCCCACCCAATAGATTGCCAGCACGGCGATATATCCGACGAGCGGGTCAAAACGACCAGTAACCGCCGGCACGATGGCAAACATCAGGCTGCAGAAACCGAACGCTGTCAAAAGGAGGGTTAATTGGCGGGGTGATACACGCATTTTTGCTCCCTGAAAATCCAGTTGAACACGAATTGGTCACGACTTTAGCATTCGCAATCAAAATCCTGACCATCGGTTTGACCGATGGTCAGGATTTTGATATGGGGACCTGAAAAGCAAAGAAAAAGGACATACTATGAGCCAGTCAAGCCATGCGAATGCTTCGCAATCCGATCAAAGAGATGCACTGCTTGACGTCGCCACCACCGAATTCGCGGAAAATGGGTATGAAGCGACGTCGATCCAGAAAATTGCCTCCGCTGCAGGTATCAGCAAAGCCAAGGTCTTTTACTATTTCGACGGTAAGGAGGAGCTCTATGCGCGGGTGCTCGAGCGAACTCTGCAACCTCTTCTCGAGCCGTTGGAGTCAGCACCACCGGCTGAGTCTGCTAAAGCTTTCTGGGCTTCTTTGGAGGCAGGTCTCAACTATGCATCCGAGTTCAGTCGTCACGATCCTTTTGCCGCGGCGCTGGTACGAGGCCTTTATCAGCGTGGTGAAGATACACCATCACTGAAACGCCTGATCGGAACCGCCCGCACTGCAATTGGCGCATGGCTTCGCGATGGCCGTCAACTCGGCGCGGTCAGGACAGATCTGCCAGTGCCAATCCTGACTGAAGCTGTCGTCGGTGCCTTTATGCAGATCGATCGTTGGCTTGCCGCAAACAAAGCGTCGGAAGGAGTCAGCGAAGACTCTCTCGCTGGTCTTTCGCTTGTGGCGCTTGCGCATGATGCGCTCCAGCAACGTATACCGAATGAGCTTGAGGTGGACGTCTCATATGCAGCAGAGGACGTTCCGCGCGACACCGACGCATATCTCGATATATCCACGACTGTGACGCAGCAGGTTACAATGCGCAATGGTCGTAATTGTCTTCCGTCGCCAACGTTCGAGCAAGAAGGCTTCGAGCTCTTCGATGCCCCGGTGACTTTTACCGAATCGCCTGGAGATGGCGAAGCCAGAGCAACCTATGGCCGTGTCGAGGCAGCGCTGAAGGAACGCCTCGGCGCCTCTTTCGCTCGGGTTTTCGATCACACCGTACGGCATACCGAGCATACGCCCGGTCAACGGCCTCCCATCCGCATTGTCCACGCAGATTACGGAAGAAACGCCGGTCATCGTCGTCTCACCGAACTGCTTCCGCCCGATGCCGCGGACCGGTGGGCGAACGCACGTATTGTCGTCGCAAATCTCTGGCAATCGGTTGCCGGTGTTGTCCATTCCACGCCACTGGGGTTCGTGGATATCAAAACGGTGCAAGAGAAGGACTTCATTCCTGTGACCGTACACTACGCCGATCGGGACGGCGAGATCGGCTATTATAAACCCAATGCAGCGCATCTTTGGTACTGGTTTCCGTTTCTCCGGCAGTCGGAGGCCGTCCTGTTCAAGACCTATGACGGTCAGCCGGGAAACAATCACTGGTCTTGTCCGCACGCGGCATTCACGGCGCCCAATTCACCTGAAGAACAGGCTGGGCGACGGACCAGTATCGAGTACCGCATCCTGCTGGCCTTTGAAGATGAGTGATGCCATGGTCCAAACGACAGAGGAGATGAAGCTACCGGCTTTCGGATACAACATCTGGACTGCCGATGGCGACGATGTCCGCATGTTCGGCGCGTTGCCATTCACGACACGCATGACGATTGTGAAGTTGGAGAGCGGCGGGCTCTGGCTTCACTCACCCGTATTGCCAACACCACAAAGACAGAGGGCAGTGGAACGATTGGGGCCTGTCGAGCATCTCGTTGCACCCAACAAAATCCATAGCCTGGGCATCGCTCCCTGGAAGGCGCTTTATCCATCAGCCAAGGTTTGGGCCTCGCCGGAATTCTCCAAGCGCCATCCGGATATCTTCGTTGACACATTGCTGACGAACGATGTGAAGCCGCCCTGGCATGATGAGATTGATCATTGCGTGATTGATGGTCACGCGTTTCTGGACGAGGTGGAATTTCTGCACAAACCATCAAAGACGCTCATCATCACGGATTTTATCCAGAAACATGAAACCGAGCACACATCATGGACCTGGCGCGGCGTAAAGCGCATGGTCGGCGTGTTGGGCAAAAACGGTGGTGTGCCTCTCGACATCAAACTTAGCCTGCGGGACCGGCCGGCTGTGTGCGACAGTATCAAAACGATCCTTGAATGGGATTTCGAGAATTTGATCCTAGCGCACGGCCATTGCATTCGGGGCGGCGCAAAACGGGAGGTCGGCCGCGTATTTGAGTGGCTTGTCGGGCCCAACCAGCAAAACGGCGACATCGAATGAGTTCAGACGTCAATGTGCCGAAAGTGGCGCGTCGCATGGCCACTTGGTCGCGATCAGCTTCCCCAAAACAGCAACCCGGCACACACAAACCAGACGGCCCAATGGGGTCGCCGAAGCGGCCTATTCGGCAACAATCAATCGCTCGCCGACCCATGGAAAAACGATGTTCTCCAGGCGCTCGCCGATCTGTTGGCGATGGTCCCCGGCATAAAGGTCCAGACGGTGGGGAATGCGTTCGGTGCCGAGCCGTTGCGAGAACGCCAGCGTGCCGGCCGGGATATGCAAAAACTGGTCGCCAAGGCCGACGCCCATTCCAAGTCCGCGAAGGTTGCGGAGATTTTCCCGGGCATCACGCACCTGCCGCACCGGAAAAGCATCGCGGTAACGGTCGAATGCGTCATCGTCGAGAACGACTTCTCCGCGCACGATATCAAAGGGAAAATCACCGTAGATCGGCGCTGCATCGGGATCGGGACTGAAGGCCGTCACAATGCCCAAAATGGCGAGCGCGTAAAAGTCGCGGTAAGCCAGCAGGTCCTGAAGCGCATCCGGTCCCGTGATCGCGGCAACGCGTCGCCACGCCTCGTTGCCGAAGCCGAGGTCTTCGTCGGGCGCAAGGCAACAGGGGCTCATCGCCCAGACGACCGAGAACACGCCGGGATGTTCCATTGCCAGGTGGAGCGCCCCGTAGCCGCCCATGGAATGACCTACGACCGCGCGGTTCGCGGCATTCGCAAGGGTCCGAAACCGCCCATCGACAGTGTCGACGAGATCTTTCGTAATGTAGTCGGCCCAGTTCCCGCTGACGGGCGAATTCCGGTAAAAGCCGCCGCCATAGCGGTTGCCGGCATTCGGCATGACAACGATCAGCTCCGGCATGTTCGCATCCGCGATCAGCCGGTCGAGGATTGCCGGAACCTTGAAATGGCCGATCCAGGTTCCGTAATCATCGAAGATGCCGTGGAGGAGATACACCACCGGGAAGCGGCGGTCCGGCTGCCGGTCATAGCTGCGCGGAAGATAGACGGCAGCGCCCTGAGTGGTGGGAGTGCCGAGCAGATTGCCGTCCAGCGCCGACGCCGGCACGTCGATCTCGACAACGCGCCCGGTGTCTTGCGTGCCGGATTGAGCCGGGAGCGAGCCCGACAGCACGATGACCGTAGAAATCATCACAATGCAAAATGACTTAAGCACTGACACAGGCTCCATGCGAATGATATCAGGCGGTGGTGACCATTTAACCCATGCGCCGGCGGCCACGTCAATCGAACATCTGCACCGTCCGCATCGTGTACGTTCATGCACAGCGCGGCCAAGGCCCGAACCAGATTCCAAAATCGGGAGCAATCCCAATTGCCGCCAACGTCAGCGAGGCATTCGTTTCGCCGTCACCTCCTCCCAGCCCTTGATCAAAGCCGCTCTTCGCCCGCGATACTTTTCCCCAAGAACCTTGAGCTCCTGTACCCGTTCCGTCTTGAAGTGGCGGTAGTCTTCTCGCGTCTCGCACCATGCCACCAGGTAGCGGGTCCGGTCCAGAAACGCGATCAGCAGGGGCCAAACGATCCGGTTGGTCGTGCCTCCATCCCGGTCGGTATAGGTCAATTGAAGCCGATAGCGTTCCCGAATTGCGTGTCGCAAAAGGGCGCCATCAAATCGCTCCGAGACCTTTGATCGCGTCTGAATAGCCTTCGAACTCGCATCCAGTACAATGGGGCGAAGCTCCTTCGGTATTGCTTCAGATAGCTTCGAGACCAGGTCTCTGGCTGCCCGCGCGAGTGTCGGATCGGCTTCACAGGCCACCCAGGCCGCACCCAGGGCTGCGGCCTCCAGTTCGTCAGCCGTCAACATCAATGGGGGCATGTCGTAGCCATCGTCCAGCACATAACCCATACCGGCCTCTCCGGTGATGGGAATGCGCTGTGCCGTGAGCTCCGCCATATCGCGGTAGAGCGTGCGAAGCGATATCTCCAGCTCATCTGCAAGGTTTCTCCCTGTGACCGGCGATCGGGTCGACCGCAATATCTGGATAATCTGGAAGAGCCGTTCCGTGCGACGCATTTCTTTCTCCTGCTGCCACACTGCTGCCACAACGGTGGCAGCAGGGCAAGTTTAGTTGAAGGGCGGAAACACAAACGAGAGCGGCAGAATCAGGAACGCGGAATGATACACTTCGAACGGGAACGCATGATTGACGCAACGCCGGCCTCCGTCTGGGCCGTCCTCGGGCGCTACATGCACATCGACGATTTTGCGCCGCTGATAACATCCGTGGACGCGCTGACCGATGGCGCGGACGGGTTGGGCTCAAAGCGTCGCAACCATTTTGAGAATGGCACGTCCGTGGTCGAGGAGGTGACGGCCTGGGAGCCGGGCACGGGCTTTACGGTCAAATTGTCCGACATGGCCGCCATGCCGCTTCACGAAGCCAGTTCAAAGGTGCACATCGCACCGGAGGGCGGCCGGTCAAAAGTGACATGGACCTTTGACTATCGCGTGAAATACGGCCCTTTGGGATGGCTTATGGGCCAAACGGTCATGAAGATGATGATGGGCAAGATCATCGACGGCAACCTCAAGGGGCTGGCCGACAGAGTCCGTTCGGTCGAGAGTTCTTGAGGTCCGGTAATTTTCCTTCAAAGCAGCCGTTCGGGCATGCGCGGTGGGGTTGGCTTGGTCCGGGCCGAGCCCGAAATTAAGGATGTTGCGTCTTGTTTGAGTTGTGATCACCCTTCCAGATCGCCTTCCTCGGAAGCCGGGCGCCTCGCGACCAACATAAACCGCCCGCGGCTGAAGGACAGCAATGAAAGGCGCTCGGCCCAGCTGGCGTGCCCGAGTTGCGCACGTGCCACCGCACGGATGGTATGGAACGACGGCTTTGCGAAGCCGGCCGCGACCAGTCGCGGGGTAAGGTCCGCAGGGGTCAGACTGTCGCGGAACGGCAGTTGCTCGAGCATCGAGGTGAAGTCCTGCTCGCTCACCTCCACGGCCCGGCCCAGGCGCGCCGACAGTTTGCGCAGGATCCGGGCGAAGCGTGTGGGCTGCATCCAGTTGCTTTCGAAGGCGACGACGGTGCCGCCGGGCTTCAATACCCGAAACCATTCGGCGAAGGCGGTGTCTGGATCGGTCAGTGTCCAAATGAGATTGCGACAGATGATGCCATCGAACCCGGCATCGGGCAGAGTCAGTCGTTCGGTGTCGCCCTGGAGAAACCCCGCATCCGGGTCGCCCGAGTGCTTGGCGCGCGCAATCTCGACCATGCGTTCCGAAAGGTCCACGCCGGTGACACGGCAGCCGAGGCGGCGCAGCAGGCGTGTCACTTCGCCCGTGCCGCTGGCTGCGTCCAGTATCTCGCCGCCGACGAGACCGGGCGCGTGACGGCGGATCAGACGCTCATAGGCGGCAAACTCGCCCTCGCTGCGGATGCGGTGACCGGGCGAGCCATCGAAACCGTCCGCCCGCGCCGTCCAATAGGCGCGCACCTGTTCCTTCAGATCAAAGTTCTGGAGCGTCATGCGGTTCTCCTTCGACGTGGTAGGCCCTCCATCGCCGCGAGGGCCGCCCCGGCCAGGACCATGGGCAAGGCGAGCACAAAGGCGGGTGCGATGGACAGGCTAAAAATCAGGAGGTCGGCGAGGACCAGCCATATGATGGCGATATATTCGAAGGGCGCGAGGCGCGAAGCTTCGGCATTGCGGAAGGCCAGGGTCATGGCGATATGCGCCATGCCGCCGAACAGGCCCGAAAGGATGAGCAGCAAAATGGTCTCGCCGTTCGGCATGACCCAACCCCAGGGCAGCGTGGCAACGCCACCCAACATGGAGACGACGACGAAATAGAAGGCAATCGCTCCGGGGCTTTCTGTGCGGTTGAGCGAGCGCACCATGATGAGTGCGAAGGCCGTCAACACGGCCATTGCGAGCCCATAGCCATAGCCCGCGAGCCTGCGCGCGTCCGTCTCTTCCTGTCCAAGTTCGGGCCAGACCAGAACCAGAACACCCGCGAGGCCCAGGGCAACGCCGCCAATGCGCCAGGGCGTCAGCCGTTCAGCCAGGATCATCGCCCCGGCCAGCGCCGTGAACAGGGGAGCAAGGTGGCCGATAAGCGAAGCTTCAGCCACCGGCAGCCGCGCAATGGAGGCGAAGGAGGCGAACATCGCCAGCGCCCCGAAGCCGGAGCGCAGCAAGTGTCCGAAAGGTCTCCGCGTTCTCAATCCAACTGGAAACTCGGCCCGCAGCCACAGGAAAATGACGAGTGGGATGAGCGCAAAGAAAGAGCGGAAGAAGACCACCTGCCCAAGAGGGACATCGAGGCTGACCCCCTTGATGCAGACGACCATGGCAGCGAAGAAAAACCCCGACACAATACGCAGAGCGATTCCGAGAGCGGGTCGTTCGGCGGATTGCGTGGCGGCAAGGGTCACGCGGCTCGCTCCTGCTGCGCGAGGCGGTCGCGCAACGCGTCGCCGGCAAGGTTTATGGCGAGCACTGTTGCTACGATGGTCAGCCCGGGCCAAATCATCAGAAGCGGGGTCGAGCGCAGATGCACGCGTGCATCGAGCAGCATTGTGCCCCATTCCGGCGTTGGTGGCTGCACCCCGAAGCCGAGGAATCCGAGCGCCGATATGCCGAGGATCGCACGGGCGAACATGCCGGTCCAGACCACGACAAGCGACGGCGTCAGCGCAGGCAGGTAGTGCCAGCGCCCGATGGCGACCGGCGACAGGCCGGCGAGGCGCGCCTGGATCACGTGGCCGCGGCTGCCAAGGGACAGCCCGATCCCGCGCGCGACCCGCGCGTAGCGCATCCAGCCCGTGACGGTCAGCGCGAAGATCAGGCTGCCGGTGCCCGCACCGAGAACACCGGCGATGACCACCGCGGCCACAAGGTCGGGAAAGGCGAGGAAGCTGTCGGTCGCCCGCATGAAGATCCAGTCGAAAAAGCGCCCGCCCATCGCGGAGACGAGCCCGATGACGGTGCCCGCAATCAACCCGACCACGGAGACGAGGAACGCCAGCCCCAGCGACCAGCTGGCACCGTGCAGCAGGCGCGACAGCACGCATCGGCCCATCGCATCGGTACCGAGCGGGTAATGCCCGCCCGGCGGCGCGAGACGGTTCGGAATGTCGATGGCGGTCGGATCATGCGGTGCCAATGCAGGCCCGAACACGGCCAACAGGCCAAGGACGAGCGTCAGGATAAACACGCTACGCATCGCGGCCCCCGGTCCTGGGGTCGATCAGCCGGTAGCTGAGGTCGATCAGCAGATTGACGGAAACGAACAGAAGCGCCGTCAGGATCACAACAGCCTGCACCTTCGGGAAGTCCCGCGCCGCGATGGCCTGAACCAGAAATGCACCGAGCCCCGGCTTTGCGAAGATCACTTCGACCATAACAGCGCCTTCCAGAAGGAAAGCGAGTTCCAGCCCCAGAACCGTCACGACGGGGATCGCAGCGTGCGGGACCACGTGGTCGCGTCCGATTCGGCCCGGTGCGACGCCGCGCCGGGCAAGCGCGGGCAGGAAGGGATGCCCTCGCGCTTCCAGCAGGCCGGAGCGAAGGATACGCGTGAGCGATGCCGCGACGCCGAGGCCAAGCGTCATGGCAGGAAGAACCATATGGGCCAGCGTTCCGGTACCCATGGCCGGCAACAGGCGAAGCTGCACCGCAAAGAGAAGGATCAAAAGGAGTCCCAGCCAATAGGCCGGCATGGCCGCGCCGACCGAGGCGACAGCCACGGCGCATCGGTCAAGCCAGCCGCCGGGGCGCCGTGTCGCCAGAATGGCAAGCGGCACCGAAAGACCGAGCCCGATGGCCAGCCCGGCGAGCGCCAGCGGTACGGTCAGCGAGATGGCGGCCCAAAGATCGGGCCAGATCGGCCGACCGCTGACGGATGAATTCCCGAAATCTCCCGCAAAGATCGGCGTGATCCAATGCAGGAAGGCAGGCCAGAAGCCCGCATCAAGCCCCGCCTCGGCGCGGATCTGCGCAACAACCTCTTCGGGCACGACACTGTCGAAACGCGCCACGGCGATGACAAGTGCCGGATCTCCAGGGGCGTGCCACAGGAGCGCGAATGTGACGAGCGCGGTCCCGGCCAGCACGACGACCGCCCGCAGAGCCACCTGGGCAATGGACATCATGCCACCCGCTCCAGAGCCCCGAGGGCCAGCGCGGCGTCGCATAGCGCGCAGCCATAATCGGTCTGGGGTGCCCGGAAAAAACTGTCCGCCGGGGCCGTTTCCACGATACGGCCATCGCGCAGGATCACCACTTCATCGGCATGGGCAGCCGCATAGCCGAGGTCGTGGGTGACGACGAGGGCGGCAAAGCCCTCTTCGCGTTGTAGGGCCGAGATCAGGCCCGCAGTATGTTTCTGGGTCACGGCATCGAGGGCGGAAAGCGGTTCGTCGAAGAGGACCAGCGGCGTACCGGCGATCAGTGCCCTCAGAATGCCAACCCGTTGCGCCTGTCCGATGGAGACCTCATGGGGCTGCCGGTCGAGCAGGCCGGGATCGAGTTCCAGACCCTCGCACAGCCGGTCGATCCTGCCCTTTGGCAGCGTCATTCGGCGTGCGCGGATAGGCTCCATGACCGCCCGCCTAAGGCTGAGTGCAGGATTGAAGGCCGCGCGTGGCTCCTGCATCACGAGTGAGGGACGTGCGGTGCGCAGGTCCTCGCCCTTCCACGTTACCCGCCCGGACAGCGGCCTGATCAGCCCGAGAACGGCGCCGATCAGCGTCGATTTTCCGGCACCGCTTTCGCCGATCACGGCCAGTGTCCGACCCGGCGCTATGGCAAGATCCACGCTCTCCAACACACGGCGGCCGCCGCGCGCCACCGTCAGCGCCTCGACCCTCAGCAAGGCAGGACAGCCCAGTTGCGATGGGCGACGAGCGCCTGAGCAGCGGACGATGCGGGTCGGGACAACAGCTTCGCGGTCGCCACATCCTCGACGATGCGCCCGGCCTCAAGCACCCAAATCCGCTCAGCCCGCTTTGCCGCCAGCCCGAGGTCGTGAGTGATGAGCAGTATTGCCATATCGGTGGCTGCAAGGTGGCGATCGACCAGGTCCATTGTCGCCGCCGCGATGACCGGGTCGAGCGCTGAAGTCGGCTCATCGAGGATCAGCAGCTTCGGTGCGCCGATCAGCGCCAAGGCGATCACGAAGCGCTGCTGCATACCGCGGCTCCAGCCCCAGGGGCGGGTCTTGAGGTCGGCGTCGGGCAAACCGAGAGCGGCCAGCAACTCCGATTGACGCGCGGGATCGGGGGGACGTCCGAGGGCCTGTTCCGCCTCGCGCCAGTGGAATCGGAGCGTCCTGAGCGGGTCGAGTGCCTCATCGGGGCTTTGTGGCACATGAGCCACCACCCCGCCACGACCGCCGAAGCGGTCGATGAGCGCATGCCCCAAGGTCGATTTGCCGGAACCGGAGGGGCCGACAAGCGCAATGCGCTCGCCTGCCCCGATGGTCAGATCGGTCGGGTGCAGGATCGTGCGGCCTGCCCGCGTCGCGGACAGGCTCTTGACATGCAGGTTCACGTCAATCCGCCCAGCGGATCTCGGGCGTCATCCAGTATGTCATAGCAGGATGAACGACGAACCCTTCGAGGCTGGGTCGCGCCACGGTCACCTGCGAGGCATGGAACACCGGAATGAGTGGCGCGTCCTCGGCAATAATCGCCTGAACACGCTCGTAGATCGCCTGCCGCGCGGCGGGATCGAAGGTTTGCGTCCCATCGGCAAGGAGCGCGTCGAGGTCGGGGTTGGAGTAACCGCCGATATTGCTGTCAGCCTCGCTGTGCAGCACCGCCCCGGGGAAGTAGGCGGGGTCGCCCGACGGCGCGATACCCCAGGCTTGCAGATGCAAGTCCGCCGCCCCCGAGGCGATGGCATCGTTGTTGGCGCCCCATTCACCTATGGACACCCTCGCGTCGATGCCGATCGCCGATAGATAGGCCTGGATCAACTCGGCCGTCGGCGGCAGCGCCGCGCGGGAGGAATAGGTGACGATATCGATGCGGAGCGGCTCGCCGTCCAGCATCCATCGCCCGCCGTCCTTCACCGCGCCGGCCTCGGCCAACAGGGCTTCTGCTGCAGCCGGGTCGTAGGTCGGCGTGATGTCGGCAGCCCAGGGCATCAAAGCGGGGTAGATCGTGCCCGCCGGTACGCCGCCCACGCCCGACAGCGTCGCATCGACGATACCCTGCCGGTCGATAGCGAGCGAAACCGCGCGGCGGATACGGGGATCGGCCAACGGTCCGTTTGTGGCGTCGATGTCGAGCCAATAAAGCTGGACAGTTGCTGCGGTAAGCCCCTGGGCATCCGCGTCCGTGATCCGGGCAAAATCGGCCTCTGGATAGTTTATCACCAAGTCTACGTCCCCAGCCTCGAACGCAAGCGCCGCCGCCGCAGGGTCGGGCACGGCCAGGGTCCGAACTTCCGCAATAGCCGGCGCACCGTCGCGATAACTCCGGTTGGCTTCCACGCGGTAAAGCTGGTCCGGCACCGCCTCACGGAAGATGAACGGGCCAGTTGCGTTTATCGGATAATCCGGCGAAGGCGTGCCGAGGATCGCCACACCCGGCTCAGTCAGAATCCAGGGAAAGGCAGCATTGGGTTCGGTGGTGCGAAAGATCACCACGCGGTCGCCGTCGGCCTTCATTTCGGCGATGCCGAGGAGACCCGCGTTGCGCGGATTATGAAACTCGGACCCTTCGTCGAGGATCGGGGCGATACTGTCGACGACGGTCTGAGCAGTCACTGGGCTGCCGTCATGGAACGTGACGCCCTCCCGCAGGGTCATGCGCCAGGTCGTGCCGTCCACCTGCTCCAGAGCTTCGGCGAGACGCGGGTGGAGTTCCATCTCCGGCGTGAGGCCCATCAGCGTCTCGGTCACGCCGGCCTGATTGGACAGCCAGCCATTATACCGGATACGCGGATCGGGCACTTCCGCGGTCGGGCCGCTCAGATAGGCAATGGTCAGACTGCCTTCCTGCGCTGCGCCAGGCTGCACCAGGGGCATGGCAAGGGCCGCGAGTGCGGCAATTGCTAGGGATCGCAACATTATGATGATTCTCCGTGTAATGTTATGACGTAACGTCGCAAAAGTCGGATCATTCGTGAAGTGGAATTCTGACTATTTTTCTCGACTTATTGCCGCAGGCTTTAACGGCGATGGTTTGCCAATGGCCGGCGCACGTGGTTTCGGTGTCGCCCATCTGCCGGGAACACGGTGCCCATGTAACCAGCAGGTGTCCGTCACCCCCGACCTCGCGTGCGTTCATGCACAGCGCAGCGAAGGTCCGAACCACGCCCGGAAGATCCGGGCTGAGCCCGAAATTAAAGATGTTGCGTCTTGTTTGAACGGCTGCTTCGGTGTCTTTTCATCACTCGGCCAAACCGAGATTAACCGTGACAAGCTCGGGATTGCTCGCATCGTAGACATCAAAATCGGCAAGGTATGCCCTGTTGTGATCGCCCTTCCAGATCGCCTGCCATTGCGCGATCAGTGTCTGTGGCTGCGGGCCTTCCGCCTTGAAGAGCGCGAGCTTCTGTTCGGGCACTTCTGCGCGATGCAGGTCTTTTGGTGTCTCCAGGCTTGCCGGAACGCGAAAGCCAACCGTCATCCGGTAGGGTTCCATGAAGTCTCCGTCATACTCATGGTACACGCAATACACTTCATCCAATGTCTCAGCCCCGATTTCAGCGCGGATATCACGGGCCCGGAAGGCCTCCCAAAGTGTGCCGATCGCTGCTGGATCATCATTTCGGACACGCTCCGACATACCGATGACGACGAAACTCTCTCCTTGTTGTATCCGCATGATTTTCCTTCCAATCCAGAACCAAATCGCTAAACTAAGATAATTCTTATCGGAGTTTATAATGCAGCTATCGGAAACTGTCGAGTGGGGACTTCACGCCTGTTTGGCCCTTGCGATGATGCCCGACGGCGCGCGCATTCCTGCGCGCGCCCTGGCTGAATATCATGGAATCAAACCCAGCTATTTTTCGAAAGCGATGCAACGACTGGTCTCGGCTGGGATTGTCCGGTCGATTGAGGGACGATCAGGTGGACTGGCCATGGCCAGACCGGCTGAAGAAGTATCGCTTCTCCAGATCGTCCAGGCATTGGATGACAGCGGGGGCTTTTTCCGGTGCACCGAGATACGCCAGAAAGGCCCTTGTGCGGCCGCGTCAAAACACTACCGTGCTCCCTGTACCATCGCCCGTGTCATGCACAAGGCCGATGCGGCATGGCGGCGTGTGCTTTCCGAGACATCTTTGGCTGATCTCAGACATGCGACTACTCAGGAGCTCATACCCGGCGTCAGTGAAGCAACAGAGGCATGGCTCAAAGAAACCGGTGCCGTGCGAGGACTATGAAGGCGCCCAAAGCCCCAACGATGGGATAAGTGCAAACCATCGATGCAGTTCTTTCATCTCGACCTGCACATGTTTCGGGTTCCAAGACTGACCGCATTCATTCACTGGACGGGCGGTAAACACCGCGTTCAATGTCCGTAATCAGTGAGACCTCTCGCGGGACCCACTCAAGGAATTCGCGTGTCCAGGCACTTGAAGCCGGCATGTCTGCCATTGCGAGAAAGGTGAGCCACTCAAAGTGCCCTTGAATATCGACATCGCCAGACTTGCCGACGACAGGAAGGCCGAGGCTTTTGCCCAGGGCTTCGGCAATGGTCCTGAAGGGTATCTCCTCTTCGGCGACGGCGTGATAGTGGACACCGCCTTCCCCTTTTTCGAGGGCGAGCCTGTATAGACGCGCCGCATCCAGCCGATGCACAGCGCACCACCGGTTTCGCCCCGGCTCCGCATACACGGACTCACCGTTCTGACGCGCCAGGTCTGCAACAAAACGTATCATCCCCCGGTCATCTTCCCCGTGAACAGATGGCGCGAGACGGACCGCCGAAACCCTCACACCGCGTCGCGCCACTTCGCCCCCGGCATGCTCTGTCGCTGTACGCGGATTGACGGCAGCACCCGTCGGCGCCAGCATTTTCTCTGAGGAGATGCGGCCGTTTTCCAGCAGCGCCGTCCCGGAGGTGACCAGAAACAGCCGGTCCGAACCCGACAGCTCTTCCCCGATAGCCCGGATCACATCTGCGTCATGGGCGCAGTTCTGTTCGAAGCGCGAAAAGTCATGATCGAAACCAAGATGGACAACAGCATCAGCCTGGGCGACCCCGGCCTTGACACTTTCCAGGTCGTCAAGGTTTCCGCGGTGGGGTCGCACCCCGGCATCTTCAAGCTTTTGGGCGGAGGTTTCGGATCGGGCAAGGCCCGAAATAGAATGCCCATGCGCGAGAAGTTCTTCGGCAACAGCCGAACCCACATAGCCCGATGCACCGGTCATGAAAACATGCATGTACCTGTCCTTTGATTGCTGACGGCCACATATGCGGCGTTCCTGGCATTAAAGGATAGGCACGCTTTTGATACGAACAATGTGATTTAGTCTTGTTTGATTTGGCGATCGTATCATATACGATGACAACAAAGCCATTCGGGCTAACGAAAGCGAGGCGACTTCCTTGATTGTGGATCCGTTGTCAGACATCTTGTCGATCCTGAAACCCGAAAGCCATCTCGCCGCTTTGCTTGAATCGGGCGGCGACTGGTCCATCCGCTTTCCCGACCAGAATGGCGGCCTGAAATGCAACGCTGTCATCAAGGGTGAGGCCTGGATTGTCGTCGATGACGATCCCGATCCCGTCCATGTGTGCAAGGGCGACTTCTTTCTGTTGCCGTCCGGGCGGCCTTTCGTCCTCGCCAGCGACCCCGACCTGCCGAGCGTTCCGGCTCACCGCTTCTTCGAGCAAGCCAAACCCGGCGGCGTGGTACAGCTGAACGAAGGCCGGGATACCGTCATCGCCAGCAGTCGCTTTACCTTGATGAACCAAAACGCGGCGCAATTGCTGTCTGTGCTTCCGACCGTTGTCGTGGTCCCGGCCGGGGCACCTGACGCAGAACAGCTGAAGCGGTTTGTCGAGCTTGTCGTTTCAGAGCTGCAAGCTCCGCGTGCCGGAAGCGCTTTGACAACAGCATATCTGTCGCACCTGATCCTGGTGCAGACCTTGCGGTCAACCCTTTCAATGCAAGACGGGCACCTTGGTTGGCTATCCGCCCTGGCCGACCCGAGACTCTCGGTTTCCTTGAAGGCCATGCATGCCCATCCTGCGCGAAAGTGGACCCTGGAGGCACTTGCGCAATGTGCCGGCATGTCCCGGGCCGTTTTTGCCCGGCGGTTCCGGGAGGTGGTGGGTCAAACGCCCATGGAGTACCTGTCCGGCTGGCGAATGTTGAAGGCAAGCGATCAACTGCTTTCAACACAAGACTCCGTCTCGACTGTCGCTATCGGCGTTGGGTACATTTCCGAAAGTGCATTCAATACGGCTTTCAAGCGGATAATGGGATTGCCACCGCGTCGTTACATTCAGGAACATGGGCCCTCAGGCCTGCCGGCTGCGCCCATCTTCGGACCTGGACTCCCGCAAGTCGTGAACACAGCTTCTGAATGAAACCATGCGTCCCGAAGATGAACCCGGCCTAGCCCGTTTTTAGCTGACAGGATTTGGCAAAATGTTTCTTGGACTGCATGCGGAGCGATCTGTCTTTCTAGGACTGGCCGATCCGTTTGATTGAAATATACTCGGCCGACCGAGTGGTCGGCGCGTCACACACAGCTTCGATATTGTTTCCATCAGGATCGAATACATATGCTGCGTAGTATTGCGAATGATAGTCACGCAACCCTGGTTTGCCGTTGTCGAAGCCACCGGCTTCGAGAGCAGCGACGTGAAATGCATCGACATGATCTCGGGATTTCGCCTGGAAGGCCAAATGGACGTGCGAAACCCTGTCTTCGGCAGCATCGAAATAGAGCTCATCCGCAAAGAAGCGGTCTCCATCGTCGTAGAACGCATCCCCCAGGTCCAGACTTTCGAAGACCGCACGATAGAATCTCTTGCTTCGTTCAACGTCTGAAACTCGAAGGTGCAGATGATCGATAACTCGTCCCACTTTGAATACCATGCCTACCTCGCCTCTGCCTTGGAACTCCTTCCAGCCTACATGGAGTGAGACATGTGGATAAGCGGCTCTTTCCTGACCTTCACCGAAATGCCGGATGTGCCAGACCCCATAAGTTTCTGCCACCGGTGAAAATCACCGCTTGTGGTCGAACTGAAAGGCGGATCAGGGTGCTGCCATTTGCATTGGCAGCACCCTGGTCCGCATTCTGTGCGTTCATGCATTGCGCGGCAAACAGCCGGACCGGGCCCTCTTTGTCGAATGCAGCGCTTCTCACGAATGGCAGCATCCGCGAATGAGCCAGGAAACCGGTAAGATCAACACTGATTCGGCGGCCAGCCAGCCACCGGGACTACTTCGCGTCTTCCAGGAGTTCGGCAAGGATCGGATTGAATGTCTCCGGGTATTCCCAGAACATCATGTGTCCGCCGAATGCGTCCACCTGGCTGTTTGGCAGATTTGCCCCGATATAGGACCTGGCAGTTTCGGCCCAGTGATCGGCCACCACGAAACTTGACGGCATTGAGGCATCAATGTCCTTGGCCACATCCATGTAGTTGCTGAACATGCCAGCCGCGAGCAGCGCTGACGCCACCCATGGCGGAGACGCCGTCGATTGATCGACGATCCACTGTGCCAGCTCGGGCGTGTAGTCCTGTTCGATCATCACCTCATCGGCGTACCAGTTGATCACATCGCGGTGGCCCTGCGCTGTTTGCACGGCCTGATAGAACGCCGCGATGTCGGCAACGCCACCTTCCACCCAATCCCCCTCGACGCCCGTCAGCGGTGTGGGCGACAGGTCGATGCACATATGAGCCGCAGCCGCATCGGTGCCGTTGACCTTGATGAATTCCCAGGTCGTCAGGCAGCCGAAAGACCAGCCCACCAGAACAGGCTTTTCCACGCCCAGGTGATTCAGCAGCTTCGCCATATCGGCACCCTGCGTGGTGTAGTTGTTGCCTTCCAGCGTCACGGTCGACCGGCCATGACTGCGGGGGTCGAAGGTGATCACCCGATGATTGCCCGAGAGAGCATTGATCTGGTGTTCGAAGACTTCGGTGGTAAAGGTCCACCCCGGCACCAGCACAACCGCGGGTCCTGCGCCCGCGGATTCGTAATAGATTTCGACTCCGGGCTCGACTTCGAAATAGTCTCCGGCCTGCGCCGCACCCGCCTGAACGATCAGCGCCGCCGCAACTGCCGAAGCCAGTCTTTTTTTGCAAACCATGTTGTTTTCCCCCTTGCAGTAGCATTTGATGATGCCTGACCAAGGATATCCGTCCAAACCGCGCGCGGTTATCTCGATCGCGCAGCGCTGCCGGCTCGTAAACGGGGAAAAAGCCTTGTGACACAGCCTGAATATCCGGATTGCGCAAAACGCCGCGTTGCGACATGCGATGTGCGGTTTGAGAATATCGACCAGCAGGCGGCCTGTCTGAGCGGATATGACCAGAAGTACCAGCAGGTGAGCTGCGGCAAGTACCACGGATGGTTTCGCACGGTTTTGCTCGACGACGATGTCGGGCTGTATTTCGAGAGCTTCAATCAAGCACTGGATCAATGGGGCGCCTCGCCGCTCGATCGCTATGGGTTTATCTTCTTCATGGATGCGGGGAATTGCGCCCATCTGGGCATGCGCGTGTTCCGCGGCGATGACATCCTGTTCCTGCCGCCGGGCAACGCTTTTGACTTCCGCTCCCCGCCCCGGACCAGCTTTTGCGTCGTCAGTATCGATCGCCTTGTTTTTGAAACCATCCTGCGCGGCAGCCTGGGGCCGGATGAGGCAAGCGCGCTGTCCCGCAATGACACGCGGGTGATCCGCGACGAAGACTGTGCCGGTTTGCTGCGCCAGCTTGTGACCTTCCTGGTGCGCCGGACCGGGCAGCAGGACGCTGAGGGGATTGCAGCCGGAACGCTCAACGGGGCCAAGCGATCCTTGCTGGAACTCACCGGTGGGATTGTCAGCAGCTCTTTCAACGCGGACAGCGGTCATCCCGCTGAAGACAGTCATTCCAGCGAAGACCTGGCGCGACGCATGCGCGATTTCATCCGCGATCGCAGAGGTATCGGATTTGGTCCAGCGCAGCTTGCCGAAGAATTCGCAATCTCCCGACGCCGCCTTGAACAGCTGTTCCAGACCTGCTTCGGAAAAAGTCCGGGCGAGTACATTCAGACTGTCAAACTGAACGAGTTTCGATCCGCCCTGCTGTCGCAGCAGAACCAGAGCCGCAGCATAGGAGACGTAGCCGCCAGTTTCGAGATTTGGCACCTCAGCAGGCTCGCCCAAACCTATCGCCGGCACTTCGGCGAACTTCCGTCAGAAGCCCGGAAAGCCATGGACGGCTCCGTCTGCATCCCGTGATTTCATGCATTGCGCAGCAAAGGTCTGGACCAAGCCCGAAACGACGGGTGTTGCGTTTCTTATAATGACCGCAAGGCGGGTAATCCGCCAATGTCGGACCGATGTTCAGTGCAAAGGAATTGAGGTTATGAATTGAAAATCATGTGTCTGAACGGGTGGGGCGGCAAACTCCATGCGGAACTGCTGCCCTATCTGCAAACGTCAAGCCCTGAAATCCTGTGCCTCCAGGAAGTGGTCCATACTCCGGTCTCCGACAAGGACTGGCTGACATACCGGGACAGCGACCATGTCTTGCCGCAGCGCGCCAACTTCTTTCGGGATGTGAGCCACGCCTTGCCCGAACACACAGCGGTCTTCTGCCCGGCGGCACAGGGCGTTCTTTGGGACGGGGACCGGTCGATACCATCGCAATGGGGGTTGGCGACATTCGTGCATCGCTCGCTTCCCGTCATCGGGCAGGTGCGGGGTTTTGTCCACAAGGACTATGCCCCGGCCGGCTACGGCGATCATCCCCGGTCCCGCAGCGCCCACGGGGTCCGGGTGTATGA
Organism: Rhizobiaceae bacterium; assembly: GCA_028279875.1. Lineage (GTDB taxonomy): Bacteria > Pseudomonadota > Alphaproteobacteria > Rhizobiales > Rhizobiaceae > Hoeflea_A. The sequence goes on from JANQMU010000083.1 coordinate 54,094, forward strand.
CGACCGGGCAGACCGGTCGGTCAGCATCACGCATATGCACGGGCTGCGCCATCCGAACGGCAAGATGGACACCCCCGAGCGTGCGCAACAGGCGCGCAAGCTTCTTGCCCTGTCCCGCCAGCTGTCACAACCGGACGACCTGTCGGTGATCTGCGGCGATTTCAATGTCGAACCGGACAGCGAGACGCTTCGGATCCTGACCGAAGCCGGATTCTCGGAACTGGTGACGGCGCGCGGTTTTGAAAGCACCCGAACCTCGCACTACAGGAAACCCGGTCGATTCGCGGACTACATGCTCATCAACCCCCAGGAAGCCGTCCGTGGCTTCGATGTGGTCCATGTTCCGGAGGTTTCGGATCACTGTCCCTTGGTGCTGGAGCTGTAGCGCCCGGCAAAAAAGTTCAGGAATGAACGATCGATCTGGTTGTACCTGCCGGCACACAGGTTCAATGGTGATCACAGCCTAAAGCTCCCGCTCGAACAGCCTTTTCGCCATGACACCAACGCGTGCCTCGACGGCTTCGAGCGCGTCGAGAATCATGTCTTCCCGGAAGCGCCGTCCGACGATCTGCACGGCGACCGGCATTCCGTCATGCATGCAGGGTGAGACAATGCCTGCCGGAAGCCCCAAATAGTTCATGGCAAAAGACCAGTGGCCGCATCCAAGCACGTCCATGATGCCGTCCTTGCCTTCCGCGTCCCGGTTCCACGAATAGGTCGGAGACGGGAGGAAGGGAGTCAATACGATCGGATAGCGCTCGAGCAGGAGGTTCCACTGGCGTATGAAACGGGAACGCTCCGCCATCTGGCGCAGGAGCTCTTCACTCTCGAAAGGCGGGAAGAGCTCGAAATAGTGGTCAAATATGCGATTGATTTCAGCGCTGCCATGTCTGTGGATGTTGGCCCTCATCAGAAGACTGATCTCGGCCATCAACGCGCGGTAGCCGGTCTCTCCGATTTCGCGAATATCGGGCGTTTCGACCTCGACAACCTCATATCCAGCGTCAATCAGGCAGTCCCGGGCCGTATCCAGTGCCGTGATGATCGCTGGATGCGCCCCGAACTGGTAGGTATTTCTGGTGAAAGCAACCTTGACCGGCTCTTCCAGTGCAGGACCGTCGAAAGGCACAGGCACCTGCCAGGGATCGTGCGGATCGTATGCGATGGCGGACCGCATGGCGAGCCGCACATCACGCACCTCGCGGCAGATCACCCCCTGTACCGACATCAACTGTGCAAGCATGCCGCGCTCCGCCTTTTGCGAAGGATTCCAGGCAGGGGTACGGCCAAGTCCCGGCTTGACCGTGACCGCGCCGGTGGCGGCGGAAGGAAAGCGCAACGAGCCACCGATATCATTCCCGTGGGCAATCGGGCCCATACCGCTCATGACGGCGGTCGAGGCGCCGCCCGACGATCCGCCGGAAGATGCCCAGTCGTTCCATGGATTGAACGTGCGCCCGTGCAGTTCGTTGGTCGTCGTGGCACGAAAGGAGAATTCCGGCGTATTCGTGCGGCCGATGACAATGGCACCGTCACCGGTCAAATTCCGGACGATCGGCGCGTCGGCCGGCGCGATGACATCGGTGAAGGCCTTCACGCCGTTTGGCGTTGCCTTGCCCTTCTGGTCGACATTTTCCTTGATGGTGACCGGCACGCCATGCAGCGGTCCGACCGGACCGGAATTGTTCAGGACAGCATCAAGGTCGCGTGCGCGGGCAACGGCCTCGTCGCCCAGATCATGAACGACGGCATTGAGATGACCGTTTACCGCACGCATGCGATCCACTGTGGCGGTCACAGCCGCCTCGGCCGTGGTTTCGCGTCTTGCGATATGTTCAGCGAGCTCGCTCGCACTCATTTGCCAGAGTGGTGTGTCTGTCATGGTTTTTCGACTTGGATTCTTGCGCCCGCAGCGTCGGCGACCTCCGCTCTTTTCACATCCGCCATCGGAGCATGTATCCGGATTGTCGTTGCGGGTTTGCCGGGTTCAAGGATGCCGATCACCGTCTCGATGTCCGGGCATCCTTCGTCCCGGCAGGCCAGCTCAGCGACGGTCAGGGTGGTATCATCCGGCAGGTCCATGAACTCGCGGACCCAATCCTTGATCTCCGCGGACTTGGCCTGCAACCTGTTCGTTTTCGGCGCGAGCGGATTGCGAAACAGGGTCATCCCGTCAGGGCCTGTTCCCGGGCGACGCAACGTCGGAAACCTTCCTCAATGATATTGCGCGGCAAATCGCGACCGATAAAGACAAGCCGCGTCGTGCGCTGCTCGTCCGGTTTCCATGGCCGCTGATGATCGCCTTCCAGCATCATGTGAACACCCTGGGTCACAAAGCGGTCATCATCGCCCTCAAAGGCGATGATCCCTTTCATGCGTAGCATATCGGCACCAAAATCCTGGGCGACCGACTGTATCCACGCGAAGAACCGTTCCGGATCGAGCGGAGCATCGCTCAACAGCGAGAAACTCGTGACATGGTCATCGTGGTGGTGGTGATGGAAATGCTTCAGGAATTCCGGCTCGATCTCCAGCACCCGGTCCAGATCGAACGCGTTGCGGCCGATCACGTCGTCCAGCGCCACCTGGCAACGCTCGCTGCGTTGGATGACGGCGGTCGGATTGATCCTGCGGACCCGGGCTTCCACTTCGGTGAGTTCCTGTTCGTTGACGACATCCGTTTTGTTCAGAAGGACGATGTCGGCAAACGCCAGCTGCACCTGTGCCTCGTGCGCCTTGTCGATCTCGCCAAGCAGGTGCCTGGCGTCCGCGACGGTGATGATGGCGTCCAGCCTGGTGTTCGATTGCACGTCGTCATCGACGAAAAAGGTCTGTGCGACCGGTGCGGGATCGGCAAGTCCTGTTGTCTCGATGAGAATCGCATCAAACCGGTCACGGTGCTTCATCAGGCTTTCGATTATGCGGATAAGGTCGCCGCGCACGGTGCAGCAGATGCATCCATTGTTCATCTCGAAGATTTCTTCGTCGGCATCCACGACCAGGTCGTTGTCGATACCGATTTCACCGAACTCATTGACGATAACCGCGTACCGCCTGCCGTGATCCTCGGAGAGGATGCGATTGAGAAGTGTTGTCTTGCCGGCGCCCAGATAGCCGGTGAGAATGGTAACGGGTGTCCTGTCGATGGCATTCATGGCAATTTCCGAGATAGGTTGGTGAGAACGGTAAGTTTGTTGTTGAGGGAAGCAACAAGGGCGCTGTGAAAGCGTTTGAACGACCTGATGAACGAGAAAGGCACCCCATCGATCACCGCTGCGAACAGCGCACGGACCGGTTCAGGATCAATGCCGCTGGTTATGAACACAAGTCGTGTTCTGTGATCATCGTCAGGCCAGGCGTCGAGCCGAACCGGATCCGAAAGCATGTGTTGTACCGCGTGGACGATAAGCGGGCGGTCAGGGGTTTCTTCGGTTGCGATAACGCCCTTGACCCGCAAAAGCCGCTGCCCTGCGGATTTCTGGAGGATCGAAAGAAACCGTTGAAACCGTTGCTTTGGCAGCGGCTGGTCTCCGACGATGCTGAAGGTTCGGATGCCCGGCCCGTGCCTTGGTGTTTTTTCGCCGGCGTGTGACTGGAAAGCATGATTGGCTTCCGTCGCCAAAGCAGCTTCCAGCGCAAGCCATCCGGCCACATCGTCCCCGCGGTCGACCACGGAATACGGTCTCGGGGAAAACAAGGCGGCGAGGTCGGCTTTCTGACCATCGATGATATCGGCGCTCGCATTGAGCGCACGCAGCTCTTGCGGCAGGGCAGCGACGTTCGACAGAGCCCTGGGGTCTGTCGCCAAATCAGTCTTGGTCAGAACAATCCGGTCCGCGAAAGCAACCTGTTTAAGCGCCTCGAAATGGCGTTCGACGGACATCGCGCCGGTGACACTGTCATAGAGCGTCACAAATCCGGCCAGATAAAAAGCGCTGTCGACGGTCCGGTCGCGCAGCGTGTCTTCTCCGCTTCGGCTGGCGGTCAAGGCGTTAACCAGCGGAGCCGGGTCGCCCAACCCGCTCATCTCGACAATCACGCGCGAAAACCGGCTCGTCAGGTCGGCCGAGGCGGCGCAGTGGAGATCGAACAGCGTGGTCCGGATGTCGGTTGTCCCCGAGCAGCACAGGCAACCGGTTGAAACCTGATTGATCGTCGTTTCACCTCTGCGCACCAGCAGGTGGTCGACAGGGACATCCCCGAACTCGTTGATGATCACGGCACTGTCATGGAAAGCGGGATCGCTCAGAAGCTTGTTCAGGAGCGTTGATTTGCCCGAGCCGAGAAAGCCACTCAGGAAATGCACGGGTATGCGCTCAGGCAAAGGCCGAATTGTGTGGCTGCCTGGCTTTTCCGTCTGCCTGGGTTCCGATTGTGCCATGATGACGATCAAACGAGGCGCGAGGAATGATGATAAGCTGGAGTGCCGCCAGACAGAAACAGCTCAAAATTGCGACAGCGACCGTCCCCATCGACAGTTGTCTCGTTTGAAAGGGTGGGGACGAAGATAGCATCCAACACGGAAGCGTCCGGTCCTCCAGCGTGGGTATTGGATGTCTGTCTCAAATCTCAACCCTGCGTTCGTTCAGACCTTCCGGACCGGAGATAGGCATGCCAATCCCCGGGCGGCAAATCAGGCAGCATACAGGCGGCGAATCAGTATACGAGTGCATCTATAAATGAGGGCGTCACGTTATATCATTTCATGGTCGAATCAAGGCCGTGAGACTGCAATTGGACCTTAGGCTGTGGTGACCCTTTAACTTATGCGCCGGCGTGGCACACTTCGTTTCTGGCAAGGCGCGAAATGCGCCGTAGTGTCCGCCACTTCAAGCCTTTCGCAACGATGTCCAGGGGCGAAGTGTGCCTCGTCCCGAAGGGATTTGACCGGATTAGCCCATGACCGGCCCACTCGTCGTCGAATATGTAACAACATGTCCTTCCTCCTCGTAGACCGATCCTGAACAAATCCGGACAAACCGGCGCACAGGTTAAAGGGTCACCACAGCCTTAGGCAGCGGCCGCCTTTTTTGATTTTCCCGACGATATCGTAATGCCGCGCCGGGCGGCGGCACACCTGCCAGAGCACGTGCGCACTATCGACTTGGCGCGGCCCTTCCGCGGCTACACGCTTCGAGTTGCGGTTTACGAAGACGCCATGTATCTGCTCTCGGCATTTGCGCCCGGGCTTTCTGATGCGTTCAAGGACGCGCGGACGCTTGACGGTCTGCGCGAAGTCTAAGATCACGCAGTTTGTGCGAAGGCCGAGACCAGATGCAGCGGCACCTTGGTGGCGGCTTCAAATCAGGGGAGCGCTCACGAAATCACGCAAAATGTAGACAGGAAAGTCCGTTAACCCGAGTTCGGAGCCCTGACCTGCCGGGCTTGTGTATTGCCCTGCCTGTATCCTTGTTGATACTCTTCGGTCTGGAGGGATTCTAAACTGCGGGCTGGCGGGGGAATTCCAACAGGGAGGAAGACATTTCGACATGGCGGAGGTGTACTACTCTCCTTTTCTGGTGGGCGCGTCCGTGCTTGTCGCCATCATGGCGGCCTTCACCTGCCTGCGGCTGACCAGCGGCCTGCGCAACCTGACCCTTGCCCGCCGCAAGGTGCGCATCGCCCAGGCCTCCATTGCGCTCGGCGGCGGCATCTGGTCGATGCATTTTATCGGCATGCTCGCCGTGACCCTGCCCTTTGTCGTCACCTATGACCCGCTGCTGACGCTGAGTTCGATGCTGCTCGCAATACTCATCACCGGCTGCGGGCTGCTTCTGCTGCATTTCGGTGAGCGCACCAACATGCGCATCCTGCTGGCCGGAACCCTGACCGGGATTGGCATCGCCGCGATGCATTACACCGGCATGGCGGCCATCTCCGCCAACTGCATCGTCGAGTACCGGCCCGCCGGTATCGCGCTGTCCGTGCTGATCTCCATTGCCGCCTCGACGCTCGCCATGTGGCTGGCCTATTCCACCCGCTCGCTCCTGCGCACGGCCATTGGCGCCGTGGTTCTGGGGCTGGCGGTGTCGGCCATGCATTATGTAGCGATGCTCGGCACAACATTCACTCAGGCAACTGACTTAGTTGCCCAGCCCGTCCCTAGCCTCGACCCGCAGGTGCTGGCGATATCGGTCACTTTGACGGCCTTCGTCATTTGCGGTCTGTTCCTGTTGCTGGCCATGCCGATGGAACAGCCCGCCAATCCAGTGCCGGCGGAACAGACGCCCGCCGAGGCGCCGGATGCCGGAAGTGTAGCGCCGGGCCGCGTGCGGGCCCCCGGACTGGCGCTGAGCCGTGCCGGTACCGAAGCACCACCGGCCCGGAACCGCATCCCCTACGAAAAGGAGGGCACGGTTCGGTTCATGACCACCGACCGGATCCTGGCGATCGAGAGCGATGGCCACTACACCAAGATCCGCACAGATGACGCCGCGCTGTTCTGCCCCTGGTCGCTATCCCGGGTCGAGAAGAGCCCGCCGGCTGAAAAGTTCCTGAAGACGCATCGGCGCTTCCTGGTCAATCCCGCCCATATCAACGGGTTGAAGAAGGTCGGCGACCAGCTTTTCTGCTATGTCGGCAAGGCGACCGAGCTCGAAGTACCGGTCAGCCGGGCCCGCGCCAAGGACCTGCGCAACACGCTCGGGGTTTAGAGCGTTCCGTGATGACCCGCCGTTCATGCAGGAAAACGACCGTTCGTGCATGAACGGACGGTCTTGGTGAAGCGCCGATTCCTCCTTTTGACTGGCTGTTCCAGACTTGGACAAGAGATTCCGGTCTGGGAGGAAACACATGATACCCGGTTCTTTCGACTACCATCGGCCCGCATCGGTCGATGAAGCCGTCGATCTGCTCGCCGGCAACCCCGGCGGTGCACTGATCCTGGCGGGCGGGCACAGCCTGATCCCGATGATGAAGCTGCGCATGGCGATGCCCGAGCAGCTGATCGACATCCAGGATATCGATACGCTGTCCTCGGTCAGCGTATCCGGTCCGCAGATCGAGATCGGCGCCGGTGTCACCCAGGCCGAACTGATCGCCTCGGAAGACCTGGCGCAGCATTGTCCGATCCTGCGCGAGACATCGCTGCAGATCGCCGATCCGCAGATCCGCAATGTCGGGACGCTCGGCGGCAATGTCGCCAATGGCGATCCCGGAAACGACATGCCGGCCATCATGCAATTGCTCGATGCGACCTATGAACTGACAGGTCCGGACGGCAGCCGCGAGGTCAAGGCGCGCGATTTCTACGAGGCCGCCTATTTCACCGCCCGCGACGAAACCGAAATGCTGACGGCGATCCGCTTCACCGCCCCGCCGGCCGGTCACGGCGCCAGCTATATGAAGCAGAAGCGCAAGATCGGCGACTACGCGACAGCCGCCGCCGGCGTCGTGCTGACCATGGACGGCGGGACCTGCACCAGCGCCTCGATCGGCCTCACCAATGTCGCCGACACGCCGCTCTGGGCCGAGGACGCCTCGAACGCGCTGATCGGCACCACGCTCGACGATGCTGCGATCGCTGCAGCAGTTGCCGCCGCCAGGGCAATCACCGATCCGGCCGCGGACGGGCGCGGCCCCAAGGAATATCGCACCCATGTCGCGGGCATCATGGTCGAACGCGCCATTAAACAGGCTCACTCCCGAGCCGGCTAAACCCAAATCAGCCACCACGACGGAGGCAACACATGTCCAAAATCAACGTCAAGATGACCGTCAACGGCAAGCCGGTCGAAGTCAGCGCCGAACCACGCACCTTGCTCATCCACCTCCTGCGCGAAGACCTCGATCTCACGGGTCCGCATATCGGCTGCGACACCAGCCATTGCGGCGCCTGCACGGTCGACCTCAACGGCAAGTCGGTCAAATCCTGCACCGTTTTCGCCGCCCAGGCCGAGGGTGCCGACATCACCACCATTGAAGGCATCGCCAATCCCGATGGGACATTGCACGCACTGCAGGAAGCTTTCCGCCAGCATCACGGCCTGCAATGCGGTTTCTGCACGCCGGGCATGATCACCCGCGCCTACCGGCTGTTGCAGGACAATCCCAATCCGACGGAAGAGGAAATCCGCTACGGCATCAGCGGCAATCTGTGCCGCTGCACCGGCTATCAGAACATCGTCAAATCCATCCAGGCCGCGGCCGAAGAGCTTGCGGTGAAGGAGGCAGCAGAATGAACGTCCACGCTGACACCAAAGAGCGCGTTGAAAAACTCCAGGGCCTCGGCTCGTCGCGCAAGCGCGTCGAGGATGCCCGCTTCACGCAAGGGGCCGGCAATTATGTCGACGACATCAAACTGCCGGGCATGCTGTTCGGCGACTTCACCCGCTCGCCCTACGGCCATGCGCGCATCAAGTCGATCAACAAGGACGCGGCGCTCGCCGTGCCGGGCGTGGTCGCCGTACTGACGGCGGAGGATTTGAAACCGCTGAACCTGCACTACATGCCGACCCTTGCCGGTGATGTCCAGGCGGTGCTGGCCGATGAAAAGGTGCTCTTCCAGAACCAGGAAGTGGCCTTCGTCGTCGCCGAAGACCGCTATATCGCCGCCGATGCGGCCGATCTGGTCGAGGTCGACTATGAGGAACTGCCGCCGCTGGTCGATGCCTTCAAGGCGATGGACGCCGACGCGCCGCTGTTGCGCGAGGACATCAAGGACAAGATGGAGGGCGCCCACGGGCCACGCAAGCACCACAACCACATCTTCCATTGGGAGGAGGGAGACGAAGCCGGCGCCAACAGGGCGCTCGCCGAGGCCGAGGTAACGGTCGAGGAGATGATCACCTATCAGCGCGTCCATCCCTGCCCGCTGGAAACCTGCGGCTGCGTCGCCTCCATGGACAAGATCAACGGCAAGCTGACCCTGTGGGGCACCTTCCAGGCGCCGCACGCCGTGCGCACGGTGGCATCGCTGATCACCAACATCCCCGAGCACAATATCCGCATCGTCTCGCCCGACATCGGCGGCGGCTTCGGCAACAAGGTCGGCGTCTACCCGGGCTATATCTGCTCGGCGGTCGCCTCGATCGTCACCGGCGTGCCGATCAAATGGGTGGAGGACCGGATCGAAAACCTGTCGGCAACGGCCTTTGCCCGCGACTATCACATGACCGGCAAGCTGGCGGCCACAAAGGACGGCCGGATCACCGGCCTGCACTGCCATGTGCTGGCCGATCACGGCGCCTTCGACGCCTGCGCCGATCCGACCAAGTTCCCCGCCGGCTTCTTCCACATCTGCACCGGCTCCTACGATATTCCGGTCGCCTATTGCGGGGTCGACGGGGTCTACACCAACAAGGCCCCCGGCGGCGTCGCCTATCGCTGCTCGTTCCGGGTGACGGAGGCGGCCTATATGATCGAACGCATGATCGATATCCTGGCCCTCAAGCTCGATATGGATCCCGCCGACCTGCGCATGAAGAACTTCATCCGCAAGGAGCAGTTTCCCTACACATCAGCGCTCGGCTGGGAATATGACAGCGGCGACTATCACACCGCCATGGAAAAGGCGCTGGAGAGCGTCGACTACAAGGCATTGCGGGCCGAGCAGGCGGAAAACCGGGCCGCCTTCGAGCGCGGCGAAACCCGCAACCTGATGGGCATCGGCGTCGCCTTCTTCACCGAGATCGTCGGCGCCGGCCCGGTCAAGAATTGCGACATTCTCGGCCTCGGCATGTTCGACAGTTGCGAGATCCGCATTCACCCCACCGGCTCGGCCATCGCCCGCCTCGGCACCATCAGCCAGGGTCAGGGCCATGCCACCACCTTCGCGCAGATCCTGGCGACCGAGATCGGCATTCCCGCCGAGGACATCACGCTGGAAGAGGGCGACACCGACACCGCACCCTATGGGCTCGGCACCTATGGTTCCCGCTCGACTCCGGTGGCCGGCGCCGCGACGGCCATGGCCGGCCGCAAGATCCGCGCCAAGGCGCAGATGATCGCCGCCTATCTGCTGGAGGTCCATGAGGGCGATCTGGAATGGGATGTCGACCGGTTCCAGGTCAAGGGCAATCCCGAAGCCCACAAGACCATGAAGGAAATCGCCTTTGCGTCCTACAACCAGGTGATTCCGGGGCTGGAACCCGGCCTCGAGGCGGTCTCCTATTATGATCCGCCCAATATGACCTACCCGTTCGGCGCCTATATCTGCGTCGTCGATGTCGATGTCGATACCGGTGTCACGGAGGTGCGCAGCTTCTATGCGCTCGACGATTGCGGCACCCGCATCAATCCGATGATCATCGAGGGCCAGGTCCATGGCGGCCTCACCGAAGCGCTGGCGATCGCCATGGGACAGGACATCTCCTATGACGAGATCGGCAATATCAAGGGCGGCAGCCTGCTGGACTTCTACCTGCCGACGGCCGTCGAAACGCCGCTCTGGCGGACCGACCACACGACCACGCCCAGCCCGCATCATCCGATCGGCGCCAAGGGCGTGGGCGAAAGCCCCAATGTCGGCGGCGTGCCTGCCTTCTCCAATGCTGTTCACGATGCCTTTGCCCATAAGGGCCTGACCCACACCCAGATGCCGCACGATCACTGGCGGGTCTGGCAGACGGCACAAAAGCTTGGGCTGACGGGCTGACTGCAGGAAACCGGAGCCCGGCCGGCGGGCTCCGGAAATCTGTCTGATTTGATGGACTGACCTATATTGACGAGCATGAGCACCGACATCACATCCGGCCTGTCCGCCGTCGGCTATCTGGCCGATGCGCAGCTTGCCGTCGCCCTGCAACTGGCGCTCGATCTGCAACGGCCGCTCCTGCTGGAGGGCGAGGCCGGCGTCGGCAAGACCGAAACCGCCAAGGCGCTGGCGGAGGTATTGGGCACGGATCTCATCCGCCTGCAGTGCTATGAGGGGCTCGATTCCACCGCCGCGATCTATGAATGGAACTATCAAAAGCAGCTCCTGTCGATCCGGGCCCGTGAACACGATGCCATCTCGGCCGAAAGCATCGAGAAGCACATTTTCTCGGAGGATTTCCTGCTCAAGCGCCCGCTGCTGGACGCGATCAGCCGGGACAAAAGCCCGGTATTGCTGATCGATGAAATCGACCGGGCCGATGAGGAGTTCGAGGCCTATCTGCTGGAAATCCTCTCGGAGTTCCAGATCACCATCCCGGAACTCGGCACGGTTCACGCAAAGGCAAGGCCCCATGTGATCCTCACCTCCAACGGCACGCGGGAATTGTCCGACGCGCTGCGCCGCCGCTGCCTCTATTCCTATGTCGAGTTTCCCGATCACCAGCGCGAGCTCGACATCGTCTTGGCCAGGCTGCCCGGCGTCGAAAACCGCCTGGCGGAGCAGATCATCGGCTTCGTGCAGCAATTGCGCCGCGAGGATCTGGAGAAAAAGCCGGGCATAGCCGAGACCTTGGACTGGGCGCTCGCGATCACCGGTCTCGGCATCGCGGCGCTGGATGACGATCTCGACAAGGTCACCGCCAGTCTGATCTGCCTGTTGAAGACCGAGTCCGACATCAGATCCGTCACCCCGGAGGTGGTGTCGCGGCTGGCTGGAAAGGCGGCCTGAGATGGTCGCCGCCCGCGATGAACACGATCCCGCGCAACTGACCGGCCGCATTGTCGGCTTCATCGACCATCTGCGCATCAACGGCTACAAGGTCGGCGCCAAGGAGAGCCGGATCGCGGTGGAGCATCTGGGCAACCGCCCGCCGGCCCCACTGGTGCGCATCCGCCAGGAGCTCAAGAGCCTGTTGGCCTGCGGCCGGGAGGAATGGCGGCAATTCGACGATCAGTTCGAGGCCTATTGGCAGGTCGCTGGCCGCCGCCGCGAAACGGCCCGTCCGACGTCATCGCCCGACATTCGCAAACCGCCGAAACAGGCGCCGCTCTGGCAAAGCCATCTCGATGACGGCCTCACGGGATCGAGCCATGAAACACCCCAGATCGAAACCGAGACCGACGCCGATGTTTCAGGCGGGGCAACGGGCCGGCTGGTCGCCGCCAGAACCTCGGTCCTGCAAAAAGCCGATCTGAAGAACATCGTCGATCCGGATGAAATCCGCGCCGCGGAGGCACTGGCCTTGCAGCTCGCCAACGCCATGCGTTACCGCCTTTCGCGCCGCTACCGTGCGTCCCGAAGCGGACCACGCCTCGATTTGCGCCGCACCATCCGCGCCGCTCTGCCGCGCGGCGGCGAGCCGATCGACCTCTATCGCCGTGCCGTGCCGCAACGCCCGGTGCACATCCTGCTGTTTGTCGATGTCTCCGGTTCGATGAAACATTACAGCCGGTTTTTCCTGCAATTCGCCAAGGGCATGGTCTGCACCTGGATGCACACGGACGCCTATATTTTCCACACCCGGCTGGTTCGGGTGACCGAAGCGGTGCGCGACAGGAATTCGGCACGCGCCATGACCCGCCTGGCGCTGATGGCGGAAGGGTTCGGCGGCGGCACGAAACTCGGCGAGAGCCTTGCCACCTTCAACCGGCATCACGCCAAAAAAATGGTGAATTCGCGCACCGTGGCGATCATCGTCAGCGACGGCTACGACACAGGCACGCCGGACGATCTTGCCGCTGAACTCGCCCGCATGAAGAAGCGGGTGCGCAAGCTGGTCTGGCTGAACCCGCTGCTGGGCTGGAGGAACTACCAGCCGGTCACCGCCGCGATGCAGGCGGCCCGTCCCCATATCGATCATTTCGCCGCCGCCAACACGCTTGAAAGCCTGGCGCGGATCGAACCGCACCTGGCGGCGATGTGACGTGCCATGAAACAGTCGGACAACACACTCGATCTCATCGAAACACTGCGCCGCGGCGGCCAGAGTTTTTGCGTTGCCACCATCGTGCGCACCAAGCATGCGACCTCGGCGAAGCCCGGGGCCAAGGCCGTGGTCACGGAGGACGGCGAACTGCACGGCTTTCTCGGCGGTGCCTGCGTCACTGGCGCGGTGCGCAAGGAGGGTCTCGCCGCCCTGAAAAAAGCCGAGGCCACGATGATCCGCGTCCGGCCGAAGGACGAGGTGGTCGCACCCGTCGATGCCGACGGCACGACGCTGCACAAATCCTCCTGTCCGAGCGGCGGCACCGTCGAGATCTTTCTCGAGCCGATGAAGGCGACCCGCCGCCTGATCGTGCTCGGCGCATCGCCCATCGCCCTCACCCTGATCGACCTTGCCAAGGCAATCGGCTATCGCACCGTCCTCGGTGCCAACGGCTTTGACGGCGAACCGCCGGAAAATGCCGATGATTTTTTCGACGACATGGCCGCAGCGGCAGCCGATGCCGGACCGGGCGACGCGCTGGTGCTGTCCACCCAGGGACGCCGCGACCGCGAGGCGTTGCGCGCTGCGCTGTCGAGCAAGGCAGGCTATCTGGGCATGGTGGCCAGCCGCACCAAGTTCCGGGCCCTGGCTCGTGACGTCGCCGGGGATCCGGCCCTCGCCCCGCGCCTCGACGACATGCACGCTCCCGCCGGGCTGGATATCCACGCCGTGGAACCGGAAGAAATCGCCCTGTCCATCATCGGCGAGATCGTCCAGTTGCGCCGCAGCGGCCAAATGCGCGACAATGCCACCAGCGAGGATCTTGGCGAGGTGCTTCCGTGACTGCGCGGATCGACAAAATCGATGTTCTGCTGCTGGCGGCCGGCCTGTCGACCCGCATGGGCGACACCAACAAGCTGCTGCTGGAGTTCGGCGGCCAGCCGCTTGTGCGCCACACGGCCGCGACACTGGCACGCAGTGGTTTTGCCGGCGTCACCGTGGTCACCGGCTTCCAGGCCAAGGCGATTGCCGCCGCTCTTGACGGTTTGCCGGTCAGCATGTGCTTCAATCCGGATTTCAAACGCGGTCAGATGCATTCCGTGGCGCATGGCTTGCGCGCCATCGCGGCCGCGCGGGCTGCCACGCCGCGCGGTGTGATGATCTGCCTGGCCGACATGCCCTATCTCGAAGAAGCCGATTACCGGGCGCTTGCCGCAGCCTTTCTCAAGCATGGTGCAACCCGCATCGCCCTGCCGGACTATGCCGGCCAGCGCGGCAACCCGGTCATCCTGCCGGCGCGCCTGCTCGGCGAGGCCTCGACCGGCGGCCTCAACCCGGGATGCCGCCATCTGATCGACAGCCGGCCCGGCGAGGTCGACCGCATCCCGGTCGACAATTCCGCCTTCGTCCGCGACATCGATACGCCCCCCGATTACGACCGCGCCCTGCGGAACGCCTTTCCCGCCGCATCCTGCTGCGGCTGATTATTCCGGATCATGAACACCCCATTGCAAGGACCCGCCCCATGGAAATGAACGACACGCAACGCATCAACGCCCCGCGCGACACGGTCTATGCCGCGCTCAACGATCCGGAGGTGCTGAAGGAATGCATCCCCGGCTGCGAGAGCCTTGAAAAACTGTCCGACACGGAAATGAATGCCGCCGTCGTGCTGCGTGTCGGCCCGGTCAAGGCCCGTTTCAAAGGCACCGTGGAGTTGAGCGATCTTGTGCCGCCGGAAAGCTACACCATTTCCGGCGAGGGCAAGGGCGGCGTTGCCGGTTTCGCCAAGGGCGGGGCGACCGTCAGGCTGATCGAGGAAGGCGATGACACGCTGCTGGAATACGACGTCAAGGCCGATATCGGCGGCAAGCTCGCCCAGCTCGGCAGCCGGCTGATCGATTCGACCGCCAAGAAGCTCGCCGCCCAGTTCTTCAAGAATTTCGGCGCGCTGCTGGAGGAACGCAACTGATATGAAGCCTAATCCTTAAGCGATTCAATCACCATATGAACATCTTGCGGTTGTAGTGCCCATCTATATGCAGGATGAATTTCCCAATCATACCCAAAATCAACAAATTCATGGGCTAAGAATTTTGCCTGATCAAAGCTCTTTCGATCAATTCCCTCGTCATTGTCTTTTCTAGCTGTAATAAATCCAATTTTATAAAGAAATTGTGTTATCGATCTGTTGGTCACCGCACGTTTGTTTGAGAAAACTACGTTAACATGCCCTCGAATCTGGGAAATTTTCTTTGACAAACCATCATTCGTAAATTTGAAGCTTTCTGAGGTCTTTACCGTCTTCTTTGTTGGTTTCATTTCAAGAAGAAGCCTCTCAATTTCCGGAACTTCAGTTTTGTGTTCGTTGATAACATCTCTTAGGCGCTCCTCCGAATATGATGGAAAGCTATCCTCCAAATGAACTGATTTGATGTGATTGCTACCGCGCTGGTAAGCTATAGTGGCAGCACCTTGCATTAATTTGACCAAATCTCTCGGCCGCTCACGGGTCAGTGAAAGAAGCACATTGTGAATATGCCGATTTGACCAATGACCCGCTCCGACAAACCGTTCTTCAATCACAAAACTCAAAATACCGCGTGATATCTGAGCTTGACTCATTTGCCTAATTTGTTCTTCATTTTTTTCAACGTTAAAGTATGTACAAATTCTTTTTGCAAGTATCCTCAATACATCATCGTTACTCCATCGTAACCAGCTGATATGTTGTTCAATTTTATCAGTTGACTCATCTGATGTACGAACCAAGAAATAAACATCACTTCTTATCGCAATCCGAAAACGTAACCCGGGCTCCAATCCAGAGAAATCTCTTACTGCATTCAAAAGCGCTGATATGTTCGCCACATCTGCCTCTTTGGCCTCCCAACCTCGATCTATATCATCAATGTAAATACTAAAGTATTCTCCATCTTTTATTATTTCCAACGCCAAATTATCAAATTTTGAACTCTTTGATCTTATATAATCTGATGCTATTGAATGGATAAGCTGCACAACAGCCCCTCCTCTTTTAACATACTTCGATTTATCAAAAGAGAAATCATCAACAAGAGCTGAAAATAACTTTTCAACAATAGCTTGGCGAATTGAATTATGCCAACTTCTTACCCTTCTATTGAAATCAAACTTAGAATCAATATCGCTCGGCAATATATCACTCGGCCGGAGCCATATTGCGGGCTTTTCATCTTCGATATCCTGTAGGTAGGATCTCTTCAAAATCGCACTCTTGCCAACACCCTTCGGCCCAACGATTAGTCTGATTGGTAAATCGCTCCTTATGTCGTCGTATACTCGATTGACAAAAAAATATTGTTTAAATCGATCAGGTGTCTCGTTTTCTGCATCCTCAGCTCCAAACAATGTGGATCGGGTTGATGCATCTAGCTGGAAGGTCATATCAATCCTCACTCAACATACGCGCTTATCAAATCAGGTTACAGAATTTTCATTTAATTAGCACGATGATAAATGATTACGGCACACACACCATAAGGTTCCAACAGTAAATTGCTTCACGAAATATAGATACCCCATGCATCGACACACCAGAAAATTTGCGATGTAAAACTGATACAATCACGTCATGTAGTATTACTGTGGTAAACTGGAACGCTTCCCGGTATGCAACAAAGTGGTCGCAACGCATGCGCCTCTACCCCGCAACGCTCGGATTGGCCGCTTTCACGCGGCGCAGGGACACCGAGGACTGGATCGACGCGACGCCCGGGATCTTCGTAAGCGTTCCGGTCAGGAAGGTCTCGTAGTCCTGCAACCCGGACGCCAGAACGCGCAGCAGGTAGTCATTGTCGCCGGTCATCAGCCAGCAATCGACGACTTCGGGATGCCGCATGATTTCCGTCTCGAATTGCGACAGGGATGAATCGATCTGCCGCTCCAGCTTGATCGACAGGAACACGGAAAACGGCAGGCCGACGCTTTCTTCGTCGATCGTCGCCCGATAGCCGGCGATCACGCCCTTTTCTTCCAGCCGCCGCAACCGGCGCAGACAGGGCGACGGGCTCAGCCCGACGCGCTCGCTGAGGGTCTGGTTGGAAATCCGCGCATCATCGAGAAGTTCGCGCAGGATCAGCCGGTCGAATCGGTCTATTATGGCAGGTTTGGCAGATTTCACCCTTACTTCCTCAAAAAGATAATCTTTCTGCCAAAATTCTAGAAAACCTAGCCATAAATCGCAAGAATCGGAAATCCCGTTCTTGCTAAAACAATGCCATGACCAAGGCCATGGAACGACAGACGGACAGCGATCGGAACGTCGATATCTCGGAGCGCCAACTGGACATATCCCGGCAGCTCGAGAGGAAAATCCTGTGGCTGGCCTGCTGGATGATCGATCAGGCGAACCGGCGCGACAAGGTCGACGGCGTCAAGGTTGGCGGCCATCAGGCCTCGTCCGCCTCCATGGCGTCGATCATGACGGCGCTCTATTTCCATGTGCTGAAACCGCAGGACCGGGTGGCGGTCAAGCCGCACGCTTCGCCCCTGTTCCACGCCATGCAGTATCTGGCGGGCAACCAGTCCCGCGACAATCTTGTGAATTTCCGCGGCTTTGGCGGCGCGCAATCCTATCCGAGCCGCACCAAGGATACCGACGACGTCGATTTTTCCACCGGATCGGTCGGCCTCGGCGTTGCCGTCACAGCCCTCGCCTCGATCGTCCAGGACTATCTTCGCGCCAAGGAATGGCATCGGCCGGACAGCGCACCGGGACGCATGGTCGCCCTGGTCGGCGACGCCGAACTCGACGAGGGCAATGTCTATGAATGCCTTCAGGAAGGCTGGAAGCATGGGCTGCGCAACACGTGGTGGATCGTCGATTACAACCGCCAGAGCCTCGACGGCGTTGTCAGCGAAGGCCTTTATGAACGCATGGAGGCCGTGTTCCGGTCCTTCGGCTGGGACGTCCGGACCGTCAAATACGGCGCGCTCCAGCAACGTGCCTTCGACGAACCGGGCGGCACGGCGCTCAAGACCTGGATCGATGCCTGTCCCAACCAGCTCTATTCCGCACTGATCTATCAGGGCGGTGCCGCCTGGCGCGCGCAGCTCACCGGTGACATCGGCGATCAGCCGGGCGTATCGGCGCTTCTCGGCGCCCGGTCGGATGACGCGCTTGCCGTGCTGATGGCCAATCTCGGCGGCCACTGCCAGGAAACGCTCATCCGGACCTTCAACACGGCGACCACCGACCGCCCCACCGTGTTCTTCGCCTATACGATCAAGGGCTATGGCACGCCGCTCGCCGGCCACAAGGACAACCATGCCGGCCTGATGACCGCCGATCAGATGGACCGGTTCCGTGACAACATGAATATCCGCCCGGGCCATGAATGGGAGCCGTTCGAAGGGCTCGATGGTGCCGAAAGGGATATCGGTCGGTTTTTGAAATCCGCAGACTTCTTTTCCGCCGGGCAGCGGCGGCACAAAGCCGCCGCGATCGCAGTATCGGCGAATGGATCGACGAGCGTCGCGCGGCCCCATGAGGCGATCTCGACCCAGGCGGCCTTCGGAAAGATCCTCGACGCCATCGCCAGATCCGACACGGATCTCGCCCAGCGGATCGTCACCACATCGCCGGATGTCACCGTCTCGACCAATCTCGGCCCCTGGGTCAATCGCCGGCATCTTTTTGCGCGGCAAGCGCGCGGCGACACGTTTCGCGAAAACCGCATTCCCAGCACCCAGAAATGGTCCTTCCGGCCTGACGGTCAGCACATCGAGCTGGGCATTGCCGAGATGAACTTGTTCCTGCTGCTCGCCGCCGCCGGCCTCTCCCATTCCCTGTTCGGCGAAAGGCTGCTGCCGATCGGCACCGTCTACGACCCGTTCATTTCACGCGGCCTCGATGCGCTCAACTATGCCTGCTACCAGGATGCGCGCTTCATGATCGTCGGCACGCCGTCGGGCGTTTCGCTGTCGTCCGAGGGCGGCGCCCACCAATCCATCGCCGGCCCGCTGATCGGCATGAGCCAGGACGGGCTGGCGAGTTTCGAACCGGCCTTCGCTGACGAACTCGCGATCATCATGCCATGGGCGCTGGCCTATATGCAGAGGGACGGCGAGCAACAGCCGGACCCGCGCACCTGGCTGCGCGACGCCACCGGCGGATCGGTCTATCTGCGCCTGTCGACCCGGATGATCGAACAGCCGCTTCGCCGCGACAATCCGGATTTCGCCGAGGAGATCGTCCATGGCGCGACCTGGCTGAAGCAACCGGGACCCAATGCCGACATCGTCATCGCCTATCAGGGCACCGTCGCGACGGAGGCGATTGCCGCTGCCGGCCGGGCCGGCGAGCACCGCCGCGACATCGGCGTGCTGTCCATCACTTCGGCCGACCGGCTGAATGCCGGCTGGCAGGCGGCGCTGCGGGCGCGACGGGACGGTGAGCCCGACGCCATCAGCCATGTCGAGCGCCTGCTGGGCCCGTTGCCGCCCCACTGCCGGATCATCACCGTGATCGACGGCCATCCGGCGACGCTCTCATGGCTTGGCGGCGTGTGCGGACATCGCACGATCAGCCTGGGCGTCGAACATTTCGGCCAGACCGGCACGGTCGCCGATCTCTATCGCCATTACGGCATCGATGCCGACGGCATCGGCCGGACGATCAGCCGTCTTTCCAGTGGCAGAAATTTTTGTTGAACGCCCCTCGGTCGCCCGATGCTCAGAACCGCTTGGCGGCGTTGGTGGAGGCCCTGATTTCGGAATAGGCGTCGGAGCCGTAGCGGCCTTCCAGCGAGGCGTTGAGCGCCCAGGCGCTGGCGGTCGGTTTGTGGTTGACGCCGATGCCGGCAAGGCCGATGGCCGAGGCATCGGCAAAGGATGCGGCGAAATGGCGCGGATCGCCGGCCAACACCACGGCCACATCACCGCCGCCCAGATTGAAGACACCGTCGACCCCCGCCCAGGTCTCAACCGAAACGAGGCCGCTGTCCACCTGACGCTGATGCGCCATATGGGCCGCCTTGAGCCGCACCGCCGCCACATGCACATCGCGGCTGGC
>JANQMU010000117.1 GCA_028279875.1 Rhizobiaceae bacterium
TCGAGGACGCCGACAGGGTGCTGGCGCTCGGAACAGAAATCGGCCCCACCGATTACGATATTTATGCGAGCGGAAACATGCCGGTGCCGAAAAGCCTGATACGCGTCGACATCTGCGCCGATCAACTGGCCCGGCAGCCGGCCGATTTGACGATCCACGCCGACGCCGGCGCCGCCCTCGACGCGATACTGTCACACCTGCCGGACGGCAATCCGTCCGCCGACGGTGTCGACCGGGCCGCGGCCGTCCGGTCGATGGCGCTTGAGGAAATCGGTCCCGAAATGCGTGCCATGTGCCGGGCGATCGACACGTTGCGCGACACGGCGCCCGGCTCGATCATCGTCGGCGATTCCACCCAGCCGGTCTATGCCGGCAATCTTGTTTACGACCACGACCGCCCGGGCGGATGGTTCAATGCGGCCACCGGCTTTGGCGCCCTCGGCTACGCAATCCCGGCCGCCATCGGCGCCGCCGTCGCCGACCCGGGAACCAGAGTGCTCTGCCTGACCGGCGACGGCGGCGCGCAATTCAGCCTGCCCGAACTCATGGTCGCCGTCGAACACAGCCTGCCCGTCATCTTCCTCATCTGGAACAATCGCGGCTACCGGGAGATCGCCACCGCAATGCGCGAGGCGGGGATGGCACCCGTCGGCTGCGCTGCCCCGCCGCCCGATTTCCGACTCGTCGCCGCCTCCTGCGGCATGGCGTTCCACCACGCCGCGCCAGACGCAATTGCACCGGTGCTGAAGGCAGCCCTGTCGCTCCGCGGACCGGTGATGATCGAAATCGACGCCACCCCCGCCTGAGCTTCGCCGCAACCGTCGCCGTCATTCGGGACCGCCGACCGTCACAATTGTGGCAGCAGTGCGGCACAGCGGGAGGTGCGGCGCGCAAAAATGCACTTTTCCTGACCAGATTGCCCAAACAGAGAGCATTTAAATCAAAAAGATCCGGACACTTTTCTTTTATGATTGTAATATAGAATGGTCATAAAACTTTCTCTTGCTTATTTTCCAACCCTGCCCCAATCTATCGCGCGTTCGGGCAATTTGCGAACATTGGAAAACCTACTGATAGCCATGCGGGCCGGAGACGCAAAAAATTCCGGGTGATCAGAACAAAGCCATTGGCCGGTGAGAGCGCCATCGATCACGATAACAGGGACCTTTCCGCAATATTCGAGAACTGCCTGCCTTACCCGGCTTCCGGGTAAATACGAAAACGCGGGCACATTGCCGGCGGTGAATAGAGGACCTGAGAGCATGGCCGAAACTGGCGTAGTGAAATTCTTCAATACCGACAAGGGCTTCGGATTTATCAAGCCAGACAATGGAGAATCGGACATATTCGTGCATATCTCCGCCCTCAAGGATTCCGGCCTGGAATTCCTCGAGGAAAATCAGAAGGTGAGTTTTGACACCGAGCCGGACCGGCGCGGCAAAGGCCCGAAGGCCGTCAATCTGACCATCGTGACGGAATAGAACCTGCGATCCGTCGCCCAACCAGCAGAACTTGAAATGCCCGGTTTCGTACCGGGCGTTTTTCATCTGGCCCCATGGCCAATCCAATCCTTAAATAAGTTTAATATTTCAAACGGTTCCGTTCAGGTTGCGTTCACGGACAGCACCCTATCGTGACATCAATCGATGGACATAAGTCCAATTCATTGTTGTTCGAAAGGATCAGTTCCATGAACCTCTTTACGAAATCACTCATTGCCGCTGCAGCCCTGGTTGCCACGGCAATCGCGCCTATCGGCAGTGCCCATGCCGCCGGCGTCTACACAAAGGCGCCAAGCGGCAAGCATCACGTCCACAAGGGCGGCCCCGGCTATCACTACAAAAGGGGTCCGAAGGTCACTTATCCGCGCGGCTACCACAAACCCCGCCGGCCTAATGTGGTCCACCGGGGCAACAACAACGCCGCAGCGCTGGGCCTGATCGGTTTTGCCGCCGGTGCCATTGTCGGCAGCGCATTGGCCCGATAACACCATCAGAACCCGACACCGGTCAGGTTCCGGGGCGCCCGACAGACTGTCGGGCGCCCTTTTTGTGCCCGGGCCGAGCCGTTCAGCTTGCATTCAGGCAGCCATCTCTAATGTTCGTGATCACGGGGCGCGCCTGCTCCCAAATCAAAAACAGGAACATGTCCAATGGCTAAACTGCTCACCACCATCATCGCCAGCGCGGCCATGGCCGCAACGACACTGGTGCCGGTCACGCAATCCTATGCGCATGACAGGAATTTCGGACATTATCACCATGCCGGCGGCGGCTGGGGCGACGGATATGGCTGGGACGGTCCCTATTATGACGGCCCGCGAAAGGAGCGGCGCCATCACCGCAAACATCGAAAGAACAAGCCGATCGGACGGGCGAAGAACAATGATGACGCCCTGCTTCTGGGCATCATCGGTCTCGCCGCCGGCGCCATTATCACCGGCGCGATCATGAGCGACCCGGCCCGGCAGCGCAACCGCGCCCCGCGCTATGTCGAACCGGCCCCGGACCGCTACCGTGATCATGGCCCGTCGGCCGGCCATTATGACCGCGACTATTATCCGCCGGCGCCGCGTGACGATTATGCCGCGGCCGGCAGGATCGAGCCGTGGACCAATGAGTGGTATCGCTACTGCGCGCAAAAGTACCGGTCCTTCAAACCGGCGACGGGAACCTTCCGCGGCTATGACGGCCAGGACCATTTCTGCGTAGCGCGCTGAGGTCCGGTCAGAGTCCCTTCAGGAACGGATTGGTGAGGCGTTCCTCGCCGATCCGCCCGCCCGGACCGTGGCCGCAGATGAAGCCGACCTCATCGCCCAGCGGCAGCACCTTGTCACGGATCGACGCCAGCAACTGATCGTGATCGCCGCCCGGCAGGTCGGTGCGGCCGATGGAACCGCGAAACAGCACATCGCCCAGATGGGCGAACCCGGCATCACGGTTGAAGAAGATGACATGGCCCGGCGCATGGCCGGGACAGTGGAACACCTCGAAGTCATGGCCGTCGAAGGACACGGTTTCGCCCTCGTCGAGCCACCGGTCGGGCTGCACATTGCGCACCGCATCGGCGACCCCGAACATCCGCGCCTGATCTTCCAGGCCTTCGAGAAGTGGCTTGTCGTCCCGGTGCGGTCCGACAATGTCGACACCGAGCGCCTCCTTCAGTTCCATGGCTCCGGCGGCGTGGTCGATATGCCCATGGGTGATCCAGATCGCCTCGACCTTGATGCCGTTCTTCTCGATGACATCGAGGATGGAAGGCACATCGCCGCCCGGATCGACGACGACGCCGATCTTGCTGTCATCGTCGAACAGGATGGTGCAGTTCTGCTGGAATGGGGTGACCGGAATGATCCCGGCTTGTATCTGGCCCATGGTTTATCCCAATGATACGGGCTGACGCGCGGCAAGGAAAAGGCGCATGCCGCTGCTCCGACATGCGCCCCGTGACGGAAAGTGGTCGCCGCTATTCAGCGGCCTGTTTGACCGGCTGAACGGCTTCCATATAGTCGTTGACCATATGGGTGGTGATTTCGCCGACCTCAAACTTGTACGGACCGATTTCGGCGACGGGCGTGACCTCGGCCGCGGTGCCGGTCAGAAAACACTCCTGGAATTCGGCCATTTCGTCCGGCCAGATCGCCCGCTCAATGACCTCGTAGCCACGCTTGCGGGCCAGATCGATCACGGTGCGGCGGGTAATGCCGTCAAGGAAACAATCGGCGGTCGGCGTGTGCAGGACACCGTCCTTGACGAAGAAGACATTGGCGCCGGTGGCTTCGGCAACCTGGCCGCGCCAGTCATACATCAGCGCATCGGCATAGCCGTGGTCCTCGGCCTCGTGCTTCGCAAGCGTGCAGATCATGTAGAGCCCGGCGGCCTTCGATTTCGACGGGATCGTCGCCGGGTCGGGCCGGCGATATTTGGCGATTTCCAGCCGGATGCCCTTCAGCCGCTCTTCCGGCTTGAAATAGGATGGCCACTGCCAGATGGCGATCGCCAGGTTGATCGTGTTGGCCTGTGCCGACACGCCCATCATCTCGCTGCCGCGCCACGCGACAGGCCGCACATAGGCATCCTCGAAGCCCTGCATTTTCAAGAGCGTATTGCAGGC
Organism: Rhizobiaceae bacterium; assembly: GCA_028279875.1. Classification (GTDB taxonomy): domain Bacteria; phylum Pseudomonadota; class Alphaproteobacteria; order Rhizobiales; family Rhizobiaceae; genus Hoeflea_A. Next base: position 4,114 of record JANQMU010000117.1, read on the forward strand.
CTCGTCGATTTCCTCGACGCTGTAGGGGATTTCGAAGCCCAGGATCCTGGCCGATTCATGCAGCCGCTCCGTGTGCTCCCGCAGCTTGAAAATGACGCCGCCATAGGCCCGCTCGCCCTCGAACACGGAACTGCCATAGTGAAGGCCGTGGGACAGGACATGCAGCTTCGCGTCCTTCCACGGAACGAACTCGCCATTGTACCAGATATGGCCCTCAAGTTGATCGAAGGGGACCGATGCCATCGCACATTCCTCCAGCGCCACCGCGCAATCCGTTTGAATAATTTGCTGGGAACCAGGCCGTGGTGATCATGAACCCATGCGCCGGTCTATTCACCACAACCGCACCCTTTGGCGCCTGCATCCTTGACGCCTTTCAAGGCTATCAATAGCATCAAAATATGTCAACAAAGCTGACATATATGGCTTGATGTGGCAAAAGGGGCAGACCGAAGTGAGGGAAAACACGGATATGCCGCCTGACCAGGCACGGATTGAGGACGAGACGCACGCCCTGACGGGACCGCGGCCCGGCGACGACGACCCCAATTTCGACATTATCGAGCTGCTGTTTTTCGCCTACCGGGATTTTACCTCCGACCCGGACGCCATTCTGGCGAAATCCGGATTCGGCCGGGCCCATCACCGGGTGGTGCATTTTGTCAGCCGGCGCCCCGGACTGACCGTGGCCGATCTGCTCGACACGCTGAAGATCACCAAGCAGAGCCTTGCCCGGGTGCTCAAGCAGCTCATCGACTCGGGCTTCATCCACCAGGTCGCCGGCTCCGCCGACCGGCGGCAGCGGCGCCTTTACCCGACCCAGAAGGGCCGGGACCTGGCGATGGAACTTTCAAGGCCACAGTCTCGCCGCATAGCAAAAGCACTAAAGGACATCGATCCGGCCGGCCGGATCGCGGTCCGGCGCTTCCTCAGGGGCATGGTCAATCCGGACTGAGCCCGAACCGAACGGCGACAAGGGAGGTCACATGTCTGCTGAACCGCTATCCGACGACGCAGCCCACCTGCTGGTGGTCGATGATGACACCCGCATCCGTGACCTGCTGAACCGGTATCTCAGCGACCAGGGCTTTCGCGTCACCACGGCGAGCGACGCCGCCGAAGCGCGCCGCAAGCTCGCAGGGCTGGAATACGACCTGCTGATCCTCGATGTCATGATGCCGGGCGAAACCGGCGTGGCACTGACCAGGGATCTCAGGGAAATCCGCGACGTGCCGATCCTGATGCTGACCGCCCTGGCGGAGATCGACAGCCGTGTCGAGGGCCTCGAGGCCGGCGCCGACGACTATCTCGGCAAGCCGTTCGACCCGCGCGAACTGGTTCTCAGGATCAACAATATCCTGAAGCGCGGCGGGCCGCCGGATATCCAGAAGATCGAGCAGATCGTCTTCGGGCCCTACACATTCGGCCTGTCGCGCCGCGAATTGAAGCGCGGCCCCGAGGTGGTGCGCCTCACCGACCGCGAGCAGGAGATCATGGTCCAGTTCGCCCAGCGCCCCGGGGAAACCATCCCGCGGCATGAGCTGGTCGGCGAGGAAGTCGATATCGGCGAGCGCACGATCGACGTCCAGATCAACCGGCTGCGCCGCAAGATCGAGGACGATCCGGCCAATCCCATGTGGCTGCAGACCGTTCGCGGCATCGGATACCGGCTCAGCGTCGAATAGCCGCGGCCGACAGCGCGCGGGCGCAACGGGTCCAACATTCTGATTCTTTGCTATAGTATCCCCACGCTGCACCGCGTGTGAGATCGACTATGACGACGATGGACTCAATTCGCCGGGAATATGAGCGGTATCCGCCACGCGGGTACCGGCGCCTCACCCGCTGGTTCACCAAGCGGATCCCGACCGGCCTCTACGGCCGCACGCTGCTGATCATCATCGTACCGATGGTCATCCTGCAGTCGGTGATCGCCTTCGTCTTCATGGAACGGCACTGGCAGACCGTCACGCAAAGACTGTCGACGGCGGTCACCCGCGACATCGCGGCGGTCATCGACGTCATCGATACCTATCCGCAGGATGCCGATTACGAGGAGATTATCCGCATCGCCCGCGATCGGCTGGAACTCAACATCGCGATCGAGCCCGAAGGCAGCCTGCCGCCGCCGCGTTCGAAACCCTTCTTCTCCATCCTCGATTCCATTCTCAGCGAGGAAATCACCCGACAGATCAAGCGCCCCTACTGGATCGACACGATCGGCGATTCCGATCTCGTCGAGGTGCGCATCCTGCTCGACGACAAGATCCTGCGGGTCTTTGCCCGGCGCAGCCAGGCCTATGCCTCCAACACCCATATTTTCCTCTTATGGATGGTCGGCACTTCGCTGGTGCTGCTGATCATCGCCATCCTTTTCCTGCGCGGTCAGATCCGCCCGATCCTCAGCCTTGCCCGGGCCGCCGAAAGCTTCGGCAAGGGCCAGAAGACGCCGGACGAGTTCCGGCCGCGCGGCGCCGACGAGGTGCGCCGCGCCGGCCTTGCCTTCATGCGCATGCGCGAGCGCATCGAACGGCAGATCGAACAGCGCACGGCGATGCTGACCGGCGTCAGCCACGACCTGCGCACCATTTTGACGCGCTTCAAGCTGCAGCTTGCCCTGGTCGGCAATGAGGACGAGACGGCCCGTCTCAACGACGATATCGATGACATGCAATCGATGCTCGAAGGCTATCTGTCCTTCGCCCGCGGCGAAGCGCAGGAGGATGTCGGCGATCTCGACCTGGAGGCGCTGTTCGACAAATTGCGCGCCGAAGCGAAACTGCATGGTCGCAAGCTGACAGCCGCCATCAACGGCGAACCGGTGGTCAAGGTCCGGCCCAACGCCTTCACACGGCTGGTCACCAATCTTGCCTCCAATGCCTGGAAACACGCACAGAACATCAAGATTCAGGCGACCATCCGCACCGGCTGGCTGACCATCGTCATCGACGATGATGGCTGCGGCATTCCCGCCGAAGCGCGCGAGGACGTGTTCCGGCCGTTCTTCCGGCTGGACGAGTCCCGCAACCAGGACGAAAGCGGGACCGGCCTCGGCCTCGCCATCGCCCGCGACATCGCCCGCAGCCATGGCGGCGACGTCACCCTGGCGACAAGCCCGATGGGCGGCCTGCAGGCGGTGATCCGCATTCCAGCCTGAGCGAAAACACCAGATGGAACATCATGACTGTGTCTTCGTTGGTCAGATATCCCAGCAATGCCGACAGACAGTCATACTTAAGCTTTCTTGAAAATTTGGTATAATTCTATCGCACAAGACTGGAGATTACGTGTGGAACTTAAAAACATTTTTGATGGCAGTGTCCGCATTTCTTGGCGGATCGGTGATGGGATGGCTGGTTCTCATGTTGCTTGCAAAGGACAGTCGCGCTTGGATTACCGCAGCATTGATAGGGATGTTAATTGCTGTTTCATTTCTGATTTCAGCCGCATTTGAAACATCCTACGGAATATTGTTTGCCGGCGGCTCAATTTCCGGTGCCTATATTCATCTGTTAGTGACTCGTGTGATAGGATATGCAAGGATTTACATTAACGAACCTGCGGAAACTGATTAGATAGGGGTGGGGCATGACGGGAACCGAGATGTTTCAGGTTGTGGGGGCGGCAGCGTTCGGCGCAATTATTGGATGGTTTGTATATTACATTAACCGCTACAGGACCGGTGAGGTTAGCTTCGCGGATATTACGACACTCGTCGGCGCCATTGGGGGAGCGGCGATATTGGCACTCTTTCCATCGGGTTCAGTACTGTTCGCCGGTTACGGCATCGGGCTCTTCGTGGGGTTTTTCGGATATTTCTTTGTACTCAGCATCCAAATCTACAGATCGGAAAACTTCGATACCGACTGGTTCATCGATGGCCGGCGAAAGAAGGCCATGGATCCCTTTGTTATTCCGGACCAGCGACAAGCGGCGGGTGGGGTTGGGATGCTTCCGGAACAAAACGGCACTGCCACTGGCGGCATTCGCGGCCCCCACCCGGCTCAGATCGTCGTTAACACATCCGGCGGTGGTGTGATGGTCAGCGGGGAGGAAGCCGCGCAACCGCTAAGTGTGCCGGAAACGACTCCTCCGGCGAAGAAGCCGGCGGCAAAAAAGTGAGCAACGCGGAGCCGCATATCTGCCTTGCGCCAGAACCGTTGCAGGACACTCAAACCGCAGGACAACGCGCCGCCTTGTTCAATCCCAGCTACTGGGGACAGCGCGCGGACATCACGATCGGTTTCATGGGTGGTACAGCCGCCCTGCGCCAGCGGGTCAACGACGCTGCCCGACTTTGGATCACCGAAGGCGGAGCAAAAGTTACATTTACTTTTTGGATGGGTCTGGACGTCGATCCGACAACAGCGAATGTCCGTATCGCCTTCAAGAGAAACAAGGGCAGTTGGTCGCACATCGGAAAATATGCACTCAATGTCCCACGTGACCAACCCACGATGAATCTGGGATGGCTGGATGATGACACAGATGAAAATGAACTGCATCGTGTCGTTCTGCATGAGTTTGGACATATGCTCGGTTTGGTTCATGAGCACCTTCAACCAGAGGCAAACATCAGCTGGAACAAAGAGAAGATTTACGCGAAGTACGCCGAACCCCCGAATTCGTGGAGCCGTGCAAAAACTGACGCGAATTTTTTTTCTAAATATGATCCAAGCAAGGTCCGCCGCACTGACTTCGACGAAAGCTCAATCATGATGTATGCGGTCGACAAAGAATTCACGACAGATGGCTATTCAACCGAGTGGAACTCCTCCCTTTCACCAATGGACAAGGAATTAATTGCGGATGTCTATCGCTAGGGCAACAGACAGTTTGTAAGGTCAGCGCGAACATGAGCGTTCCTGCCCCTCTCAACGATACCACACGCGACTGGGCGCTGCTGGTAGGCATTGACGGATATCCGTCTCTCCATGGCGAAAACCGACCGGGCGATCTCGAAGGCGCGGTCGCAGACATGGAAGAATTCGAGGCTTTTCTTGCAAATGAATATCTGGTGCACGGCGAACAGATGATCCGCGTGCAATCGCCGCATCCATCGCAACCCAACCAGCCGGTCTCCATGGCAGCGCTGGCGCGCGCAAAGGCTAAGCTCTACAGCACATATAGGGAGCTTCGGCAAAACGGTCCAGACTGGCAGCAACGACGCATCTATATATTCATGTCCGGGCACGGATTCATCCCACATGAGGAGGAGAAACGGGCACTTATCCTGGCGGAATCCGTTGATCCTTTTTTTGAGCATTTCGTAGCGCAGGACGCGGTGAGTTTCTTTGCAGCGACAAAAATGTTCAAAGAGGTTTTGTTGTTTATGGATTGCTGTGCGGTTCGGACGTTCGATCTAACACCCAACTCTTCTGTTTGGCCCGCTGCGATTCCGCAAGACGAAGACCTGCCACCTACCAAAGTATTCAAGGTGTTTGCGGCCAAAGGTGATCAACCGACGCGCGAATTCCCGGTCAAGGGCAGCGGCAATGTTAGGGGTGTCTTCACACAGTTTCTGCTAAAGGCGTTACGTGGAGATGAACACGGAAAAGTCTCCACCAGCCACGTATTCGACGTGTTCAACGAACCCAATGTCGACTTCCGGCACCATCTCAAGGACATTTTTGATCTCGACGAAACCTTCCGTTTTTTACCGTATTGCCCAAGCGATCCCCATTTCGATATTTTCGAGTTTGAAACGGCGAACCTCGTGGACGTACCTCTACAACTCACTGACGGTTTGCGGCTGGAAAACGGTGATAGGGTCGAGGCCTGGGACGACGGCGCCCCGATCCATCTCGGCACGGTTGCAAGTAATAGACTAACACTCGACCTGCCTGAAGGCATCGTTAAGCTGAGGTTCAAAGGTGAGACGAACATTCTGGTCGCGGTTCACAACCGAACCATCATTGACGTAAGCGAAGCATGAGGCGGATAACAACAATGCCACTCTTGGAAATATCGGCTCCGCAAGACACTGAAATCAGCGTGCTGGACAGCAGCTTGCAGCCGGTCGGCCGCGCTGTCGGGAAATTCATTCGCGACCTGCCGACTGGATACTACAAGATCAACGCACAACTGGGAGGCCATGTCACCACCAAATTGATCTCGCTCCAGCGGGACCAAGAAGTGCCTTTAGATCTCACAGTAAGCTCCCCTTTTACCCCGGCGACCGGCATGGATCTTGCTGTGCTCGAAACGAAATTGGCTTCGGCTGAGCCCAAAACGGGATGGAAGTTCTCGCGCCTATCAAACAGCACTGAAAGCGAAAACTCTAGACTTCTGATTTGCTTCGGTCCCCATGATGGGAACAACGCACCGGACTGGTTTTCAGGTGCTACCATCATGCGCTGGCGGGGCGTAGCCAAGGCGCAGGAGCTGATCAAGCAAATGAAACGCATCACCGTCGGCAGGCAGTGCTGGTGGATCGTGCGATATGCCGTACCGGCTGGAACCTATGTTCTGGAGTGCGACCACGACGAGCGTCGCCGGCGTCAGGTTGTCCCAGCACTCGAAAACTACGAGAGCCGCATATTCGCGACACCTGGAAACCACAACATGGCCAGGGACCTGACATTCTTCGTCGATACCAATAGACCGAACGAGCCAACCTGGCGTGAACCCGAACTCAGCAACCCGGAAATCGTCCAGAATGCCCTCTGGCATGACCGCAAGATTTTCATCCACAAGGAAGCGATTCGTGCTTATCTCGATGAGAAATTTGACGATCCTGTATTGGGCCTCTCCGCGGCATTCCTGATGATTTCGGCATTACAGGATGTCGGGAAGGTGAATGAAAACACATCGTCATACCGACAAAGCAGAAAACATCTGAAAGTCGAATTCAACCCGAACCTCATTGGCGTAGTCTTCAGAAATCTTGTCCGTCTCTTCACCGGCAAGATACGAGCGCCAAATGACTCTGACGACGGGTTTGAGCTGCCGCCTGACCTTGTTGCCCTTGGTCTCATCGCAGAGCCATTCGCCAATGAAAGACTCATTGCAAAAGAGCAATATAAGATCATGACGCCACCGCTGTATTTCCGGAGTTGGGAAATTCTGAAGGCGCACGCTGCGCACGATGGCCGGGTCTGGATCAACCGGGGCCTGTGGTCAGAACTCGCAAAGTCAGCAGCGATTGGACCTTATTTTGCCTGGCATCCGGCACGGATTTCAGTCACTGAACTGGTGGAGCGAGAACTTGCGGGAAGAGAGCGAAACAGAACTCTCGAGAATATTGCCGAACAATTGAGCAATATCGAAATCAATGTGGAAACCTATGCTGATTTTCTGCGCAAGTACGCTCCTGAGACATTGAAGGCATTGAACGAAAAACGACAGCGGCACAAGCTTCCGGTAATTGAATCGGAACTTACCGTGAAGACGCGGGAAGCTGCCGAATTCGACGACATCTTCGAACAAGCTGAAAGCGCGTTTAAAGCGATAAAGAATGATGCACGCGAACTGTCGGCGGACCAACTTGTCGAACTCTCTGAGTCACTTGGCTTGCCCAAATCCGTCACGTCCACTTTTTCCGGCATGGTAAAACTCGGCAAAACCTTGAAAAGCGGTTACTAAAGCCGGTCTGCCTTAAATTTAGGCTTCCTGGAGCGCCAGATCGATGATCCTGGCCGTGTGGGAATAGCTGAGCTGTCCGCCGCCTTCGGCTTCTTCGACGAGCGTAAGGCAATGGGCATTGTCCTTGACGAATTCGCGGACACCCGCAATCGGGACATTGGGGTCATGCACGCCGTGATAGACGGTGACGGGCGTTCGCAGCGGCTCGAGTTCCGCCGACCAGTTCTGAAACCCGTCGACCATCTCCTGAACGCCGGCGCCAAGGCCCTGTTGCGTCACCTGGTGGACGCCGGCGCGAATGGAGGCGACCACGTCCGGATCGTCGAGGGCCGCGCAATCGGTCTTTGAATTCTGATACATCCTCTTCAGGAACGATGCGCCATGGGACCGGTTGAGCAGGCTGTTGCCCGTTCCCAAAATCAGCTTGGCCACCGGATAGGACACGATGGAGGCGCTCATCAGCGCGGTCGTCCATTTCGAGACGACGCTTTTGCCTTCGATATATTCACGCGGGATCAAACCGTTGACGACAATGCCGCGGTCGATCCGGTCGGGCAGCCGAGCGAGCAGACTGTAAAACGGGCGTGCCGCCGACGCGCGGGCGAAGCAACGGCAGTTCGATATCTCCAGACTGTCGAGGATGGCCCGCACGTCGCCGGCAAGGCAGGTATAGAGGTCCTGGCCCTCCTCCGGCGCGCTGGTGCCGCCGAATCCGGGGCGCATCAGGCTGACGAGCAACACGCCACGATCCCGCAATTGTTGTTCGATCTCCGGGGTCACGCCGTGGCCGAAAAGGCTGGGCAGGCTGAGCAGCGGACGGCCGGCTTCGTCGCCGCTGAGGATCAGTTCCACCACCCGCCCGCCGGGGCGCGGCAGCGTCACCGTCTTGCTCACCTCCCGGCCGCTGCCCTGCCGGGCCTCGACCGGATTGCCGATCAGCGACAACAGGCTAAATGACAACCGAAACAGCTCCGTCTGGGACGCACAGCCGGATTTTTCCAGGATCCGCTGGAACTGGTTGCGTATCGTCACATAGGACCGGCCGCGCTGCGCGGCGATATCGCGCAATGAGGCACCATCCAGGAACGCCTCGGCAATCTCGGCTTCGGCGGCGGTGAAACTGAATTTGCCGGCCATGATGGCCACCGTCGACTGGACATCGGGCGGAACGATGAAGAGGATCAGAAACAGGGGTTCGTCTTCGCCGTCGGTATCGACCCGGGATATCGCCAGAACCACGGGGGCGCTCGACCGGCGGTCCTCCGCCTGGATCAGGTGAAAGGTCGATTGCCGGTCCTTTTGCCTTCGCTGCATCAGCATTCCGACGGCGCTGTCGCCTTCGAATGTGATCCCGCATGTCGAAAGACTGCGGCCCGGCGTCAGGTTTTGCGACCGGCCGGCAAAGGCATTAACCTGTTTGATCATGCCGGCATCGTTCACCAGGGCCGCGGCGCATTCATGTTGTCCCAGATCGCCGCCGGCCAGTGTGTGACCGGTTTCCAGGAAGCTGTGAACGGCATAGGACGCATAGCGTTCGAAATCGGCAAACCCCTGGAGATTGGGCAATTCGTCCGTGTCGTTTTCGTCGATCAGCGTCTGCCAAGCTTCCAGGAACGCACTGTAGTCGTCCAGGTTGCGCATCGCCAGATCGTGCTTGTGCAGCAAATCGGCCTGCTTCGGAGACAGGCCTTTGACCGATTTCATCCAATCCCGCCGGATTTCCCTAAATATTCTAGCAGTTTAGCACAAAAATACGCGATTCATAGTACGCGCGCATCATGACAGCCCCCCGCTACGCCCCTAACCCTGTCGCGACAATTGCACGTTAATACTTTGTTAAGCGTTCGGGAGTCCGATGTGTGATGCAACCGGGGGCGTCGTCACCCAGGAGTGGTTTGCCGGTTTAGAGAGCATCCGTCGATTCTGCGGGTTCCTTGCACTTGCCCTGATGCTCTGGCCGGCCGGCGCTTACGCTATTAACGTCGGCGATCCCGTACTCAATCCGCATACCGGCGCGCACGAAACCGTAGTGGCGGTGCAGGCTGACGGTTCTGTCTTGACCAACCAGAACAACGTCATTTTCACCCGCCTCGCGATCGGCGATATATACGATGTCGACGGCGTCAACTACGAGGTCGATTCTGTCGACAGGAACGCCGCCGGACACATCATCACGCTGAACCTGAAGGAAAGCGGCGGCAGTGCGACGATCGCCCAGCCTATATTGGAACCCTTTGTCGATGATCCCAATGGCGGAACCGCCAACATCATACCCGGCAATCCGGGCGGGCCCGTTTCGGTTTCAATCCCAGCCGGCAACGTCAACGTCGTCCATGACCACCAGGTCGGCCCGAGCGGCTCCAGCGGCCGCGATGGCTACGGCGTCGGCGTTTGTATCGGGTTCTGGAAGGCTAAGGTCTGTTTTGTCGTCGGCCGCGATGGCAATCCGGGCGATCCCGGTCACAACGGACCGGCGGTCACACGCCACATAACGGTCGGCAACAATGGCAACATCCAGTCGATAACACCGGGTCTTTCCGGGATCACGGTCATCAGCCAGGGCGGCAATGGCGGCAAGGGCGGCGATGCCTTTGGTGCCAATATCAGTGCCAAACATGGTGGTGCGGCTGGCCTGGGCGGCCCCGTCAACCTCACCTCCAGCGTCGATATTTCAACGCAGGGCGCCGGCGGGCACGGTATCTTCGCCCAGAGCCGTGGCGGCAATGGCGGCAATGGCGGCAGCGGCTTCATTTTCGCCGGCAGCGGCAGTGGCGGGCCGGCAAGCGCCGGCGGAACCGTCACCGTCACGAACACCGGCAAGATCCTGACCATCGGCAATGGTGCCGTCGGCATCTTTGCCCAGTCCATCGGCGGCGGCGGCGGTTCAAGCGGCAACAGCTTCGGCATCGTCGGCGATGTGGGCACCGCCAGTGTCGGCGGCCATGGCAGCACCGTCAGCGTCACCAATGCAGGGGAAATCGAGACCCGCGGTCAGAACGCCCACGGCATTCAGGCCCAGTCCATCGGCGGAACGGGCGGTAATGCGGGCGATGCCGTGGGCGTTGTCGCCCTCGGCGGCTCGACCCCGGGCGCCGGAGGCGGCAATGGCGGAACCGTTTTCGTCCGCAACAATGCCGGCAGCCGCATCCTGGCCAAGAACCACGGATCGATGGGCATCTTCGCACAGTCCGTCGGCGGCGGCGGCGGCAATGGCGGCTTTGCTGCCGGCTTCCTTGCCCTGGGGTCCGGCGGGTCGCGCGGCGGCCATGGCGGCGCCGTGGATGTCCGGACCCAGGCTGGGAGTTCCATACAGACCGAGGGCATATCCGGCCACGGCATCTTCGCCCAGTCCATCGGCGGCGGCGGTGGAACCGGCGGATCCGCGGGCGGTCTGGTTGCCGTCGGCGGCAGTGGGGGCGCCGCCAGCAATGGCGGTGCGATCTATGTCGAAAACCGGGGTTTCATCATCACGAAACATGACGAAGCCAAGGGGGTTTTCGCGCAGTCCATCGGCGGCGGCGGCGGTTCGGCCTCGGGTACTGGCGGTTTCATGGCGCTCGGCGGCAGCGGCGGGTCCGGCGGCAACGGAAGCACCGTCACCGTCAACAATTTCGGTGCCATTGAAACCGTTGGAGTTGGCAGCGACGCCATCTTCGCGCAATCGATCGGCGGCGGCGGCGGTTCGGGTGCCGCCAGCGGCGGGCTTGTCGCACTGGGCGGTTCGGGCAGCCAGGGCGGTGCGGGCAGCACCGTCAGTGTCACCAACAGCGGCACGCTGGCGACGACCGGCAGACGGGCGCGCGGCATTCTGGCGCAATCCATCGGCGGCGGCGGCGGATCCGGCGGAGATGCAGGCGGCGTTATCGCCATTGGCGGTTCGGGAAGCGTTGCCAGCAGCGGCGGCACCGTGATTGTCAGCAACAGCGGTCAGATCGATACCTCCGGACGCGTTTCCCACGGCATCCAGCTGCAATCCATCGGCGGCGGCGGCGGCGATGGCGGGGCCGTCGGCGGGCCGATATCCATCGGCGGGTCGGCCGGCGCGGGCGGCAATGGCGGAACGGTCTCTGCGACAAACTCCGGACGCATCTCGACCAAGGGAAATGATTCACACGGTATCTTCGCGCAATCCGTCGGCGGCGGCGGCGGCAGCGGCGGAAACTCCTTCGCCGTCGGCGTTTTTGCCTCCATCGGCATTGGCGGCAGTGGCGGCAATGGCGGAGTCGGCAGCACAACCACGGTCAATCTCGGTCCGCGCACGGTCGTCATCAACGGTGTTCCGACCCAGATCGACCCGCTCATCACGACCGAGGGCGACCGGTCGAACGGGATTCTGGCCCAGTCGGTCGGCGGCGGCGGCGGCAATGGCGGACACTCGACATCTGTCGCAGCCGGCGTGTTCGGCGCGCTGTCCGTCAGTATCGGCGGCACCGGCGGTTCGGGCGGAGCCGGCGGCGAGGTTCACATCAACGGCAATGGGGCGGTGACGACCCAGGGCGTGAATTCGGACGGCATTGTGGCCCAGAGCATTGGCGGCGGCGGCGGCAATGGCGGCTCGGTGACATCCGTCGCCGTCGCGGCGGGCACGGGCGGCGCGGTCTCCGCATCCCTCGGCATTGGCGGTTCGGGCGGCGCCGGCGGCGCCGGCGGCCGGGTCCAGATCCGCTCCGGCGGCTCGATCACCACGGACGGGATCATGTCCGACGGCCTGATCGCCCAGTCCGTCGGCGGCGGCGGCGGCAATGGCGGAAATTCCTTCTCCCTGTCGGGGGCAGCCTCGGATACTGCCGCCGTCGGCGTGTCTGTCGGTATCGGCGGCAGGGGCGGCAATGGCGGCAGCGCTGGTGTGGTCGACGTCCATTACGCCGGGTCTGTGACGACCAAACAGGCCGATTCGACCGGGATTGTATTGCAGGCGGTCGGGGGCAGCGGCGGTAACGGAGGCTTCAATGTCTCCGGTGCCGTCGCAGGTGCAGGCACCGCCGCGGGCGCGGCCACCGCCGGTGTGGGAGGGTCCGGCGGCGGCGGCGGTCACGGCGGTGTCGTTGCCGGCGTGATCAATGGCAGCATGCGCACGGATGCCGACCGGTCGAGCGGGCTGGTGGCGCAGTCGGTGGGCGGCGGCGGCGGCAATGGCGCCTTCAACATATCGGGCTCGCTTTCGGGCTCGGGCACCGGCGCCGGCGGTGCATCCGTCGGCATTGGCGGTTCGGGCGGCGGCGGCGGCACCGGTTCCTCCGTCAACCTAACCGTGGGCACGACAGGGCCGGCGACGGTCGCCACGCATGGCGAGGACTCCGATGGAATCGTCGCCCAAAGCCTCGGCGGCGGCGGCGGCAATGGCGGCTTCAATGTGTCCGGATCCGTGACAGGCGCGGGAAGCGGCACCGGCGGCGTTTCGGTCGGATTCGGTGGCTCCGGCGGAAGTGGCGGAAGCGGCGGCACGGTCACCTTGAACGTCACCGGCAATGTCAGCACCGGCAAGCGCGGGTCCGACGGCATCGTCGCCCAGAGCCTTGGCGGCGGCGGCGGCAATGGCGGCTTCAACATTTCGGGCACCCTCGCCGGCTCCGGCACGGGCTCCGGTGCGGTGTCCGTCGGTGTCGGCGGGTCCGGCGGCAATGGCGGCCATGGCGGCGCGGTCACGGCCAACCATACCGGCAACATCACAACCGCGGGCGAGTCTTCGAGCGCCTTCATCAATCAATCCGTTGGCGGTGGCGGCGGCAATGGCGGATTCAACGTCTCGGGAACCGTGTCGGCGTCAACCGGCCCAGGCGCGGCCTCCGTCGGCGTCGGTGTCGGCGGCTTCGGCGGCGGCGGCGGGATCGGCGGGCGCGTGATCTCGAACCTCTCCGGCACTGTCTCGACGGATGGAAAGGGAGCCAACGGGGTCCTCGTTCAGTCGGTCGGCGGCGGCGGCGGCAACGGCGCATTCAACATCACCGGCGGCATCGGTGCGGCGACCCAGGGCGCCGCAACGGTCGGTGTCGGCGTTGGCGGCTTCGGCGGCAGCGGCGGTCGATCCGGCGCGGCGACGTTGAACATGACAGGCAATATCGTCACGACGAAGGACAATTCCTATGGCGCACTCGTCCAGAGCCTTGGCGGCGGCGGCGGCAGCGGCGGCATGAACGTGACCGGCGGGGTCTCCCTGTCGATCGGAAACAGCGGGGCGCTTGGCGTCGGTGTCGGCGGCTTCGGCGGCAGCGGCGGTGCCGGCCAGCGGGTCGATGGCGGGATCGACGGCGTGGTGGCGACATCCGGCGCCAGTTCCTTCGGCGTCCTGGCGCAATCGGTTGGCGGCGGCGGCGGCCGCGGTGGTGTCGATGTGTCCGGCACGCTTAGCTTCGCGACCAAAACCTCGGGCACGGCGTCGATCGGCATCGGTGGATTTGGCGGGACCGGCGGCACGGGTGGCGATGTCGATTTCAACCGCGTCGGAAACACGCTCACAACAGGCGTCCTATCCGATGCCGTGACATTCCAGAGCATCGGCGGCGGCGGCGGCAATGGCGCGATGAACATCAGCAGCGGCATTGCCGGCACCACGACCGGCACGTCCGCAGCCGTCAATATCGGCGTCGGCGGCTTTGGCGGTACCGGCGGCGCCGCCGGCAATGTCAGGGGCCGCGTGACGGGCGATGTCCAGGCGCTGGGCATCAACATCCCGGCAGGCGTGCCGACGGAAATGGTGTCGCTGCTTCGCGCGCAGGAA
>JANQMU010000163.1 GCA_028279875.1 Rhizobiaceae bacterium
CATCGCCATGAGAGCATGCAAAACCGATCAAAGCTTCGAGAGCTTGATCTTCCTATGCGCCGCTGTCATCAACTCCAAATGAATCCCAACAGACCCTAGGCTGTGGTGACCATCACGTTCATTTGCCGAATGGCGAAAGCGCTTCACAGCGATCCAGCATTTCCCTGGTGGTCAACTTCTCGACCTTTTCGTAGGTCGGAACGATGGACTGGTCAATCAGGGCGTCAAAGGTCTTTGCTCCGGCAATCGGTTTCGGGAATTCATCCAGATAAAGGGAAAATGTCAGCCAGAATTCGCGTGTCACGGTATAGATGGCCGTTGAACTACTCAGAATGTGATCAAGGGACTCCACGTTGGCAGCCACGGCATCCGCAAATATCTCATTTTCATTGACTTCAACGACAATCGGATAACGCTGCTGGTCCGCAAAGACCACAATCCTATAACCGTCTACGTAGTTGGTTCCGATGATGTTCTGGAGGCCGATCTCGGGAGGCACAACAAGAGTGAAATAGGACGGTTTTTCCGTCGTTGTCGAGCAGTGATACAGATAGACATTTCTGATCGGCTTGCCGCCCTTGCGCGACGGACCGGCTGTCAGCATCGAATATTTGCGGAATATGATGAAGCCGGGATGACTTCGCAGCGACGGATCCTCGACATGATACCAATGGGACGTCAGCGGCATAGCGAGCCCCTCCTGACCATGGGCTGGTGTGGACAGGAGCAGGAAAAGGGTAACGAGAATCCGCATGGCCTGTTCTATCTTTGGTTGCATATACCATTCACTAATATCATAACGCGCGCCCGTGTAAACTCCCCTGGGGCCTGA
Organism: Rhizobiaceae bacterium; assembly: GCA_028279875.1. Lineage (GTDB taxonomy): Bacteria > Pseudomonadota > Alphaproteobacteria > Rhizobiales > Rhizobiaceae > Hoeflea_A. The sequence goes on from JANQMU010000163.1 coordinate 833, forward strand.
ATGTTCGCTAGCGGCGGCTTTCCGGGATCAGCCCTCGCGGCGTGAAGCGCAGGACCAGCAGCAGGATCAGCCCCATCATCATCAGCCGCATGTGGGCGGCGCTGTCGAGCAGGTGAAGGCGCAGTGGGTTGTCCTCGCTCATGCCGGCGGTCAAAACGTCCATAACCCACAGGCCGAGCGGTTCTGCCTCGATCCAGAAGAACCAGATCACGAAACCGCCAAGCACCGCGCCCCAATTGTTGCCCGATCCACCGACGATCACCATCACCCAGATGAGGAAGGTGAAGCGCAGCGGCTGGTAGGATGCCGGGGTGAACTGACCGTCGAGTGTCGTCAGCATGGCGCCGGCAATGCCGATCACCGCCGAGCCGAGGACGAAGACCTGCAGGTGCCGGCGCGTAACATCCTTGCCCATCGCTTCGGCGGCCGTCTCATTGTCGCGAATCGCCCGCATCATCCGGCCCCATGGCGAGCGCAAGGCCCGTTCTGAAAGCCACAGGATGACCAGCAGGACAATGGCGAACAGGCCGGCATAGGAGAGTTTGACGATGATCGACGACAGGTCGATGATAGACATGTTCCAGTCCGCCGCCAGTTGCCGGATGGCTTCCGATTGCTGCAGGTCGACCTCATAGGGAACCGGACGCGGAATGCCGTTGACATTCTTGACGCCGCGGGCCAGCCAATCCTCATTCTTCAGCACGGCGACGATGATCTCGGAAATGCCGAGCGTGGCGATCGCCAGGTAGTCGGAACGCAGGCCGAGGGCGATCTTGCCGACCACCCAGGCGGCGCCGGCCGCAAGCAGGCCACCGACGCCCCAGGAGATCAGGATGGGCAAGCCCAGCCCGCCAAGATAACCCGTTTTGGACGGGTCTACGGCTTCGATGGCATTGACGGCCGGATCCATGAACCAGCGGGTCGCGAAATATCCGACTACGACCACCAATCCGACGGCGACGGTGCGGTAGCCGGAACCGCTCAGTTTGAAATAGGTGAAGGCTGCCGCGACAATCGTTGCCAGTGCCACAAGGAGCGCGACCGCAAGACCGGCCCCGCCGGCGGCCCAGGCATTGGCGACGGGCGGCATGGAGACCAGGACGCCGGCAAGGCCGCCAAGCGCCGCAAAACCCATGACACCGACATTGAGCAGCCCGCCATATCCCCACTGGATGTTGACGCCCAGCGCCATGATGGCGGAGATCAGGCAAAGATTGAAGATCGTCAGTGCAACGGACCAGCTTTGCAGCATGCCGACGGCGGCAAGGAGCAACGCCATCACGGCAAACAGACCAATATTTCTGAAGTTGATCCTCATACCGATCTCCCCCCGAACATGCCTGTTGGTCGGATCAGCAGCACCAGAACCAGAATGGCGAAGGAAACGGCGAATTTGTAGTCGGTCGACAGCAGTTGGACCAGCGTTTGCGGCGCCCAGGCCTCTGGCACGAGATAGGTCAGGAATTTCTTGAAGGCGAAGGTGACCGTCACCTCCGACAGCGCGATGACGAAGCCGCCGGCGATGGCGCCGATCGGACTGCCAAGGCCACCGACGATGGCGGCGGCGAAGATCGGCAGAAGGATCTGCAGATAGGTGAAGGGCTTGAAGCTCTTGTCGAGGCCGTAAAGCGTGCCGGCGATCGTCGCCAGGGCACCCGAGAGGATCCAGGCGATCATCACCACCCGGTCCGGATTGATACCGGACAGCAAGGCCAGGTCTTCATTGTCGGAATAGGCGCGCATCGATTTGCCGGATCGGGTCCTGTTGAGGAACCAGAACAGCGCGATGACGATGATGACGGCCGTAATGACCGTGATCCCCTGTGTCGTCTTGATCGCCAGCCCCTCGGCCAGGCCGGTGGCTTGCCTGAACTCGCGCGCCGACATGATGAAGCGCGTTCCGTCGGTGAAGACCTGGTCATTGGGGCCGATGACGAAGCGGATCAAACCATTGTAGAAGAACATCACGCCCAGCGAGGCGATCAGGAAAATCACTGGGCTGGATTTCTGCCTGCGGTAAAATCGGTAGACGAGCCGGTCGGTCGTCAGGCACAGCACGATCGTTGCCGCAATGCCGACCGGCAGGGCCAGCAGCGCGGTCGGCAGCGGCCCGAACGAGATGCCGATCGACTGAAACCACCAGGTGACCAGAATCGTTATCATGGTCCCAAACGCCATGGTTTCACCATGGGCGAAATTCGAAAAGCGCAGGATGCCGTAGATGAGGGTGACGCCCAGAGCGCCGAGCGCCAGTTGACTGCCATAGGCAAGACCGGGCACGAGGAGGAAATTTGCCAGCAGAACAAGGGCGTTGAGGATGTTTTCCATCATCCCCCCAGAAACGCCTTGCGCACATCGGGGTTGTTCAAAAGAGCTTCGCCGGTATCCGTGTAGCGATTGGCGCCCTGCACCAGCACATAGCCCTTGTCGGCGATGTTGAGCGCGTGTTTGGCGTTCTGCTCGACCATCAGGATGGCAATGCCGGTTTTGGAAATCTCGATGATGCGATCGAACAGTTCATCCATGACGATCGGCGAGACACCGGCTGTCGGCTCGTCCAGCATCAGCACTTTCGGCTGCGTCATCAGTGCGCGGCCGACCGCCACCTGCTGGCGCTGGCCGCCGGAGAGTTCGCCGGCCGGCTGGCGGCGCTTTTCTTCCAGGATGGGAAACAGCGAAAAGACCTGTTCCATCGTCTCGGCAATGTCGTCGTCGCGGATGAACGCGCCCATTTCAAGGTTTTCCTCGACACTCATCGAAGTGAAGACATTGCTGGTCTGGGGTACGAATCCCATACCTTCTTGAACCCGGTCCTGCGGTGACAATTTGGTGATGTCCCGGCCTTCCAGTTCCACCCGCCCCTCACGCAGCTTCAGCATGCCGAAAACCGCTTTCATCGCTGTCGATTTGCCGGCGCCGTTCGGTCCGACAATGACGGCGATCTCGCCCTTCTCCACCCCGATCGTGCAATTGTGCAGGATATCGGCGCCACCATAGCCGCCGGTCATGTTTTCACCGACGAGGAAGCTCATGATGTCGCCCCGTCCCGGGCCCGCGGCTTGTTTTTCAGACCGGTGCCGAGATAGGCTTCGATTACGTCCTCGTTGGACTGGATTTCGTCGGCGCTGCCCGTCGCGAGCACCGCGCCCTCGGCCATCACGATCACCGGATCGCTCAGCCGGGCGATGAAATCCATATCATGCTCGATCATGCAGAATGTGTAGCCGCGCTCCTTGTTGAGGCGCAAAATCGCGTCGCCGACCGTGTTGAGCAGCGTTCGGTTCACGCCGGCGCCCACTTCGTCGAGGAACACGATCTTGGCGTCGACCATCATGGTGCGTCCGAGTTCCAGCAGCTTCTTCTGGCCGCCGGACAGATTGCCCGCCAGTTCATCGGCAACCTGGCGGATCTGCAGGAAGTCGATGACTTCGTCGGCCTTGCGCCGGATCTCGGCATCCTGCGCCCGCACCTTCCCCGGCCGCAGCCAGGCGCCGATCAGGCTCTCACCGGTCTGGTCGCCGGGCACCATCATCAGATTCTCACGGACCGTCAGAGTGGAAAATTCATGCGCCAGCTGGAAGGTGCGCAACATGCCCTTGGCGAACAAATCGTGTGGCGGCAGGCCGGTGATATCCTCGCCATCGAGATACACCCTGCCGGAGGTCGGCTTGTAGACACCGGCTATGACGTTGAACAACGTCGTCTTGCCGGCGCCGTTGGGGCCGATCAGGCCGGTGATGGAACCGCCCTCGATCGTCAGGGACGCGCCATCCACGGCATGGATGCCCCCGAAATACATATGGATATTGTCAACGACAATCATGAAGCGCCACAGCACATGAAAATGGCCCGGCGATATCCGGGCCATTCTTCACATGCGCTGGGTCAGCGGAATTTTACGGTCGTGTTCTTGCCATCGCTGACAAGGATCTCCCGATAGTTGCCCGCACTCTCGCCGGCACCGATCAGTTCCACATCGGTTGCGCCGACATAGTCGATCTCACCGCCATCGGCCAGGATGCCGAGCGCCTTGGCCAGTTCGCCGGGGTAGATCTTCTCACCCGGTGCGTTGGCGACATCGGACACCTTGTCCTTGACCTTGCTGCTTTCGGATGAACCGGCCGCCTGCATGGCCAGCATCAGCAGGGCCGCGGCATCGTAGGATTCGGCCACGAACGGTCCTGGATTGACCCCGGCAGCTTCAGCCATCTTGCCGAATGTGGCAGCACCGGGGCTGTCCGTTCCCGGCAGAGTGCCATAGGAACCGTTGAGATCGTCACCGATCGCCAGCGGCAGGCTGTCTCCGATCATGCCGTCCGGCAGCACGAATGTATCGAAGGCGCCCGAATCGAGCGCGGCCTGAATGATGCCCTTGCCGCCCTGGTCGAGATAGCCGGCAACGATCAGCACATCTCCTCCGGCCTGCGCCAGGGCGCCGACCTCGGCGCTGTAATCGCCCTTGCCGTCCTCATGGGCCGCGGTGATGGTGATCTTGCCGCCCATGTCTTCGACGTTTTTCTTGATGCTGTCGGCGAGTCCCTTGCCGTAGTCATTGTTGGTATAGGTCAGCGCCGCGGATTTGACGCCCTTGTCCTTCATGACCTGCGCCAGAACCTGGCCCTGCCGGGCATCGGAAGGCGACGTGCGGAAAAAGAGGCCATTGTCCTCAAGGTCGGAAAGCGCCGGCGACGTCGCCGAGGGCGAGATCATGACGACACCGTTCGGCATCGCGACATTCTGCAGGATCGCTGTGGTCACACCGGAGCAGTCCGCGCCCATGATGACGTTGACCTTGTCGGCGGTGATCAGACGCTCAGCCGCGGCCTGGGCGGCGGCGGCGTCGACGCAGGTGCTGTCGGCGCGAACCGATTCGACCTTCGATCCACCGAGCAGCGCACCGCTGTCCGACACTTCCTTCATTGCCATTTCCGCGCCGGACGCCATGTCGGGCGTCAGCGATTCAATCGGCCCTGTGAAACCAAGAATAACACCGATTTTCACATCCTCGGCGATGGCCGGACCAGCGAGCATCGTAGTTGCCGCAAGAGCCAAAAGCAGTTTTTTCATGTGAGTTCTCCCGTTTGATACGTTGTATCTGTTTTTTGTCTTCGTTCTGATTATTGGCCAATTACCATAATGACAACCTCCGGTTATCGCTTTTTCACGGTCTTCGGCTGTCGGATACGGCCTGCCATCAGATCGTAAGTGGTTATTCTGGCAGACATTCCGTGCAGTAGGCCAGAAAAATCGACCAACAAGGATAATTTCACACAGCTGGGGATCATACCGGCGTTCTCTGGAGGGCCGGAAATTTGGGGCAATGGCCTCGCCGACCCATTGCATTTTCCAGCGACTTGCGTGCAAATTGACATGAATGTCCTTCATGGGCGGGCAAAAGAGCCTGCCCGTTGCATCCGCGTTCCGGAACGGGAGTTGCCGTTTCGCGAACCAAACGACCGTATTTCAACGGAGGAGTCCCCATGGTCCGAACAGATAAACTGCACGTCCTGCGTGCGCTGCTGGCCGGCATACTGTCCATGGGAATGGCGCTTCAGGGATTTGCCCAATCGGCTCCCGCCGCATCGGGAGCCGGTCAGAACGCCACGCCGGCTGACTCGATTGCAGGCGATTGGCCCCGCACATTCGAGACCGGCGACGGCGCCACGATGACGCTTCACCAGCCGCAGGTGACCGAATGGCAGAACTTCACCACCATGACGGCGCTCATCGCCAGCGAATACCGCGCCAAAGGCAGCGATGATTCTGCTTTCGGTGTGATCGAGGTTACCGCGAACACATTAGCCGACCGTGAAACCGATGAGGTGGTGCTGTCGGATATCTCGGTCGTCAATGTCAATTTCTCGACCCTTGCGCGCGATCAACTGTCCGATGCGGCATTGAAGGTCGGGACGCTGTTGCCCACCAAGCCGATCACCGTATCACTGACCCGCATGACAGCGAGCCTCTCGGATTACAAGCGCCTGCAGGATACAGGAGGCTTGTCGACCAAGGCGCCGACCATATTCGTGTCTGAAAAACCGGCACTGCTGCTACAGACCAACGGCAAGCCGACCACGGCTCCGATCAAGGGAACGGACGGGCTTGAATTCGTCGTCAACACCAATTGGGACCTGATCGTCACCAGTGATCCGACGGCGTATTTCCTGCGTGATGAAACGTCCTGGCTCACCGCCCCAACCATCGATGGACCCTGGACGACGGTCGACAACCTGCCGGCGCCGTTTTCTCAACTGCCGAACGACGACAATTGGAAGGCGGCACGGGAAGCCATGCCGCCCACGCCCGTCAAGGATGGTGTGGTTCCGACCGTCTACCACACCGATACGCCGGCGGAACTGATCGTCATCGACGGCGCGCCAAAGCTCGAAGCCGTTCCCAACACGGCTTTGGAGTGGGTGTCGAACGCCAATACCGATCTGTTTTTCGATACAGGCGACGGAAACTGGTATTTTCTGACGTCCGGGCGGTGGTTCAGGACATCGGACCTGCAAGGGTCCTGGACCTTTGCATCGGACAGCCTGCCTGCCGATTTTCAGCGCATTCCCGATGGTCAGCCCTACTCCATCGTACGCGCCTCGATTCCGGGAACCTCGGAAAGCGAGGAAGCTCGCCTGCAGGCCGCCATCCCGACCACCGCTCGGGTGGACCGGGAGAAAGTGACCGTTGAGGTAACCTATTATGGCGATCCGAAATTCGAACGGATCAAAGGCACCGATCTGGCCTATGCGGTCAATACGAGTTTCACGGTCATCCGTGTCGGCGACCAATATTTCGTTCTCTACAATGGCGTGTGGTTCGTCGGTCCGACGCCGACCGGACCCTTTGCCGTGGCCGACAGCGTGCCGGACGACATTTACGACATTCCGCCGTCTTCGCCCGTCTACAATGTCACCTATGTGCGGGTCTATGAGACCACGCCGAGTTACGTGGTTTATGGCTATACGTCCGGCTATCTTTGGGGCTTTCTGGCCTGGAACGCCTTTGTGTACGGCACCGGCTGGTACTATCCGCCCTACTGGGTCTACCGGCCCGGATATCCGCCGATCTACCGGCCGTGGCGCGTCACCTACGGATCGGGCACCTATTACCTTCCCGGCCGCGGCACCTTCAACACCTATTGGGGGCGGGCCTACGGTCCCTATGGCGGTATCGCCGCAGGCGGCATCTATAATGAGAATACCGGCGGGTATGTCCGCGGCGGCGCGGCCTGGGGACCGTACAATCGCGGCGGCTTCATCTCCGTGCAGGGACCTGGCGGCAACCAGTATCGGGCCGCGATCATCAACGGCAATGTCTACCATTCCTGGGGCGGAAACGGCGTGACCAAGAACACCAACTGGGCAAGGACCGGCGACCGGAACGAGACCGCCAGTCGCTGGCAGTCCAGGCGCAATGCGCAAGGCTCCGGCGGCACGCCCCGGCAAAGGGACTTGTTCGCCAACCGGGACGGCCAAGTGTTCCGCAAGCAGGATGGCCGGTGGCAGCAACATGACAAGGGGTCCTGGAAGGCGCCGGAGACAAGACGCACCACGGTGCAGAGGCTGGAGCAAAGCCACTCCGCACGGCAGCGTGGCAATCAGCGGCTGGAGAACCGGCGACAGTCGATCAGCAGCGGCGCCAGCGGTCTGCGAAGACCGACCACCGAGCGCTTCAATCGCCGCCGCTGATCGCAACGGAATGAGATGCGGCTGGGGTAGCAAGCTCACGCCGCTCGTTTTCGGCCGACACCGCGATCCCGGATGTCGCCCGATGCTCTCAGCCTCAATCCCGTCTCCAGCCTTCCAGGAACTCGGCCATCTCCTCATTGCCGCACTCATCGATCAATTCGCTACGCAGTTCGGCTCCTGCTTCAAGAAGCAATTGCGCACAGGCGATGTGGTTGCGGCTTGCGGCGTGCGGGCAGAATTCCGAGCCGTGGATCGTTGTGCCCAGTGCATCGCCGCCATAAGCATTGCGATATTTCAGGTCCGGATCAAGAGTCAGAAAATAGGCTACATGTTCGGGCAGGCCCTCCCATCCCGCCACGTGCAGGGGCGTCATCCCCATCTGCTCCGTTTCATTGGGGTCGAGGCCCGCGACAACCAATGCCCTGAGATGACCCGTCGGTCGGGGCCGCCACACCAATTGCGTCAGAAGTCTGCGGTCTTCGAGGCTCAGCGTCGTCAGGTCGAGGGGCGTGGGCGGCGCCTCGCCTGTTACGCAATCGGCCAATATCGCTTCGTTCCGCGATAGTTTCGTGGCAAAACCGCGCCGTTCCAGCAGACCGGCAATCGCTTCATTGCCGTGGATACGCGCCACTGCATAGGCGCTGTGCCCGTGCCAGAGCGCTTGCGGATCGGCATTGTAATCGAGCAGCAGGCGGCCGATTTCCGCCGAACACATTCGCCGCGCCGCCTGATGCAGGGCCGGTATCGTGGTTATCGGCTCGCCGCTCGGATGCTCGCCCGGCGCCTCGTCGGGATCGGCGCCGTGGGCCAGAAGCAGCCGCACGGCTTCCACATCATCGAAATCGAGGGCCCGTGGCAGCGCATTGGTGCCACGGGTCGACACACCGAATTCAATCAGCAGTTTGAGGCCGTCATGGTGCCCGAGTTCGGTGGCGTGATAAAGGCTCTCATCGTCGTCCGGACTGGCGCCGTGCTGCAGAAGCCAGCGGGCCAGAACCATGTTGTCGGCATGGCCGAGGGCGCCATAGAGCGCTGAAATCCGGTGATCGGAATTCGGGTCCGATGCATATCCGTCATTGACGTCGGCACCGGCAGCGACCAGCAACTCGGCGATTTCAAGCATGTCGGCGCTCCTGTCGGGCGCCATGTGAATGTAGTGCGAATAGGCCAGATGCAGGATCGGCGTGCGAATGCCAATGCGCTCTGTGGCGGCCGACGGTGTTCCGTCGAGCGCCCGGCGAACCGCCGGCAGGTCATAGGTGGCGATCTGCAGGCCGAGATTGTGTTCCGGCAGGGTCGGGTCCTGGTCCAGCAGTTTTCGGACAACCCAGGTTTGACCGAAATACAGCGCCATTTTCAGCCGCTCGGCTTTCTGGTCGCGGGTCATCTGACGTGTTTCAATCGCGAATTTCAGCGCCGGCCAGCTGCTGTGACCATTTTCCCTTGCGATCACAAAAAGAAAGTCGGCGTGTCGGGGCGCCTTGGGCTCCGGCACGAAATGTCGCAGACGCCGCAGGGCGTCGTCATCACCGGCCGCAAAGGCCTTTTTGAGCTTTTTGGCAGACGCGCGCAGGCGTTCCAGTTCGGTTTGCATCGGCTTTTCCCTTGTCACGCCCAACGATCCGCTGAATTGGGCTTATGGAAAAAACCGGCCAGAACTGCCGTAATCTATCTAAGGTGCAGCAAATGCTTTCCGCGGATCCGGATGCCGCCTCACCGGCATCCCAGATCTATCATCGGTCATCGACGGTCGCAAGAGCACCGCCCGGATGATTACAGGCTGCGGAAAATGCCCTGACAGATGATCATCACAATAACGCTGACGACAAGATATCCGAAATCCGTCACCCGGGCGTAGGCGCTGTTTTTGCGAAACATCCCGCCGGAATAGCCCAGTATGCCGAAGGCGATCGCGGCCAACAGAATGGTCAGCAGCGCGTTCGATGCAGCCGTCACGCCCACCAGCCAACTGACCAGCAGGAGACCGATACCCTGTGAGACCATGGCGCCCATTGGCATGCTCTGCGCCGTTCCCATCTCGACGCCGACACCTTCCGCCCATTTCGGGCCGAACAGCATCGGTGAATACCAGAGCCAGCCGGCGAGAAACGCAGCCACAGCCCCGACGATCACGCCAATGAAATTCACTCCGTCAAACAATTCAGCCATTATTCAGTCCTCCAGATTGCCCAATTTCCCCAAGTGGCGGTGCCAATTAACACCTGCGTTAATTGGGGTTCAATAGCCATGCCCGAAATATCGGTGGACACGAGGCCGCCACCCGGCGGCGGGCGTGTGTTGCAACGGCGCAAAAAAAAGAGGCGTCGCCGACCGGCAACGCCTCGATTGATTCTATGAAACGCAGGTTACTGCGGCAGTTGATCGTCAACGCCCTGAACATAAAAGTTCATGCCGAGCAATGTGCCGTCATCGGCGACTTCGCCGCTCTTGAGCCATTCGGATCCATCCTGTTTGGTGATGGGACCGGTAAACGGGTGCAATTCACCGTTGGTGATTTTCGCCTCCGTCTCCATGGCCATCTGCTTCACATCGTCGGGCATGTTGGTATAGGGCGCCATGTCAAGAATGCCGTCCACGAGTCCATCCCAGGTCTCTTGCGTTTTCCACGACCCATCCATCACGGCCTGTGTGCGTTTGATGTAATAGGGGCCCCACGTGTCGAGGATGGCCGTCAACTGCGTTGTCGGTCCGGCTTCGATCATGTCGGATGCCTGTCCAAAGGCTTTGATGCCGCGCTCCGCCGCCACCTGGATCGGTGCCGTGGTGTCGGTGTGCTGGGTGAGGATGTCGACACCCTGGTCAATCAGCGCCTTCGCCGCATCGGCCTCCTTGCCGGCATCGGCCCAGGTGTTGACCCATACCACCTTGATCCTGAAATCCGGATTGACCGACTGGGCACCGAGAAGGAACGAGTTGATGCCCTGAACCACCTCGGGAATCGGGAACGAGGCAATGTAGCCGGCGACGCCCTTTTCCGACATCTTGCCGGCAATCTGACCCTGAATATAACGGCCCTGATAGAACCGGGAATTATAGCTGGTCACGTTATCGGCGGTCTTGTAGCCCGTCGCATGCTCGAATTTCACTTTCGGAAATTTCTTGGCGACTTTCAGCGTCGGATCCATGAAGCCGAAGGATGTCGTGAAGATCAGTTCGCAGCCGGAGCGGGCGAACCGCTCGATGGCGCGCTCGGCATCGGGACCTTCGGAGACGTTTTCAAGGTAAAGCGTTTCGACCTTGTCGCCGAAATGGTTCTGAAGCTCCTGGCGGCCGATATCATGCGCCTGGGTCCAGCCGCCATCTGTCGTCGGTCCGACATAGACGAAGCAGACCTTCATGGCCGCCTGCGCCGCCCCGGCGCCAAGGACAAGCGCCGCTGCGGTTGAGAACGCTGTGAGCAGTTTTTTCATGGTGTATACCTCAGTTGCTTTTGGGTTGGAGTTAACGATCCGGAACGAAAGACTGACCCAGAGAGGCCGGGGTGTTCATCATTGTCAGGCGTTTGTTGCGCGAAATGATGACGAGGACAGCAATCGTCGCCAGATAGGGGAGCGCCGACAGGAACTGCGACGGAATACCAAATCCCAGCGCCTGGGTGTGCAACTGGCCGATGGTAACGGCTCCGAAGAGATAGGCGCCGGCCAGAACACGCAACGGGCGCCAGCTCGCAAAGACGACCAGCGCAAGAGCGATCCATCCCCGGCCAGCCGACATGTTTTCCACCCATTGCGGCGTGTAGACGAGTGACAATTGCGCACCGGCCAGCCCGGCACAGGCGCCGCCGAACAGAACCGCCAGATAACGGGTTCGAATGACGGATATGCCGAGAGCATGGGCGGAGCCGTGGCTGTCGCCGATGGCGCGCAGTTTGAGGCCGGCGCGGGTCCGAAACAGAAACCAGCTGACGCCGAAAACGGAAAAAATGGAGATATAGAAAATCAGGTCCTGATCGAAGAGCAGACGTCCCACCAAGGGTATGGAGGACAAGACCGGAATTGCGATCGTCCCCATTTTCGTGCCCGGTTCGCCGGCAAAATCCTCGCCGATCATGCCCGAAAGACCGAGACCGAGAATGGTCAGCGCAAGACCGGTGGCCACCTGGTTGGTGACCAGGGTCAGTGTCATGACGCCGAAGAGCAGCGCCAAGAAACAGCCGCCGGCAACACCGGCCAGGGCACCGATATAGGCCGATCCGGTCATTTTGGTCGCGACAAAGGCCACAACAGCGCCGATAATGATCATCCCCTCAACCCCGAGGTTGAGAACGCCCGATCGCTCGACGACTAGCTCACCGATTGCCGCCAGCAGGAGAGGCGTTGCGGCGGTCGTTATCGTAAAGAGAATCGCCTCCGTGAGTTCCATTTATGCACCCTCCCCGATTTCTTCGGCTCGCGCCGAACCCTTGATGCGGATCCGGTAGTGGATCAGCGTGTCGCAGGCCAGCACGAAGAACAGCAGCATTCCCTGAAACGCGCTGGCGATCTTGTCCGGCAGGCCGATCGAAATCTGTGCCGCTTCGCCGCCAAGATATGTCAACGCAAGAACCAGTCCCGCCGCAAATATTCCAAGCGGATTCAGGCGGCCGAGAAATGCGACGATGATGGCTGTGAATCCATAACCCGGCGAGATCACGGGCTGCAGCTCGTTGATCGCACCCGAAACCTCCGAAATCCCGGCGAGCCCGGCGAGCGCGCCGGAAAAGAGGAATGCGAAAAACACCATCCTGTTGGCGGAGAAGCCGGCGAAGCGCCCTGCCCTGGCCGACTGGCCGAGCACCGAAACCTCGAAACCCTTGAGCATGTGGCGCATCATGAACCAGGCCAGCAGCGTTGCGATAATGGCAAAGATGATGCCGAAATTGGCGCGGCCGGAGTCCGGAAGCAGTTCCGGCAGGATGGCGCTGGCGTTGAAGTCGCGAGTTTCCGGGAAATTGAAACCCTCCGGATTGCGCCAGGGTCCGCGCACAAGCCAGTCCAGAAAGAGCTGGGCCACATAGACGAGCATCAGGCTGGACAGGATCTCATTGGTGTTGAACCGTGTCTTGAGCAGAGCCGGAATGGCTGCGTAGAGCGCGCCACCGGCCATGCCCATGACCATCATCAGAGGCAGAACCAGGGCCGAATGCCATTCATAGAAGACAATCGGAATGATGGACCCGGTGATCGCACCGATCACGAACTGGCCCTCCGCACCAATATTCCAGTTGTTGGACCGGAAACAGACCGACAGGCCAACGGCGATGAGAATGAGCGGCGCCGCCTTGATCGTCAGTTCATGCAGGGACCAGACCTCGATCAGCGGTTCGATGAAAAAGCTGTAAAGCGCGTCAATCGGGTTCTTGCCGAGGGCGGCGAAGATGATCGCTCCCGCAACAATCGTCAGGCCCAGTGCGATGAAGGGCGACAGGACCGAGAACAGCGCCGAATGTTCGCGCCGGCGTTCCAGTTCAATGCGCATGGGCTGCCTCCCCCTTTGGCTCGTCCCCGTGGATGCCGCCCATCAAGAGCCCGATTCTCTCAAGGGTCATGTCACCCGCCGGTTCCGCCGGCGACAGGGCCCCTTCATTGATGACGGCGATGCTGGTCGCCACCTCAAATATCTCGTCGAGATCCTGGCTGATCACCACGACCGCCGAACCTTGTTCCGCAAGATCGATCAATGCCTGCCGGATACGGCTGGCCGCCCCGGCATCGACTCCCCAGGTCGGCTGATTGACGACCAGCACGGAGGGCTGGCGGTCGAGTTCGCGGCCGACGACGAATTTCTGAAGATTGCCGCCGGACAGGGACGACGCCTCCGGATCCGCGCCGGATTTGCGGACGTCCATTTCCTCGATGACACGGCCGGAGGCCGCCAGAACCGCGCCGCGCCGGATGATTTTCAACGGACCGCCCGCCAGAAACGCAGCGGCATCGGATTTGTGGCGGGCCAGAACCATATTGTCCGACAGCGACATTTCCGAAACCGCGGCATGTCCATGGCGTTCCTCGGGCACGAAACCGGCGCCGAGGAGCCGCCGGGCGGAAATCCCCATACGGCCGACCGCTGTACCGTTTATGCGCACACTGTCTGCCCGAGCCACCCGCTCCTCGCCCGAAAGCACATCGAACAATTCGCTCTGGCCGTTGCCGGCAACACCGGCGATCCCGATGATTTCGCCGCGGCGAACCGACAGGTTGATGTTTTCAAGCGAGACCGCAAAGGGCGTGCGCGCCGCAGCGGACAGGTTGTTTGCCTCCAGCAGCACGTCGTCGCCGATCGCACCGCCGCTGTTGGACACGGATTTGACGTCCGACCCGACCATCATCCGGGCCAGCGAAGCCGGCGTCTCCGAGCGCGGATCGCAATCACCGGTCAGTTTGCCGTGGCGCAGCACGGTGGCCCGGTCGCATATACGCTGCACCTCTTCCAGCCGATGGCTGATATACAGGACCGAGCGCCCTTCGGACCGGATTTTTTCCAGTGTTTCGAACAGCCTGTCGGCCTCCTGCGGCGTCAGCACCGAGGTCGGCTCGTCGAGAATAATCAGTTCGGGATTTTGCAGAAGCGTCCGGACGATCTCGATCCTCTGCCGTTCCCCCACCGAAAGGTCGGCGACATGGGCATGGGGATCGAGCGGCAGGCCATAATCGCGCGACAGGACCGCAGCCCGTTCGGAGATGCCCTCAATGGTCACGTCCTCATCCATCGACAGGGCAATGTTCTCGGCGACCGTCAACGCCTCGAAGAGCGAAAAATGCTGGAAGACCATGCCGATGCCAAGCGAGCGGGCCTGGCCGGGACTGGTGATCTGAACCTGTCTGCCCTTCCAGAAGATCTGACCGGCGGTCGGTTCCAGCGAACCGAACAGCATCTTGACCAGCGTCGATTTTCCCGCCCCGTTCTCACCCAGCAGTGCGTGGATTTCGCTGGACCTGATCTGCAGGTCGATTCCGTCATTGGCGCGCAGTTCACCAAATATCTTGGTCAGCCCGGATATCTCCAGCAAGCAGCTATCTTCGCCGGTTTCCTGATCAGACACACTTTCCTCCCGTCGTGTGTTGCTGTTCATTCGACGGTGACTCTAGGCGGAGTTCGTTGTGTTCAGAAACTACCAATGCCGAGAAAGAGCTTCAAATATTTGGTGCATAATTGCGAACCCCCGTCCTTTTGCTTCATCGCGCGACCATGCCGGAGCCGCGGATCCAGCCTTGAAAAAATTGTGCAGCGCAGCAATGATTGCAAAAAACACTTCACGCGGCAAGGGGAGCTTGGCTGTTCACACAGCCCTGTCGTTCAGGGCGAAACGGTTGTATGAGGGTCAGCAATTCGCAAGTGACAGGTGGCGATGATGGCGGAAAACTACGATGTAGCGGTGGTCGGCGGCGGCCTCGCCGGCCTTTGCGCGGCACTTGCAGCCGCCGATGCCGGATGCCGGACGGCGATCATGGCGCCGCAGGGCGGCCCCGCGGATGGCCGGACGACGGCGCTGATGATGCCGTCTATCGGGCTGCTGCGTCAGCTCGCAGTCTGGCAGGACATTGCCGATGCGGCCGCACCGCTGCGCATCATGCGCATCATCGACGGCACCTCGCGCCTGATGCGCTCGCCGACCGTGACCTTCCATGCGAGCGAGCTCGACCTCGACGCCTTCGGATACAATATCGCGAATGCGCCGCTTCTCGATGCGCTCAGCCAGGGCCTGGCGCGGACGGATCGTATCGACCGCTTCGATGAGCCGGTCGAGGCGATTGACGAGCGGGGCGACCGGGTCGAGCTGGTTCTGGCCGGCGGCCAACGGATTGAGGCAAAGCTGGTCGCCGGGGCCGATGGCCGCAACTCGCTGGTTCGCCGGGTGCTCGGCATCAGGGTCCGGGACTGGCGTTATCGGCAGACGGCGCTGGTCATGAACGTCACCCACGAATTCGGCCATGCCGACACATCCAACGAGTTTCATACGGAAGATGGTCCGTTCACCCAGGTTCCGCTGCCCGGTAATCGGTCCAGCATCGTGTGGGCCATGAAGCCGGCCGACTCGGAAGCCATGGCGACGCTTGCGCCGGAGCGGCTGGCACTCGAGGTCGAAAGGCGCATGCAGTCGATTCTGGGGAAAGTCGAACTCGACAGCGCGGTTCAGTCCTTCCCGTTCAGTGGCATGATCGCCCATTCCTTTGCGAAGGGTCGATGCATGCTGATCGGTGAGGCCGGGCACGTCTTTCCACCGATCGGAGCGCAGGGCCTCAATCTCGGATTGCGGGATGTCGTCGATTTCGTCGACGTGATCCGGACTGTCGGCGGTGTGTCCGATGCGCGCAGGATCGCCAGCCGATACAACAGTCTGCGAAGACGCGATATCGCGTCCCGAACCTTCGGGGTCGATATGCTCAACCGCTCGCTGCTGAGCGGTTTCCTGCCCGTCCAGCTGATGCGCAGCGGCGGCCTGTCGCTGTTATCGCAGATCGCCCCGTTGCGGCAGTTGGTGATGCGCGAGGGTGTCAGCCCGGGCAGCGGTTTTCGAAGACGGTTCCAACCATAGAGCATTCTGTTATGACCCTGACGATTTGATGGCGGAAAATCGGTTCACTCGGCAAGGCGCGTCGCGCAGCGCGATGTGGTGCATCGGGCAAGCGGCGCCACGCTGCCGATGGGCCGATTTTCCCCACCCTTGAGACGAGGAAACCGTTGGCAAACAACGGTGCATGGGCCGGCTGATTTTGCCCACTGGCGTCGTTGG
>JANQMU010000027.1 GCA_028279875.1 Rhizobiaceae bacterium
CGCCGAGGTTTTGACCGGATTGCGCCGACCCAGCTCCGGCAATGTGAGCGTCTTCGGCCAAGACGTTTCGACCCTGTCGGTCTATGACCGGCGTCACAAAACGCACATGTCGTTCGTTCCCGAAGACCGGCAGCAAACCGGGCTTGTATTGGATCTTCCGGTCGTCAAGAATGCCATGCTGCGGGATTTCCGGATTTGGCCATTTTCAAAACACGGCATCCTGCACATGCAAAATGCACGGGATATGGCGACGGCCTGGGTGAAGCGTTACGACATTCGACTGCGATCAGTGGACCAGCATGTGCGCTTCCTGTCCGGCGGCAACCAACAGAAACTGATTTTCGCGCGTGAAATCGAATGCGCCCCCCGCATTCTGGTGGTGATGCAACCTTGCAAGGGTCTCGACGTCGGGGCGATCGACGCGGTGCAACGCACCGTTCTGCGCGAACGCGCCCGCGGCACGGCCGTTTTGTATATTTCGACCGAGCTCGAGCATATCCTCAGTGTTTGTGACCGCATCGCTGTGATGTGCACCGGAGAAATCACCGGCGTTATTTCACCGGCAGAGGCGACCAGTGAACGTGTTGGCGCGCTCATGGGCGGCATCAGTGATGCGGATGCGGCATGATGCTCGACGCGATCCAAGCCCTTTACATTCTCCGACCGGTGTGGGCCGTTCTGCTCGCCCTGTTTGTTGGCGCGGGTCTCATCGCCGTGGCTGGGGTGAATCCGCTTGACGCCTATCAGGCGCTGTTCACCGGTGCCTTTATCGACTATTACGGCCTCGCTGGCACGTTGGTGAAAACATCGCCCATTCTTCTTGCCGGCCTTGCCGTGATTATCCCCCTGCGGGCCGGTCTGCTCAACATCGGTGCAGAAGGTCAGATCTACATGGGAGGGCTGTTTTCGGCCCTCGCAGCACTTCTTCTGCCAGCCATGCCCGGTTTTATCCATATACCTCTCTGCATTCTCGCAGGCGCTTTAGGTGGTGGACTTTGGGGCTTGATTCCGGGTTATCTGAAAGCATATCGCGGCATCAACGAAGTCATCATCACCATTCTGCTGAACTTCATTGCGATCAATATCGTCAGCTATGTCGCCGGCGGCCCGCTTATGCAGGAGGGTGCGCCATATCCCTATTCGAACGAGATTGGCGAGCACCTATGGCTGCCCTGGATCATGCCCGGCACAGATGCACATGCGGGGGTGATTTTCGCTGTGATCCTGGCCGTAGCGATATTTCTCGTCTTTCGTTTCACCACTGTGGGATTTGCGCTCGATACCATCGGGCACAATCCGCAAGGCGCGCGCTATGCGGGCATCAATGTGCGTCGCACGCTGGTCATTACAATGTTCGTCGCCGGTGGCATTGGCGGATTGGCAGGAACGTTTGAGGTGCTCGGCCTGAAGTATCGCCTGTACCATCTGTTTTCGCCGGGATACGGATTTGACGGTATCGTTGTTGCGTTTCTGGCGTCGTTGAACCCAATTCTCGCGCCCCTATCGGCTTTTTTCCTGAGCGGGCTCAAGGCCGGAGCGCTTGTGATGCAGCGCGCTGTCGGACTTGAAACCACCGTCATTGAAGCCATCCAGGGACTGGTCATCATATTCGTGGCCGCCAGTCTCGCCTTCACCTACAACCGGTCATACTGGACTGCATTCCTCAAGCGTCGGCGCATGCTGGAGGACACGCTCGACGAGGAGCTTGAAGCAAATCGTGCAGGGAAGCGGCCCTGATGGACTTTCTGCTGGACACACAAGCGCTGACTGACTTTCTCTCCACGAGTCTTCGGCTGTCCATACCAATCATTTTTGCGGCAGTTGGTGGGGTTATTTCGGAACGCGCGGGTGTTTTCAACATCTCACTCGAGGGCTGCATCCTGGCCGGAGCATTTGGTGCCGCGGTGGGCGCGTTCTTGTCGGGAACACCGATCGGCGGCCTCTTCCTGGGGATCGCGGTGGCCGCATGCGCGGGCATGATTCTCGCCGGACTCGCGGTCGGGCTTGGAATAAACCAACTTGTTGCCGGGATCGCTATCAACATTCTGATGCTCGGGATGACGTCATATCTGGCACGCCTCATTCTGGGCGCCGACGCGACCTCGACCTTGCCCGGATTTCACGTCATCGCTATTCCAGGCTTATCGGCCATTCCTGTGCTCGGTCCGGTATTGTTCAAACAGGATTTTCTGACATACCTCATGTACGCGACCGTGGCCTTGGCGTGGTGGTTCCTTTACAAGACGCCATGGGGCCTTAACGTCCGGGCAATCGGTGACTTTCCTGTCGCGGCCGACAGTGCAGGC
>JANQMU010000028.1 GCA_028279875.1 Rhizobiaceae bacterium
GGCCCGAAGGGTGGCGGCAAATCGGCCCATCGGCTGCGTTGCGCCGCTTGCCCGATGCACCACATCGCGCTGCGCGACGCGCCTTGCCGAGTGAACCGATTTACAGCCATCAAATGATCCAATCTCATAACAACTCGCTCTCGTCCAAGAGGCTTTCATACAGGGCGGCATAGGCTTTGGCCGACTCGCTCCAGCCGACCGGATGCTTCATAGCGCGCTCCTGCATCCGCCGCCAGAGGGCCGGTTTGCCGTAGAGATCGAACATCCGGCCGATTGCCGCCGAAAGCGCCTCGGCCGTCGTCGGCGAGAACTGGATGCCGGTGGCGACACCAGCCTTGATCGCCGCATCATTGGCATCGATCACCGTATCGGCCAGCCCGCCCGTGCGGGCCACCAGCGGCAACGCGCCATAGCGAAGCGCATACATCTGGGTCAGTCCGCACGGTTCGAACCGCGAGGGAACAAGAATACAGTCGGCGCCGGCAAAGATACGATGCGACAGGGCCTCGTCATAGCCGATATGGACCGCAACATGGTCCGGATTGCGTGAGGCGGCTTCGACGAACCCCTCTTCCAGATCCGCATCCCCGCTGCCCAGAACGACGAGGCGTCCGCCCCTTTCGACAAGTTCAGGCAGCGTATCGAGCAGCAGATCCAGACCCTTTTGACGAGTCAGGCGGCTGACGACGCCGAACAACGGTCCCTCAGATATCTCCAGCTTGAATTCTCCGGCCAGCGCATCGGTGTTGCCGCGCTTGTCATCGAGTTTGCGCGGGCCGTAGCGATAGGCGATCGAGCGATCCTTACGCGGATTCCATACATTCAGATCGACACCGTTCAAAATGCCGGAGAACCTGTCCCCGCGCAGGCGGATCACGCCGTCGAGCCCCATCCCGAAGGCCGGCGTCGCCAGTTCATCGACATAGGTCGGACTGACGGTGGTGATCCAGTCGGCATCCATCAGCCCGGCCTTCAGGGCGCTGATCTTACCCCAGAATTCGAAGCCATCGCGATTGAAGCGAGACTGCGGAAGGCGCAGCCGGCCCATCAGGGTGGCCGGTGCGAGACCCTGGAAAGCGATATTGTGGATCGTCATCACTGTCGCAACGCCCCTGGTCCCGCGCTGCTTCAGGTAGGTCGGGGCGAGCCCGGCCTGCCAGTCATGGGCATGCAGGATATCGGGCCGCCAGCGATCGGACAGCCCCGCATGGGCAATCTCGGCGGCAATGAAAGACAGCGCCGCGAACCGCGTCGGATTGTCCGGCCAGTCCCGGCCGTCCTTGCCGAGATAGATCGAACCCTCGCGGGCAAAAAACTGCTGTGCATCGAGAAGCAGCAAACCGGGCGCGCCATCGGACTTATCGAGCTTTCCGGCGACGATACGCGCCTCGACACCGAAGAGGTCGTCCGACGACCAGACGACTTTTGGCGACACCAGCCGATCGAGCAGGCCCGGATAGGCCGGCAGAAGCGTCCGCACCTGCCAGCCCTCGGCCGCCAGGGCGCTCGGCAGCGCGCCGACGACATCGGCCAGTCCGCCGGTCTTTACCAGCGGCGCAAACTCGGAAGCGACCGACAGGACACGCCCGGCCCGCTCGGCTTTTTTGTGTTTCCTGCCCGTCAAAGAGACGCCGCTCGCCGGTCGAGCATCGGCTGGGTGATCAGGCACACACCGTTGTCGGTGCGCCGGAACCATTTGGCATCTTCCTTCGGATCGGCGCCCACGATCAGGCCCTCCGGAATGACGACGCCCCGGTCGATCACCACATTCGTCAGCTCGGCCTTTCTGTTGATCTGGACATAGGGCAGCGCCACCACATGTTTCAGTTTCGAATAGGAGTGCGTGTGCACACCGGTGAACAGCAGCGAATTGGCGACGGTGGAACCGGACACAATGCAGCCGCCGGAGATCAGTGAACTGACGGCGCTGCCCCGCCGCTCCTCATCGTCATGGATGAATTTGGCGGGCGGAACGATCTCCGAATAGGTCCAGATCGGCCAGTGCCGGTCGTAGATGTCCAGTTCCGGATCGAAATCCGTCAGGTCCAGATTGGCCTTCCAGAAGGCATCGACCGTTCCGACATCGCGCCAATAGGCTTCCTTTTCCTTGCTGCTCTTGACACAGGACCGGGAGAAGCGATGGGCAACGGCCTTGCCGTTCCTGACGATGCCGGGGATGAGGTCGGACCCGAAATCATGGCTCGAATTCGGATCGTCCGCATCCGCCAGCAGCAATTCGCGCAGGAAGGCCCAATCGAAGACATAGATGCCCATGCTGGCAAGGGCCACGGTCGGATCGTCCGGCGTGCCCGGCGGATCAGCAGGTTTTTCCAGGAACGAGATGATCCGGTCGCTTTCGTCGATCGCCATGACACCGAAGGCCGAAGCCTCCTCGCGCGGCACCGTCAGGCAGCCGACGGTGACGTCGGCACCCTCATTGACGTGCTGCTGCAGCATCAGTTCGTAATCCATCTTGTAGATGTGGTCGCCGGCCAGGACGACGAGGTGATCGACCCCGTAGCTGTCGATAATGTCGATATTCTGGGTCACGGCATCGGCGGTTCCCAGATACCATTTGTTTTCCGCAACCCGTTGAGACGCCGGCAGGATATCGAGATATTCGTTGCGCTCGGCGCGAAAGAAGTTCCAGCCGCGCTGCATGTGGCGGATCAGGCTGTGGGCCTTGTACTGGGTAGCGACCGCCATTTTGCGGATGCCCGAATTGAGCGCGTTGGAAAGGGCAAAGTCGATAATCCGGCTCTTGCCGCCGAAATAGACCGACGGCTTGGCGCGTTTTTCAGTCAGTTCCTTCAGTCGGCTGCCGCGCCCCCCGGCCAGCACGAACGCCATGGACCGGTTGGCCAGGCGGCGATTTGATTGTTCCGACATTGCCTTCTCCCTACAACGAATTGATTTCCCCGGCGCCGCTTCCTTCAAGCACAAAAATCAGTGTCGACAGCGGCGGCAGCACCAACGCCGTCGAATGGTCGCGGCCATTCCAGGCGATCTCTTCTGTCGGCAGGTCGTCGAACCCGCCACGCCCGCCGCCGCCATAATCGGTCGAATCCGTATTCAGGATCAGCCTCAGCCGGCCCTTTGCCGGAACGCCGATGCGCCAATTGTCCCGCTGCACCGGCGCGAAATTGCAGACGACCACCACCGGCGCGTCCCCATCATCACCGCGCCGCAGGAAGGAAAAGACGGATTCGTCTTCTGCCTGATGATCGATCCATTCAAACCCGCCCGGGTCGCAATCCCTGACATGCAGCGCGGGAATCGTCCGATAGGCACGGTTCAGGTCGCGCACCAGCGCCTGCATGCCCCTGTGCCATTCATGATCGAGCAGATGCCATTCGACACTACCGTCGTGGTTCCACTCGGCGCCTTGCGCGATCTCGCAGCCCATGAAGAGCAGTTTCTTGCCCGGATGGGTCCACATGAAGCTGTAATAGAGACGCAGATTGGCAAACTTCTCCCACCCCTCGCCAGGCATTTTAGCGATCATCGAACCCTTGCCATGCACCACCTCGTCATGGCTGATCGGCAGAATGAAATTCTCCGAATAGGCGTAGGTCAGCCCGAAGGTCATCTGGTTGTGGTGATATTTGCGGTGCACCGGGTCCCTGCGGATATAGTCGAGCGTGTCGTGCATCCAGCCCATGTTCCACTTGAACCCGAAGCCCAGCCCGCCAGCATCGGTCGGCCTGGAAATGCCGGCAAATGCCGTCGATTCCTCAGCGATGGTGACGATACCCGGGCATTCGGCATAGACCGTCTCGTTCATGCGCTTCAGGAAATCGATGGCTTCCAGGTTCTCGCGGCCGCCATGGATATTGGGAATCCATTCGCCCTCATCGCGCGAATAATCGCGATAGAGCATCGAGGCGACCGCATCGACACGCAGGCCGTCAATGTGATGCTCATGCAGCCAGTAGACGGCATTGGCGATCAGGAAATTCATCACCTCGACGCGTCCGTAATTGTAGATCAGCGTGTTCCAGTCCTGATGAAACCCCTCTTTGGGGTCGGCATATTCATAAAGCGCCGTGCCGTCGAATTGCCCGAGACCGTGAATGTCGGTCGGGAAATGGCCGGGCACCCAGTCCAGCAGGATGCCAAGACCCTTGGCGTGGGCCGCTTCCACCAGCGCCCTGAATTCCCCGGGCGGACCAAAACGGATGGTCGGCGCATAAAGGCCGATCGGCTGATAGCCCCAGGACCCGTCAAAGGGAAACTCACTGACCGGCAGCAATTCCAGATGGGTAAAACCCATATCAACCGCATAGTCGACAAGCTGCTGCGCGGCCTCGACATAGGAGAGCGGACGGTTACCCTCCTCCGCGACCCGCTTCCAGCTCCCGAGGTGAACCTCATAGATCGAGATCGGCGCGCGGATGTTCTGCAGGCCGGAACGGCGCTCCATCCAGCCATTATCCTGCCAGGCATGACCGCCGAGGTCACGCACGATCGAACCGGTCTGCGGCGGATGCTCCGAGCCGAAACCCACCGGATCGGCCTTGAGCGGCAGCAGATCGCCGTCGCGGCCGACGATTTCATATTTGTAGACCGCACCTTCGCCGAGCCCGGGCACGAAGATCTCCCACACGCCGGTGCTGCCCCGGCCGCGCATCGGGTGGCGCCGGCCGTCCCAGTGATTGAAATCGCCGATCACCGAAACCCGGCGCGCATTGGGCGCCCAGACGGCAAAATGCACGCCCTTCGCCCCTTCATGCTCGATGATATGGGCGCCCAGAACCTCCCAGAGACGCCGATGGGTGCCTTCCGAAATCAGATGCTCGTCCATCGGCCCGAGCACCGGCCCGAAGCGAAAGGGATCGTCATATTCCCATGAATGACCGTTGGCGCTGGCCCGCAGCCGGTAATCGGCCTTGCGGCGCAAAAGCCCGGCGAACACGCCCTTTGCTCCGGCGACCGGCACGAGCGGCGTTTCCGTCGATTTTCCGGTCAACGCCACAATCGCGTCCGCGCCCGGATCGAAGGCGCAGATCACGAAGCCGGTGGCTTTCTGGTGACCGCCAAGCACGGAATAGGGATTTTGGTGAACACCATCGGCGATCGACCTGGCATCGGCAAGATCGACAAGATCCGTCGCGGAATTGTCCTTCGTTCCGGCTGAGTTCTTCAAATGGCCCGTGTCCCGAATTGTGCGTCAAAGCGCCGATCGCGCGTCCCAGATATCCTCCATGTAACCGCGAATGGCGCGGTCGGAGGAGAACCATCCGACCTTCGCCGTGTTCATCGCGGCCCTATGAAACCACGTGTTGCGGTCCTTGAAAACACCATCCGCCTGTCGCTGCGCCGCATGGTAGGCGTCGAAATCGCTGCAGACGAGAAAATAGTCATGATTGTATAGCCGGTCGACCAGCCCGTGATAGCGCTGCGGCTCGTCCGGCGAGAACGCGCCGTCGGCGATCAGTTTCAGCGCGCCGGACAACCGCGGAGAAGCTTCGATCGCCGTTCGGGCATGACCAGGCTCCTGCCGCCGGCGTTCCACTTCGTCAGCGGTCAGCCCGAACAGGAAGAAATTCTCGGCGCCGACATGCTCCCGGATTTCCACATTCGCACCGTCCAGCGTGCCGATGGTCAGCGCGCCGTTCATCGCCAGCTTCATATTGCCGGTTCCCGACGCCTCCTTGCCGGCTGTGGAAATCTGCTCCGACAGATCCGCGGCCGGAATCAGCCGTTCGGCCATCGAGACATTGTAGTTGGGCGGATAGACCACCGACAGGCGGTCCTTCATGGCCGGATCGGCATTGATCACGGCCGCGACATCATTGATCAGCCGGATGATCTCCTTGGCCACCGCATAGCCCGGCGCCGCCTTGCCGCCGAAGATTTTCACACGCGGCGTCCAGTCCGCATGCGGGTCGTCGCGGATCGCCGCCCAAAGGGCGACGGTCTCGAGAATGTTCATCAACTGGCGCTTATATTCGTGGATGCGCTTGATCTGGATATCGAACATCGCATCGGGGTCCACGGTAACGCCGACGGTCCGTTTCAGCCAGTTTGCGAGGACGACCTTGTTCTGCCGCTTCGCCGTCCCGAATCGATCGAGAAAAACAGGATCACTGGCGAAGGGCGTCAGCGCCTCCAGACGGTCGAGATCGCCGACCCAGCCTTCGCCGATTGTCTCGGTGATCAGCCGGCTCAGTGGGCGGTTGCACGACCACAGCCACCGGCGCGGCGTCACGCCATTCGTCTGGCTGACGATGCGGTCGGGATGCAGCCGGTGCAGGTCACCGAACACCGACTCCTTCATCAACTCCGTGTGCAGGGCCGAAACCCCGTTGACGCGGTGCGATGTCAAAAAGGCGAGTTCGCCCATCTTCACGGCGCCGTTTTCGATGATCGAAACATCGCGGCCGGGATGAAGCCTCGCATGACGCGCATCGATATGCTCGATCAGGTCCATATGGCGCGGCAGGACGCGGCGCATCAGCGGCTCCGGCCAGCGCTCAAGCGCCTCGGGCAGCAGCGTATGGTTGGTATAGGACAGGCAGGCCTGGGCAAGATCGACCGCCTCGTTCAGTTCCATGCGATGGTCATCATGCAGGATGCGCACCAGTTCCGGGCCGGCGATGGCCGGATGGGTATCGTTCATCTGAATGGCCACCCGGTCGGGCAGTTGCCTCAGATCGCCGCATTCCGACCGGAAGCGCCGGACGATGTCACGCACCGAAGCGGCGGTGAAGAAGAACTCCTGCTTGAGCCGCAGTTCCTTTCCCTGATCGGTGGTGTCGTCCGGATAAAGCACCCGGCTGATCGTCCGCGCCAGCGCCTCCGGCTCGGCGGCGGCCAGATAGTCGCCTTGGTTGAATTTCTGCAGATCGAACAATTTGGTCGGTTTGGCGGACCAAAGGCGCAACGTGTTCGCCCAGCGGCCCTGCCAGCCGACAATCGGCGTGTCATATCCGGACGCAATGACCGATTCCTCCGGCCTCCAGACCGCCTCACCGTTTTCCTTTGAAACATGGCCGCCAAAGCCGATCTCATAGGCCGCTTCCGGCCGTTCAAACTCCCAGGCCGGACGCTGCGCCAGCCAGGCTTCCGCCGATTCCGCCTGCCGGCCATGCTCGAAACTCTGCCGGAACAGCCCGTGCTCGTAACGAATGCCGTAACCATAGGCCGGACATCCAAGGGTCGACAGGGATTCCAGAAAACAGGCCGCCAGCCGCCCCAGCCCGCCATTGCCGAGCGCCGCATCGGGCTCGTCCTGCACCACCGCCTCGTAGTCGACATCCAGCCCGGCCAGCGCCTGCCTGGCAACATCATCAAGCTGTAGATTGACCACCGCATCCTCCAGCAGGCGGCCGATCAAAAACTCCATCGACAGATAATAGACCCTTTTCTTCCCTAGCTCGTAGGTCCGCCGTGTGGATGCGAACCAGGGGTCGACAATACGATCGCGGATCGCCAGCGACAACGACATGCGCCAGTCGTAAAGCGAGGCATGTGCGGCATCCTTGCCGAGGGAATATTTGAGATGCCGGTCGACATCAGCTTGCAGCGCGCTGACATCAACAGGCCGCTGTTGGGCGTCGGTTTGGGAAAATGCTGGCACTGAAGGCATGAACGGATCCCGGCAAAGATCAGGAGTTCTGTTATTTAAATCGATTTAGAACGTCACACCGGATCCTACAAGAAAATTCGAACCGACGATGGGGGATCGCAGGCATCGCTGCGGTGAGACGCGACCTAATCGATAACCGTTCTGGCGCCGCTCCGCACACCGTCTTCGTCCGGCGTGTTTGCCTGGCTGGTCAGGATATCCTGCCGGCGCCAGACCTTCAGCGGCCCGTGACAGGGCGGTGGCGACGACCCTTCGGAAACGCCGATATACTCCAGCCGCGGAGGAACGCGCAGCATATGTCTCGGACCTGATACATTGCACACGCCATCCGCGGTCACATATTTGCCCGATTGCGAGGGTCTTTCACCGGGAACGATCGTCCTCGATATCCGCGACACCGCCGACTCACCGGCGGCAAAAAGCGGTCGCCTGTCGAGCATGCCCATATGTTCGCTTGACCAATGCCGGGCCCATTCGGAGATATTGACCGCCGGTCCGCGGTCACTGGGCACGGCCCGGCAAACCGCATCCGCGCCTTTTTTTGATTCCGGCTTCGGTCCGTCAAGGCCGACCGCACACAGGTCACCGTCGACATTGTGGATTCGATAGAGGGCTATTTTTCGCATGTCGATAAGGTAGACATCGCCCTCATCATTGATCTCAAGCCAAGGCCCGCGGTGGCCGTCCCGCGCGCCATCTTCGCGCCAGACGACATCGCCATAGGTGCTGCCGCCATGCCCCGTGGTCGGCAGCATAACCGAACCGCTGCCGAAAACGCCGCTGATATCAATGCGACGCTCATAAGTGCCAAAGAATGAATCGAGGATCCGGTCCCGATGATAGGCGATGCCCATGTCGTTGGGAAGGATGATTGCCCGCGTCTTCCACGGCTGCGGAGCATCCGCACCGCGCGGCCAGAACCCATAGGCAAGCACTCCGATCGCCGCGACGACGGAAAGCATGATCAGCGCGCAGGTCGGAACGCGACGGCCTTTGACGG
Organism: Rhizobiaceae bacterium; assembly: GCA_028279875.1. Classification (GTDB taxonomy): domain Bacteria; phylum Pseudomonadota; class Alphaproteobacteria; order Rhizobiales; family Rhizobiaceae; genus Hoeflea_A. Next base: position 8,592 of record JANQMU010000028.1, read on the forward strand.
TGCTCGATTGCGGGCACAGGCTGGCGGACACCGGCTCGTCGAGCAAGCGGATGATATCGTCGGCATCACCGCCGGCGGTGGATCGGGGCGTCGTTGTCGACATCGACTAGCCGGTCCGGCTTTCGGCCGCAGCAACTGGCTGCCGGCTTTGAACACAAACCATGACATATCCTTTCCCGCACGAACGCGGTGGCTCAGGCCGTGCCCGCCCCCTGTTGCCGGTCGCTCGCTCCAATCAGAACGTGGCGCCGACTGTCTCAAAAACCTGCATTGCGCCCCGAAACCCCGTCAGTGTTCTTGCATCACGGCAAAGCCGGATGGTCTCCCCGATATCCGTCGGCCGGCGACGCTGACCGTCATTATGAATCAACAAAAAGGCTGATTTCAAAATTTAATCCGGCACCGTGTATCAAACTGCCCGGTCGCTGTCCAACCGGACATGTGGAACAAGGCCATCGGACCGTCGACGCCCGTACCGCATAGACGGTGTGTCCTCAGGCAGCCGTATCGCCTGCTTCAGGCACCACGGCCTCGGCTTCGATTTCGATCTCGTAATCGCCGACAAAGCGACTGATCTCAATCAGCGTATTGGCCGGCCGGATATCGCCGAAATAGCGGCCGTGGACCCGTGACGCGGGCTCCCATTCATCGGCATCGCGCATGTAGATGCGTGTCCGCACGACATCTTCGGGCGCGCCGCCAAGCGATGCGATCGCGGCAAGGATCTTGTCCAGCGCATAAACGGTCTGTCCGCGCACATCGCCCCGGCAGACCACGGTATCGGTTCCATGGGTCGCCGTCGTCCCGCTGACGAGAATGCGGTTTCCAATGCGCATCGCCCGGCAATGCCCGGCGATCTCTTCCCAGACGCTGCCGGACAAGGTCAGCATGCGCCCGTGCTTTTCCACCGCTGAAAAAAACGGCGGCGGAGCACTCAGGTGGTGACTGAGATCGCCCGAGGCCGTCAGATAGGGCGGACGCCGGTATTCCTGTCCGCAGTCGCCCGGCACCATGGCGGCGCCGTCAAGCGCCTTGGCGATTTCAGTCTGATCGTTCTCGTCGAGCACGAAGCCGAACAGATTGCTGTTTGAGGCACGATGCTGGTTTTCCGTGAGGCGGGCGCCGATGATCACCGCGCCGACAGCCGGCTGATCGAGCACCCAGCGCGATGCGACATTGGCGATCGCCACGCCATGCCGCCTGGCAATCCGGTCGAGGCAGGCCAGCAGGTTTTGAAAGACGGACCATCCGCCGACAACATCGATGAAGCGCTTGTATTTCATCTTGCTCCAGTCGGGGATGTCGGTTGGCTCGGCCGCACCCAGCCATTTTTCCGAAAAGAAGCCTCCGGCCAGCGTGCCATAGGCCAGCAGTTTGACGCCGCGTTCCAGGCACACGTGACTGAGATCGCCCAGTGCCCGCCGGTCGAGCAGCGAGCAGGACACCTGATTGGTGGCGATCTCATAGCCCTGCTGCACAAGGACATGAAGATGATCGGCGTCGAAATTGGTCACCCCGATATGGGCAATCACACCGTCCTGCTTGAGCCGCATCAACTCGTCCATCACATCCAGATAGCCGGGATGTTCGAACGACCACCAATGCAGTTGCAGAAGGTCGATCGTCTCGACGCCGAGCCGCTCGCAGCGCTCGGCAATGCCTTGCCGCACCGCCTCCGGCGACGACTGATGCGGCTCGGGGCACCATTTGGTGAAAAACCGCGCCGGCGATTGTTCCGACTGCTCCAGCAGCATCCGCCGCGCGGCGCCGCTGATCAGTTCGGCCGAACCGTAGTGATCGGCCATGTCGAAAGTGTCGAATCCCTCGGCTGCATAATCCACGAGCATCTTTGCGGCCTGCGTGCGGTCAAGCAACGTGCCGCCGCGCTCCATATCCGCCACCTGCCACAGACCGGTAATGACCCGGCTGACCTCCAGCCCCGGCGCAAGTTCGATACGTTCTGGTTGATTGCTCATGGCCCTGAAACTCCGGGAAAGGCCCGGCCGAACGGCCGGGCCGATGGTCTTACCGATCCTGCGATGCGATGAAGGCGTTGACCTGATCGAGGGTGAAGTACTGGACCTCCTTGGTCCCGCCTTCGTCGAACACCCAGGCGACCGCCGGAGCCGACACGTCCCCATTGGGATCGAACTTCACCGGCCCGGTGGCGCCCTGATAGGAGATGGTCTTGCCGGCGCCCAGCAGTTCCTTGGCCTGCATCAGACCCGCCTTGTCGGGAAAGATCGGCGTGCCGTTCGGATCCGTCACCTTCGGAACGGATGCGGCAATCGCCGGCCCCGTTATCTCGTCGGCAGCCTCCATGGCGAGCAGCGAGATCATCGCGGCGTCAAAAATGTTCGGCAGACCCGGGCCGCTCGGCTCTGCGTCGAATTTCGCCTTGTAGAGATCGACGAATTCACGGGCGCTTTCGGTCCGCGGCTGTGCATTGTCGAGGCCGGTCGTCTCGCCGAGATATTGCAGCCCGACACCATTGCGGAAATCATCGGATTTAAGAGCGTTGGCGACGACCATCTTTTGTGTCCCGCCAAGCGAAATCCACTCCCGCGCCACCAACGTGCCTTCCGCCGGATAGAGCGCCATGTAAATGGCGTCCGGCTGGGTCTTCAGCGCTTCGGTGACCTCCGAGCGATAGGAGGTCTGTCCGTCTGTGATGGCGATGTTCGCCGGGACGGTCAGGCCCAGCTTTTCCAGGTCCGCCTTGACGAGTGAACCGATATCCTGGCCCCAATCGTCATTCTTGTAGAAAATCGCGACGTTCTTGTAGCCCTTTTCCTTGATCAGCATGGCGACCACAGCCGCCTGGTTGCGCGACGTGGCGAAGGTCCGGAACCACAGCCCGTCGGTCTTGCCGTCAGCAGCGACCTTGGTGAAGGCCGTCGATGAGGAACAGCAGGACATCTGCATGACCTTGGACGGAACGGTGACCGATGTCAGGATCGGCATCGACACGCCCGACGACACGGCCCCCAGCAGCAATGGCACTTTTTCCAGATCGACCAGCGCCTTGGCAGCGTCGACACCGACCTTCGGGTCGACCTGCGTATCGCGCAGATTCATGTCGATCTTGCAGCCCTTGACGCCGCCGGCCTCGTTGAAGATGTCCACGGCGAACTGCGCGGTCGCCGCGATCGGCCGGCCCCAATCGACCGATGTCGGCAGGACCGCCCCGATCTTGGTCGTGCAGTCCTGCGCCATGGCCGGCGCAGCCGACAGGCAGGCGGCCACCGCTGCAGCACCCATGAGGGTTTTCAATGCGAGTTTCATGGTCTTACTCCCTTTCTCAGCCCTTCACATGTTGATCGGCACGGCTGATTGTGCCTGGTTGCGGATCCCTAATCCGCGTTGAAACTTCGAGTCTTTCCGGGATCAGTCCGCGCGGCCTGATCAGAAGAATACTGACGATGATAAGACCGATCAGGATGTATTGCAGCGTCCCGACATAGATCTGCACGTCAGCCGGCGCGAATTTCGACAACACGAAACCGCTTGCGATCCAGCACCCCCAGACGATGAACGTGCCGGCGACCGCGCCTAGATTGTTGCCGGCGCCGCCGACGATCAGCATTGCCCAGATCTGGAACGTCAGGATCGGCGCAAGGTCCTGCGGACTGATAAAGGCGTAGAAGGTCGCATAGAGCCCGCCGGCAACGCCCATGATGACGGCACCGATGATGAAGGCCTGCAGCCGGATGCGGGCCGGATTCTTGCCCAGCGCCCGTGCAGCCGTCTCGTCTTCGCGAATGGCCCGCAGCAGCCGGCCGAATGGTGAGCCGACCAGTCGCTCGAGCAGCAGATAAACGACGACCAGGATACAGGCGACGATGGCCAGATAGACAAGGCTGTAGACAAACGGGTTGCCGATGATCGCCTCCAGCGGCCTTTCGAAACCACGGATGCCCTTGGCCCCGCCCGAGACAACGGTCGTATTGCGGACGAAGGATTCCATCGCCACCGCGACACCGAAGGTCGCGATCGCCAGGTAATCATGCCGCAACTTGGTCGTTGCGAAACCGACGATCAGCGCCAGCACACCCGCAGCGGTGGCGCCGCCCGCCATGGCGACTGGCCACGGCAGTCCGAACCCACCCAACTCGCCGGCGCGGTCCGGGCCGGCCATGATGATCATCGTATAGGCGCCGATGCCGAAAAACGCGACGACACCGCCATTGAATATGCCGGCATTGCCCCATTGCAGGTTCAGCCCCAGCACGGCGATCGCCAGGATCCCGGTAATCGTCAGGAAAAAGGCCAGATAGGAGACAATGCCGATCATCGCGGTTCTCCGAACAGACCGTGCGGCCGGATATAGAGTGTTGCCAGGATGACCAGGAAGGGAATGGCCGGCCGATATCCGGCCGGCAGGAACAGGATGGCGAAGGACGATGCCAGCCCGACGACAAAGCCGCCGAGCATCGCCCCCGAAACGCTGCCAAGGCCGCCGACGATCGCCGCCGCAAACAGCGGCAGGACCAGTTGCGGCCCCATCAGCGGGCTGAGCTGATTGTCGATCCCGTAAAGCACGCCGGCGATGGCCGCAAGACCGCCGCCGATGATCCAGGTCAGGCGAATCATCGATTTCAGGGAAACGCCATTGACCTGGGCCAGTGTCGGATTTTCCGCCACCGCCCGTAGCGCGAAGCCGAGCGTCGTACGGGTCAGCAATATATGCAGCGCCACCATGGCCGTCAGCGCAACACACAGGATCGCGATCTGGTCGGGCTTGACGAGCAGCAGCGGCTCGGCGCTGACCATTTTGGCGAAAGAGATGTCGTTCGAATAGCGCTGCGTATGGAGGCCGAAGATCAAGGCAATGAGGTTGGCGACGATCAGCGCCACGCCGAACGAGGCAAAGACCATGGTCAGTGGACCGGCCCTCTCGCGCAATTGCCGGAAGACAAGCCGGTCGATCAGCACGGCGCTGAGGCCGGTGATGACTGCCGCCCCCGCGGTCGCCAGCGCCAGTGCAAATGTCATGGACAGCGGCCCGAGCGACGCGGTCAAGGACGGGGCGAGCGCCGAAAGAACGGCATCGAAGGTCAGAGCGCAATAGGCGCCGAGGGAAAGCAGTTCGGCATGGGAGAAATTGGCGAATCGGAGAATATGCATGACCAGGGTCAGACCGATCGCACCCAGCGACAGGATGGAGCCTACCAGAATGCCGTCGAACAGCGCCTGGATCATGCCGCCCCCCGCCGTTTGCCGCCGAGATAGATTTCCGCAACCACCGGGTCATCGAGCATGTCGCCGGCCGGTCCCTCATGCTGGTTCTGACCGTCGGCCAGAATATAGGCCCGGTCGGAAATGCCGAGCGCCATTTTGGCGTTCTGTTCGACGAGAAGGACCGAGACACCGCCCGCGGCGATCTCCCGGATCATCGACAGCACCTCCTGGCTGGCGATCGGCGACAGGCCGGCGGTCGGTTCGTCCATCAGGATGATTTGTGGCTCCGCGATCAGCGCCATGGCGATCGCCAGCACCTGCCGCTGGCCGCCCGAGAGCGCGCCGGCGCGCACGTTCCGCCGCTCGGCCAGCACCGGGAACAGGTCCAGCATGGCCTCCACCCGGCGTTGCGCGGCCGACGGGCAGCGCCGCCCCGCCAGCGCCAGATTTTCAATGACGCACAGCGACGTGAAGATATTCGCGGTTTGCGGCACATAGGCCAGCCCGTAACGGCCCAGCCGGGCCGGATCGACACCGACCAGATTGTCCGCTCCGAGGGCAATAGTGCCCGCTTCGACAATGACCAGCCCGGTTACCGCCTTGAGCAGCGTCGACTTGCCGGCGCCGTTCGGACCGATAATGGTGACGATCTCGCCGCGGTTCACATGGACATCGAGGTCGCGGACAATCGGCAGTCCGCGCCGGTAACCGGCGACCAGCCCCTCGACACGCAGAAATGGGCCGGTGTCACTCATCGACCGTCGCCCCCAGATAGGCGTTGAGCAGTGTTTCGTTGGATTGGGCCGCCGCGGCGTCACCCTCGAAAATGATCTGCCCGTTGGCCATGCCGACGATGAGATGACAATGGCGCATCACCAGATCCATGTCGTGCTCGATGATCAGAAATGTGCATCCCTGTTCATTGAGCTGCTCGATCTTCTCGACCAGCAGACGGGTGAGGGTCGGATTGACCCCGGCGGCCGGCTCGTCGAGCATGATCATCTTGGGCGTGCTCATCAGGACGCGGGCCAGTTCCAGCAGCTTTTGCTGACCGCCCGACAGCTTTCCGGCCGCCTCCTCGGCAACGCTGTCGAGCGTGGTGAAGGCGAGGATTTCGCGCGCCCGCTCGGCAATCTCCCGTTCACGGGCCCGGATGCTGTTCCTTGCCAGCAGCGGCACCCAGAACGTCTCGCCCGCCTGGTCGGGCGCCGCCAGCATGAGATTGTCGAACACCGACATGGCGGAGAATGGCCTGGGAATCTGAAATGTCCGAGCGAGACCCCGGTGGTAGATCGCGTCGGGCGGCAGGCCGGTTACATCCTGCCCGTTGAACCGGACATTGCCGGCATCGCATTTCCGTTCACCGACGATGGTATTGAAAAGCGTCGATTTGCCGGCGCCATTGGGCCCGATCAGACCGGTTATCGAACCCGGCGAAATCCGCAGGGAGACATCGCGAACCGCGCGGAAACCGCCGAAGGAAACCGAAACGGAGCGGGTCTCAAGCAGCGCGGCTTCCGACTGGCTCATTGGACACCGCCGAGATTGTATTTCATGATCCGGCCGTGCGGGCCGGACCGGTCCCCCTCAAGCGCATAGACGGCGCCGGTCGGTCCCTGCCGCCGGCCGAGCACGGTCTCAAGCGCCGCCACATCCTGTCGATCGAGGCTGAAATCGAATATGGCCATTGTCTCGGCAAGGCGGTCCGCGGTGCGTGCGCCAATGATGACGGCGCCAACCTGCGGCTGGTCGAGCGCCCAGCGGCTGGCCACGGCGCCGATGGTCACGCCATGTCTGCCGGCAATGGCGTTCAGTGCCTGCAGCAGTTCCTGAAACAGCGTCCAGCCGCCGAACTCATCGATGATCAGCCGATACTTGACCAGCGACCGGTTGCTGAATTGGTGTCCCGGATCATCGACGCCAAGCCAGCGCTCAGTCAGGAACCCGCCCGCCAGCGTGCCGTAACACAGGATCTTCACGCCGTTCTGTGCGCACCAGTCGGAAAAAACCCCGGCAGGTCTTGTATCCAGCAGCGAATATTGAACCTGGGTGGACACCAGATCCAGCCCCGCCTCGACAAACGGCGCCATGGCCGCTTCACGCCAGTTGTTGACCCCGAGATATCGGATCTTGCCCTTCGTCTGCAGGTCCTTCAGGCAGGACAGGACCTCATAGGGCCGGCCCTGTTCAAGGTCCCACCAGTAGAATTGCACCAGCGGCAATTGCTGCAGATTGAGTCGCCGCAGCGACCGGTCGACAATGGCCTCGATATCGGCCGGTCCGACCGTCGCCAGCCGGTCGTAATCGGGCACCAGCTTGGTATGGACCTTGATCTTGTCGGCCGCCTCCGATCCCCGGTTACGGCGCACTGACCGGATGAACTCGCCGATCATCTCCTCGACGCCGACATAGATATCGGCACAATCGAAGGCGGTGATGCCGGCGTCGAGAAACTGTTCCATATCGGCAATGGCCCTGGCGCGATCGACGGGCCCGTGATCGCCGGCCAGTTGCCAGCCGCCCTTGACGATCCGCGCAAACTCGTAGCCGGGCCGCAGCGATGTTGTTTCAATCATCATCCGCCCCTTTTTGCCAATAGGGCACGCCGCGCGCCTCGGGAAGACCGGTCGTCGCGGCATGGGTGAAGCGCCGCTTGCCGAGCCGGGTAATACGAAACCGCCCGCCGCAATGCGGATCCGGACAGGCGATCTCCGCATCGGTGCTCATCCAGTCATTGTCGTCGGTCACGCGTTGCTTTGCCGGCAACAGCGGCAGCAGGGCAGCCAGCGGATACATGGGAAAATGGTTCACATCCGGAAAGACGAGGCTTTCACCCTGGACGAGAAAGTAAGCCCCCTCCGCATGGTTGCACACCATCGGCTTGTCACCGGCAACCACCTCGACCTTGAGATCGAATAGTTCGAACGGTTTGTCGTTCAACCTGCACCCCTGCCCCTTTTGTGATATGTTATTTGTGATATCTTATCACAAAGGGTGCTTTGCCCACGTCTAAATGTCAAGTTTACCGCGCCCGCCCGACGATGCAAGGTCGGCCGGCCCGTCAGCATCAGGAGGAACCCGTGAGCCCGGCAAGCGCTGCTGAACCACAATGGACCGACACCAAACGAGCGGACGCCGCGACCGCACAACCGGAGCGTCCGTCATCCGGCGGTGCGGCGGAACTCGGCCCGGCCCGCCCGGTCAATTTGCGGGAGCTTGTCTACGATCAGCTCAAGGATGCCTTCATGGGCGGCTATTTCGCACCCGGCGACTATCTCAACCTGCGGGAACTGGCCAAACAATTCGAGACCAGCATCACGCCGGTCCGTGAGGCCGTGCGCCGGCTGGTCGCCGAAGGCGCGCTGATCGATGCGCCGGCGCGCGCGCTGCGCGTGCCGCCCCTGCGCCGATCGCGGCTCGTCGACCTCAAACAGGCCCGCCTCGGCATTGAAGGCATGGTGACCGAGCTTGCGGTCGCCCGGGCCACGCCGCAGGATATCGGTGAGTTGGAAGCCATTCTGGATGCAGCCGTCGCCGGTGAGCCGAACACGCCTGCCGACGAGTTGAAGTCCAATCGCCTGTTCCACTTTTCGCTCTACCGCATCAGCCGTTCGCCGACCCTGTTGCGGTTCGTGGAAAGCCTGTGGATGCAATACGGACCGTTCCTGCACCTCATCCACCACACGATCGATCCCAACATCCGCGGCAGCAACAAGGATCATCTGCGGATCGTTGCCGCCGCCCGCAAAGGCAATGCGGTGGCTGCCCGAGAAGCGCTGGTCACCGACGTTTCCCGGTCTTTCGATATTCTCGACGCCTACACTCAGAGCCCATCCCGATAGTGTCGCCCTCCGGCCGATGCATGGAAGCCATGCTGAATCAGCACTGCTGAACCGGCGGTGCGGCCGCTATATTGCATTGCAGTGAAACACATCACATCCGGAGACCGAACCGATGAATCTCAACAGGATATTCGACACCATCCGCGCATCCAGAAATGTCAGCTACGCCATCAATGAGGGGCGCAAGCCGGCACAGCGCGATCTGGCGGTTCTCGGAATCGCCGACATTTTCGACGCCCACCGTCGGGCCCGCAAGCCGATCGACTGATCTAGGCTGTGGTGACCTTGCCGCAACGGCGCCGCCGATTGCGGCGCTGAATTCCCGGCATCCGCTTGTATCCGGACCCGAAGCTGATATCGATGACGCACGACCGCGTGACGATGACAGGATTCGGGGACCGGGGACATGACCGTCGAACAGGCTGAGCTATTCGCACTCTTCGCGGCGGTCTTTGCCATGCTGTTCTGGGGCCGCTGGCGTTATGACCTCGTGGCCTTCTGCGCCCTGCTGGTGGCGCTTGTCCTGGGGCTGGTTCCCACCGACCAGGCATTTTCCGGCTTTGGCCATCCCGCGACGATCATCGTCGCGCTGGTGCTGGTCGTCTCGCGCGGCCTGTTGAACTCCGGAGCCATCGACCTGATCACCCGCCGGCTGATCGATGCAGGGCGAAGCACGGCGGCCCATATCGCCCTGATGAGCGGCGTCGGCGCTGTTCTTTCGGCCTTCATGAACAATGTCGCGGCGATGGCGCTGCTCATGCCGGTGGACCTGCAGGCGGCAAAGAAGGCCGGACGTCCGATTCGCCGCACCCTGATGCCGCTTTCCTTCGCCACCATTCTCGGCGGTATGGTGACGCTCATCGGCACGCCGCCCAACATCATCATTGCGTCCTTTCGCGAGGATGCCCTCGGCGCGCCCTTCAACATGTTCGATTTCACGCCGGTCGGTGCGGCCGTCGCCATCACAGGCATTGCCTTTGTCGCCCTGATCGGCTGGCGTCTGATCCCGAGCGGCGACGGTGACGATGCCCCGCCGGACGATCTCATGGCCCTTGACGGCTATCTGGCCGAACTCGTCGTTCCGGAAGGCTGCAAGGCGGTCGGCCAGGAGGTTCGCGACCTCTATCCCATCGGCGACAAGGACGATGTCGCCATTCTCGGCGTGATCCGCAACGGCAAGAGGCTGGGCGGCTTTTCGTCAACCGTGGTGCTGCGGGCCAAGGACATGCTGGTGGTCGAAGCCACGGCCGAAGACATTGACCGGTTTCGCGGAGCGCTCGGTCTGGAATATTTCGGCGAACGCCCAAGCGACCAGGCCATCGCCAGCGATCTCAAGCTGATGGAAGTGGTGGTGCCGCGCGAGTCGCGCCTTGCCGGCCGCTCGGCCATCTCCATGCGGTTGCGCGCCCGCCGCGAGGTCACCCTGCTCGGCATTTCCCGGCAGGGCAAGCGCTTCGCCAAACGCATCCGCCATGAAAAGGTGCGGCCGGGCGATATCCTGCTGCTGCTCGGCACCGCTGACCGGCTGCCCGATGTTGTCAACTGGCTGGGCGTGCTGCCGCTGGCCGAACGCGGCCTCACCGTCACCCAGCACCGCAAGGCCTGGCTGGCGGTCGGCGTCTTCGCCGCCGCGATTGCCGTGTCGGCCTTCGGTTTTCTCTATCTCGCCACCGCCCTGGCGATCGTCGTCGCGCTCTATGTGATTCTCGATATCGTGCCCATCCGCAATGTCTACGATCATATCGAATGGCCGGTGGTGGTGCTTCTCGGCAGCATGATTCCGCTCGGCGTTGCGCTGGAAAATGTCGGCGGCACCGCCCTGATCGCCGGCGAGATCGTCAACCTTGCCGCGGGCCTGCCCTCCTGGGTGGTCCTGACCGCGCTGATGGTCGTTATCATGACGCTTTCCGACGTGCTCAACAACACCGCGACCGCCGTGATCGGCGCGCCGATCGCCGTCGATATCGCCGCCCGGCTGAACGCCAATCCCGACGGCTTCCTGATGGCGGTGGCGGTTGCTGCCTCCTGCGCCTTTCTCACCCCGATCGGGCACAAGAACAACACGCTGATCATGGGTCCGGGCGGCTACAAGTTCGGCGACTACTGGCGCACCGGCCTGCCGCTCGAGATCATCGTCATCGCGGTCGCCGTACCGGTCATTCTGGTGGTCTTCCCGCTATAGAGCCCATCGGGACTTTCATGGGGCGCCTGATACCCAGGTCAAAAGGCCAGCATCATCGCGAGGCCGCCGAACAGAACCGCGGCGATCATCAGCCCCGAAATGATCAGGACCACCCTGTGCCAAAACCGTCTGCCCATCTGCCTGCCCGCTCCCATGGAACACGTCCGGAGCGTAGCGCCGTTGATGCCCAGCGCCAAATGCCAATTGCCGATTAACAGCGGCGCGCGGCTGGTATATGACCGTTTGGGAGGTGGTGCGGCCGGCCCTGGCCGCCATTGCGAATTCACTTGCCAGACAAGGGATCTGTTGTGCGACCAACGGCGGAATCGGTTCTCCACGATGTGTTCGGCTATAGCGGCTTTCGCCCCGGCCAGCAGCAGATCATCGACCGGCTGCTGGCCGGCGAGCATGTTCTGGCCGTCATGCCGACCGGCGGCGGCAAGTCGCTGTGTTATCAGATTCCGGCCATCCTGTCGGACGGGATCACCATCGTCGTATCGCCGCTCGTCGCCCTGATGGACGACCAGGTCGCCGCGCTTCAGGCCAATGGCGTGGAGGCCGTGCGCATCCATTCCGGCATGCCGCGCCACGAACAGGTTGAAGCCTGGCATAACGTCCGCGGTGGTCAGTGCCGGATCATCTATCTGTCGCCCGAGCGCCTGATGTCGGAGCGCATGCTGGTCGCCCTGTCGGACTTTTCAATCGCCCATTTCATTATCGATGAAGCCCACTGCGTTTCCAAATGGGGTGTCAGCTTCCGCCCCGAATATGAAATGCTGTCGGAACTGAAGGATCGCTTTCCGCAAACAACCTTCGGCGCGTTCACCGCGACCGCCGACAAGGCGACGCGCGACGACATCGCCCGAAAACTGTTTCCCGGCCCCGGCCACATCACCGTTCAGGGTTTCGACCGGCCCAATCTGCGGCTGGCGGTCGGCGCCAAGACCCAGTGGCGACGCCAGTTGATGGCCTTCTTCGACGACAAGGCCGGCCAGTCCGGAATCGTCTATTGCCTGTCGCGCAAATACACCGAAGAGGTCGCCGATTTCCTGACCGAACAGGGCGTCAAGGCAATCGCCTACCATGCCGGCCAGGATGCCGAGCAGCGCAAATTGAGCCAGGACCGGTTCATGAGCGAGGATGCGGTGGTCATGGTCGCCACCATCGCCTTCGGCATGGGGATCGACAAGCCCGACATCCGTTTCGTCTGTCACCTCAACCTGCCCGGCAGCGTCGAAGCCTATTATCAGGAAATCGGCCGAGCCGGCCGCGACGGCGCGCCGGCCGAAACCCTGATGCTCTTCGGCCTGGACGACATCCGCATGCGCCGCGTGTTCATCGATCAGGATGGCGAAGACGATGCCCACAAGCTGCGCGAGCACAAGCGCCTGGATTCGCTGCTTGCCTATTGCGAGGCTTCGCAATGCCGGCGCCAGACCCTGCTTGCCTATTTCGACGAAGAGATAGAGGCCTGCGGCAATTGCGACACCTGCCTCAATCCGCCGACCCTTGTCGACGGCACCCGCCATGCCCAGATGATCCTGTCGGCGATTTACCGGACCGGCCAGTTTTTTGGCGCCGCCCATATTATCGACGTGGTCCGCGGTGCGCAGAACCAGAAGATCCTCGATCGCGGCCATGACCGGCTTCCCACATTCGGCGTCGGCAAGGATCACTCCAAGCAATATTGGCAGGCCTTCATCCGGCAGATGGTTGCCGGCGGCATCCTGTCAATCAATATCCAGAAATATGGCTGCCTGGAAATGACCGAAGAGGGCCGGCGCATTCTGCGCGGCGACCGAGACTTCGAATTCCGCGAAATCCAGGTGACCGTCAAGCCGGAGACCAAGCCGAAAGCGAAGGCCGCGAGGCCACAGATTGTGTTGTCGGGTGATGATGAGCAACTGCTGGCGCGGTTGAAGGCCCTGCGGTTGGAACTGGCACGCGCCCGCAATGTGCCGGCCTATGTTGTTTTCTCCGACAGCACGCTGGCCGAGATCGCCTCGACACGCCCCCACAATCTCGACCTTATGGCCGAGATCAACGGCGTCGGTCCGAAGAAATTGCAGGACTATGGCGAAACCTTTCTAGCGGTGGTCAACGAGGCCAGCGCCTGAATCGCCTTACCCGGATAACGAGACACCGCCTGGCATGGTGTCGCTGGGCGGTGCATATCAATGCGCAAGCGGCAACTTGCTTCCCACTCGCGCTGTAGTCAGGCAATTTCCTGATTGCCCCCGGCGGAAAGCTGGTCGAAGACGCCCGCAGGGAGGGCTGAGCGCTACACCTGCTCCGCCTCGATGCGCTTGTCCAGAGCGCGGCGGAACAGTTTGGCGCCGGCGTCGAGCCCGAGATCGATATGGGGTGTGGCCTTGTGTTTCATGCCCTCATGCACGGCCTCGAGAACCACGCGGTCCTCGTTGAACGCCATGACCGCGCCGTCATTCATCTGTTTCGAGATCGCCTTGTCGTTGGGATCGGTATTGCGGTGCTGGAACCAGATATATTTCGACCGGTCCTCATCGATCGGCGTCATGAAATTGTAGGAGATATTCACATAGGTCTTGTCGACCGGCGGCGCATCCGGCCCGCCGGTTCCCGCGGGGGTATAGATCGACCGGTTCAGCCCGATCGCCGGAAAACACATCTCGTAATGCTGCTTGCGGTCGCAATGGCCGTTGAACTTCACCAGGCCCGCATAATAGGGTGATGGCGGCTGATCGTAGATCCACCGGGAGACGACGATGCCGCGGTCGGTCTTCTCGACGTCCAGCGGCGTGCCGTCCGTGCCGCCGCCGGCAAATGAGGTGACATGCACCCAGGCGACATGGCTCGGATCCAGCAGGTTGTCGACGATCCACAGATAGTTGCAGGCGATTTCCATCTCGCCGCCATCGGTATAGCCCCATGTCGGATTGTCGAAATTCTCGATCGGAAAGATCGTCTCCGGATCCGCCTTCTCCGGATCGCCCATCCAGATCCACAGCAGCCGGTATCGGTCGACGACCGGATAGGACCGGACCCGCGCCTTCTGCGGCAGCAGGTCGGGCTGGGTGGGTGATGCCACACAGGCGCCACCGCAATCGAATGTCAGGCCGTGATAGCCGCACTCGACCGTGTCGCCCTTGAGATTGCCCATGGACAGCGGCAGCTTGCGGTGCGGACAGGCATCTTCGAGCGCCACGGGTGTTCCGGCTTCGGTTCTGTAGAACACGATATTCTCGCCGAGCAGGGTCTCGGCCTTCAAGGCGCGGCCATAATCCTTGCTCCAGCCGGCGACATACCACGTGTTCCGCAAAAACATCCGGTTTTCTCCCGTTCCTTTGTAGGTTCGAAGGATTCTAGTGGCCCCGTTCCGTCCGCCGCAAGGCCAATTCCATAATCTCCGCGATTAGCGAACCTAATAGCCGGCCGGGCCTGTCACACCGCATAGCCGGCCATATCCGGCATCGCCTCCACCTCCTCGGCCAGCCAATCCATGAACACCTGCATGTAATCGCGCTGGGCGGTGTGTTTGTTGCACACCAGCCAATAGGCATATTCCGAACCGACCAGGGTCGGGAAGGGAAACACCAGCCTGCCCTCGCTTAACGCATCGATGACCAGCGGTTCGCGGCCGAGCGCCACGCCGCCGCCCTTGATTGCCGCCTGCACCGGCATATTGGCCTGGCCGAAGCGGCGGGTCCGGTTGAGGCGCGGCAGTTCGACACCCGCCTGCTGCGCCCAGAAGGCCCAGGTCGGCGGATTGCCCTGATGGTCCCATATTTCGTCCAGCAACACCGTATGCCGCGAAAGGTGGGAGATGTCGTTCAGCGGCGGATCGCCCTCGGGAAGATCCGGCGAACAGACCGGGCAGACGCGCTCCGACATCAGCAGCCGGGTGAACAGATTCGGATATTTCCCGGTGCCGTAGCGGATCGACAGGCTGGTATCGTCCGGTGTGATCGACGTGAACACGGAGTTGGTGGTGATCGACACCGGCAGGTCGGGATAGCTCTGGTCGAAATTGATCAGCCTTGGAAACAGCCAGTTGAGGGCGAAACCGGGAGGGCAGGACAGCACGATCATCTGTTCGTTGCTATGCCGCTTTTTCAGGTGGTTGCAGACCTCGATGATCTTGCCGAGGCCGCTGCTGATCGCTTCGGCAAGCTGCTGTCCGTCCTCGGTGGCGACCGTACTGTGCGACGAGCGGATCAGCAATTTGCGCCCCATCCACTCCTCAAGCGCCTTGACGTGCTGGCTGACGGAACTCTGGGTGACACCGAGTTCCTCGGCCGCCCGGTTGAAGCCGCGCAGCCGGGCCACCGCCTCGAAGACCCTCAGCGCTGTGAACGGCAAGTTTTGCATCATATTAGAAAACCTAATGACACGGCTGATGCACCTCAAGCCCGTTCGTCGACGGTCCTGCAGAGTCCTACGTATCGACCGCCCGGCCCCGGGTCTCGAGCCTTCGAAACAGCAGGGACAGACCGAAGCAGATGACGAAATACATCGCCGCCGTGGTGATCCAGGCCTCAAAGATGGCCCGGGTCGACGAGACCAGTTCGACCGTGGAGTAGGTCAGTTCCTGGACCGACACGAGGGAGATGATCGAACTGTATTTGATCAGCGTGATGAACTCATTGGCCAGCGGCGGTAGCACCCTCTTGAACGCCTGCGGAAGGACGATGAAGCGCATCTCGTCGAGCCGGCTCAGGCCGATCGTCTGGGCCGCCTCCCTCTGGCCCCGGTCGACGGACTGGATGCCGGCCCGCACGATCTCGCCGACAAAGGCGCTTTCGAACAGCGCCAGCACGATGATGCCCGAGATCAGCGACGGAAACCGCCGCATGTCGCCGAAAAAGAACTCCCAGATATGAGCATTGTCCTGCTTGGCGATGGCGCGCGCCCATTTTTCGATACCGAGCGCCGCAACCAGTTGTTCCGACAGGAAAAAATAGAAGATGAAAAGCACCACCACGGGCGGAATGTTGCGCAGGAATTCCACATAGGTGCGCGCCAGCAGCCGCACGGTCAGATTGTTGGCGCACCGTCCGATGCCCAGAATCGTTCCGAAGACCAGCGCCAGGATGCTGGCGAAGATACATACCCGGACGGAGGCGATCAGGCCCTTGAGCAGGAGATTGGCGACCCACTGGCCGGTCGATTCATCATAGCGGATGATGTAATTGGGGATGATGCCCCAGTTCCATTTGTAGTTCAGCGTGCCGTCGATACGCATCCACACGAAGGTGATGAAGGACGCGACAACGATCAGGATCAGATAATCCAGCCAGTGTAATTTCTGCAGATGCTTGACCACAGCGGTCCCCGGCACGGTTGATGCCGGCACCCGGAAGAGGCCGGGTGCCGGCCGGTTGTTCTGGCCCTACTGGTCGACGAGGTCCTGCCAGTCCAGCGACTTGAACCAGTAGTTCTGGCGCTCCTCGAGCCAGCCGTTGCGCCAATGCATCTGGATCCAGTTGTTGAAGAAATTCAGCGCGTCCGGATCCCCCTTGCGAAGCGCGAAGGCTTCGCCCGACTGCACGAACACCTTGTCGAGCGGCTTGTGCAGCGTTTCGGGATATTTGGCGACATCATGGGTCGGCCCCGGCTCGGACGCCATGGTCGCATGGGCGTTGCCGTTCAGCACTTCCTGGGTCGCCGCACCGTCCTCGTCGAACAGCCGCAGGGTTGCGTTCGGAAAGACGGTCTGGATCACGGTCGCCGGCGTCGCACCGCGGCGGGCGGCGAAGGTGACGTCCGGATTGTTGAAATCAGCTTCCGAAAAACCTTCGGTCATGGATTTGTTGCCGACGATCGTCAGGCCCGAAAAGGCGTAAGGCTCGGTGAAATTGACCGTCAGATTGCGCGCCGGGGTGATCGACATTCCGCTGATGATGACATCGAACTTGCCCGAAATAAGCGCCGGGATGATGCCGTCCCAGGCGGTCGGAACGAATTCCGGATCGAGGCCCATATCGGCGGCCAGCTTGCGGCCGACATCGAGTTCGAAGCCGATCAGTTCGCCGTTCTTGTCGCGCATCGACCAAGGTACGAAAAGCGACAGTCCGATTTTCAGCGCGCCGCGTTCCTTGGCGGCTTCGAGCGCGCTTTCGCTCGACAGTTCCTTGGCCACCTGCTGCGCGCCCGATGTCGTGGCCACGCTCATGGCCACCGCGACCGCGGCGGCTCCGACCAGCATGCGTCTCATCATATTCATGGATTCCCTCCTACAGGATTGTGCTTAGGTTCGGCTGACAGCCAGGCGGGTTTCCAGATAGGAAACGAACGCCGACAAGATGACTGTGACAACCATGTAAACCGCCGCGATCGTGAACCAGATTTCGAAGCTCATGAACGTGTCGGAGATGATGTTTCGTCCGACGGTCGTGAGTTCGACCACGGCAATCACACTGACAATGGCGGAATTCTTGATCATATGGATGGCTTCGCCGGTGAGCGGCGGCAGCATCATGCGGATGGATTGCGGCAGGACAACAAACCGGTAGGTTTCGTATTTCGACAGGCCGATCGTCTGCGCCGCCTCCCATTGCCCCTTCGCGACGGCAACGATGCCGGCCCTGAACACCTCCGAAATCTGCGCCGACTGGAACAGGGCGAGGCACAGGACGCTGGCCATAAACCGGTCGAGACCGAAGATCGGTCCGAGGACATAATAGCAAAGATAGAGCAGCACCAGCAGCGGCAGGTTGCGCATCAGTTCGATGATGACATTGGAAAAGGCGCGCCCGACGATCAGGGTCGACAGGCGCAGGGACGCGATGATCGCACCCATGAGAACGGAAATGACGAAGGAGACGGAGGCGATCACCAGGGTCCCGATGAGACCGAGCGGAATGTCGCCCCAACTGAAGCCGTTGGTGTCGACCTTGTAGAAAAACTGCGGGACGCGATACCACTGCCAGTTGTATCCGATGCTTTGCGCGCCGGCGTAAGAAGCGAAGACGATCAGGCCCATAATGATCAGATAGAGCCCGATGGAAACCGGTGCCGACGATGTCAGCGCGCGCAGGGTCATCGTCTCTCATCACAGGAACAGCACGGGAAAATCGTCACTACGGAATGCGTTTTCATGCCACCGCCGGGCCGCAAATCCGGCCCGTTTCTCCCCTGAAATTTTTCCTATTATGTATGCACAAATATGGGAAAGAGTCACGTGAATTATGTCTGAAACATCAATTATCTGGCGATTTCACCGAAAATCTCCGGCGGCGTTGCACCCTCGGGCCGAAAACCGCGGATCGACCGGCGATATCGCACGCCATCGGCATGCCGCGAGGGCTTATCCGGCCTCCGCATTGTAACTGGCCGCCGATCCGCTAAGGTCGGCTCATGCGCGAATCCAGCAACAGGAAGTCGGCGGCCCGGCCGCTTGATACGGTCATCGGCGAGGCCGTCAGAACCGGCCGCAAGGGCGCCGGAAAAACGCTGACGGAACTGTCCGAAGCGTCGGGCGTTTCAACCGCGATGATTTCCAAGATCGAGCGCGGCCAGGTCTCCGGATCGATCGCCACATTGCAGGCCCTTGCCGAGGCGATCGGCGTGCCCATCATCAATTTTTTTGCCGAAACGGTCGAGCACCGCGAGATCTCGTTCGTGCGCTCCGGCGAGGGCATCGCGGTGGAGCGCTGGGGCAGCACCTACGGCCATGCCTACAAGATGATCGGCCGGGCCGTTTCCGACGGCATCGAATTCGAGACATTCCTCATCACCCTGAACACATCCGCCGGCGGCGAGCCGGTTTTCCAGCATACCGGCGTCGAGTTCATCCGGGTGGAGAAGGGTTCCATGACCTATCGCTGCGGCGACCGCACCTTTCTGCTGGCACCCGGCGACAGCCTGACCTTGGAAAGCGAGGTGCCGCACGGCCCCGTCGCCCTGAAATCACCGGAAGTGGTGTTCCTGACGGTGATCGCAAAGACAAAAAAATAGCGATACGCAATTTTACTGTTGTGAAAATATTATCTTCAAAGTAAATTTCCCGGGCGGACCAACCCTGTCACGGGAGGCATATCCATGAACGTGCAAACCCCTATCACCCAGGCCCTTCAGGACGGCACGATCACCCGGCGTGAATTGAAATCGCTGATGCAACGGTCCGACAGGCCCGGCCTGTTGCGACTCGCCGGCTGGGTCGTCACCGTTCTTGCCACCGGCACGCTCGTCTGGGCAAGCATGGGAAGCTGGTGGCTGCTGCCGGCGATGTTCGTCCACGGCATAGTGCTCGTTCACCATTTTTCGCTGCAGCACGAATGCTGCCACTACACGGCGTTCAAGACCCGCTGGCTGAACGATCTGATCGGCAATATCTGTGGATTGATCATCTTCCTGCCCAACCGGCATTTTCGCTACGAACATTGCGACCACCACACCTACACGCAGTTGAAGGGCAAGGATCCCGAACTGATCGAATTGCCGATTTCGGTGTGGAAATATCTCGGCTATATCTCGGCCTTTCCCTATTGGCAGATCAAGTTCACCGAGATCGCGCGGCATCTCGTCGGCCGGCTCAGCGACGATGAAAGGCGCTTCATCCCCAAGGAAGAATACGCCACCATTTTCTGGGAAGCCCGGATCATGGTGCTCGCCTATCTCGGCATTCTGACCGCCTGCATTGTCTTCGACTGGTGGGCGCCGCTTTATTACTGGTGGCTGCCGGTCTTTCTCGGCGAACCGGTCATGCGGGCCATCCGCCTGACGGAACATGTCGGCCGCCCCAATGTCTCCGACATGAAAGAGAACACCCGCACCAATATGGTCACCTGGCCGATGCAGTTCCTGTGCTGGAACATGAACTATCATGCCGAACATCACTACGCATCCTCTGTGCCGTTCTATGCCCTGCCGAAACTGCACGAGAAACTGAAAGAGCATATCTTCATCGAAAAACGCGGCTATCTGGGCGCCCATATCGACATCGTTTCCCAGCTGATCGGCCTCAAGCCGCGCAGCGACGGCATCGGGGAAACGGCGCCGTGAAACGGGAAAAGACCTGGCAGAAACTCATCGCCGTCGCCGATCTCGAAAAGGGTGATGCGACGCCGGTCACCTTCGGCCGGCGCGAGCTTGCGGTCTACGACACGCGCGACGGCATCACGGTCAGCTTTGCCCGGTGCACCCATGGCGCCGCCAATCTGTGTGACGGCTATTTCGACGGAATACACATAGAGTGCCCGTTGCATCAGGGCCTGTTCGACGCCCGCACCGGCGCCGCCAAGGCCGCCCCGGCCCGCGTCGCCCTGAAAATGATCGAGGCGCGGGTGGAAGACGGCATGGTGCAGATATTCATCTGAGATCGCGATTTATTTGTATGTACAAAATACGATTCCAGTTGTCCTGAAGGAACCGCAATGTTAGTCAGGCCTGCACAGACGGCGTTGTGGAGGAGGCGTTGGCCAACATATCCTGGCAGGAGGTTCGGGACGAGGTTCTCAGGAAAATCGAAGCGGAGGAATGGCGCCGCGGCGAACTCATTCCCGGCGAGATGGAACTGGCCCGCAAGTTCGGCTGCGCCCGCGTCACGGTCAACCGGGCGTTGCGCCAGCTATCGGAAGAAGGTTTCGTCAACCGCAAGCGCCGGGCCGGGACCCGGGTCGCCCTGAACCGGGTTCAAAAGGCGACCTTCGACATCCCGGTAATCCGCGAGGAGGTCGAAGCCGCAGGCAAACATTACAGCCACGAGATCATCAGAAAGCAGATGGTCGCACCGCCGGGCGGCTTCGCCGGTGAGATGTGGGCCGCCGAAAAGCGGAAGCTCCTGCATCTGCGGTCCCTCCATTATGCCGACGGCAAACCCTATGCCTATGAAGTGCGATGGGTGAACACCTCGACGGTTTCGAGAATCGTCGACGTCGATTTTTCACGCATCAGCGCCAATGAATGGCTGGTGCAGAACATTCCCGTCACCAGCAGCAATTTTGCCTTTTCCGCCATCAGGCTGAAAAAATCCGAAGCAAAACTGCTTCGTGCCGAACCGGGCGACGCGGCCCTGTGTGTGGAAAGGGCGACCTGGAACCTGACGGGCCCGATCACCTCGGTGCGGCAGATCTTCAAACCGGGACACACGTTGAAAACCGGGTCCGGCGCATCGTGAAGTCTGGAGGAGGCGACCCTTCGTCGATGCCGGCATCAGTCGAGCTGCCACTTTTCAGCGAGGTCATCGAACAGCCCCTGCTCCTCCTTGAGCTTGATCCAGGTATTGACGTAATTGATCCAGGCGAAATCATCCTGCGGCATCAGCATGGCGATCGGCGTCGGTGATTTCGGCGCGGCGACGGGAACGATCATCATGTCCGGATATTTGGCGACCAGCTTGTTGGCCTCGACATTGGATGTGATATGGGCATCCGCACGGCCGGCCAGAACCTCCTGAAAATCACGCGCCGGCGCCTCGACGATACGGTGTTCGGCGTCCGGAAAATACTGCTTGACCTGTTTTTCCTGGGTCGTGCCGAGCGTCGCCGCGACATTGACGCCGGGCTTGTTCAGATCGTCCCAGCTCTTGTATTTGTCGGCATTCTTCTTGAGGATCAGCGGCACGGTGGCGAGCGAAAAATAGCTGTCGGAATAGCCGGCGACCTTCGCCCGGCTCGGAGAAACCGATGCCGAACCGGTAATGTGGTATTTCCCGGACGTCACACCGTTAACCAGCGTCTTCCAGTCCGTCGCCACGAATTCGACCTTGACGCCAAGGTCGCTCGCCAGCGTGTTCATCACATCGATGTCGTAGCCGGTATAGCCGTTGGTCGCGGGGTCCTTCATCGTCATCGGATTCCAGTCCCCGGTCGTGCCGACCTTCAGCACGCCGCTGTCCAGAATCTCCTTGAGAGCCGATTGGGCCTGGGCCTGCACGGCCATGAGGCAGACCAGTGCCGCCGCCGCGATGATTCTCAATGTACCCACTGTTCCGTCCCTATTATTGTTTGGATTTAGAATAGATCGAGCTTAGGATAATTGCAACAAAATAATTAAGTTGCGTGATAGACAACACTGTGTTTACCTGAAAGAAAACGCCGAACGGGCTCTTACAGGGGTGGAGGCTATCAGGGGTGGAGGCTATGGCTGAAAACGGCAATCCGGTCATTGCGATCAAAAATGTCTCGAAATTCTTCGGCGCCTTCCAGGCCCTGAAGGACACGTCTCTGACTGTCGGCACGGGCGAGCGCGTGGTCATTTGCGGCCCTTCCGGATCGGGCAAATCGACATTGATCCGCTGCATCAACCGCCTGGAAAAACACGACGAGGGCGAAATCATCCTCAACGGCGTAAGCCTCGGAGAAAACAGGGAAAGTCTCGACGCGATCCGCACCAATGTCGGCATGGTGTTCCAGCAGTTCAACCTGTTTCCCCATCTGACCGTTCTGGAGAATCTGACGCTGGGGCCGGTGCGGGCCCGCAAGATGCCGGCCGATGCGGCCAAACAGCTGGCCATGCAGTTTCTCGAACGGGTGCGCATTCCCGACCAGGCCGCCAAATATCCGTCCCAGCTTTCCGGCGGGCAGCAGCAGCGCGTCGCCATTGCCCGCACGCTGTGCATGGAGCCCAAGATCATTCTGTTCGACGAACCGACATCGGCGCTCGACCCGGAAATGATCAATGAGGTGCTGGACGTGATGGTGGAACTCGCCGGCACCGGCATGACCATGCTGTGCGTCACCCACGAGATGGGGTTTGCCCGCAAGGTCGCCGACACGATGGTGTTCATGGATCACGGCGAAATCGTCGAGATTGCGCCGCCTGACAAGTTCTTCAAACAGCCTGACAGCCAGCGATGCCGGGATTTCCTGGATCAGATTCTCCAGCATTAGGGCGCGTTTTGATGGTTCGTATTGCCCTTATCCTTCTGGTCGCGCTGACGCTGAGTGGCTGCTCGGCCAATTGGGGCTGGTATGTGGTCGATCCGACGACCGACACCGGCTGGAACAACCTTCGCTTTCTATTGAGCGGCATGTACTACACCATCCTGCTGTCGCTGACCGCCATCCTGATTTCGATTGTCGTCGGCCTGCTGGTCGCCCTGCCCGGCCTGTCGGACAAGCCGGCATTGCGCCGCCTCAACCAGCTCTATGTGGAACTCGTGCGGGCGGTCCCAATCCTCGTCCTGATTCTCTGGGTCTATTACGGCCTGCCGCAGGTCACCGGCCTCAGCATCGGTGTCTTCTGGGCCGGCGTCATCGCCCTGGCACTGTCCGACAGCGCCTTCCAGGCCGAGATCTTCCGCGCCGGTATTCAGTCGATCAATCGCGGACAATATGAGGCGGCCCATTCGATATCGCTGAACTACCGGGACACGATGCGCTTCGTCATCCTGCCGCAGGCCATTCGCAGGATCCTGCCGGCGCTCGGCAACCAGCTCGTCTACATGCTCAAAATGTCGTCCCTGGTGTCAGTGATCGGCATGTCGGAACTCACGCGCAAGGCCAATGAACTTGTCGTATCCGAATACCGGCCGCTGGAAATCTACACGATCCTGGTGCTGGAATATCTCGTCCTCATCCTGATCGTCTCGGCCGGCGTGCGCTGGCTGGAGCGGCGCCTGAAGGCCGGCGAACACCATTGACGTGACCGGCTCCGATATGCAGACCGACCATAGGAACAGACCCATAGGAACAGACCATGAGTGCCTGGATCAAGATGATCTCCGACGACGATGCCGACGAGAGGCTTCGAAAGACGCTGGAACTGGCGCGCACGCCGCATGGCACGGTCGACAATGTGATGCGGGTGCACTCGCTGCGGCCGGCGACGATGGAAGGCCATGTGGTTCTCTACCGGGCGGCGCTTCACAATGACGACAACACCCTGCCGACCTGGCTTCAGGAAACCATCAGTTCCTATGTCTCCATTCTCAACGATTGCGATTATTCCTTCGCCAATCACTGGGCCAATGCCCGTTACCTGATCGACGAGGACAAACGGGCCGACGCCATCGAAAAGGCGCTACGCGATCGGCAGCCCGAAACGGTTTTCAACGGCCGGGAACTGGCGCTGATGCGCTATGCGGAAAAACTGACGACCGCGCCGGACGCCATGACAAAATCGGATGTCGAAGCGTTGCGGGCGGCCGGCCTCGATGACGGCGAAATCCTCGAAGCCAATCAGATCATCAGCTATTTCAACTATGCCAACCGCCTGCTCAATGGCCTTGGTGTGACGACGGAAGGTGACATTGTCGGCTATTATGAGGATTCGAAACTGAGCCACGCCTGAGCCGGAACCTTGGAGATCGACACGGTTCTTCGGCTGCAGGTCCGAACGGGAGATGACAGCCGCGGTGAAACGCACGGGCCAAAACAGGATAGATGTCGACGCCGATTCGGCGATCGGCGCGACGGTGCGCGACCTGCGCCAGAAGCGCGGCATCACCGCCCGTGAACTCTCCCAGAATGCCGGCATTTCGGCGGCCATGATAAGTCGCATCGAAAGCGGCCAGGTCTCACCGTCCATCTCCACCCTGCAGCAGATCAGCAACGCCCTCAACGTTCCCCTCGTCAACCTGTTTCGCGGCACGGCCGGCGGGCGTTGCGATTTCACCCATGTCAGGAGCGGCGAAGGCATCAAGTCGAAGAGGATCTTCGACGGCCATGTCCATGACTATGTCAATCTGGCCTTCCATGCCCGCTGGGATATCCAGTTCGAGGCCCGCCAGGTCCGGCTGCACAAGCAGGATGTCAGGCCGCCCGAATATATCGGCAGCGGCGTGGTTTTCGTCTATATCCTGAGCGGCAGTGCGATCTACCAATATGGCGACCGCGAGGTGCAGGTGGAGCCGGGCGACAGCCTGTGCCTCGATGCCGAGATGAATTACGGTTTCAAGGAACTCATCACCGATGAGCTCGAAATCCTCACCGTTCAGGCCGAGCGTCGGACCTGAATGAACCGAAGCCACAAAGGG
>JANQMU010000081.1 GCA_028279875.1 Rhizobiaceae bacterium
CATGCCGCCATTCGGCGACAGCGTTCCGAACAGGTTCTTGAGGCCCTGATCGAACACCGACTCGGAGGACGATACGCAGGCGACCAGAGGCGTCCCGTATCGTTCGGCAACCGCGGCAACGATTTTGGTATGACCCGAGCCGAACGGAGCCAACAGGAAGTTAACCTTGTCGTCGGTGATGAGCTTCTCGGCGAGTTGGCCGGCGCGCTGACCGTCGGACTGGTAGTCGTATTTGACGAGTTCCACTTTCATCGGCTTGCCGCCGACTTCGATGCCGCCGGCGGCATTGACCTTTTCAAGCCACATGCGCCAGACATCTTCTTGCTTCTTGCCTTCGTCCGCCAGCGCCCCGGTCAGGGCGAGCGGCGCGCCGATCTTGACAACATCTGCGGCCGCAGCCGCCGAGACCGATACCGCGACCACTGCGACTGCCGCCGCGGTGCGGATACCGAAGCTCCAACTCGATCCAAACAGCATGAACGACCTCCAGAGCTTGTTTTGCGCCATGTCGGCGCGTCCTCCCGGCACATTTTCGCGTGCACCATCGCATGTGGCAAATTTTTACCGGCACATCTGACATATGCCACCGGCCACCGCGCGGTCACTTTGTTATCATGATTAGAAACACCATCCCATGCAAGACCAATTGTTCGGCGCGGATTTGCACGGTTTTAGGGCAAACTGGCGCGGCCGCGGCGGACGCCCCTGAGCCAATTCGCTGATTTTTCGGCCAGTCGGTCAGTCGATCACCCGCAGGACGGCAGGCAGTGGCAAACGCTGGAAGGCCTTGCCGGCGGCACTCGGCCAACCGATTGTGATCAGCGCCTGCGGTTCCCAATCATCGGGCAGATCGAGACTGGCGCGCACCGCGTCAGGGCAGAACAGCGGCGCACACATCATGCTTGCGCCGAGACCCGTGGCATGGGCGGCGAGCAATAGGTTTTGCATCGCCATCGCCGTGCTCTGCACTGCCATTTGACGCTCGGCATTGGCGCGGCGCGCGTCCGCGTAGCGATCCATGTCCACCATAGTCATGCATACGGTGATGACGACGGGGGCACCGGAGATTCGGCTGATCGAACGGGCGACATCAGCTTCGATCACATTTGCGGCATCGCCGTCGCGCCTGCGGTCGATGCGCAAGCGCTCGCCCATCGCCACTGCGAGCCGCAGCTTGGCGTCGGCGCCTTTGACAATGGCAAACCGCCAGGGCTGCCGGTTGTGTGCAGAGGGTGCGCAGATCGCAGCCTGAAGCAATTCAGAAAGCAAATGGTCAGGAACGGGCTGCGGCGCGAAGCGACGAATGGAACGTCGGCCGCGCAGCACCCTCATTGTATCCAATGCGAGCACGTCCGGCAGGGTAGATGCGATCTTACGAATGCTCACAGCTCGCTTTCCCGATTCATCCGGGTCGGCGCAAACCTGCGCCCATTTGCACGCCGCAGCAAATTTCGCGGACGGCTTTGGATCGAAGATATACGAGCCGAACGCCGACTCCATCAATGCCGAGCGGTTGCAAGCCTGGCAGGCTGCGGCGGCCATAGCAGCGCCTTAGCTACCGCGATCCAGGTCGCGTCGGGCATCCGGCTAGTGATGCGGCACCAACGCTTGAGCTCGTCTCATCGTGTTGGTGCCGCATCACAAAGCAACGGTTTAGCTTAGTGTTCCGGGCTGACGATCCGGGATCGCGGACCGTCAGAGTCGGAACACTAGCGGTCGGTGCTTTCGTCGAAATGCCGCCGACCATCAAGGCGTCTGTGGATAGCAGTCAACGAGAAATCATTTGCCCTTTCGGCACGGCTTCGCTATCTAACGCTGGCATCCGGCGAAAACTAAATGCTATGCTTGCGGTCGTTGCGATCGATCGCTTTTTCGCCCCAAGGCGCCATGTCCAAACTCCAAAAAACCTACGACCGCAGTCGCGTGCCGCTTTATATCCAGGTCGCATCGGTGATGCGCCAGCGCATCGAATCGCGCGCGTGGCAGGCCGGACAGAAGATACCGACGTTGGTGGAACTCGAAACGGAGTTCCAGGTCGCGCGCGTCACGGTCCGCCAGGCGGTCGAAATCCTGCGCGAGGAAGGGCTGCTGCATTGTCAGCAGGGGCGCGGAACCTTCGTCGCCGACAAGGCCGTCAATCGCCACTGGGTGAAGCTCGCGACCGAGTGGTCCGTGCTGGTGGAATCGATCAAAGGTAACGTGCCGCGGCGTATCAAGGTCGACAATCCCCCCGCCTTCCCGACCTTGGCCGAGGGTGAGGGCGCGCTGGCGCCCGGCTATGTCTATCTGAGCAGCCTGCAGTTCAAGAAGGACCAGCCCTACGGCATCGTCAATACACATCTCGCAAAGCAGATATTTGAACGTGA
>JANQMU010000113.1 GCA_028279875.1 Rhizobiaceae bacterium
TTGACCACGGAAATCCGGTCGAGGAAGGCCTCGTTGTTCTTGTTGCTCTTGAACTGCTGCCATTCGGCTTCGTTCGAGTGCGCCAGGATGATGCCCTGGAACGGGAAGGCGCCGAAGCTCTCGGTGCCGAGATAATTGCCTTCCTGGGTCGCGGTCAGCAGCGGATGCAGCACCTTGATCGGCGCCTTGAACATCTCGACGAATTCAAGCAGGCCCTGCGTCGTGCGGTTGAGACCGCCCGAATAGCTATAGGCATCGGGATCGTTCTGGCTGAGATGTTCGAGCTTGCGGATATCGAGCTTGCCGACCAGCGACGAGACATCCTGGTTGTTCTCGTCGCCCGGCTCGGTCTTGGCGACACCGATCTGCCGCAGCTTCGACGGGTAGAGCTTGACGATGGAGAACTTTGAAATGTCGCCGTCGAATTCATCCAGCCGCTTGACCGCCCAGGGCGACATCAGCCCGGTCAGCAGGCGCCGGGGAATATTGTATTTGTCCTCAAGCAGGTCCCCCATGCGATCCGGCGAGAAAAGACCGAGCGGCGATTCGAAGACGGGGCTGATCTGGTCGCCGGCCTTGAGCACATAGATCGGCTCGTGTTCCATCAGCCGCTTGAGGATTTCGGCAACGGTCGATTTGCCGCCGCCGACCGGGCCCAGCAGATAGAGGATCTGCTTGCGCTCCTCCAGTCCCTGCGAGGCGTGGCGGAAAAACCCGACGATGCGTTCGATCGTCTCGTCCATGCCATAGAGGCCGGCAAAGGCGGGATATCGTTTGATGGTGCGGTTCAGAAAAATGCGGCTCAGCCGTTGATCCTGGCTGGTATCGACCAGCTCCGGCTGCCCGATGGCGGCGATCATCCGTTCCGCCGCTGTTGCCCGCATGCCCGTATCGTCACGGCATGCCAGCAGATAGTCCTGCAGAGTTATCTCTTCTACCTTGGTCCGGTCATAAACCTCGGATTGCAGAGAAAACACGTCCATGATTCTCGTCCTTTCCTGGTCCCGTCCCCTCCTGTGGTGTAACCCCGTACTTCTCCCCTATGTGGTGTCGGCTATCCGCCTGACGAATCAAAACATTTTGAAATACGACGTGACCTGATGCATGGCGTACCGCCCCCGCCGAATCAGGATGTCGTCCGCCCACTATAACATCAAAATAAGGCAGGAACCTGAGAAAGCACGCTTCGAAAGGCATGAAAATGCGTCCGGCGGGCGCAACGCAAACAGCCCGCGCGAAGCGGCCGCGCCACTTCCCTGTGAACGGCACAACCATGCCGATCGCACCCGCGGCAAGATACAATCGTCCCGGAGATCAGCGCTCGGGCGCAACGGCCCCGGACGCGAAGCTGTTACCGGCCTCGATCACGGCTTCGGAAAGCGGACCATACAATGTGCCATGGAGGGAGCCGGGTAGGACAACCAGTTCCGAGCGCGGCATGGCGCGGTGAAGTTTCCACGCCGTCGACAGGGGCGTGGAGAGATCGGTCCGGCTGTTGATCAGCACCGCAGGCATGTCCTTCAAGGCCCCGGCCCGCTCCAGAAGCGGCGGATCGAGCCAGGCAAGGTTTTGAAAATAATGGGTGACGATCCGCGCAAAGCCGATGCTGAAGCGCGGATCCGCAGAGAGTTTGGGCGTTTCGGCGCGGGGGTCGACCTTGAGAACGGCTTCTTCCCACCGGCACCATGCCAGGGCCGCGGCTTCCTGCGCGGCCGGGTCACCCGTCACCAACCTCCCGTGATAGGCGGCGGCCATGCCCATCCCCGGTGCCCCTTCGGGCGCGCCGGCCTGGAATTCCTCGAATGCCTCGGGCAGGAAATTGCCCGCGCCGCCATAGAGAAAGTCGATTTCAAATTGGCTGGTCGAGGTGACGGCGGCCAGAATCAGGCCACTCACCCGCTGCGGATGCGCATGGGCATAGGCCTGCGCCAGCGTCGCACCCCAGGAGGAGCCGTAAACATGCCAGCGCTCGATGCCCAGCAGGTCGCGGAGCCGTTCGATATCGTTCAGGAGATGTTCCGTGGTGTTGGCATGGAGCGCCTCGAGGGAATCGCCGGCATGGGGCCGCGAACGGCCTCCGCCTCTTTGATCCATGGCGACGATATGCCAGCGGTCGGGGTCGAACAGGCGCGGCATTCGCGGCGAAACACCGTCACCTGGCCCGCCGTGAAGCAGCAGGATCGCCGGTCGGGCTGCATTGCCGAAGGTTTCCCAATACACCGAATGGCCATCCTGTTGTTCAAGATAGCCGGATTGAAGCGGTGTTGTTTCCTCAAAGAGCGCCGTCATCGCCATCACCTCCTGAATTCGACTGTGGCCTGTCGCTTGCGTAGCTGTTTTGTTATGACCGGCTCCGGCAAAACAGGCGACAGACATGAAAACACCAACCGATATCGGGATCGACCCCTACAGCGCAACCCACAGGCAGGCGGTTTTGGACCTTTCGCTGAAGGCATGGGGGCCGGTCTTCGGGAAAATGAAAGCCGACGTGCTGCCCTATGTCTATGAGTGCTTTTATCCGGATGGCTGGCGGGCAAGGCAAAGCGCCGATATCGGAAATTTCCTCGACTCCGAAGGCGCTCAGGTCCGGGTCGCGACGCGGGCCGGCAAGGTTGTCGGATTTGTCGGCATGCGCCTTCATCCCGAGGACAGGATGGGCGAGATCTACGTTCTCGCCGTCGACCCGGATCACCAGCGCCGGGGCATCGCTGCCGCGCTGATGGCATTCGCCGAACAGCATATCCGCGACGCCGGCATGGACATGGTGATGATCGAAACCGGCGGGGACTCCGGGCATCAGCCCGCCCGCGCCACCTACGAGGCCGCCGGCTATGACCGGTGGCCCGTCGCCCGCTATTTCAAGAAACTGTAACCGCAACCATTCTAAGCATAGCTTATGCGCTGCTTCGCCGATTGCGAAAGGGGATAATGGAGCGACAACAGCCTCTGGAGACAATCCGCTCTCAATTCAGGATGGGTGTCGAACAGGTTGAATCTCTCCCGGGTATCGGCCGCAAGGTCGACCAGTTCGCCGAAACTCTCGCCCGGATAGCATGTCAGTTTGTGCTGTCCGGAAACAACGGACAGGCACTTCAGCACGTGCCAGTCCTGCACGGTTTCAACAAGAACCGCACGGTCTTCGTCGGGTGAAAACAGGGATTGGCCATCGATCCAGTCCGGTCCCGGCAGTCCCGCCGCGTCGGTACAGGTGGGAAACACATCGACCAGCGAGACCGGGCTTTCCCAGTCCGAGCCGCCCACGCCGCCGATACCCGCCGGCGGTTTCATCAGCAGCGGCACACGGATCACCTGCTCATAGTGAAACGGACCTTTCATCCACAGGCCGTGATCGCCGAGCAATTCGCCATGGTCGGATGTGACGATGATCAGGGTGTCATCGTAAAGGCAGGCAGCATCCAAAGCATCCCAGATGCGTTGCAACTGTTCGTCGATCAGTCCGACCATACCATAATATTGCGCCCGGCCATCAAGCGCAGCTTCCGGCGAAACATCCCGGAAATCAGCGCCTTCGCCCTGTCCGGACATGGGCCAGCGGGCACCGGTGAAACGGGATTGGCCGAGGCGTCCCTCCCGCGCCAGCCGGAAGTGGGCAGGGCGATCATCGAGTTCTCCGTCCACATAGTCCGGCACCGGAACACGGTCCCGATCGACCGGGTTCCGGTAACCGGCGGGCAGGGCGTGCGGGTGATGCGGATCCTGAAAACTGACGAACAGGAAGAACGGCGCCTGACCGTCATGGGACCTGATATAGTCCACGGCGCGATCCGCAGTCCACACGGAGTTATGCGCATCCAGCGGCAGGTCCCAATCATATCCTTCTCCACCGAACCGCTTGTGGTTGGAGCGCGGCCGAAGCGTCTTGAAGGCACCAATATGGTCCTCGGGAAACCGCTCCCTCAGCCAGGCGCCGTAATGGCCGGTCATGCCGTAATTCACATGCCCGAGCGCCAGCTGAACCCGGTCAAAGCCGTAATAGGGACCCGACCAGTCTCCGTAGCCGGCCTCAAAGCCGGCAACCGATTCCCGGCTTTCCTCGGGCCGGGCGAGATAGGCCTCCAGATGAGCTTTTCCGATCAGGCCGGTGCGATAACCCGCGGCCGCCAGCGCATGCTGGATCATGTGCACATCGTCGCCGGTATTGACGCCGATGCTCCAGACCTTGTGGCGGCCGGCATACTGACCCGACAGCAGCGATACGCGGCTCGGCGTGCACACGGCGGACGGCGCATAGGCCCGCGTGAAGCGGGTCCCGTCCCGGGCAATGCGGTCGAAGGCCGGCGTATGGATATGTTCGGCGCCGTAGCATGACAGCGTGTCGGTTCGCTGCTGGTCCGTGCAGATGACCACGATGTTGGGACGTCTTGTCATTTCAAACCCGTCATGGCGATCCCCCTGACGATCATCCGCTGGAAAATCAGGAACGCCACCAGCAGCGGCAGCGCGGCGATCAGCGCGGCGGAATAGGGATTGAACAGATCGGCCGATTCCACGGCGTTGCCGGAAAAGGTCGCAAGGCCCGCCGGCAACACCTGCATTTCCGGTGCGTTCGCCGCGACGAGCGGCCACAACAGGGACTCCCACTGGTGCAGGAAAGTGATGATGCCGAGCGCCACGCATGGGCTCTTCATCAGTGGCAGCACAAGGTGCTGGAAGATCTGTCGTTCCGACACGCCGTCGAGCCGCGCCGCGTCGATCAGATCATGCGGAAAATCGGCGAGGAACTGGTACATCAGGAACACCCCGAAGCCCCAAAGCGCATAGGGGGCGATCAGCGCCTGATAGGTGTTGAGCCAGCCCAGCCAATAGACGATCTGGAAATGCGGCAGCACCAGAACCGGCAGCGGCACCATGGTCGTCGCGACGATCAGGTAGAAGAGCGGCATTCGAAAGCGAAACCGGAATTCGCGGAAGACATAGGCAATATAAGAGCTGCTGAAGACGGTCATCAGCGTTACCGATGTCGAGACGAAAACCGAATTTATCATCATCCGGCCGAAATTCCGCTCGGTCCAGATATAGCCGATAAAGTCCAGCGACCATGTCTCGGGCAACAGCGTCGGCGGGTATTCCAGCAATTCCTGTGGGGACTTGAACGCCGACAGGACCATCCAGACCGTCGGGAACAGCATGATGGCAACGCCGATCCACAGCGCCGTCGATGCAAGCCGGGACTGTCGATAGACACGATCCATCAGCTGTTCTCCGACCGGCCGCGCAACCGGAACAAAACCGCCGTCATGCTCAAGATGAGTGCAAAGAGCAGGATCGAGAGGGCCGCGGAATATCCGAAGCGCTGGCGCTCGAAGGCGGTTTCCGCCACCAGCATGACCATCGAGATCGACGAACGCAGCGGTCCGCCATCGGTGATCACATACATCGGTTCGAACACCTGGAACGAGTTGATGATGCCGGCGATCACGACGAACCAGAGCGCTGGTTTGATCATCGGGATGGTGATGTGGAAAAACTGCTGGCGCGTCGTGACACCATCGATGGCGGCGGCCTCATAGAGGTCCCGCGGCACCGCCTCGATCGCCGCCAGAAGGATGATAATGCGGATGCCGAGGAACTTCCAGAGACCGAACAGGATGACCGTCGGCATCGACCATTGCGTCGTCGTGGTCCAGCCGATCTCGGGAAAGGCCGGCAGGCCGAGCATATCGGTCAGGAAATAGAGCCCGTTGTTGAGAATGCCGAAGCGCGGCTGAAAGATCTCCTCCCACACCACCGAGGCGGCAACCACGGAAAACAGCGTCGGCATGAAATAGGCCGTCTGGGCAAACCGGCGTAGCGTGCCGAGACGCGAAAGGCCATTGGCGATCAGCAGCGCCAGGACAGTACCCACAACGACATTGGAGAAGGTGAAATAGGCGGTGTTCCTGACCGCCGCCCAGAACACGTGATCCTCAAAAAGTGCCTCGCGGTAGTTGTCAAACCCGACCGGGGCATTGTTCGCGCCGATCGGAGAATAATCCCAGAAGGAAATCATGAGGACCCAGCCGATCGGCAGGATGTACCAGACCAGGAAGAAAACAGCCGCCAGGACCGGAGCACCGTAGATAAAGAATGATTTCGGCGTCATGTCGCATCGCAGTCGGAAGGTCGGCGGGCCGAAGCCCGCCGTCCCGGGAGGACCACTTACTGATCGGCAATCATCAGCGGGTGGTTGGCATAATTGCGCTCGATAATATTCCAGTCGTCACGTTCCGCCAGCCGGGCGTTCTGCGCCGCCTCGCTACGTTGCAGCAGCGCATCCAGATCGCCCTGCCCCAGCACGACGGCCGTCACCAGTTCGAGCTGTTCATCGCGAATGACATTCGGCAGATCGTTGACGACACCAAATCCGCCCGCCGCGCTCATGGTCGACGCAAGGACATCAGCCTGCACGCGCGCGTCGTCGAGCACCTTCGAATAGGGTGGCAGGAATCCGTTGAACAGCGCAAGATCTTCAACGATGACATCGTCACGGCTGTAGTTGAAGTGCCAGAAGTCCCAGGCGACAGCCTTGGTGGCGTCATCGACATAGGGGTTGACCACCGCTTCGATGGCAAAGCGGATATTGCCATAGGCCGGGCTCAATTCGCCATCGGGCGTCGGCAGCAGATGGGCAGCCCATGTCATATCCGGCTTGTTGGCGCGCAAAAATCCGGCGATCCAGGAAAAGCCGATATACATCGCCGCCTGTTCTGCGGCGAAACCGTCGAAGCGCTTCGAGGCAATCTCGTTGTCGAGGGCCTTGTCCTCATGGACGAGGTCGGCAATGAATTGCAGCGCCGCGCGATATTCGGGATTTTGCACCTGAACCTTGCTGCCATCGGCGTTGAACAGATATCGACCCTGCTGATACACCGCGTTCTGCAGCCATTCCTGCCCGTCCATCGACAGGCCGGCCACGGTGATCCGTCCGCGGGCATCGCGCTCGGTGAGCCTTGCCGCCACCGCCCGCAATTCGTCCCATGTCGTCGGCACATCATCGGCCGTCAGGCCTGCCGCGTCCCACTTCTCCAGATTGATGAACAGCAGCGGCATCATGGCGCCCATGGGCACCGTATGGATGCTGCCGCTACCGGCGCAGGCCATCGCACCTTCCGAAAAGCCGGCCCAGTTTGCATTCAGATAGGCCGGGTCGGCGGCGCTGGCCGGGATCGGATCCATGAGATTGCCGCCGCAGAATTCCGCCTGTTTGGAGGCATGCATGTGCCACATCGCCGGACCGGCACCGGCCGGAACATTGGTGATCAGCGACGGCCAGTAGCTGTCCCAGGGCTGCAGAACGACCTCGATCTCGACATTGGGATACATCGCCATATAGGCCTCGGCCCATTTGCGCTGATAGTCCGCGCGCTGCCCGGACCACTCCCAATATTCGAGCTTGATCGGCTCGCCATTATTGATCTGTTGCTTTTTGCTGTACGGCACGCCGGTGGCGCGGGCACCGTGGCCGTCGGCCCAGGCCGGATTCCGCAGAGCCGTCACGGTTGCCAGTGCTGCGGAGCTCAGAATGAGCTGGCGCCGGTTCATCTTCATGGTCATGTTTTCCTCCCATCGACCTTATGTTGGTTTCCGCACCTTCGATCGCGACAGACTAGCGGGACGGACCAATCATAAACATGACGAGAAAATGCAAAATCGATGCAAAAAAGCTATCGGTTTGAAATGACCGACCGGTGGCCTTCGACCAGGCTTTGGATGACCGGGCTGCTCTGCAACGATTTCCGCAGAACGACGCCGGAGCGGAAAACGCGTTTGTTCAGAGCGACCGGAACCTCCTTCAACCGAAGGCCCGGTATGTTTTCCGCGATCGTGACCGGCAGGTAGGCGAGATAGGGTTGGGTGCGCATCAGCGCCAGGCCGGAGGCGTCGCATTCGACGATTGTCCGGAATGACCGGCCGGTCCTGTCCATGACCTCCTGCTGGATGTCCTCGGCCCCCGGCCACACATGAGCCCGGGCCCGCCGACCAGAACCGTAGTCGATCCACGGAAAATCGGCGAGCCGCTCCGGTGTGACCGGCCCGTCGAAGATCGGGTGGTCGGCCACGGCGACGACACCCAGCCGCAGATCCATCAGCGGCACGCGGGTCAGATGCACGGGCAGCGGCGCCTCGGAGTCGAAGCCGCCGACATGAGCATCGAGCAGACCCTGCTCGAGCAGCTTGACGGCCTCGTGAAATCCCCGCGAACTCAGTTGCACGCGGACGCCCGGAAAACGCTCATGGATCCCCGGGAGGATCTGGGGCAGGATGGCGAAGATCCAGACGGGCCCGGATGACAGCCGCAGATTGCCGCTGCGGCCGCCCACCAGGGCGCGGACATCATCACCTGCCAGCTCGCATTCGCGCAGAATGTGCCGGCATCGTTCGGTCACCAGTTCCCCGAGCGGTGTCAGGGCGACTCCCCGGGGCAACCGGTCAAAGAGCGCTCCGCCGCACTGCGTCTCCATTTTCTTCAGGACGCGGGACAGCCCCGGCTGGCTGGTCTCCAGCCGTGTCGCGGCCTCGTGCAGACTGCCGGCCTCGACAATCGCGATGAACCGCTCCATGTCGTTTATTCGGTCGAACATGCTGGGGATCGGTACTCCATTGCCCGGTCATGGTCAAAACTTGCGGCCTGCCCGCAATGGAGTGCTGCAAATCGCCTAATGGAAATTACGGCCCTTGGGCAGAACCCGGCGGGTCGCCATGGCGTAGACATCCGGCGTGCTGCGCCGTTGCGGCGCCTGGGCGACCAGTTCGCGCAACCGGGACGCCTTCGCCTTGCGCTCGGCCGGATCGACGGGCTCACGGCGCACTTCGTCGGCACGGGCAAGGCCGTCGATCGGCGCATCGGCATC
The DNA here is from genome assembly GCA_028279875.1 of Rhizobiaceae bacterium. Lineage (GTDB taxonomy): Bacteria > Pseudomonadota > Alphaproteobacteria > Rhizobiales > Rhizobiaceae > Hoeflea_A. Next base: position 8,853 of record JANQMU010000113.1, read on the forward strand.
CGACAGGCCGGCCAGCAGCGGCGTCAGATCCACAAGCTGACGGGCAACCACATGAATGACCCCGTCCTGCGACTGCAGCGGGCCGCGCACCCCGACAAACCGGCTGCCGAGCACGACGGTGCGGTAGCGCTCGAATATTTTCGGCCAGACGATGACATTGGCGACGCCGGTCTCGTCCTCAATCGTCTGGAACACCACCCCCTTGGCCGAGCCCGGCCGCTGGCGCACCAGCACCAGCCCGGCCACCGACAGAAAACGGCCGGCCCGGCAGTCCGGCAGCGTGATGTTCTGCCGGTAGCCGCGCTGTACGAGCCGATCCCGGACAAAGGAGATCGGATGGGCTTTCAGTGAAAAGGACAGGCTGCGGTAATCATTGATCACCTGTTCGCCGAGCGGCATGGGCGGCAGGTCGATATCCGGCTCGCGCTGCAATTGCTTCTGGCCGGCCACGGCGAACAGCGGCAGCCGCTCGGCGGCCCCCAGCGGATCGAGCGCCCGCACCGCCCACAGCGCATCGCGGCGGCTCAGGCCAATCGAGGCGAAGGCATCGGCCTCGGCGAGCTTTTCCATCGCCCGGCGCGACAGGCCCGAGCGCATCCACAGATCGCGCACGCTGTCATAGCCGGCGCCACGCCTTTCCACCAGCCGTTCTGCGTCCTCTTCCCCGAACCCCTTGATCCGGTGGAAGCCGAGACGTACCGCATGGGTGTTCTTCATGATGGGCGCCATCTCGGCATGGCGGGGAGAGACCGATGCCGGGACCGTATGCGGATCGGTGCCCATATCCGGTTCCAGCAGCGAATACCATTGCGAATGGTTGATATCGACCGCCCGCATCTCGACCCCGTGTTCGCGGGCATCGCGCACCAGCTGCGCCGGTGCGTAAAAACCCATCGGCTGGGAATTCAGAATGGCGGCGCAGAAGACATCCGGATAATAGCATTTCAGCCAGCAGGAAACATAGACGAGCAGCGCAAAACTCGCCGCATGGCTTTCGGGAAAACCGTAATCGCCGAAGCCCTCGATCTGGCTGAAACAATGTTCGGCGAACTCCCGGTCATAGCCATTGGCCACCATGCCTTCGACCATCTTGACGCGGAAGGAATGGATCGTGCCGACCCGGCGGAACGTCGCCATGGCCCGGCGCAACTGGTCGGCTTCGCCCGGTTCGAAATTGGCGGCGACAATGGCGATATTCATCGCCTGTTCCTGGAAAAGCGGCACGCCGAGGGTTTTCTTCAGAACCTCCTTCAATTCGTCCTTGGGATAGGAAACCTTTTCCTTGCCCTGCCGGCGTCGCAGATAGGGATGCACCATATCGCCCTGGATGGGGCCGGGCCGCACGATGGCGACCTCGATGACGAGATCGTAATAGCAGCGCGGCCGCAGCCGCGGCAGCATCGACATCTGGGCACGGCTTTCGATCTGGAAAACGCCGATCGTATCGGCCCGGCAGATCATGTCATAGACGTTACCGTCCTCGTCTCCCAGCGACGACAGGGTTTCGCGGCGGCCGTAATGCCGTTCCAGCAGTTCGAAAGCCTTGCGGATGCAGCTCAGCATGCCGAGCCCGAGCACATCGACCTTCAGGATACCGAGACATTCCAGATCGTCCTTGTCCCATTCGACCACCGTGCGGTCGTCCATGGCGGCGTTTTCGATCGGCACCACCGAACTCAGCCGGTCGCGGGTGATCACGAAACCGCCCACATGCTGCGACAGATGGCGCGGAAAGCCGATGATCTGCGAGGCCATGTCGAGGATCTGCATCAGGTGTTTGTCGTCGGGATCGAGACCGGCGCGCCTGGCATCCTCCGCATCCAGCTTCGATGAGGTGTGCCCCCAGCGGGTGCCCGAAATCGCCGTGATCATGTCGTCCGACAATTCGAAGACCTTGCCCACCTCGCGCAGGGCCGAGCGCGAACGGTAGGTGATCACCGTGGCGGCAAGGCCGGCCCGTTCCCGCCCGTATTTCTCATAGATATATTGAATGACCTCCTCGCGCCTTTCATGCTCGAAATCGACATCGATATCGGGCGGTTCATTGCGTTCCTCGGAAATGAACCGTTCGAACAGAAGGTCGACCTTGTCGGGTTTGACCTCGGTGATGCGCAGACAGAAACAGACGACGGAATTGGCGGCCGAGCCGCGCCCCTGGCACAGGATCTCCTGGCTGCGGGCAAAGCGCACGATGTCGTAGACCGTCAGGAAATAGGGCGCATATTCCAGTTTGCGGATCAGCGCCAGCTCGTGTCGGAGCGCCGCCAGGACCTTGTCCGGCGCGCCGTCCGGATAGCGGGTTTTGAGACCCTCCTGCGTCAATCGCTCCAGCGTTTCCTGCGGCGGCAGCGCGCTGCCCGTCGGCTCCTCCGGATACTGGTAGCGCAGCATATCCATGGAAAAGTCGAGCCGGGCGAGCAATTTGCCGGTCTCGGCGACGGCATATTCATATCCCTTGAAAAGGCGCCGCATTTCGGCGCTGCCGCGCAGGTGCCTTTCGGCATTGGGCTGCAATTGCCGGCCGGCTTCGCGCAGCGGAAAATGTTCGCGGATACAGGTCACCACATCCTGCAGGAACCGGCGCTCCGGACAATGATACAGGACATCGCCGATGGCCAGCAGCGGCAGATCATGGGCCCGGGCCAGCCGGGCAAGGCCGGCAAGGCAGCGCTGGTCGAAGGCATCGTAGCGCCAGGCGGCGGCCAGATAGACATCGCCTTCGAACCGGCGGGCAAGGGTCTCAAGACAGGCCGGTTCCGGCAGCGGCAGAACCGGCGGCAGCACGACCGCCATGAGCAGGCCTTCACCATGTTGCATCAGATCATCGAGCGCCAGATGGCATTCGCCCTTCGGCGCCCGCCGCTTGCCAAGGGTCAGAAGCTCGCACAATTGCCCATAGGTCGCCCGGTCGCGCGGCCAGACGAGAATATCCGGCGTGCCGTCGGCAAAGACCAGCCGGCAGCCGGGCGCGAAAGGGAGTTTCGCTTCCTTTGCCGCCATATGCGCCCGGACGACGCCGGCAAGGGAATTGCGGTCGGTGACACCGATGCCGTCAAGCCCCAGCCTTGCCGCCTCGACCACCATTTCCTCCGGATGCGAAGCGCCCCGCAGAAACGAGAAATTGGTCGTCGCGGCAAGCTCGACATAGCCGGTATCGCCATGCATCACGCAAACAGCCCATGCATGAACCATTTGGGATGCCGGGTCTCCCGCTCGAAAAGCCCCTGGCGGAAAATCCAGAACCGGTAGCCTTCATCGTCCTCGACGCGAAAATAGTCCCGGCTGTGGCCGCCGCGACCGTCCCGCCACCATTCGCAGGCAATGCGCTCCGGCCCTTCCGAGCGGGCGATCCGGTAGAGCGAGCGGCGCCAGCGGAACCGGATCGGCGGCCCGTCGGGCACTTCGGCAATGGCCTCGACCAGCTCCGGCCTGTTGAACAGCACGATGGGGCGGCTGAGGACGACCGGTCCGTCTTTACCGTCGGCGCGGCGCGCAATACCCCACAAAAGGTCCTGCGCGCCGCTCTGGTCCGCCGCTTCCGGCAGCAGGCCGAAACTGCGTTCCGGGATATGGGTATCGGCGGCCATGAAGCGCTGTACCCGGTCCATGCCGAGACGGGCGCCTAGCTTGTCGACAAGATTGCCGAAGGCCTCGCCCCGTCCGGCATCGCCGGTCAAATCCGCCTGCTCATTCTGCCGCGCTTCGCTCTCAAGGACATTGAGGCGCACGAGATCGAACCCGAAGCCGGCATCGAGATCCTCGTGAAACCCGGCAATGCGTTCCTGAAACAGCATGACGATCCGCGGCACGGTATAGACCGGGCTTGCCGCGCGCACCCGGATCGACACCACATGGCCGTCGACACGAAACAGTTTCAGTTCCAGTTCCCGGGCACCGAGCTGCCGCGTATCGAGGCCCGGCCTCAGCACACCGGCCAGATGCGCCGCCGTTCTTTCAATATCCGCCTGCAGGACGATCGGTTCGGCAAAGGCGCGCTCGCAGGACAATTCGGGCACCGGCAAGCGTGGCGATATCGCCTCGTCCTCGCGCCCCAGCGCCTGGTCGAGCCGCCGCAGGAGGTCGCTGCCGAAGCGGGCGGCAAGGGGCGCGCGCGGCAGGTCCGCGATACATCCGATGGTGCGCAGGCCGAGTTTCCTGAGCATGTCCAGCAGTTCCAGTTCGAGGCGAAGGCCGGCCAGCGGCAGATCGAGCAGGGCTGTCTTATGGGCGCCCGGCGCGATGACGGTCCTGTCGCCGTAGCGGGCAAAGGCCCAGGCCGCGCCCGGCGTGTCGGCAATGGCGGCGCCGACCAGAAACCCGGCATTGCGCAGGCGGCCGAGAATATCGTCGAGCATCGCCTCCGCGCCGCCGAAAAGATGGGCGCAGCCGGAAATGTCGAGAAAGAACCCGGCACAGCCGCCGGCGACGGTGTCCGCCAGGTTTTCCAGCGCCACCAGCGGCGTGTAGCGGTCGCACCAGGCGGCAATCGCCGACAGAAGCGCCGCATCGGCATCCGGGTCATGATCGAAACCGTCGAGATCCGGGATCAGCGCCCGCGCATCGCTCAGCGTCTGGCCCGTGCGCAGGCCGGCCCTGAGGCCGGTCTCGTCGACGGCGACAAGACGTACGGCATTCTTGATCCGGGCAAGGGCGGCGAGCGGCGGGTCGTCAGGACGCCCGTTTGAACGCCACGACCTGCCCCATTTGCGGCGCGCCATCCGGTCGGTCGGAAGATGCGGCAGAGCGATCGACATGATCCGTTGGGACATGTTCAAACTCTTGTCTTTGCTGGTTCCATGCAATGGTCCACTGCCCCGTCCGCCCATTGCGGTTGCGTTCAAGCACAAGGCCAAGCCGCAAAAGCCCTATGCCGTTTTCAAGATCGGAATCGATACCCGAGGGCACCGCCCGGACATGCCAGCGGGTCGCTGCCGCACTGGCCTCCTCCTCGCCGCCCTGCCGCAGGACGCAGACGAACAGGCCGTTATGATGCGCCTTGAGCATCAGCCGGCGCGTCGCCGTCATGTCGAAGCATGACGGATTGCCCTTCACATGGAGGACGACAGCCGCCAGATCCTTGCATTTCGCTGCCTCGTCGCCGGCCCACAGGGCCGTCTTGAGATCGGTGGGATGCACCATCAGCAGCCGTGCCGGATCGAGCCCGAACATCGACAGTCCGGCCGGGAAGAGCCGGCCGCCATCGAGATGGCAGGCCGGGTCGCGGATCCAGGCGATGCGGCCCTGCCCCATGCATCCGGCCAGCAGCCCGGCCAGAAAGCCCGTCGCCGCGCCGATGTCGCGGGTCAGCGAACAGCGCACCTCATGCAGGGCGCAGATCGCAAACCCGTCTTTGAACACATCATCCATTGCCGGGATGCCGAAACGGATGAGGCCATCGCCGTCTTTCAGCCGAATGCCGGGCAGAAAGGAGGCATGACGCTTGTCGACCCGTGCGACAGCGGCCCGCAATGCCTCCATATGCTGCCGGTTGCCCCGCATGTTCTCATCCATATGTTCCTGTTTTGTTCTATTATAGATTCCAAAAACCCCGCCAAGAGTCAAGCGCGGCCGATTCCCCCGCGGCGCACCCATGAAAAAACCGCGCCATCCCGACGGACAGCGCGGTCGTCAAAATAGCGTGCTCTTTCGCCCGATGACCTATTGTTCCGTCGGCTCGTCCGGCTTGTCGGTCTTCAGCGAATTGAGCTTGGCGAAAACCGCATCGGCGTCGATCGTCTCTTCTTCCTTGGGCGCCGCCGGTGCCGGCTCCAGCGAAAAGGTCTCCGTTTCCTTGGCCGGAAGCAGCGTTTCGTCTTCGCGCGCGATCACCTCGCTTGGGCGCTCCTTGGCGGCCTTTTCAACTTCGAGATCCAGGTCGATCTGGGTGCAGAGCCCCAGCGTCACCGGATCGAGCGGCGTCAGATTGGCCGAGTTCCAGTGGGTCCGCTCGCGGATCTGCTCGATGGTCGATTTCGTCGTGCCGACAAGCCGCGAAATCTGCGCATCACGCAATTCGGGATGGTTGCGCACCAGCCATAAAATCGCATTCGGACGATCCTGGCGCTTCGACACCGGCGTATAGCGCGGCCCCTTGCGTTTGAGTTCCGGCACGTGGACCTTGGGGCTCGATAGTTTCAGCTTGTGGCTTGGATCGGCCTCGGCCTTGGCGATCTCGTCGCGGGAAAGCTGGCCGGTCTGGATCGGATCGAGACCCTTGATCCCCTGCGCCGACTCGCCATCGGCGATCGCCTTGACCTCGAGCGTGTGCAGGGCGCAGAACTGCGCGATCTGGTCGAATGTCAGGGCGGTATTGTCGACAAGCCAGACGGCCGTCGCTTTCGGCATGAGCAATGTTTGAGCCATGGATAGATTTCTCCTGTCCGCCCGCTCCGGGAGCGCGGGCCGTGGGTATCACCACATGTTTTCCGGGAATTCGGCGATCTCTATAACGCCGTTCCGGCGCAAATGCAATGAGATCGCAAAGATCGGTCATGCAAGTCCAAGGTCTTATTGCCCGGACAAAAACAACTGCTATTAATGGCCCGGAAATATCGCGAGGGGACGCCCGTCAGGCATCGGCGTCCGTTTCCGGCAGTCATCCAAGGAGGAACGTATGCTCACCAAGACCCACAAGGTGCTCAAGGCCGCCCGGAAGCGCGCGCTGATCGACAATGATACCTATCTCGACTGGTACCGGCAGAGCACCCGCAACCCGGAGAAATTCTGGAAAAAACACGGCAAGCGGATCGACTGGTTCAAACCCTATACCAAGGTCAAGAACACCTCCTTCGACGGCAAGGTCTCGATCAAATGGTTCGAGGACGGCGTCACCAATGTCTCCTATAATTGCATTGACCGGCATTTGAAGAAGCGCGGCGACCAGGTGGCGATCATCTGGGAGGGCGACAACCCCTATGACGACAAGAAGGTCACCTATAACGAGCTCTATGACAAGGTCTGCCGGCTTGCCAATGTGATGAAGACCCACGGCGTCAAGAAGGGCGACCGCGTCACCATCTATATGCCGATGATCGTCGAGGCGGCCTATGCGATGCTGGCCTGCGCCCGCATCGGCGCCATCCATTCGATTGTCTTCGGCGGCTTTTCGCCGGACGCCCTGGCGGGCCGTATCGTCGACTGCGATTCCACCTTCGTCATCACCGCCGATGAAGGACTGCGCGGCGGCAGGCCGATACCGCTGAAGGAAAACACCGACAAGGCCATCGAAATCGCCGGCAAAGACGGAGTCGTCGTCAAGAACGTTCTGGTCGTGCGCCGCACCGGCGCCAAGACAGGCTGGTTCGAAGACCGCGATATCTGGTATCATCAGGCGATCGCAACCGCCAAGCCGGATTGCCCGCCGGCGAAGATGAAGGCGGAAGATCCGCTCTTCATCCTTTATACGTCCGGCTCGACCGGCAAGCCGAAGGGCGTGCTCCACACCACGGGCGGTTATCTCGTCTACGCCTCTATGACCCATGAATATGTCTTCGATTACCACCCCGGAGACATTTACTGGTGCACGGCCGATGTCGGCTGGGTGACGGGGCATTCCTATATCGTCTACGGCCCGCTGGCCAATGGCGCGACGACCCTGATGTTCGAAGGCGTGCCGAACTATCCCGATGCCGGCCGCTTCTGGGATGTGGTCGACAAGCACCAGGTCAATATCTTCTACACCGCCCCCACCGCCATCCGTGCCCTGATGGGTGCCGGTGACGGCTATGTCACCCGCGCCTCGCGCAAATCCCTGCGCACGCTCGGCACCGTCGGCGAGCCGATCAACCCGGAAGCCTGGGAATGGTATTACAACATTGTCGGCGACAAAAAATGCCCGATCGTCGACACCTGGTGGCAGACGGAGACCGGCGGCATTTTGATCACGCCGCTGCCTGGCGCCACCGATCTGAAGGCCGGTTCGGCGACGCGGCCCTTCTTCGGCATCCAGCCGCAGCTTGTCGACGGCGACGGCCATGTGCTTGACGGCGCAACGGAAGGCAATCTGTGCATCATCGATTCCTGGCCCGGCCAGATGCGCACGGTCTATGGCGACCATGAGCGCTTCATCCAGACCTATTTTTCCACCTACAAGGGCAAATATTTCACCGGCGATGGCTGCCGCCGCGACAAGGACGGCTATTACTGGATCACCGGCCGGGTCGATGACGTCATCAATGTCTCCGGCCACCGGATGGGCACGGCGGAAGTGGAATCGGCACTCGTCTCCCATGACAGCGTCTCGGAGGCCGCCGTGGTTGGCTATCCGCATGACATCAAGGGGCAGGGCATCTATTGCTACGTCACCTTGATGGCCGGTCAGAAGGGCAGCGACAAGCTGCGGTCCGCTCTGGTCAAACATGTGCGTCAGGAAATCGGGCCGATCGCCTCGCCCGACAAGATCCAGTTCTCGCCGGGCCTGCCCAAGACCCGGTCCGGCAAGATCATGCGGCGCATCCTGCGCAAGATCGCCGAGGACGATTATTCAACCCTCGGCGACACCTCGACCCTGGCCGAGCCGGCGGTCGTCGACGATCTGATCGAAAACCGTCAGAACAAGACGTAGCGTATCGGCGCGCGCTACTGCGTCAGGCGCAGGCTCTGTATGAGGCTGGCAATATGCTTGTAGGTGTCCTTGAGCTCGCTGGCGCTGTCGGGCTCATAGGCATAGGTCAGCGTCCCCTCATCGGGCGATGCGCAGGCCTTGAGCATTTTGTCGGCTGAGCTTGATGTGCCGAAGCCGATCGTGAAGATCTTGATGCCGGCCGCCTTGATATTCTTGCACAGCGCCGCCGTATGGTTCTTCGAGAGCGTGCTTTTGGCGCATCCCACTTTGCTCGAAGAGGTTCCGGCATAGGCCGTATTGAAGGCGCCGTCCGTCATCAGGATGATATATTTTGCCAGCTTGTCATTGGTCGCCAGGTCGTCCGGCTTGGAGCCCGATGCCATGTAATCGGCCCAGTTGCTGGATATCGTGTACCAGGCCCATTGCAGGCCGATATGGCCGGCGGTGCACCCGCCGGTGGAAAGCTTGCCGATCGCCTTGTCCAGCGTCTTCTTGTTGCTGGTCAGGGGCACGATCTTCGAACTCGTGCACGATTTCTTCGGAAGGCGCGAATCGCGGCTGATCATCCCCTTGGAAGGATTGGCGTCCGTATATTGATAGGACTTGCCGCTTGACGGCGCCTTGCGGTCCGTCGCGCAACTGTCCTCCCTCTTACCGTTTTTCTTGACGATGAAACCGGACGGAATGTCCTTGCAGTTGACCTTGCCCTTCTTGTTGGTCGTGCATTCCGCCCCGTAGCTTTCAAGGTGTTTTTCCACATCATAGGGTGCGCCCTTGACCGTCCCGACAAAGCTTGTGTCATAGACCGGCGCGTTGCTCTTGGAATATTTGTAGTCCGGATAGACATAATCGGCGAGCGGCCCGGCATTGACCGAATCGCTGTAGGGGATGAGGCTGATGCGCACATTTTCGTCCGTATCCGTATTCGCGCTCAGCAGCTCCTTGACGCCCAGCGTTGCCGCCGATTTCAGCGACGCGATATTATAGCCGGCCATCGACCCGGTAACGTCGACGACCATCGCCACCTCGATATCGCCGATCCCGTAGCTGGCTGCCGAATTGCTGGCGACGACCTGCGTTGTCTGGCCCGATCCGACACGCAGGAATGTCAGCGACTGGTCGTAATCAGCATTGGCCGAAACCGTCTGATTGGCCGTGTCGATCTTGAAATTTTTCACGGTGTAGTCGCTGGCGCTCAGATCGTCGACGCCGAGATTGGCAGCGAATATGGCCTTGAAATAATTCTCCGCGGCATTGCCCTTGGTCGAGATTTCGCCGATGGAAATCGCCCTCGCCGTCGCCAGGGATGCCGCGTCCAGCGCATTGTTGACGCGGGTCTTTTCACCGATGGAGCGGGAAAAATCCACCGCCAGCCCGACGGAGAGAAAAATCGCCACGGAGGTGAATGCGAATGCGATCCCGAAATTGCCGCGCCTGTCCCGGAGGAATCGGCGCAATAAGGGTGCCCGTTTTGGTGCGTTCATCATCGTCTTCCCATCAGATCGACAACACAAGCAGTGTGCGGCAGGCGCGCTTCGGCCCAGTGAAGCAGCCGGCCACATACCGATTCGGCGCGATTGCGCACCCCGACCGGCATGTCACGATCGATTTTAGAAGATCAGGATTTAAATGAACTTAAACGGACCGATAGATTCTTAGTGATGACGGTAATCAACTGGAAAACTGGTCTTTTTCCAGGCACTGAGTCCTGCGGCCTGCCGATGCGACACACCGCAGGACATCCGTATGACCAGATGGCAAGCCTTCAAAACCGGAATTACTCGGTTAGACGAATGGTCCGGATCATACCGACGATCGCCGCATAGGTTCCCGCCAGTTCGCTGGCCGTGTCGGGTTCATAGGAATAGGTGAAGTTTCCCTCATCCGGTGACGCGCAACTCGCCAGCATCGTGTCCGCTGCACCGGATGTCTTGTAACCGATGGTGAAAATCTTGATTCCGGCGGCCTTGATATTGGTGCAGAGCTTGTCGGTATGGTTTTTCGACCGCTTGCTCTGTTTTGTGATTTTGCTGGAATTCGTTCCTGCATAGGCCGTATTGAAATCCCCGTCCGTCATCAGAATGATGAATTTGGCGAGATCGTCATCCGTATCCATGTCGCCGGGGTCGGATGCGGTTCCGTCAATATAGCCGGCCCATTTATGCGACAGCGTGTACCAGGCCCACTGAAGACCGATATGACCGGCCGTAAAGCCGCCCCCGGAAAGCCCGCTGATGGCATTTTTCAACGTTGTTTCATTGCTGGTCAGCGTCACCAGGGGCGAGCTCGGGCAGCGATAATAATAATATCTGGAATAGTGGTAATGCGCCTGCCGGTCGAGGCGCGAATCCCGGCTGATCATGCCCTTGGAGGGATTTTCATCCGTGTATTGATAGGATGTCAGCCCGCTTGACTTCGGCGCCTTTCGGTCGGTGGCACAATTGTCGACATTGGTGCCATCGTCTTCGACGATGAAATCCGTCGGCAGAAAACAGGTATAGGTCTTGTGGTGAACGGGTCGCAGAAGGCCTTCGCCGCCGATACGACGATCACGGCTCCCCGAAAAAACCGCATTCATCAGCAGGCCTTCATAGCCCGCTCCGTCGTATCGGGCATATTGGAATGCCGGTGAACGGTCCTCGTTTTGCGTATAGTAGCAGTTCGTCTTGTAAGGCGCCTGGAAGGTATCCACGTCATATCCGGCTGCGAAACTGGCATCATAGACGGGCGCATCGCTCTCTGCCTCGTCGTAATCGGGATACACATATTTCGCCAGCACGCCGGCATTGACCCCGAAATCATAGGGAACAAGGCTGATACGGACATTCTCGTCCGTGGCCGTATTGGCCTTCAGCAATTCGGTGATCCCCAGCGTCGCCGCATCCTTCAGGCTTTGCAGTTTGCTGCCCGTTCCCGAACCCATCGAGCCGGTTACGTCCAGAACCATGGCGACCTCGATGGATCCGATGCCGTAACTTGTCGCTGAATAGCTCGCCACACTCTGTGTCGGCCGCCCTGTGCCAACCCGCAAAAACGTCAGCGGCTGGTCGACGCTGATTTCGGCCGAAACCGTTCGCGTATTTGTGTTGAGCTTGAAGCTTTTCAGCGTATAGGTGCCGGAATCAAAGCTGTCATCACCGACATTGGCGGCAAACACGGCCTTGAAATAATTCTCCGCATCCTTTCCCGTCGTGCCGATTTCACCGATGGACAGCGCCCGGCTGGTGGCCAGCGATGCCGCATCCAGCGCGTTGTTGATCCGGGTTTTCGTTCCGAGCGATCTCGAATAGTCGACAGCCAGCCCGGCGGCCATGAATATCACGGTGGCGGCGAGCGCAAAACTGACGGCGAAATTGCCGCTTTTATCCTGGTGAAACCGTGAGAGGAGCGTTCTGTAAAGATGGGAGTCCATGGGGATAAGACCTGGAAAATGCGCCGGACCCAAACCACCGCACTGCAACCACCCCACCGGTCGCCATCATGTCATGGCTGCGCCGGGTTGCCGTATCCGATCGGTGTCCGCCGGCCCGTCCGGGCCGATTGAAAAATAATGCGGCAATGGTGCCCATCACACCATTACCGCAGTTGACGCACGCCACACCTGTGCGGATCGTTTGAACGTATTTGTGCTGAATATCATGTCGCATCACGTCGCAAATGCACTTTGAAACACAGTCAGAGCGGCAGATCGGTGGCTGTTCGCCCACGACGCGGACGCAACACTATCTGCACCTGCCGACGATAGGGTCGTGGATTTGAACAAGCGTTAACGGTGCATGCTTTGCCGCATGAACATTCGGGATTTTAGCAAAATGCTGAACGAAGTCTTAAGCCTCCGCTGCCGGACGCCCAGAGCGGGTTGTTCTAGAAGTCGATGGCGCGGCCATCGATCTCCCAATCACCGAACCGGGCCGGATCCTTGCCGCCCCGCCCGCCGATTTCCCGTGGCGGATCGGCTTTGCCGGCCTGTTTCCGGCGCCGGGCTTCGGCTTCCTCAAGCGCCCGGCGGGCTGCCGCCGGCAGCGCATCGGAACGGCGCCGGTCGGCGGCCGCATCCGTGGGCCCGCCATCGGCCGCCGCAACCGGTTTGTCCCTATCTCTGGTCATGTCGCCCTGCTCCGGTTCACATTGAATTGCCAGCCTGGACTCCCCATCATATAGGGGAACACAGAAAGGATATCGAGTTGGAGTGAATGCCATGAATATGGTCAGAACTGCAATGCTGCTGGCCTTCATGACTGCGCTGTTCATGGCGATCGGTTTCATGATCGGCGGGACGGGCGGCATGATGATCGCGCTTGTCATCGCCGCGCTCATGAACCTTTTTTCCTATTGGAACGCCGACAAGATGGTGCTGCGCATGCATCACGCGGTCGAGGTCAATGCCGCGACGGCGCCGGAATATTACGGCATTGTCAGGCAATTGGCCGAGCGCGCCGAATTGCCGATGCCGAAGGTCTATCTGATCAAGAATGACCAGCCCAACGCCTTCGCCACCGGCCGAAACCCGCAAAACGCAGCCGTCGCGGCGACGACCGGATTGCTTGCCCGGCTAAGCCATGAAGAGGTTGCCGGTGTGATGGCCCACGAACTGGCCCATGTGAAGCATCGCGACACGCTGACGATGACGATCACGGCAACCCTTGCCGGGGCGATCACCATGCTTGCCAATTTCGCCTTTTTCTTCCGTGGCGGCCGCAACAATCCGCTGGGCATTGTCGGCGTTCTTGCCGCGATGCTGCTGGCGCCGCTGGCGGCGGCAATGGTTCAGATGGCCGTCAGCCGGACCCGCGAGTATTCGGCCGACCGGGGCGGCGCGGAAATCTGCGGCAATCCGCTCTGGCTGGCCTCGGCGCTCGGCAAGATTGCTGGCGGTACCCGAAAGATCGTCAATGAGGACGCCGAGCGCAATCCGGCGACCGCCCATATGTTCATCATTAACCCGCTGTCCGGCCAGCGCATGGACGGGTTGTTTTCAACCCACCCGGCCACGGAAAACCGCATTGCCGCGCTGCGCGACATGGCCGGCGAATTCAACCGCGCCGCCCGGCCGGAACCGGCGCGCCCATCCCGGCGGCATGGCGGCGATCGAGGCGGCGAAAGCGGACCATGGGGCCGCAATCCCGGTCGCCAGACGCCCAAGGGACCGTGGTCTTGAGCCCATCCGGCAGCCGTCCGTCGGCGGCGCGCACGGCCTCGCCACCGCAAAAAAAGTCCGGAAAACCAGGCTTGCAGGCCCGGCAGGCGGCGGCAAGGCTGCTCGCCGCCGTGGTCGACCGGCGCGTCTCGCTCGACGGCCTGCTCGACCCGGTCAATGGCAACCGGGCGTTTCGCGATCTCTCGGCCCCCGACCAGGCGCTGGTCAAGGCGATCCTGCTCGCCACCTTGCGGCACCGGCCGCTGATCGAGGCCTTTATCGGCCGATTGGTGGACAGGCCGCTGCCGGACGGCGCCCGGTCTCTCACGCACATTCTGCATGTCGCGGCGACGCAGATCCTCTATCTCGACATCCCCGATCACGCTGCGGTCGATATCGCCGTCGAACAGGCGATGCGCGATCCCCGCGCCCGGCGGTTTGCATCGCTGGTCAACGCTGTCCTGCGCCGCATGACTCGCGAGAAAGCGCACATCATGCCGGTGCTTCGGTCTTCGACCGTCAACGCGCCCGGCTGGTTTGCGGAAAGGCTGCAGGCAGCCTATGGCGACCGGACGGAAGCCCTGTTGCAGGCACATGCCACGGAGCCGGCGATCGATTTCACGGTCAAATCCGATCCGGCCGCCTGGGCGGCCCGGCTGGGCGGCGTGGTCCTGCCGACCGGTTCCGTGCGCATCGCCCGCCTGGACGGGCCGGTCACTGCGCTGCCCGGCTTCGCGGAGGGCGCCTGGTGGGTTCAGGATGCCGCCGCCTCCATACCGGCCCGGCTGTTCGGCGATGTCGGCGGCCAACGGATCGCCGATCTTTGCGCCGCGCCGGGCGGCAAGACCGCCCAGCTCGCGGCCGCCGGCGCGACGGTCACGGCTGTCGATCTGTCGAAAAATCGCCTGAAACGCCTGGCGGACAATCTTGACCGGCTGCGGCTGAAGGCCGATATCGTGCAGGCCGACATCCTGACATGGGCGCCGGAAACGCCGTTTGACGGCATCCTGCTCGACGTACCCTGTTCCTCCACCGGCACCGTGCGGCGCCACCCCGATATTCCCTGGACAAAGACCCCGGCCGATATCGACAAGCTGGCCGATTTGCAGGAACGCATGCTGCTGAAGGCCATCGGCATGGTGCGGCCCGGCGGCCGTGTGGTTTTCTCGAACTGCTCGCTCGATCCGATGGAAGGCGAGGACCTGATTCGGCGGGTTCTTGACGTCCGCTCCGACATCGCAAGAAGCCCAGTCGACCCGGCGGATTGGCCGGGTCTGGAACAGGCCGTGACGGCCGAGGGTGACATCCGCACGACACCCGACATGCTGCCTGAGGACAATCCGGTAATGGCCGGACTCGACGGCTTTTTTGCCAGTGTAATCGCGCGGGTATCCTGACTGTTGAGCGAGCAATTAAATGACTGATCGCCATTTTTTCTTGTGTTATAGTCGCGCCGTGGGCTCCCCGCGCGCGGGGTAACGGGGACAGGGTTTGTCGGCAGTTTTATTGCAATTCCGGCACATTGTGCCGTTATATTTTCGCGAGACCTGGCGGCGCGTCTCGCGTCAATTGTCGATGGGACGTGTCACCACCTGGCGCATTTTCGGCACCCCGCCGGACCGGCTGGTGGTGGCGCCTACCGATTTGCGCATTGCCGATCCCTATATCGCCTACGAAATCCATACCGGACGTTTTCCGCTCGCCGGCCGGGTGCTGGAAACCGACGGTCAGTCGCCCTTCCTGCTGATCGGACCGTCGCTGGGTTTTGACGAGGCGCTGCACAGTTTTCGCTGGATGCGGCATCTGCGCGCGGCCAACAATCAGGATGCCTTCGACGACGCCAAATCGCTGACGGAGGACTGGATCGGCATCTGGGGCAAAAGACGGGCGGGCGCGGCCTGGGACCCCAATGTCACGGCACAGCGCATCCTCGCCTGGCTGTCCCATTCTCCGATCATCCTGAAGAACCAGGATCGCGGTTTCTACAAGCGCTTCATCAAGAGTCTTGCCCAACAGACCCGCTATCTTCGCCGCGTCGCGCCCGTGATGCGCGAAGGCGAGAAGCGGTTCCGCGTCCATCTGGCGCTGGCCATGGCGACCCTGGCCATGCCCGCCAGCCCGGCGGCCATCAAGGCGGCGGCCCGCAGTCTCGACCTGGAGCTGGAAAAACAGATCCTGCCCGATGGCGGCCATGTATCGAGAAACCCGCAAGTTGCGATGACCATCCTGGCGGATCTGCTGCCGCTGCGCCAGACCTATCTCAATCTCGGCCACACGCCGCCAAAGGGACTTGTTTCCAGCATCGACCGGATGTTCCAGGCCCTCCGGTTCTTCCGCCACACCGACGGAACGCTGGCGCTGTTCAACGGCGCCACCGCCCAGCCGGCCGACCGGCTCCTGTCGGTCCTGCGCTACGACGAGTCGGCCGGCGAGCCGCTGCGCCTCACCCCACAGATGAATTATCAGAGGCTGTCCGCCCGCAACACCGTCGTCATTGCCGATACCGGCCCGCCGCCGGCCGGTGAATTGTCGACGACCGCCCATGCCGGCTGCCTGTCCTTCGAAATGTCCTGCGGCCGCAACCGTTATGTGGTCAATTGCGGCGCGCCGAGCTATTTCCAGCCGCGTTATGGCCGGCTGGCCCGGACCACGGCCGCCCATTCGACCCTGACCGTGGACGACACTTCGTCGGCCAGGGTGTCGAATTCCTCATTCCTCGGTCCGGTTATTATCGGCGGCCCGGAGACGGTTGAGGTGGAACGGCGGGACGATGAAGCCGGGCGCCAGGGTTTTATCGCCAAACATGACGGCTTTGCCGAGCAGTTCGGCCTGATCCACGAACGATCGATCCAGTTGAGCGCCGAGGGAAATGTCGTGTCGGGCCGCGATCGCCTCGCCAAATCCACGCGCCATACGCTGGCAATCGCCAAGAACACGCCGGCAACGATCCGCTTTCACATCCATCCCAAGATCACCCTCTCTCGGGACCTCAAGAATGACATCGTGCTGACCGCCAGCGACGGCGAGTTCTGGACCTTCTACTCCCCCGATATCGGTGCCGATATCGAGGAGGATATCTTCTTTGCCGACCTCGCCGGCCCGCGGCGCGCCTCGCAGATCGTCCTGAGTTTCTACATCTCGCAGATTTCGGATGTCAGCTGGTCGCTGGTTCGTTCCGTTCCCAAGGCTGGGATCTGAGGCCGGCACCCGGCTTTCGAAAATACTGCAAAAGCCGGGCGGCGGTTTGATATTGCACCGCACTGTGTTAGGCGGTCATCGTTTCCAGCCGAACGCTTCAGGAACCACATGATGGCCGTTTCCTCCGCACATGTCCCCGCGCCGGATCTCGTCAGACCGCGCCGCGCCCTCATCTCCGTATCCGACAAGACGGGTCTTGCCGCCCTGGCGCAATCCCTGAGCGATCGTGGGATCGAGCTTGTTTCGACCGGCGGCACAGCCCGCGCCATCAGCAAAGCGGGACTGCCCGTGCGCGATGTGTCGGACCTGACCGGATTTCCCGAGATCATGGACGGGCGGGTCAAGACCCTTCATCCCGCCGTCCATGGCGGCCTTCTGGCGATCCGTGACGATGACCGGCATCGCGCTGCCATGGAGGCCAACGCCATCGTGCCGATCGATATCGCCGTCATCAATCTCTACCCGTTCGAAGCGGTAACGAAAGCCGGCGAAGACTATCCGACCACAATCGAGAATATCGATATTGGCGGTCCTGCCATGATCCGCGCCGCGGCCAAGAACCATGCCTATGTCACGGTGATCACGGACGCGGCGGATTACCCGCGCCTGGAGGCCGAACTGGAAGCTGGCGGCGGAGCCCTGACCTACGCGTTCCGGCAGGATATGGCGGCAAAGGCCTATGCGCGAACCGCCGCCTATGACGCCGCCATATCCAACTGGTTTGCCGGCGAACTGAATTGCGAAACCCCCCGGCACCGGGCTCTCGCCGGAACCCTGAAGGATGTGATGCGCTATGGCGAGAACCCGCACCAGACCGCCGGCTTCTACGTCACCGGATCGGATCGTCCCGGTGTCGCAACGGCAACGCTCCATCAGGGAAAGCAGCTTTCCTACAACAATATCAACGATACCGACGCCGCCTTCGAACTGATCAGCGAATTCGAACCGCAGGCCGGCGCCGCCTGCGCCATCATCAAACATGCCAATCCCTGCGGTGTCGCCATCGGCAACAGCCTCGCCGAGGCCTATCAAAAGGCCCTGGCCTGCGATCCGGTTTCCGCCTTTGGCGGCATCATCGCGTTCAACCGGACCCTGGACGAGGCGGCCGCGGGCGAGATCATCAAAATCTTCACCGAAGTGATCATCGCGCCCGATGTGACGCCGGCCGCCCGCGACATCATTGCCGGCAAGAAGAACCTCAGACTGCTGACGACCGGCCGGCTGGCCGATCCGCGTGCCGCCGGCCTTGCCGCGAAAACGGTCGCCGGCGGGTTGCTGATACAGTCGCGCGACAATGCCGTCATCGACGATCTCGATTGCAAGGTCGTGACGGCGCGCTCACCGACCGCCACGGAAACAGACGATCTGAAATTCGCCTTCCGTGTCGCCAAACACGTCAAATCCAACGCCATCATCTATGCCAGGGGCGGTGCGACGGTCGGCATCGGCGCCGGCCAGATGAGCCGCGTCGACTCATCGCGCATCGCCGCGCGCAAGGCTGAGGATGCCGCCGCCTCCCGCGGGCTGTCCGAGCCCGAAACAAGAGGCTCGGTTGTCGCCTCGGACGCTTTTTTCCCTTTCGCCGACGGTCTGTTGTCGGCAGTCGAGGCCGGCGCGACGGCGGTGATCCAGCCCGGCGGATCGATGCGCGACGACGAGGTGATCGAGGCCGCGGACAAAGCCGGCATCGCCATGATCTTCACCGGGACACGACACTTTCGCCATTAGCGCGTTGTCGTTGGATCAGGCCTCGCCGTGCCTGCTCCTGACCAGCGGCAGCAGCACGATGCCGATCGCAAACAGCAGTAGGATCGGCGTGACCCCCAGTCTCTGACTGTCGAACCACCCGGTCGCCAGGGCGATCAGCAGCGGTCCGATAAACATCGTCGCCTTGCCCGACAGGGCGTAAAGGCCGAATGCCTCCGTCATCTTGCCAGCCGGGACCTGATCGACCAGAAGTGTCCGCGAGGCCGCCTGCAAGGCACCGCCGGCGGCGCCGATGACACACCCGGCTATGTAGAACGCGATATCGGGCAGTCCGGAGGGCTCGGCGGCGCTGCCAACCGTTATGAACAATACCTCGCTGGGTGACGTCGATACCACCAGAAGACAACAAAGGAACAGCAGGACGATTCCCGTCGTCACCACCGTTTTCGGTCCGAACCGGTCGTCGATCTGCCCGCCAACCCATGCGCCCACCACACCGGTCAATGCCGCGAGAATCCCGAAAACACCGATTTTGATGGTCGTCCAGCCGAGCACCCCGGCGGCATAAATGCCGCCAAACGCATACAGCGCATTCAGGGCGTCCCGGTAGAACATGCTGGAAATCAGATAGCTAAAATAGCTTTTCTGGCCCGGCAGAGCCCGCAATGTCTGTCCGAGATGCTTCAATCCCCGGATCACCGCGCCCTTGGCCGCAACGCGTTTCGATGCATCCGGCGTATACAAGAACATCGGCAGGACGAAAACGACGTACCACAGGGCCGTCAGCGGACCCGATGCCCTGTCACCCTGGTGGGTTTCCGGATCGAGTCCGAAGAGCGGTTCAAGGCCCAACAATGTCTTGCCGGAGGACTGTTGCGCGGCCAGAAATCCCAGCACGATGATCAGCGACACGATGCCGCCCACATAGCCGAGCGCCCAGGCCGAGCCCGACAGGCGTCCCAGCCGCGATCGCGGCACCAGATTGGGCATCATCGCATTGTTGAAAACGGCCGCAAACTCCATGCCGAAGAGCCCGATGATGAACGCCAGCATGACGAGACCGACGCTGCCGCTACCGGGCATGGCGTACCAGAGCATCCACGAACCGACGACGCCGAGAACCGAAAAGGCCAGGATCCAGGGTTTGCGCGGGCCGGTGGCGTCGGCGATCGCCCCCAATATGGGCGCCATGATGGCAATCGCGACGCCGCCCAGCCCGGTGGCATAGGCCCAGATCTCCTGACCGCTCACCGCATCTTCCGCGACATAGGCGACAAAATAGGGCGCGAAGACAAAGGTGATGATGAGCGTGTGGAAGGGCTGCGTCGCCCAGTCGAACATCATCCACCCGAAGATGCCCTTGCGGTCGGCATGGCCTGGTCCGTCGGCGATGGCGGTGTCGGTCATTGGCTTTTCCCTTTGCTCAGGCGTCAGTTCCGGCCGCGCGCGACATCGCCCATCATGCCGGCCGCCACGGTCAGCCGCGCGACATTGATCTCACCGCCTTCGATCAACACGCTGATGCGCTCATGGGCGCGGTCGATGCGCGTCCGGTCATTGCCGTGCCAGGCGGCCACCGGGTCTTTCTGCTTGCCGAATTGCTCCAGCGCCGTCTGGGTGATCGTCCGCCGGGCGGCGTTGATCTCATCGAGGCTCCTGGCGACCGCCAGCGCTTCATAATGATCGGAGATCGTGGCCCGGTGCGCCGCCAGATCGATGCGCCCGATGCGGAACATGTCGCTGACATCGAAATAGACCCTGGCGGTTCTTTTGAGATCGGCTCCGGAGCGGCCGGCGACCTGCATGATCTCCGGAACGAGCGACAGGGCCGGCAGCTGGCAGAGTTTCCCGGCGAGCTTCTTGGCCACACCGCTTTCCACGGTGCGCGTGTACCAGGCCTCGCTTTCCGCTTTCATGAATTCCGGCAGCAGCGACGGCAGGGCCGATTCCAGCGCGGCGACGGCTTTGCGCAGCGCCGCCACCGTCTCGGCGAGCGGTTCGCGGTTGACGCCTGTTTTCAGCGCCCATCGCGACACGGTCTGGATCACATGTCCGACGCCGGCATAGAGCTCGTTCTGGAAATCGCCCGCAACCTTGTTGTCCAGCGCATCGATGGCGTCATAGAGCGCCGGCAGGTTCAAACCGTCACGCACCATCACATAGGCCTTGACGATGTCGGACGGCAGCATGCCCGTCGCATCGACCAGCCGGCTGACGAAGATCGGGCTGCCGCGATTGATCGCGTCATTGGCGAGGACCGTGCCGATGATCTCGCGGCGCAGCCGATGTCCGCGAATATCGACGCCGTGATTCTTGTGCATGCGCTGCGGAAAATAATCCACCAGCGCCGTTTCGAAATAGGGATCATCGAGCAGCACGCTTTTGGTCAGATCGTCGAACAGCGCGATCTTGGCGTAGGACAGCAACACGCCGATCTCCGCGCGGGTCAGCGGCTTGTTGACCACCATCCGCTCCGCCAGCGCCTGGTCATCCGGCAGGGTTTCCACTTCCCGGTCGAGATGGCCATCGGCCTCCAGCCGGTCCATCAGCCGCAGCAGATCGCCGGTCGCCCGTGCACTGCGCCGCTCGACCAGCGATATGGCGAGCGTCTGCAGGTAGTTGTTGCGCAGCACCAGCGCCGCCACCTCGTCGGTCATCGATTCCAGCAGCTTGTTACGGTTGGCAAGCGTCAGCCGCTCGTCACGCATGGCGCTGGCCAGCGCAATCTTGATATTGACCTCCAGGTCCGAGGAATTCACGCCGGCGGAATTGTCGATCGCATCGGAATTGCAGCGGCCGCCACGCTGATTGAAGGCGATGCGTCCTTTCTGGGTCACGCCGAGATTGGCGCCTTCGCCGATCACCCGGGCGCCGACCTCATCGGCCGTCACGCGAACCAGATCATTGGTCCGGTCGCTGACCTCCTCATCACTCTCATCCGCCGCCTTCACATAGGTGCCGATTCCGCCGAACCACAGAAGATCGATATCGGTGCGCAGGATCGCCGTAATGATCTCAAACGGTGTCGCGACCTTGCTGCCCAGTTGGATGGCCGCCGCCGCCTCGCGGGTCAGGGTGACGGATTTTTCGCCGCGCGAAATGATCATCGCGCCCTTCGACATCACCGACCGGTCGTAATCCTGCCAGCTTGATCGGCCGAGATTGAACATCCGCTTGCGTTCCTTGAAGGAGGACGCGCAATCGGGATCGGGATCGATGAAGATATCGCGGTGGTCGAACGCCGCCACAAGCCGGATCTTCGGAGACAGCAGCATGCCGTTGCCGAAAACGTCGCCGGACATATCGCCGACCCCGGCAACCGTGAATTCGGTTTTCTGGATATCGATATCCATCTCGCGGAAATGCCGTTCCACCGCTTCCCAGGCGCCGCGCGCCGTAATCCCCATCTTCTTGTGGTCGTAGCCCTCCGAGCCGCCCGAGGCAAAGGCGTCGTCGAGCCAGAAATGATGCGCCTGGCTGATGCTGTTGGCGGTGTCGGAAAAGGTCGCGGTGCCCTTGTCGGCGGCAACGACGAAGTAAGGATCCTCGCCATCGTGGCAACGGGTCTTTCCCGGCCGAACCACCGCGCCGTCGACAATGTTGTCGGTCACCGAAAGCATGGTCGAAATGAACGTCTTGTAGGCCTCGCGGCCCGCCGCGAAAACATCGTCGCGCGTGCCACTGGCCGGCAATCTCTTCGGATAGAAGCCGCCCTTGGATCCGACCGGCACGATCACCGCATTCTTGACCTGCTGTGCCTTCACCAGCCCCAGCACCTCCGTACGGTAATCCTGGGCGCGGTCCGACCAGCGCAGCCCGCCGCGGGCAATCGGGCCAAACCGAAGATGGACGCCTTCCACTTCCGCGCCGTAGACGAAGATCTCCCGGTAGGGGCGCGGCTCCGGAATCCCGTCAAGGGCCCGCGGATCGAGTTTGAAGGCCAGTGTCTTGCGCGGCGTCCCGTCAGCTTCCGTCTGGTGGAAATTGGTGCGAAGCGTTGCCTGGATCACATTGACGTAGCGCCGCAGAATACGGTCATCGTCGAGGCTCGGAACGCGGGTCAGCTCTTCCTCGATGCGGGCAATGATCTCGGCACTCGTCTGCTCGATTTTCCGCTTGCTGGCCTTCAGGTCGAAGCGGGTCTGGAACAATCGGAACAATTCGGCTGAGATCGCCGGATAGCGGTTGAGCGTGTGGGAGATGTATCCTTGGGAATAGGTGATCCCGGCCTGCCGCAGATAGCGCGCATAGGCGCGCATCACGACCACTTCGCGGGCCGACAGGCCGGCATTGATCACCAGTCGGTTGAAGCCGTCATTGTCGATCCGGCCGAACCAGGTCGACATGAACGCTTCGTCCAGAAAATGCACCAGCAGCGCCAGGTCGACCGCCATGCCCTCGCGATGCATCAGCTCCATATTGTGCAGCATGACCTTTCGGGTGGCCGTCACATCGGCTCCGACCGCGAGATCGAATGTCTGCTCGCTGATCACGTTGAAGCCGAGATTTTCAAGCAGCGGAACGCGGCGTGACAGTTCGACCGGTTCGTCGAGATGGAAGATTTTCAGCGACAGGTGATCGCTGGCCTCGCCATCGCGCTGGTAAAAATCGATGCAGATCGGGTTTTCGTCGCAACAGGACAGGAAATTGGGCAGGTCTTCAACCGCTTCCTCGGGCGTGAAATTGTCGCGATAGGCATCCGATGTGTGCAGGGCAAGGCCGTCCGGTCCCGCCAGCGCGACGAACTGGTCTTCCCAGCGGGTGACGATCGTCTGGACGGCGTTCTCCAGCGAATCCTGGGTCACGCGCGGCGTCTTGCCGGCCGACCGCCCGAGGATGAAATGTACTCGGGCGACGCCCCCTTCGGGAAAGGCCGGATAATAGGCCGACAACCGTGCGTCATAGACGGTTTTCAGATAGGCGCCGATCCGTTCGCGTGCATCCGAATCATATTGATCCCGCGGCACATAGACGATCACCGAAACGAAACGGTCGAAACGGTCGATGCGGGGCAGGACGCGAACCCGCGGCCGCTCCGCCAACTCGATGATCTGCTCGCAAAAACCGGCCAGCATCGGCACGTCGATCTGAAACAGCTCGTCCCGCGGATAGCTCTCCAGGGCGTTCAGCAGAACCTTGCCGGAATGGCTGCCGGTATCGAAACCGAAACTTGCGACGACCGCATCGGCCTTCGACCGCAGCAGCGGAATACGGGTCACCGAACGTGTATAGGCGCTCGACGTGAACAGGCCGACGACACGCAATTCGCCGGTCACGCGGCCACTCTCGTCATAGCGTTTGATGCCGATGTAATCCATATAGGTCCGCCGGTGGACCAGCGACTTGACATTGGCTTTGGTGACGATCAGCGCGTCCGGGCCCTGCAGGAAGGCCAGCAATTCCGGGGTCGTCGATACGTGGCCGGTTCCGCGCCGCAGGACGTGAACATCGGGATCGGACAGAATGCCGAGGCCGGTTGCCTCGGCCTGTTCGACCTGCGCCTGTTTGCCGGTTCCCCGGTAATGATATTCGCGCATGCCGAGAAAAGTGAAATTGTCGTCGCGCAGCCAGGACAGGAAGGCCAGCGCCTCATCCCGTTCGGCGACATTGTGAAAGGCGCTGGAGGCCTCCAGCTCGGCGATCACGCTGTCGACTTTCTCCAGCATCGGCCGCCAGTCGAAGACCGCCCGGTGTACCTGATCGAGCACCTTTCGCAGATTGTTCTCCAGCTCGCGGCTGACCGGCTCCGACAATTGCGGCAGATGAACCTGGATCAGGCTGATCTTCGATCGGTCCTCGTCATCCTCTCCCGCCACATAGAGTTCGATATGGTCGACTCCGCCGCCCTTGGCCCGGCTGACGGAGAGGATCGGGTGCGCCGCCAGAAAGGTCTCGCGATGCGAGGTGGATATTTCGCTCATGACGGAATCGAACAGGAACGGCATATTGTCGTCGACGACGGTGACCAGCGTCAGCGGCCGCCCGGTAAGCTCGACGCCGTCGACGGCCGCGACCCGCACATAGGCGCCCTTGCCGCGCCAGGCCTGCAATTGCCGTTGAGCATCGACAGCGGCCGCCGCCAGGGATTCCGGCCGGTAAACCACCACATCATCGGGGCTGACCCGGCCGAACAAAAAATCCGGATCTATCGTGTGGCTTTTCTGTTTTTTGAGGATTTCCGCAACTCTGGCGATCTGTTTGTCACGCTTCGGGTGACGGCGCATGCCCATGATCTTCTCCCGGTAATGCAGTCTGGACTTGGTCCATGGGCGGATGGTAGCAGAACTGCCACGGGAAGCGATTGAATAATGCGCGGCCCGCTCGGAAATTACCGGAGTCTCAGATGAGCAAGGATCCGCATCCGGTCACCGCACTGAACCTGCCGCCCAGCGGCGAACTCAGCGCGGAAACCAAAGCCTATTTCGACAAATGCCAAGAAAAGCTCGGCATGATCCCCAATGTGCTGCAGGCCTATGCTTTCGACGAGGCGAAACTCCAGGCCTTCAGCACGTTCTACAATGATCTGATGCTCGGCGATTCCGGATTGAGCAAGCTGGAACGCGAGCTCATTGCCGTCACCGTGTCATCGGTCAATCACTGCTATTACTGCCTGGCCGCCCATGGCGCCGCGGTCCGGCAGCTGTCCGGCAATCCGGCGCTCGGCGAACAGATGGTCATGAACTATCGCGCCGCCGATCTGCACGAGCGCCAGCGCGCCATGCTCGACTTTGCGGTGAAGCTGACCGAAGCACCCGACAGGATCGTCGAGGAGGACCGCGAAAAACTGCGCGAGGCCGGGTTTTCGGACCGCGATATCTGGGACATCGCGGCAACGGCATCCTTCTTCAACATGTCCAACCGCATGGCCGCGGCAACGGATATGCGGCCCAATGGCGACTATCACGCCATGGCGCGTTAAAGCATCAGGCGATCAACAGGAATGCCTCAAATGCGAGACGGCGTTCGCATGCGCATCAAATCCTTCGTAACGGGCAAAACGCTCGGTGTGTTCAGCCATTTCATCATATCCCGCCGGAGCGATGTGGGCGATCGACGCGCTTTTCATGAAATCATGAACGCTCAAGGGTGATCCGAATTTTGCCGCGCCCGAAGTCGGCAAAACGGCGTTGGGTCCCATGACATAATTTGCGATTGAGCTCGGTGTGTGCTCTCCCAGCAGAATTTCCGATGCATTTCGAATCCGTGCCAGATGGTCGAACGGTTGCTTGGAAAGGATTTGAAGATGTTCGGGAGCATATGTATTCACAAAATCATATGCCTCCTGGATGTCCCTGGTGACGACAATACCGCCGTTCTTTCCGCACAGGACCGCTCTCGCGAACGCAATCCGTTTTGCGCTCATATGTTTATAAAAGTCCGGTACTTTGCTGGATATCTCGTCGGCCACCTCCGATGAAGGCGTTACGATAAAAACGGAGCTGTCGGGTCCATGTTCTGCTTCTATGAGCACGTCCAGCGCCGCAAGATGCGTGTCAGCCGTTTCGTCAACGAGAAGCAGGCTCTCCGTGGGACCCGCCCTTACATTTGATGCGATCTCGGCACTCAGCATGCGTTTGGCCGCCACAACCCACGGACTGCCCGGCCCCTCGATTACCTGGCACTTCGGCACCGATTGTGTGCCGAATGCGGCAGCGGCCACGGCGACGGCACCTCCTGCTTTGAAGACCTGTTCCACTCCGGCAATCCGTGCGGCCGCCAATGTGGCGGGATCGACCTTGCCGTCCGGCCCCGCGGGCGTGAGCACGATTGGCCGATCCACTCCCGCAACGACAGCAGGAATTGCTGTCATCAGCGTTACGGAGGGAAATGAGCCCTTGCCCCTTGGAGAATAGAGCGCGGCGCTTTCAATCGGCGTGAACCGTTCGCCGACAAGGACGCCCGGCCGGATTTCCTTTGTCCACATCTCGCCAGGCAACTGCTCTTCATGAAACCGCCTGATATTGTCTGCCGCATAGTGAAGCGTATCCATGAGCTTGGTGTCGAGCTTTCCCAATGCATCCTCAAACTCGGCTTCGCTGACTTCAATCCCGGACTCGGTGATTTGCGCCTTGTCGAATTGTTTCGCGTAGCGCACCAAAGCCGCATCGCCATCACTTCGGACGGCTTCGATGATGGGCTTTACGCCCTTGATGAAGCCCGTGAGATCCTTCTCCGGCCTTTCGCACAATTCGGCAATCTCTCCCCGAGACATCCGGGACAGGTCGTGGACGGCAATGGAGCGAGCGTCAGTCGGCAATCGTGTGCTCCAGTTCCATGACCTTCAACGTTTCTTCGCGAATATCCGTCAGTATCTCGCGCTTGTAATCGGAGAATTTTCTGTCCGTCACGATCTCAAAACTGCGCGGTCGCGCCAGATCGATCGAGAGCTGTCTCTTTACGACACCCGGTCGGCTTCCAAGCACCACGACACGGTCTGCCAGGAAGATCGCTTCATCGACATCGTGCGTCACAAACAGCACGGTGACCTTGTGGTCTTCCCAGACCTGCAACAACAATTCCTGCATCATGCCCCGCGTTTGCGCATCAAGTGCGCCAAAGGGCTCGTCCATCAATAGAATCGATGGCTTGTAGACGAGAGATCTGGCAATCGCCACACGCTGTTTCATGCCTCCCGAGAGCTGCTTGGGATAGGCATTTTCAAATCCGGACAGGCCGACGGCCTGAATGAAATGGCCAACCAGCCTGTCTTTCTCAGCCTTTGAAAGATCACTCTTTTCGAGTGCAAACCGAATATTGGCCTGCACGGTCATCCACTCGAAAAGGCTGTAGCTCTGAAAGACGAAACCGCGGTTTCGACCGGGGCCATGTACGGGCACCCCGTCAATCAGGATTTCCCCGGACGTTGGTTCGTCCAGTCCGCCAACCATATTGAGCAAGGTGGATTTCCCGCATCCGGACGTGCCGACGATCGAGACAAACTCATTCTCATGAACTGTCAGATCAACACGTCTGATGGCCTCGATTGCGCCCTCGCCGGTGCCAAAGATCTTGCCGACACCTTCAATGTCCACCTTGGGCGTGGAGGCCTTGTTGCTGTCGTTCATCTTTGATCGCTCTTCCATTTGAAGAGCGTTACGCCGGATTTCTTGAACGCGTAATCGGTCAGGAGTCCGAGCAAGCCGATAAACAGTGTTCCGAACAAAATAGTGTCGGTTGCGAGGTAGCGTTGTGCATCCATGATGCGCCGCCCCAGGCCCTCGCTGGCCGCTACAAGCTCGGCCACGACCAGATAGGTCCATGTCCACCCGATTGTGATCCTGAAGGTATCCCAAATGCCCGGCGAGGCAGCCGGCAGCACGATGCGCCTTAGAATTTCACGGTTATTGAAACCAAGGGTCTGACCCGCTCGAATGAGATTGATGTCAATGTTTTTGACATTGTCCATAATCATCAGCACTTGTTGAAAAAACGTCCCGAGGAAGAGGATCAGGATCTTCTGAAGGTCACCAATTCCAGCCCACAATATAGAAAGCGGAATAAGAGCCACCACCGGCATGTATCGCATCGTCGAAATCAGAGGCTCCAGGGACCCCTCGATGATTCTGAAATTGCCCATGAGAATGCCGATGGGCAAGGCAACCGCCGTTGCTGCTGACCAACCTGCCACAATGCGGTAGAAGCTGACGGAGGCATCCTGAATCAGGATACCCTCTTTGAGCTGCCGCCAGCCTTCGGCGACAACCTGGATTGGCCCCGGCAGGAACAACGGTTCCACATAGCCGGTTGCCGTGACGAGCCACCAAAGAAAAACCAGCACCATGGGAACCAGAATTCCCGACGCGGAATAAATATTGCCTGGAATATCCTGCCGGAGACGGAACAAGCCCTTTTTCTTTTTTGGACGATTGCCGGTCTTTGGGTTCAATGGCCCCTCCTGGACACAAAAGGGCAGCGCTGCGGTCAAACAGCGTTGCCCCTCATTGCACTAGCCCTGGTTCTCCAAGCTCAATAGCACATCGAGCATCAGAATGTCGTCCGCGGACGGCACCTTCGTGATTTCATCGGGTTTGGCTTCCATCAAGATCTGACCGATCTCGGTAACGGTTTCCTGGAAGCCACCATTGTAGAAATCGACCATTTCATCGATATTGTAGAGACGAACGCCCTTCCAAGCCGGGCGGAAGTAATCCATCTTCGAGCCAACGGCTTTTGCAATCATGCCCTGGCCTTCCTCCGGGTTTTCACGAATGAAGTTGACCGCGTCGTTCCAGGCCAGGATCAGGCCCTTCACGGCTTCGGGATTGTTCACGATCCAGTCGGATTTGGCGGTCAGGAGGTCGCTGATCAGGCCGGGCTTTTCCGCCGCCGTGTAGAGAACCTTGTTTTTGTCACTTCTACCGAGCGCAGCGGAAATGTAAGGCTCGTAGGAAACGGCCACGTCAACGCGTCCAGCAACCAATGCCAGACCCGCCTCCGATGCCCCCATCGGTACATGCTCGATGTCGTCGATAGTCATGCCATTGGCCCGCAGCGCGTAGTTGAGAAGCAGATCACTGGTCGAGCCGGTTTCAAATGCGATCTTCTTGCCCTTCAGGTCTTTTATGGAATTGATATCCTTTCCGGCAATGATCGCATCGGCTTCGAACGCCAGGTCCATGATCATGAAACCCTTTTGGTCAACGCCTTTATTGTAGCTGGTGATCACACCGTTTGTTGCGCCGGCGATAACATCGAGATTGCCGCTGGCAAGTGCCGCCAGCATGTCCTGATCCCAATTGAAGTTGGTGAGTTCGACGTCCACTCCGTGCTTGGTGAAGAACCCCTTCTTTTCGGCAACCCAAAGCGGTCCGTAGCCGAGCCAAGGCTGAAGCCCCAGCTTCACCTGGTCCGCCATAGCGGTCGTAACCGTCGCCACGGCCATGGCTGCAGCAAGTGCAAGTTGTTTCAGCATTTCACTTCTCCCTGTTGTTAGAGTGTGGACTACATCGCAGCCAGTCGGCTGTTTTCCTGCGTTCGACAAACCGAGAATCGTTTCAGCAGGTTCAACGTGATACGACCAACGTCATTCATCGAATCGTCACCTGGCAAAGCGCCCAACCAGGCCACCGAACCGGTCGTGAAAATGCAGGCGCCGTTGGTGAGCTGGCGAAGCGTCATCTCCGCACACCGTCTTTGCGCCTCCTCGGCCTCTCCACCCTCGTACCAGCGGGTCGGGTCATGGAAGAAATCGTCGGGGAAACCGGTCGCGCGAGCGACGACAATCGTATCCTGCGACGTTCCTAAATGTGGATCGGTTGCATCAACCTCATATCCGGCCGCGCCCCCAAGGACGATGCCATCATGGCCGAAGGTTTCGTTTTCAACGCCGTTGAATATCCAACGGACATCAGGCGC
The DNA here is from genome assembly GCA_028279875.1 of Rhizobiaceae bacterium. Classification (GTDB taxonomy): domain Bacteria; phylum Pseudomonadota; class Alphaproteobacteria; order Rhizobiales; family Rhizobiaceae; genus Hoeflea_A. The sequence continues at coordinate 38,813 of JANQMU010000113.1, forward strand.
GTAACTCTCATCCGTGCGCTTGAAAGGAAGCGCTGTTTCAAATCCCATCAGGGAGATGGCACTGCCAATCAGTGAGAACTCGCCCATGCCCCGGTGCCTGAGAAATCCACCGGGTTTATTGTTGATGGACAGGGCCAGCTCGGCAACCGGGCCATCCCATGTTCGCCCGGCCTCCATGGCGGAGCGCCGCAACTCCATAAGATCGTCTTTGAATGCGACACCGGCCGCAAAAACATTGCCTCCAAGGCAGCCGAGGCTTCCGCCCTCGGTGACAAAGCGCCGGAATGACGCCTCCATTCCATCGCTGATATATTCAGGGTGGCTTCCGGTGAAAACACCGCTGTAGTCCTTGAGCGCGTCCGGTCCCCGCTCGTCCAGATCATGATCGGTGATGAGATCGAACCGGATGTCATGGCGATGTAGAAATCGAAGAAAATGAAGATCGACAGGTAAGTTGTGCGGAGAGCCGCTGAGCGGGTAGGTGTAGTCGTCCCGAAGCGTATTCTTAGGTTTCTTGTACGAGCAGATCGAAACACCGCTGGCATCTGAATGGTAATCGTAGAGCGACCGGAGATTGTTATCGATCGCAAATTGATGTGCGCGATCGTTGCACTTGTGAGGATAGAGATGTTTCGGAAGAAATTCGTCGGAATAGGCCAGATAAGTCGCGGTCGGGAGGATCACCACAATCGGCGCAGAGGCATTGCTTGACGAAACGAAGAAAACGATCCTCTCCACCGTCGTTTCGCTCTTGATGGCGAATGCATAGATGCCCGCCTCGACATCTTCAGGCACCCTCACCCAGTGCGTGCAGGGCCAGGACAGTGGTGCCATATCATCATCGTGACAGTGAATGGCATCATAGTGGGTCGGCACCACCCGTGGATCGAAGCTTGATCCATTCCATCTGCGCGACAATGTGCAGAATGTCGGTTGATTGACCACATCCAGATAGAGAGCCTCGCCTTCACCGCAGGATTTCAGGGGTCCATCAGGCAACAATGTCGGGAAATTCCAGACAGCTCGGCCATTCGCGGCCTCAAGGACAATGTGACTGATCTTTGCATTGAGCGTCGCAGATTCAGGCTGGAGATCGCTGCAAATCGTGATGCTTTCGCCAAAAACTGCACCGGTTTCGGGTGGCGCATTGAGAGATACGTTGATTGGCGCAAATGGGTCTGTCGAACGCACATCGGCCTGCAGGCCGTTCACGCTCCGGGACAATCGGAAAAGCAGCCACGTCTTTTCAGGCAGCGCTCCGGATTGCGCCACAGGATTGCCTGCGACCGTTGCGACCAGCTTTCCGTTCAAAAGCCTGACTGAAAAATCGCCGGTGGAAACGACGGTTCGCTCCCCGGGATTGCGCGTCAGATAGAGCTCAAAGGACAAAGCTGTCACAGGGCCGATTTTGGTGACTTCTTCCTTGTTCAGTCGCAGGTATGAGCCCTGATCAAACGTTTGATGGCTCGCAGATGTCTCCAGTGGCTGAATTGGCCAACCAAGCTCCAGTTCCGTCGGCGTATCAAGCCTGGTAACGCAAACCGACGCGATGCTCTCCGAGCAGGACAGGTGGAGATCGATACAGCTGCCAGGCGTTACGGACCAAGGCGTTGTGTATCCGACAACCTTCATGGCACTGTGATCAACTTTTCGCTTCATCCAGCCTCTCCTTCCAGGAGCTGGCAGCTATAGATCTCCCACACCAAAGGTTGTATGCGATCTGATAGTACCCCTTTTTTCTGCCTTCCAGATTACAAATCTTCATTTCGGGTGGTATATACCCCTAACGAGGTATGTTTCGGCAAAAATTACCCCCAAAGGGGTATGTTTGCGTGGGAGTTCGTCTTGGAAAACCGACTTGCTGCAACAATTCGCTCCATCGGGAGCGAAGAGTTTTATCGCAATCTGGCCGACTATCTCAGGATCTGCATCAGTTATGACAACATCATCGCGATGATCTGGCACGGCACGACGCAACCCCTCGTGCTTCACACGGACTATCGCGGCGAGAACGTCTTTCGCCGACTTGAAGAGGACTACCTCTCAGCCGCGTATCAACTGGATCCGTTTTTCCGCCTTCACGTGGAAAGACATGCCGCGGGAATCTATCGGCTGCTCGAAATTGCGCCGGACAATTTCTCCAGAAGCAAATATTTTCAATGGTATTACGGCGATCTGGGAATAACCGACGAGATCACCCTGTTCTGCCCGGTCACAGCTCAGGCCACTGCAACTGTTTCAATCGGAAAGTCCGGCCCATCGGAAAAGAGCTTTACCGCCCGTGCAGAACGACGGTTAAGACAGCACGAGCCTGTTTTCATGGCGCTGATCGAGGCCCATTGGTCCAATCAATCGCCATCCGATTCTCCAAGCAGACCGGAGCCCGTTCTTTCAGAAAGATTGAAGAAGGCGATGCTCAAGAACCATGGGGTCAGGCTGAGCAACCGACAATCCCAGGTGGCTGTTCTCATCCTGCAGGGCCACTCTTCCGAATCCGCGTCCCTCAAGCTTGAGATAAGCCCCCAGACTGTGAAGGTCTTTCGCAAACAGCTCTACAAGCGTTGCAACATTTCATCCCAGGCCGAGCTTTTCTCACTCATGATGCCCTTGCTGGAAAAGCGGACCAATTGAACCCGGAATGCTTGAACGTAGCCAATGGCTGCCTCGATGGATCAGATCTCGACCACATGGTCGGGCAATTCATTTCGGTCGTCCGGACCGGCGGGAAAGTGCCGGGCCAGCAGCGCACCCGATTGCCGCACGGTTTCGATCAGCGCATCAGCCAGCTGCCCACGCGCAATGCCGGCCGTCAGTTCGGTGATCATGCGATCCCACTCCGTCTGGTCGATATGGACCGACAGGCCGTCATCGGCGATGATCTCGGCATACCGCTCGGCAAGAGACACGAAAATGAGAACGCCGGTCCGTGCTTCGGTGGCGTGGATATTGCGGGCCAGAAATTGACGCGCCGCGTGGCCATGGGCGCGCCGGTAACGCAGCGATTTCGGCACCAGCCTGATCCGCAGGGCCGGCCAGACGCGGATGATGGCCAGTCCGGCAAGGAACGCGCAGATCTGCATCACGGAAAAGGCAACGGCGCCGATATCGAGCCAGTATCGAAAGGAGAGCCAGCCCACCAGCAGGGTCATGGCCATCACCATACAGGCAAGGACAAACCCGGCGGCCAGGAAATAATCGTCGCTCTGTCCGCAGACGACACAATGGATCTCGCCGCTGGTCTCCCGCTCGGCCGCCTTTATGGCCTCGGAAATGCGGCCATGTTCGTCTTGTGTCAACATCACCATCCGCCCGATGCGCCCCCTCCGCCCGACGACCCGCCGCCGCCGGAAAATCCGCTGGAGCGGCTGGAACTGCTGCGCCGTCCGGAACTGCCGCCCGATGAACTGCTGGAATAGCTGACGCGCACGCCCATCCATTTATAAAGGCCGGGACCGATCTTCCGGCCGAAAATCGGCGCCAGCAGCGCCAATAGGAACATGCCGCCGAAAATCGATACGAAGATACCCATGAAGATCCACGCGAACAGCTCGGGACCCAAATCGGCCTGCTCGTCATAACGTTCGGCGCGGGCCTGCAACTCGGCCTCATTGCCCTCCAGCACGGCGATGATGTCCTCCGTGCCCAGCCGGATCCCCTCTTCGAAATCACCGCCGCGAAACTGCGGCACGATCGTATCGTCGATAATCAGCTTGGCGAGCGCATCGGTCAGCGTGCCCTCCAGCCCGTAGCCCACCTCGATGCGCAGCTTGCGGTCATCGACCGCCACCAGCAGAAGGACGCCGTTATTTTCCTCCGCCTGGCCAAGACCCCAGTGCCGGAATAGCCGGTTGGCATATTCCTCGATGGTCAGGCCCTGCGTGTCGGCAATCGTCGCCACGACGATCTGGTCGGACGATCGGCTTTCATGGGCGGCGAGGCGATCCGCGATCCGGGATTCGGTTTCCGATGACAGGATGCCGGCCCCGTCAACGACACGCCCGGTCAGATCCGGAAAGGTCTGGGCCATCGCCAGGCCGGCGGCGATGAGCCAGATCAGCAGCGCCGGCAGCGTCAACCGAAAGATCGCGCCACGGGCAGGGATGTGACGATCAGTCAAAATCCACCTTCGGCAGCGCCTGCGCATCGGCGTCGATGGTGAAGGTCTGCATCGGCACCGCATCGGGATAGAGGAAGGACGCCCACCACCGTCCCGGGAATGTTTTCAGCTCCGTATTATAGCGGCGGACCGCTTCGATATAGTCCCGCCTGGCGACGGCGATGCGGTTTTCGGTTCCCTCGAGCTGCGACTGCAGCGCCAGGAAATTCTGGTTGGATTTCAGATCCGGATAGCTCTCCGACACCGCCAGCAGCCGGGTCAGGGCCGATGTCAGCGCCGACTGGCTTTCCTGGATTTGCTGGAACGCGGCCGGATCGGTCAGGACATCGGACGGGATCTGCACTGATGTCGCCCTGGCCCGGGCCTCGGTAACCGAGGTCAGCACATCCCTTTCCTGCGCCGCAAAGCCCTTCACCGTCTCCACCAGGTTGGGAATGAGATCGGACCGCCGCTGATATTGGTTGAGCACCTGGCTCCAGGCCGCCTTGGCCTGTTCCTCATAGGTCGGAATGGCATTGATCCCGCAGCCGCTCAGCACCAGCAGGCTTACCATCATCGCAAGGATCGCGCCGATCCGGCGCGGTCCCGCGGCGAGGTCGCATCGTGTATTCATTCCGGTCATCCCAGTTGGTCGGGGCGAACATATAGGAAGCGCGACAACAGGAAAACGGTCTGGCGGCACACGTCACCGCTTTTCTTTCGCACCACGCCATCGCCCGGCCGTTTGATCGAACGGCGCGGTCGGTGTCATAATAGGCCATGGGCAGAACCACGATCCCCTCCGCGCCGCCCGCAACGCCCGCTTCACCGTCCCGAAAGCGCTCCGGTTTGAGGAAACCCCGGTGATCAGACCGCTGTTCCGCTTCGGTTTCGGTCTTGAAAACCTTGGATTGCTGGCGGCCCGGCGCAAATCGATTTCGGCGCTGGTGATCCTGCTTGCGACCATCGCATCGGTCGCCATGCTACCGTCGCTACAATTCAACGGGGATGTCGCAACGCTTCTGAAATCCGAGCGCAAGGCCTATGCCGACTATCAGCGGCTGGTCGACGGTTTCCCGGAGGTCGCAAGTTCCGTGACACTGCATCTGAGCACCGGCGGCCAAAGCCTCGTTTCCAAATCCGGCCTGCAACGCCTGACGGATTTCCAGCTCGACCTGAACCTGCTCGACCCGGTGGAACGGGTGGTTTCGCCCCTCTCCTTGAGACGATTCGACCGGGACCGGAAGCGCCTGGTTCCCGCCATCCCGACCGACCCGGCTGACGATGATGCCGTCGTGGCAGCCGTCGAGGCGGCGCTGTCCGACCAAATCGGCCTGGGCAGCTTCCTGTCGGACGACGGCGATTCGGCCATGGTGCTGATCGTCCTGGCACGGGTCGACGACCCTTCGATAAGCCGGCTAATAAAGCTGTTCGAGGATATCGACCGGGCCGCCGGAACCGCGGGGTTCACGGTCTTGAAATCCGGCAGTGCCGTGATCCAGGCCGAACTGGTCGGCCACCTGGTCCGCGATCAGATCGTCGTCACACTGCTCGGCATTGCCGCGGGCATCGTCATCGCCTTTCTTGTTTTCCGCGACTGGCGTGCCGTTCTGCTGTGCTCAAGCACCGCCTCGCTTGCTTTGTTGTGGACGCTCGCCGCCATGGCGGCGCTCGGCCGACCGCTTGATGCGATGACGACCATCCTGCCGATCCTCGGCAGTATTCTCGCCTTTGCCGACGGGCTGCACCTGCTGTCCCACTGGCGACGGCGGCTTTACGATGGAGAGGCGGCGCAGGAAGCACTGATCCGGACGATCCGCGAAATCGGACCGGCCACCGGCCTGACATCGGTCACCACAGCACTGGCCTTTGCGGCCATGGCAGTGGCCGCGCCGGCACTCGCCAATCTGGCTCTTTTCGGCATGCTGACCGTGGCGATCGCCTTTCTTGCCTCTATTGTCGCGCTGCCCGTCGGCTGTGCCTGGATGGCCTCATATTTCGTCATGCCGGGCGCGTCGGGGGTCGTGTCTGCGCGCTGGCTGGCGGCCCTGACCGATCGGTCTGCCTTAAAGTATCCGCGTGCGGTCGCCGTCGGCGCGCTGGTCCTGATCACCGCCTTTTTCGCAATTCACCTGGCCTATGAGCCGTCATTCAGCGCCGTGGAAAACCTGCCCGCCGCCTCACAGACCCGGCAGGCCGAGGCGGCATTGACAGCCGATTTCGGTGGTTCGGATCGGATTTTCGCGATCGTGCCGTTCGATCATCACCAAACTGGAGGCAACGGTCCCGCCCTTGAGCCGCTGCTGGCGGCCCATGACGCGCTGGCGGCCGAGCTCGGAGCCGGGCAGGTCGCGTCCGTCGCCGGCCTGCTGCGGCAGGCCGGTGCCGACCGGGTTGCCGAAACCGAAGCCGCCGAACTCATCGCCGCCTCGGCTTCCCGCGACGGCCGGTCGCAACTGGTGATCGGGACGATACCGGCAGCCACGCCGGCGGCGGAGCTGCAAGGACTATATGAAAGACTGTCGGCGGACCCGGCCCTTGCCGGGGTGACCATCACGGGTTTTCCGATCATGGCGGCCTTCGAGGCCACCCATATCATCGACCGGTTGAAATCGGGCCTGCTGCTGGCGGTCGCGCTGGCCGCCGGCATTGTCGGCCTCGTGTGCCGGTCCCCGCGGGTGTTTTTCGCCGTTGCCGCCGCCAATCTTCTTGTCGTCTTGTTGATCGAGGCCGGCGCCTGGGCGATCGGACAGCCCGGTGAGTTCGCGCTCTACATCGCCCTGACCATAGCGCTCGGTATCGGCATCGACGATTCTGTTCACATTCTCAATCTGATGCGCCAGCCGGCCGGAACGGCGTTGCCCGAAACCCGCATCCGCCACGCCATCGCCCGGGCGGCGCCAGCGCTGGCCGGTTCGACGATCGTCCTGTGCGCCAATATCCTGGTCACCGCCGTCAGCGTGCTGCCGGTCGTAACCTTCATCGGGCTGACCATTTCACTAACTCTTGCATTGGCTTTGATCGCCAATGTTATAATATTGCCTGCGATGCTGGCGGTTGGACGGAAACGCGAGGCTTAGAGCATCGGGGGGAGATATGACAATCGACGAGTTGCAGGCGGAACGCGGCCGGCGCGTGCGTTCGGCGTCTGCGTGCCGTGCCGCACCAGCAGGCCCCGGAGCGGGGAGCCATGCTCTTCGGTAGGTCCAGAACGGTACGCGTGCGCGCCCTGGAAGGGCCGCAGCCCAATGCGATCTATCTGCGGACGCGATGGGACCTCGCTGCCTCCGAACAGGAAGTGGTGGACATCCTCACCGACTTCTCGCACATCGAGGACTGGTGGGGCGAGATTTTCCTCGGGCTTTGCGTTCTGGAGAGCGTGGAAGACACACTTGTCGGCTGGCGCGGATCGGTTCACTCGAAGGGGTTTCTGCCCTACCGTTTTTCCTGGATTGCCGAGGCGATCGAACATACGCCCGAACGATGTGTTCTGCGCGCTGTCGGCGATTTTGTCGGCACCGCAACCTTCCGAAGACCGCATCCCGGCGAAGATGATGCGTTTTATTTCGACTGGGATATCCGCATCGAAGAACCGCGGCTGAAGCGGCTGTGTCCGGGTATCCTTTTTCTGTGCCACCTGAACCATGCCTACGCGCTTTCGGTCGGCCGGGCACGCATCCAGCAGGAAATCGATCGTCGCCGTGCCGTTTCCTGTCCCGCCGTGCCGGCCGGACGGGGCGCATGATCACGCCGCCGCATGTGGTGCCGCCGAAACGGCCATTATCCATGCTCGCAGCGCTGCGCACGGGACGCCGCAACATCCTCGAAACGATCCCGGCCGCCGTCTATGAAAATCCCATCGTCAGCGGACGCACCGTGTGGCGCTGGCATTCGGCTGCCTCACCGGCGGCAATGCGACACGTCCTGCGCGACCGGGTTTCGGACTATCCGAAATCCAGAATCATGCGGCGGATCCTTGACCCGGTCATCGAAAAGAGCGTTTTTGTCGCCGAGGGCGAACAATGGGCGTGGCAGCGCAAGGCCTTTGCCGGAGCCTTCCAGCCACGGGCGCTCTCGGCCTTCGCACCGCTGATCCTCGACGAGACCCGCCGGGCAATCGAGCGTCTGGGCGAGCAGGGCCCGGGCCGCACCGACATATGCCCGCTGATCACCGGCATTGCCTTCAAGATCATCTCGCGGACCATCGTCTCGGCCGCCGAGGAAACCGAGGAGCTGGCGTTTCAGCGTCTGTTCACGGCCTATCTGGATGGTCTCGCCCGCATTTCGGTTCTGGACTTTTTCAATCTCCCGGTCGGCATTCGCCGCGTCGTCGATTTTTCCAACCGACCGACAATCCGCGCGATCAAGCGGCACATGGACCGCATCATCGATCAGCGTCGCGGCGGGCGGGAAGGGTCGGATGATTTCCTGCAGTCGCTGCTCGATGCGCGCGATCCGGACGGCAGGCCGATGGGGCGGACGCTGATGCGCAGCAACCTGTTCGCCTTCTTTTTCGCCGGCCATGAGACCACCGCGCTGGCGCTCAGCTGGGCGCTCTACCTGTGCGCCCTGGACAGGACGGTGCAGGATCGGGTTCGCCAGGAGGCCAAATCGGTCCTCGCCGCATCTTCCGCCGACACACTCAATGACGGACTTGCCTATACCCAGCAGGTGGTCGAGGAGGCGCTGCGCCTCTACCCGCCGGCCGGTATGATCGTGCGCAACGCCGCACGCGACGATGAGGTCTGCGGACGGCGCATCCGCCGCGGCGACTATGTATTTCTGCCGATCTATGCCCTGCATCGCCACCACGATTGCTGGGAGAGGCCAGACACCTTCGATCCGGACCGGTTCAGCGCCTCAAGAACGGCTGATCGCGACCGGTTCCAGTTCCTTCCCTTCGGCGCCGGCCCGCGGATCTGCCTGGGTGCCAGCCTTGCCATCATGCAGGCCAAAATCATCCTGGCGACCGTTCTCAGCCGCCTTTCCGTTACCCCCGCCAGCCCGCAGCCGCAGCCGCAACTCATTGTGACGCTCCGGCCGAAAGACGGCATCCATCTGGAGGTGAAACCGCTATGACCCGTTCCGCCACACCATCGCGCACGCGCCGCAATCTGCTGATCGGAATGGCGCTCGCGCCGCTTGCGGCCTGTGCATCGCGGCCGGATCTCAATCTGGCCACCTATGCCGATGAACGTCCTTTACTGGTACCGCAGAAGGTTTTCAACGGGCCGCTGCGCGCCTGGGGCGTAGTGCAGGGGCCGCGCGGCAACATCGTCCGGCGCATGTGGGTGGAAATCGACGGCGACTGGGACGGCGAAACGCTGACCATCGCCGAACGGATGCGGTTCGAGAATGGCGACAGCATGGCGCGGATCTGGACCTATCGGCAAAACGGGCCCGGTCAGTGGATCGGATCGGCCGAGGGCAACAAATCCCCCTCCACCGGACGGGTAGCCGGCAATGCATTCAACCGCCAATATACCGGGGACGCCCATCTGCCCGACGGCACGGTGGTGGTGGCACAATTCGACGAGTGGCTGTGGCAGCTCGATGAAGAACGGCTCTTTTGCCGGGCCTATATCTCGCGCTGGGGCATCCAGCTTGCCCAGGCATCGGTTTTCTTTCAAAGAGAGGGATGACCACGCGGATGCGCACCTCGCTCTGGCCGTTGCGGTCAAAAGCGATTATGACCAGGAAGACCGATCACGGTTCAGGACTCCATCGGCACGGGACATCCCATGACTGGCAGCGAACAGACGACGGCGGACCGCCGGGCGGTTCTTGTGGTGTCGAGCCATGTGGTGCGCGGCTCGGTCGGCAACCGCGCCGCCGTATTCGCGCTCGAAACGCTCGGCCATCCGGTCTGGGCGCTGCCGACGGTGCTTCTCCCATGGCATCCCGGGCATGGGCCGGCAACCCGGTCGGTCATCCCGCAGGCGGATTTTTCCGCCATGGTCGGCGATCTGTGCACCGCGCCCTGGCTGGATGAGGTCGGCGCGATTCTGACCGGTTATCTCGGACGGCCCGAACAGGCTGCCGACATTGCCCGGCTGGTCGATGCCGTGCAGGGCAGAAATGCCGACGCACTGTATGTCTGCGACCCGGTGATCGGCGACCAGGGCGGGCTGTACGTTCCCGAAGAAACCGCGGCAGCGATTCGTGATCAGCTGATTCCGAAAGCCTCCATCGCGACACCCAACCGGTACGAACTGCAATGGTTGTCCGGCAGCACCATTCATGACACTGCAACGACACTGGCGGCGGCGCAGGCCCTCGGTCCGCCACGCGTACTGGTCACGTCAGCCATCGCCATGATGGCCGGATCGACCGGCAATGTGCTGTTGTCGGAACAGGCGGCGGTGATGGCCGAACATCAGGAAATCCCCGACCCGCCGAACGGCCTGGGCGATCTCCTGGCAGCCGTCTTCCTCGCCCGCATCATGAACGGCGAATCCGATGAAACCGCCCTGCGCAACGCAACAGCGTCGGTCTTCGAGATCCTGGCGCGCACCGCCAAGAGCGGCGCCGACGAACTGACGCTGGAGAGCAATGCCGCCAGCCTGACGCGCCCCTTCTCCGCGGTCCAGATGCGCCACCTGCTCTATTCCGGAGCGCGTTCGCCGTGACCGGTTTCCGAACGGCTGCTTGAGAGCTGTGAATTGACGCGCCTCTAACTGTCGATCTGAAGGGCGATGATGGCGATCGCCTTCTGGTAGACGCCCGCGGCGTTCCAGGCCTGAATCACCCTGAAATTGGCCTGCCCCGGCTGATAGCCGGCGCCCCGCCGCCATCCGTATCCGCGCAGATAATTGGCTGTCGACATCAGCGCATCGGTCCTCGACCGCAGCAGATCGGCGCGTCCGTTTCGGTCGCCGTCGACGGCAAAGCGGACATAGCTGGACGGCAGGAACTGGGTATGCCCCAATTCACCATGGGCCGCGCCGCGCATCTGCTGGCGCGTCAACTGACCCTTCTGGATGATGGTCATGGCGGCATAGAGTTCCTTGGTGAAGAAGGCCGAACGCCGGCAATCATAGGCCAGCGTTGCCAGCGCCGAGATCGTGTCCTCCTTGCCGATGAAGCCGCCGAAGCCGGTTTCCATGCCCCAGATGGCCAGAATGACACCGGGCGGCACACCATATTGACGCTCGATGGCGGCAAACAGTTTGGCGTTCTGCTTTTTCAGCCGCTTGCCCTTGGAAACGATGGCGTTGGCGCCGCGCTTCTGCATGAATTGCTTGAGTGACAGCCTGAAACTCGACTGGTTGCGGTCCAGCCGGATCGTGTTCTTGCGATAGGAAACATTGCCGAGCGTGGCATTGATCGTTCGCTGGCTAAAGCCTTTCCTGGCCGCCTCCTTTTTGGTCGCTTCGACCCATTTGTTGAATCCGGCGGATGTGTTTCCGCATTTTGCCGCCTCGGCGGCCGGGCTCGTCGCCAACAGCGCGATGGCGCCGATACACAGCGCCAGGCTCATAGTCTTCAGTCCGATTGTCACCGGCACACCCCCTGATTCGAATGACCCTCCGATATGACTTTAGAGCGTATCCGGCTCAAATGGAACCATTCCGCCGGCAAAGCGGTGCCGGCGCCGCGGTTTTACGCGGCGCGGCTTTTCGCCTTGATCAGGCCGCGCGCCGCCAGCAATTCGGCGATCTGGATGGCATTGAGGGCCGCGCCCTTTCTCAGATTGTCCGAGACAACCCAGAGATTGAGGCCGTTTTCGACCGTCGCATCCTCACGGATACGCGAGATATAGGTGGCATCCTCGCCCGCGCATTCATAGGGCGTGACGTAGCCGCCGTCTTCCTTCTTGTCGACCACCAGGCAGCCCGGCGCCTCGCGCAGGATATCGCGCGCCTGATCGGCCGATATCTCGTTTTCGAACTCGATATTGACCGCTTCGGAATGGCCGATGAACACCGGGACCCTGACTGCCGTGCAGGTCACCTTGATCTTCGGATCCAGCATTTTCTTCGTTTCCGCCAGAACCTTCCATTCCTCCTTGGTATATCCGTCTTCCATGAAGACATCGATATGCGGAATGACGTTGAAGGCGATGCGCTTGGTGAACACCTTTGCCTCGATCGGATCGGCGACAAACACCGCCCTGGTCTGGCTGAACAGCTCGTCCATGGCATCCTTGCCGCCGCCCGACACCGACTGATAGGTGGACATGACGATCCGCTTGATCGTCGCCGCGTCGTGCAGCGGCTTCAGCGCAACGACCAGTTGCGCCGTCGAGCAGTTCGGATTGGCGATGATGTTCTTTTTGGAAAAATCCGCAATCGCATCCGGATTCACTTCGGGGACGATCAGCGGCACATCGGCATTGTATCGCCAGGCCGACGAATTATCGATCACCACGCAGCCCTGCTGTCCGATCTTCGGCGACCATTCCTTCGAAACCGCGCCGCCGGCCGACATCAGACAGATATCGGTCTCGGAGAAATCATGGGATTCCAGATTTCTGACCGTCAGCGTCTTGTCGCCGAAGGACGCCTCCTTGCCGACGGACCGGCTGGAGGCGAGCGCCACCACCTCATCGACCGGAAAGTCGCGCTCCGACAAGATGTCGAGCATCTCCCGGCCCACATTCCCCGTGGCGCCGGCAATCGCGATCCTGAAACCCATAATATGTTCTCCTGTCCCTCTTCCTGTCTGCAACCCGCTGGCCGGTGGCGGGTTCAAATCCCGGCTGACCGGGAAGAGAGCGGACAAGCCAGGGAGATCAAACCGTTTTGGTCGTCTTGGCCTTGAATGTGCTGAAGCGAACCCACGCGGATGCATCGCCGGCGGCAGGCGCCGGGCAAATATCTGGCATCATCTGATCGATCGGATCGGGCATGGTCTTTCCTGTCCGCCGCGTTTTACAGCGCAAACCTCAAGAGTCAATGAAGGATGCGCTAAAATCCGGCCGGAAATCACCGGCCCCGCGGCCGCATCCGCCAGAGTTTCACCAGCTCGCTGCCCTTGCGGCGCACCGGCCAGCCATTTTGATCATAGGTGAAGATCAGGCCGTAGCGGGCAAAGACCAGCGCCGAGAAATAAGCATACCAGGCCCCGAAGGCGAGGCCGGCGATCACGTCGCTCGGATAATGCGCGCCGACGAGAATGCGGGTGAAGCCCAGCCAGATCCCCAGGATCAGGGCCGGACCGCGCAGCGCCGGAAAGAAGATGGCGATGGCCGCGAACAGCGCACCGGCCGTCGTTGAATGTCCCGACGGAAAGCTTGCGAAACTGGCGTCGGAAAGGGGATGGAAGGAAAAGGCGCCCAGTTCATCGAAATGAACGGGCCGCGCCCGCCCAATCAGCCGCTTGAGGATGGTGACGATCAAGCCGGACACACCCACCGACAGAAAGATATAGGCGCAGGCCGACATCCATTTCGCCATCATCAACCGTGTCCGGCTGGAAAAGGTTCGCCAGTTGAGCCCGTAGCCGATGATCAGCAGGACCCCGGTGGGAATGAGGATCCATCCGGACTTGCCGATATCGGTCAGGCGGTCAGCCCAGTATTGCACGTCATCCGGCCATTGCCGGCGATAATTGCCGACCGGCAGATCGAAGACGATCGCCGCCAGCAGGACCGCCATGGCGACGAGCAGAAAATAGCGGATGCCGCGGACGCGCGGCATCACTGGCCGCATGGTGCGGCGCTTTTTCAGCAGTGCCCGGTTGGCGCTGATATTGTTGCGAAACCGCTCCGAAAGGCGCGCCAGAACCGTCTCCCGGACGGGTTCCGGCTCGCCAACATCGTCCTGCTTTGCGCTCTTGTCCGTCATTACCCGCCGCCAATGTCTCAGGCGCCGCCCGGGCAGCCCGTCACAACCATGTTAGGCGGCCCGCCTCAACCCATCAATGCCCGGAACTCGGCAAGCACCGTATCGCCCATCTCGACGGTGCTGACGGGGGCAACGCCGTCCGGGGCAATATCGGCCGTGCGCACGCCGCGATCGAGCACATTGGCGATGGCCTTTTCGAGATGGTCCGCCGCCTCCACCATCTGGAAGGAATAGCGCAGGCACATGGCAAAGGATGCCAGCATGGCGATCGGATTGGCCTTGCCCTGTCCGGCTATGTCGGGTGCCGAACCGTGAACCGGCTCGTAAAGCGCCTTGCGCGATCCGGTCTTTTCATCCGGCGCGCCGAAGGATGCCGATGGCAGCATGCCGAGCGATCCGGTGAGCATCGCGGCCACATCCGACAGCATGTCGCCGAACAGATTGTCGGTGACGATGACGTCGAACTGTTTCGGCCAGCGCACCAGCTGCATGCCACCGGCATCGGCCAGCATGTGATCGAGCTCGACATCCTGATACCGGTCCTGATGGGTTTGCGTCACCACCTCGTTCCACAGCACACCGGATTTCATCACGTTGCGCTTTTCCATCGAGGTCACCCGGTTGGACCGCGTGCGGGCGAGCTCGAATGCCACGCCGGCGATGCGCTCGATCTCGTAGCTGTCATAGACCTGCGTGTCGATCGCCCGCTTCTGCCCGTTGCCGAGATCGATGATCTCCTTGGGTTCGCCGAAATAGACGCCACCGGTCAATTCGCGAACGATCAGGATATCCAGCCCCTCAACTACGTCCTGGCGCAACGAAGAGGCCGACGCCAGCGCCGGATAGCAGATCGCCGGCCGCAGATTGGCGAAGAGCTCCATATCCTTGCGCAACCGCAGCAGTCCGGCTTCCGGACGCACCTCATAGGGCACGCCGTCCCATTTCGGACCACCGACGGCGCCGAACAGCACCGCATCGGCCGCCATGGCCTTTGCCATGTCGGCTTCGGATATCGACTTGCCATGCGCATCATAGGCCGCGCCGCCGACCAGCCCTTCCTCGGTTTCGAAGCCGGTCGCGTGCGCCTCGTTCATATAGGCGATGAATTTCTCGACCTCGGCCATCGTCTCCGGGCCGATCCCGTCGCCGTGAAGAAGAAGCAGTTTGCGCGTTGCCATCGGTTTTCCTTGTATTTGCAGGGTCCGGTCAACGTCCCTTGAAGGCCGTGACTTCGATCTCGATACGCATTTCGGGCCGGATCAGGCCGCTGACCAGCATGGTCGCCGCCGGCCGGATCTCGGCGAATATCTCGCCGAGCACCGGAAATACCCGGCCGGCATCCGCCGCATCGGTGATGTAATATTGTGCGCGAACGATGTCGTTCAGTGAGAAGCCGGCTTCCTTCAGCGTGTTTTCGATGGTCGATACGGCATTTTTCGTCTGCTGCTCGACGCTGTCCGGCATCTCCATCTTCTCGTAATCATAGCCGGTTGTGCCGGCCACGAAACACCAGTCTCCCTGAACGACCGCCCGGGAATAGCCGGCAGCCTTTTCGAATGGCGAGCCAGTCGTGATCAGTTTGCGCATGGTGCGGAGTCCAGTCCCGTAAGCTCAGTGCCAGGGGCGGTGGTTCGAGATATGCTCTTCATGCCGGTCGATATGATGATCGTTTTCCATCGTCAGGCCGATTTCATCCAGACCGTTGAGCAGGCAGTGCTTCTTGAAGGGATCGATATCGAACTTGATGATTCCGCCGTCCGGCCCGTGGATTTCCTGGGTCACCAGATCGACGGTGAGCGTCGCATTGGCGCCGCGCGAGGCATCGTCGAGCAGCAGTTCGAGCTGTTCCTGCGTGACCACGATCGGCAGCAGGCCGTTCTTGAAGCTGTTATTGTAGAAAATGTCGGCAAAACTGGTGGAGATCACGCATTCGATGCCGAAATCCATCAGCGCCCAAGGCGCGTGTTCGCGCGAGGAACCGCAGCCGAAATTGTCGCCGGCGACGAGGATCTTGGCATTTTTGTAGGCCGGCTTGTTAAGCACGAATTCCGCGTTGGGCGATCCGTCTTCGTGAAAACGCATCTCCGCAAACAGCCCCTTGCCGAGCCCGGTGCGCTTGATCGTCTTGAGATAATCCTTGGGGATGATCATGTCGGTATCGACATTGACGATCGGCAGGGGCGCTGCAACGCCGCTGAGTCTGGTAAATTTCTTCATGACGCAAACCTCAATTCGCCGCATCGGGACAACGGCGCCGGGATGTCACCGGGCACGCTCCCGGGCGGGACGGAGCCTTTCGCCATGCGTTTATCAAAGCCGGGATGGAAAAAGAAGTCCCTCGCAGGGATTCCTTCGGCCGTGATGCCGATTCATCCGATGGGGCGGCGGCTCAGAGGCCGTCTTGAAAGTCCGCCGGGTCGGCTTGGCGGCGCTTTTTCCCCTTCGCTTTGTTGCCAATCCTCAACCGAGGACTTTCAAGACGGCCTCTCAGAGATCGATGATGGTGCCGCGTCCGTCATTCCAGACGCGCGGCCCGTGGCGTTTGTGCACTTTGCGACGCGGCCTGAACAGGGAGATCAGGAATCCGACGATGGCGACAACCACGGCAAAACCAATCGCTGCCAGACCCACCATGGCCATGACGAACAAAGTCAGAGCGGCAATGCCAAGGCCGACAATTCCAACGATGATATTGCGGATATTTTCCATGTGTCCAAACCCCCGTTTCGTGCCGGACCGGCCAAATCCGGTAATGCCCGCATGGCGGGCCTGGCATTCAGATGGCGACGATGACGGCGGATTTCAAGCCGCACGGGGTGGCAATCCGCCATCATGCCGCTGGCCCGCCCGCTGCGTCTTGCACAGGGGCGTCGTCCCGGGCAAAAGAAAGGGATGAGCGATTCCGACCAGGGTTTTTCCGATTCGGCGCGGCCGGTCCGCGCCCGGCGCTCCGTGCTCTATGTTCCGGCCAGCAATGGCCGGGCCATGGAAAAGGCGGCCGGTCTGCCCTGCGACAGCATCATTTTCGATCTCGAAGACGCCGTCGACCCGTCGCAAAAGCAACCCGCGCGGCAGGCGCTTCTCAATTGGTTCCGTGACCGTCCGTCGACCGGTGCGGAGGTTGTGATCCGCATCAATGCGCCATCGTCGCCATGGGGCAAGGCCGACCTCGATACGGTTTGCGCCTGCCGGCCGGATGCAATGCTCCTGCCGAAAGTCCGCGAAGCCGCCGATATCATGCATGCCGAAGACCTGTTGGCCGGCCGCGATATGCCCGGGGGGTTGCGCCTGTGGGCCATGATCGAAACGCCGCAGGCCATCGCCCAATGCATGGACATCGCCGCCTGCGCCCAGCGATCCGGATCCCGCCTGGATTGCCTGGTGGTCGGCACCAATGATCTGGCGAAGGATACGGGCGTGCGACCGGCGCCGGACCGGCGCTATCTGGTAAGCTGGCTGATGCAGATGATCCTGGCGGCGCGTAGCTTCGGGCTCGATGCGCTGGACGGCGTTTACAACGATATTCGCGACGATACCGGCTTCCAGGCCGAATGCGAGCAGGGACGGGCAATGGGCTTCGACGGCAAGACGCTGGTCCATCCTGCGCAGATTGACGCCGCCAACCGGATATTCGGCGCCGATCCGGATGAGCTGGCGGCCGCACAAGCGATCGTCGCCG
>JANQMU010000119.1 GCA_028279875.1 Rhizobiaceae bacterium
GTTGTAATCCCGGACATGGACGTCTCCTCTCACTGGATCCCATTTGACAGCCCAGTATGGCCCATAACGAGGCCGATGGGGGCGTCCATGCCATCACCGTAATAGATGGATTGCCATCTGCTCTTCAGTCATGTCCTCAAGTTTCCTCGCCCAGGGCACTACCAAAATGCTTCGCGAATTTTCACAATGCTAGAACTGCCGTTAAAGTGGCAGGGCGCATGCAACAACAGGGCGAGAAACTATGTGGATAAAGCAAATCGGGGGACTGGCCCGGTATTTAGCCTTCGATGCCGCAATAGCTATTTCCGTCGGCTTACTGTGGGACGCGCAGACAGCGTTCCTGTTTCTTGCCGCCCTCTATGTCGCCCGCATTGGCCTTATGCTGTACAACGTGGCGCGGCAGCTCGTTGCTTATTTCATCTTTGGTGGTAAGCGTGCGCTTAAACGGCACTTCATGGATGTACTAGCAGCTGGCAGTTTCCCCAAGGAGCGGGAAATTTGGCACGGGGCATCGGAGTACATTGCCGAGGTACAGCAAAATAAAAAGTTGCCAGTCAGCACCCGCTGCGCAGCGGCTGAGGTTGGCGGTTACTTTGAAGGACAGAAACTTGTGGCGCCGCTGTCGTCAGTCTTGCAATTGCATGCTCTCGGTCAAGCGGTGACCGACTATGCCATCGTTACTCCGGTTGGGCTGGACGACCCCGAATTTGAGGAAGAAGACGACGCTTAGAATACTTGGACATCTGCAGCAGTGGAATAAGGCGCCGGTGGCACAGGCTTGAACGTTCGCACAGCTTTTGACGAAGTTGCTTCGCATCCCGCAGCAAATAACGACAAGCTACCCAATCCGGAAACTACGTGCACGGTATTGAACAACCAGAATGAACTCAGGCTGGCCTTCAGTTGCAACGTGCCCGGATGCACGACAAGCGAGGTCAATCGCCCTTGAAATCGATTGGCCGGGCGTGATCGAAACGCGCCTCGGAATTACTTCATCGATGCCCGCAACGCATCATTGATCTGGCGCTCCCAATCACCGCCGGCCTTCCTGAAATGATCGACAATATCCCGGTCCAGACGGACCGTTGCCGTTCGCTCCGGCGCATCGGCCTCGTCGAACAGCGCATCGATGGCGGCCTGTTCGGAATTGGTGATGGAACAGGCGTATTTGCGGAACCTCTTTACCGGGTCCGGTTCGGCGTCGAATTCGGCAACCGCCGAACTCGAGATCGTGCGGCTGTAGTGATCGAACCTGGTCTGCATGGCCGCCATGGGATCGCTCCATGTTTTGCGTTCGCTTCTTCGAGCGATGCGATTGTACAGCAAAACCGGCTCGGGTGGAAATTCGCGCTTGAGGTCCCGGAGGGGCAGTGCTTGGGCCACGGCCGGTGAATCGGAGGACCACGCGGTTCGCTTCGGCCGCACGTCGCGGCCTGCTTGGCTTTGCAACTGCTTGGTCTATAGTCGCGGCATGCAGACCAAAAGGGTGACCATCGTGCTGGTGCCGGGGTTTTCGCACCTGTCGCTGGGGGCTGTGCTGGAGCCGCTTCACACGCTTGGTGCGATCGTGCCGGATGTCGAGATCACGATCGATATCGCTTCGATCTCCGAGGCGGATGTGGCGTCGGCGTCGGGGCTTGTCGTTCATTGCCCGGTGTCGTTGCAGGCCTGCCATGCATCGCTGGTTTCGACGGAAAAGCCCGATGCGCTGTTTTTGTGCTGCGGCCTGAAAACGCCCTATAAGTCGCAGCCGGATCTACGCAAGCTGGTGCGCGCCTGTGTGCGCTCGGGCGTGCCGCTCTACGGCCTCGGCTGTGCGACCTGGAAGATGGCCGATGCCGGGGTTCTCAAGAACGGGCGCGGGACGGTTCACTGGAAGACGCTGGCGGCGTTTGCCGAACGCAACCGCGACATCGAAGCCCTCGATGCGCTGTTCGTCACCAGCGGCAGGGTGACGAGTTGCGCCGGGGAGGCGGCGGCTCTTGATCTGGCGGTGAGTTTCCTGCGCAGCGAATTCTCGCCCAAGGAGGCTGAACGGGTCTGCAACCATCTGCTGATCAGCTTTCCGAGAAGCGGCGACTCACAGCAGCCGCGCGGCAATGCGGATATGCTGCGCGATGTCCCGGAGACCCTGCGCAAGGCGGTTTCGCTGATGCTGGACAATCTGGAAGACCCGCTGACCGTCGGCGCAGTCGCCCGGTCCGTCGGTGTTTCGCCGCGCCAGATCGAGCGGCTGTTTGCGGCCCATCTGTCGGTGACGCCGAAGCGATACTATCTGCAACTGAGGCTGCAGCATGCGCGTCAACTGATCGAGCAGACGTCCCTGCCGATCATGGAGATATCGCTGGCCAGCGGTTTTGTCAGCCGCCGGGTGTTCACCCGCTATTACCGGGAGGAATTCGGGTTTCCGCCCTCCCATACACGGCGCACGCCATAGCGCCCGCCCTGCCATCCGTTTTGACGGATTCTGGCGCGTCGTCCGGCAATCATGTCGCATTTCGGACCCTTTTGAGCTTGACCAGTGTGAAACAGTCGCCGTCAGACAAGCTCAGGACGGAGGTGTATCATGTGGGATTATCAGAAAATCAGGGTCAAGCCGATTACCGGCGCCATGGGGGCGGAGGTCTTCGATGTCGATCTGTCGGGCGACCTCGATGCCGAGACCTGGGATGAGATCAACGACGCCTTTCACCGCTTCATCGTGCTGATCTTCCGCGATCAGGACCTGACCGATCAGCAGCAATTCGATTTCTCGGCGCGGTTCGGCAAGATCATTCCGCATCCCTTCGTCACCGGTCTGCCGGACCACCCGGAGATCTTCCAGATCATCCGCGAGCCGGGCGAATCCTATAGCTGGGACAGTTTCTATCATTCGGACCTGATGTTCCTGGAGAGGCCGCCGCTCGGCGCCACGCTCTATGCCAAGGAAATTCCGCCCTATGGCGGCGATACGGCCTTCTGCAACATGTATCTGGCCTATGAAACGCTTTCGCACGGCATGAAGGCGATGCTGGACGGGCTGGAAGCGGTCAACGAGTCGGGCAATCCGGAGAAATATCACAACCGCTATCAATCGATGCATGAACGCAAGGCGACCGATGCCATCGGCGCCACCCACCCGGTGGTGCGGGTCCACCCGGTCACCGGCCGCAAGGCGCTGTTTATCAGCCTGGCCTTCACCAAGCGCTTCAAGGGCATGACCGAAAGGGAAAGCATGCCGCTGCTGCAATATCTCTATGACCATGCAACGCAGGTCAATTTCGGATGCCGCCTGCAATGGCAGCCGCAATCGCTGGCGCTGTGGGACAACCGGGTCAGCCTGCATCACGGCGTCGCCGACTATTTCGGCGAGAACGCCAAACACCGGCGGGTCATGCAGCGGGCGACGATCGAAGGGGAGATCCCGATTGCCATTCAGGATGCCGTCAAAAAGGCGGCATGAGCGCGGCGCGTACCGACACAGGCCGGCGGCTGACCCGTCGGCGGACAGACCCGGGCGATCCCTTTGGGCGCCCGGGATTTATGCATTGATCCACAACCATCATGAGTGAGTGACCATGAACGCCATCGAAGATCTTCCGGAAATCGATTATGGCGCTGCCGATTTCAAGGCCGCGCCGCTGCCGACACTGGCGGGGTTCGCGCGCCGCACCAAGCTCGGCCGCAGCACCCGCGGCGTCGAGATATTCGATTACGATCTCTGCCGCGAGGCGATCGTCGACCGGCGGCTGGGAACCGGCCATCCGCGGCTGATGAAGGTGCTGGGGCTGCCGGAAGGCCAGGCGCTCGATTACAAGCGCAATTCCATTTCCTTTCACGACCGCGGCGAGACGCGCCGCAGGCTGCGCAATCCGCTGGTGCGGCTGATGGGCGCCGATCAGTCCGAACGGTTCCGCCGCGACATCCGGCATGTGGTCACACAAATCATCGAGGCGACACCGGCGGACCGGCCCGTCGATTTCATTGCCGCGATCTGCGATCCGATCCCCTCCAGCGTCTATTGTTACTGGATCAATGCGAGGATGGAGGACGCGGCCTTCGTGTCGCACACGTCGCATATTGTGCAGCAGGTCCATACGCGCGATCCGGAACACACGAAGGCGATTGTCGAGGGTTTCAACGCCCTGCTTGAATTCGTCGACGACCGGATCGCCTTCGCCCGCAAACATCCGGGCGATTATCTCTTGTCGGATTTGATCCGAGTCACCGATATGGGCGAATTGACCGAGGACGAATTGCGCAACTGGGTGGTCAAGCTCGCCGAGGCCAACACCGACAACTCGTCACACCAGATCGCCATTGCGATCGCGGAACTCGCCTCGCGCCCGGATGTATGGGCGCGGCTGGGGCAGGATACCAGCCTGGTGCCGAAGGCGCTGCGGGAGGTGATGCGCTATCATCCGCGGTCGCTTTCGACCTCCCGCGAGACGCTGGAGGATGTGGTGCTGGACGGGTGCGAACTGCCGAAGGGGACGGCGGTGTTTCCGAATATCGGCGCCGCGCACTGGGATCCGCGCCATTATCCCGATCCGCAGGTCTTTGACATCGACCGCCCGGACAAGCCGCCGCATCTCAATTTCGGCGGCGGCATCTTTTCCTGCATCGGGCGCTTTGCCGTGACCATGGAGATCGAGGAGGCCATTGCCCTGATGGCGACACGTTATCCGAAGCTGCAGGTGCGGCGGGCGGAGTTTTCCCATTCACCGATGTTCACGTCCGTCGAGGCGCTGGAGGGCGTTCTCGATCCGGGCTGATCCGGACGAAAATGCCGCCGGTGAGCGGCTTCGAGACATGCTGGGCGACGATCAGTGACAGCATCAGGCCGGATGTCACGCTGGCCGCGATGGCGAACCAGACGCCCCAGATGCCGAAGCCAAGCAGGCCGACGAATATCCAGCAAAAGAGGGCGATGGCGATGCCCTGCCGGTAGACGCCGATCCACACCGTCCAGACCGGCTTCTTGATGGCCTGAAGAAAGGAATTGGTGCCGAACAGCATGATGTAGAACGGCAGGACCGCGCCATCGATGCGCAGATAGCCGGCGCCAATTGCGATGACCTGCGGGTCGTCGGTGAACAGGCCGATCAGCCACTCGGCGCCGATCCAGAAAATGACCGCCGCCGTCAGCATCATCGCCGCCCCGACTTTCCAGCAGTAATAGAGCGCCTCGCGCACCCGGTCGTGGTGGCCGGCGCCGAAATTCTGGGCGGCGATCGGCAGCAACGCGCTGGTCAGTCCGAAGCCGGGCAGCAGCAGCATCTGCTCGATGCGCAGCGCGACGCCGAAGCCGGCGACGGCCTTGTCGCCGAAGGTCTTCAGGTAATATTGCACGACGAAAGCGCCCAGGAACATGACCACCATGGCGAAGGTGGAGGGCAGGGCCTGCAGCAGGATGTCTCGGAGCCTTGCCGGGTTCGGCAGGAACTCCCGCAAGCGAAGCCCTGAAAGGAATGGTGCCGTCAGCACCTTGCGCAGGATCACCAGCATTACCGCCGTCTGGCTGACCAGCGTCGACAGGGCGATGCCGTCCAGCCCTATTCCGGGGACAAGGCCGGGAATGCCGAAGGCGAAAAGCGGATTGAGCACGACATTGGCGACGAAGGCGCCGATCAGCGCCCGCTGCATGGTCACGGTGTCGCCCTGCGCCTGCAATATACCGTTGGCGCCGAAGGCCATCACGAAGCCGGGCAGGGCGGCGAGCAATATCGTCAGGTAGCTTTGCGCCGCATCGCGATAGGCGCCCGGCTCGGTCATGAAATCCAGAAGATCCGCGCTGTAGTGGAACCCGAGGGCCATCAGGGCAAGCGTGCCGAGAATGCCGTAGCACAGCCCCTGGACCGCGAAGGTCCGCGCCGCCGGTTCATCCCGGTTGCCGAGCGCGCCGCCGACCAGTGCGCCCATGGCGGTGCCGAGACCGATGCCGAGCGAGATCAGCAGCATGAATGTCAGGAAGGCAATCGACAGGCCGGCCTGCGCCTCGGTCGAAATCCAACCGGCGACCAGGATGTCGACCACGCCGTAGAGCGTGTTGAACACCATGCCGATCGCCGCCGGAATGGCGAGCGCCCTGAAATGACCGGCAATCGGCCCGGTCGTCAGGTCGTGGGTGCGATGGGTCCGTTTGTCGCCGCCGGCAATGGCATGGGGCGATAAGCGGTCAAAGACCGATTTCACGGGACGGGTTCTCGAACGCGGCCCTGAAGCCCGGATCGCGCGCCAAAAGCTCGCTGCCGCCGGGGATGCGCGCGGGATGCAGGAAGCCGTCTTCCCAGACCTTCACGCCGTCGACGCTGACGGTCGGATCGATGATGTTCCAGGAGATCTCGCCGGGCGCATAGGCCCCGCAGGTGTGGAAATGCAGGATGCGCGGGTTGCCGAAGGCCGAGCCGCTCCAGCGTCCGGCACCGTCCTCGAGCCGCCTGTCGTAATGGCATCCGGGATGCATGCCGGCATGCCAGGAATGGACGAAGCCGCTGTCGATGCCGTATTTTTCGGCGACGAACCGGTAATGGTCCTCGGCGCGCCTGATATCTTCCGCCGAGCCCTCGAATCCGCTGATGCGGCCGTTTTCGAAATGGGCGAAAAGCGGCCCCTCGAACGCCTTGAGATAGGGGTCGTAATATTTCGATCCGGTGCCGACGAGAAACCCGGGCATGGCGGCCTTGCCGGAAAAAGCGGTCGCAGGCACCGGGGTGAACACCAGCATCGGAAAACGGCGGATGCTGACTTCCTCGCTGCTGGCATGGTCCGCCGGGGCGCGGCCCGAGAAGGCGGTGCCGGCCGGGCAGGAGACCTCGATCGACTCCGCCGCCGCCAGCATCGCGTCGATGGCGACCTTCAGTTCGACGAAACTGGCATAATCGGCGGTGCCGAACCGGCAGCCGAGAAGCGCCCGGCTGAGGGCGTAGGACACCACGACCTGGTGGTGCCGGCCGACATCGGTGAAGCGGATCTGGTCGCCGATCCTGGCGAGAAACACCGTCTGGTCGGCCGTCCGCATCTCCACTTCCAGCGCATCGGGCAATCGCGAGGCGTCCGGGTCGAACGGCGCTTCCAGAACGCGGACATCGGCGCCGATCGCGCGTCCGTAATCGGCCACCAGATCGACCATGCCGGGATCGTAATAATCGAGGGCAGGGGGTTCATGGATCACAAGAAGGCGATCACCGGCTTTGGTGCCGGCGCAGTTTTTCAGCAGGTTCGCCGCCCCCGCCTCGAAATCTGCCTGTGGCTCTGTCATGCGCACCTCTCCGGCCGACGCTGTCACCCATCCTTCAACTGACCCTAAGCCGACGGCGCGGCGCAATCCATTTTGTTTCAATAATGATCGGGATTAGCACACCTAATTCTCGGCTTCGGCCGGCCGGCGGGACAATCCGATGCGCTTATAAAATGCCCTGCCGCCGTGCGGCCGGCCTGAACTTTCGGCCGACAGGTACGAAGCTGCCATCACTCAGCCGAAGCCCGCTTTTGTCGTTGATGCGGCATCGGCCGGATATGGCGCGCAGGGCAACCCAGTGCGACCGGTGCACCTGGGCTCCTGTTTCGGGCGCGGTTTCGGCGATGGCGTCGCGAAACCGCATCGGAAGCAACGTGCGGCCGCCCTCGGTGACCACTTCCACATAGTGATCCTGCGCCGCGAGCCGGATGAGCCGCCCCCTTTTTGCGCCGGGCAGCCGGTCGACGAGTTTGGGTGTGGCGTCGGTCTTGGGCTTCCGCGCCGATTGGTCCGCAAGTGCCAGGAAGACGGACACACTGCCAACGACGGCCGCGCATTGGACATAGAGCAGCAGCAGTTCCCGGCCATCGGGTTTGAGCCCGAAACCGAAAAGCGCCAGCGCAACCACGCCGAAGACCGGCTGGGCTGTCATGCCCGAGGCAACAAGCAGGCGCGGCAAAGTGGGCCAGGCAAGGCGGCTGAGATAATATTCCACTGCGGTCCCGGTGAGATGGCCCGCGGCGGCGGTCCCCAGGACGACCAGCGCCCAGTAGAGATGTCTTGCCAGCGGCGAAAATGCCTCATAGGTGCCGAACGGGCCGGCAAAGCCGGCCAGCAGAGCCACCAGGGCGAGAAGACCAAGACTTTGCGCGGAGCCGAACACGGCGCCGGCTTCACGCTTTAGATGGCCTGCGAGCGGGCCGTTCACGAAGCTTTCCTGCATTTTGCGAAATCCTGCCTGGCGTTCGGTCGACAGCGCAACCCGGTGCGTTTTGAGTCAAACGCGATTATTGCTCGAAAGGGAGATTTCCATGGGTTTTTACCGCTATCCGCGCCGCTGGGCAAGGGCGCTCGGCTGGTCCGTCGCGATGTCGCTGTCGACATCCGTCGCCCTGGCCTGTTCGACCGTGGCGCTCGGCTCGCCGGACCGGCCGCTGGTGGCCTATAGCTTCGATTTCGACGCGACCGGTGCGGGCTTCATTTTCGTCAATCCGGCAGGTGTCATGCGCAGTTCCATCATGGAGGGAACCCCGGCACAGTGGGCCGCCCGCCATGGCAGCGTGACGTTCAACCAGCTCGGGCCCGGCATGCCGGCCGCGGGCATGAACACCGCCGGGCTGGTCGTCTCGCTGATGTGGAACAACGGCGCGGTTTACGGCGGCGAGGAGACGGCACCAATCGTCAACGAACTGGAATTCATCCAGCGCCTGCTCGATACGTCTGGATCGGTCGATGAGGCGCTTGCGCAACTGGAGGGCATTCGTATCGAGGGCATTGTCCCCATTCACTATTTTCTTGCCGACCGCACCGGGATGACGGCGGCGCTGACACCCACCGCCTCCGGCTTCCTGGTCCACACCGGCGACGACATGCCCCTGGCGGCCCTGACCAACACCAGCTATGCGGAACTGCTGGAAGAGGTCACCGCCTTCGATGGTTTCGGCGGCACCAATGCGGTGCCACGCGACGCCGACAGGGAAGCGGACCCGAACAGCCTTCAGCGCTTTGCCGTGGCGGCGTCGGCATCACGGATGGCTGGTTCACTGTCGACGGCGGACCAAGCGTTCGGCGTGCTGGATGACCTTGCCAATCTGGAAACCCGATGGCAGATCGTCTTCGATCAGGCGGGACAGCAGATCGATTTTCGGATTGTCGGCCAGGACGGCACCTATCGGATCGCATTGCCGGAGATCGACTGGCGCTGTCGTGACCGCCCCCTTGCCGCGCAGTTGCCGGACGTCTCCGGCAAGGCCTTTCCCGAAGCCTTTGCACCGGCCAATCCGGCGGCGGTGAGCGCCGTGTCACGCGAGGTCCTCAGCTCATTCTCCAAGGCGAGCGGTCTCGGACCGGAGATCGCCGACGGCCTGACCGCCGGGCAACTCGCATCCGCTGTCTGTCCATCCTGATCGAGTCGCGGCCGTTCAGAGCAGCGATTTCAAATTGCTCTCCGGGTCGGCAATCGCGTCAGCGTCGGCCGTCTTGCCGGCATCGATCAGCTTCTTGCCGACCATATAGGCGACCGGATCGTTCATGGCGTCGACCGCCAGCAGCCGGTCGTCGCGGAAATACCAGTGGGAGACCGACCCCTCACGCTTGCCGGGTCGGACAATGACGCGGTTGTAGCCGGTGCCGAGGCCGGTAATCTGCAGCTTCACCGCGAACTGATCCGACCAGAACCAGGGTTTGGCGACATATTCCTGTTCGGCGCCGATCAGGTTGGTGGCCACGCATTCGGCCTGGTGGATGGCGTTGGGAACGCTTTCAACCCGGATGCGGCGGCCGCGATAGGGAAAGGAGGTGCAGTCGCCGGCGGCCCAGATATCGGGATCGGAGGTCCGGCCGTAGGCATCGACCTTGATGCCGTTGTCGATCTCCAGACCGGCGGTGCGGGCGAGATCCGTCGACGGTACGATGCCGACGCCGACGATGACGAAATCGACATCCAGCCGGGTGTCGTCGGTCAGCACCGCGCCTTCGACGCGCTGCTCGCCGACCAGCTCCGCCAGTCCGACGCCTTCGATGATCCTGACACCGTGCGACACATGAAGATCGCGGAAATAGTCGGAGGTCTGCGGGGCCGCGACCCTTTGCAAAATCCTGTCGCCCATTTCCACCAGCGTGACATCCAGTCCCCGGGTGGCGGCGACCGCCGCGGCCTCCAGGCCGATATAGCCGCCTCCAACGATCAGCGCCTTGCGGCCCTCGCCGAATTCCGGCGCCATGGCGTCCACATGGGTGAGGCTGCGGACCACATAGACGCCGTCGAGATCGCCGCCGATGGCGGCCGGCAGCCGCCGCGGTTCGCTGCCGGTGGTCAGCACAAGCTGATCGTAGTGCAGCGGCCCGTCCTCCAGCGTCACCGTTTTCTTTTCGCGGTCGATGGCGGAGACATGCCGGTCGGTCAGCAGGTCGATCCGGTTGTTTTCGTAGAAATCGGCCGGCCGCAGCAGCAACTGTTCGCGCGAGGTCTCGCCCGTCAGATATTTCTTCGACAGCGGCGGCCGCTGATAGGGCGGAGATTCCTCATTGCCGATCAGGGTGATGCGGCTGTCGCACCCTTCGGCCCGCAGTTTTGCCACCAGCGACGATCCGGCCTGTCCGGCGCCGACCACGACGATATGATGCATGCCATCCCCTTTGTGGCTTCGGTTCATTCAGGTCCGACGCTCGGCCTGAACGGTGAGGATTTCGAGCTCATCGGTGATGAGTTCCTTGAAACCGTAATTCATCTC
>JANQMU010000125.1 GCA_028279875.1 Rhizobiaceae bacterium
AAACAGGAGACAGTCATGAAAAGCCTTATCGGCACGTTGGTTTTCTGCGGCGCCCTGTCCGTCTTGGCGGGCGACGCGGTGGCGCACGTGGATTTGGCCTGCACCGTGGAGAAATGTAAGTTCAGCGAGGAGCTGGGGCCGAGCACGACCAAGAAGTTTCAAGCATACTGTCAAGGTGAAAAAGGGTACGACTTTACGATGGTTTGTCATCCCGTGAAGGGCACGACATGCACACCTGCCGTTTCGGTGACTAATTATTGGAGCTGCACTTGCACGAATTGGTCCGCGACGGAAAGAAAAACCGTGACAATTGATATTCTGTGCAAAGATTGATCTTTTTTGTTCCGGCAAAAAGCGCGCGCGGAACCGGACATCGATATCGGCTCTTATTGCCAACGAGTCTCTCTGTCGTCCGTTAACAAGTTGTCCTGATTGCTGATTCAAGCGCGATTGCGTTTCTGATTGCAGCGATCAATCTGCACAAGTGGGCGCTTATCCATTTGAGGATGAGGCGAAGGTCGTGTCCGGTCGCGGACCGGCGGCGGCGTTCGCGTTCGATGCTTTGGCCGCACCAGCTCCGATCCGAAGTCTGCGAAGTGTTGTGCCTGGAGCGTTCTGTTTTCACGGAATCGGTACCGGCCCGCTCCCCCGCCGGCGAAGTCACCGCCACAGGGCCAGAATTGACGACAGGATCAGGATCACAACGAATTGGCTGCCGATCGCCAGCACCGCGGCGTTCCATTTTTTGAGAAACGCATAGCCGGGCAAGGCCGTCGCCAGGGCAAAGCAGAGGGCAATGACGAAACCGCTCGACAGACCGGCGCTGAAGGAATCGACACCGAGATTTTGCTGCAGCAGCGCCAGCCCGACCGTCAGGACGATCATGCAGGCAAGGCCGACGGCATAGGTATATCCGGGAATGTCCTTTGTGTGCTCGGCCTTGTCGGCAGCGCCATAGGTCCTTGCCCAAGGCTCCGCAAACAGCACCGCGAACCAGACGGTCAGAACGATCTGCCCGACGACGATGCAAAGGATGATCGCCAGCCAGTTCAAATTGCCGAAATCGAAGATCATCATGTGCTCCCTTGTTTGTTTGCTCGGTCGTGTTCAGACGGCCGCACGCATTCTTCAAGCGCCGCGAATATGGCGGCCCAGCCGCCGGAAAACAGCGCGACCTTCTCGTCCCAGCGGTTCCCGAGGGCGCTGTCACCCTCAGAATGCACGACCTGAACGACTGTCAGTTCGCCATCCTGCCTGAATGTGATGGTCACCTCTGTCGGCAGGCTGACCTTGCCCGGATGCCAGGCCAGGCGAATCTCGTTGGGCGGGTCACAGCTCAGCACCTCTCCAAAGGTCATTGTGGCGCCATCGGGCCCGCGTTCGATGAGCCGGCCGCCGGCGCGGGCCTCGAAGCTGAACGACGATCTGTCGAAGCGGCGGTGGCTCCGCGGCCACCACAAATCGACCTTCGTCGTGAAGGTGTGAAAGGCGTGTTCTGGCGTGCAGCGCAGCGTCGTTGTGGCCCTGAACGGCTCATTCATGATGGGCCGCCGTGACCGTGTTTTCGGCAACAAGGCTGAACCGGTTCAGCGCATCGATCCAGAAATGATCGAGCCACAGCCGGGCGCGGTCGAATCCCGCCTGTCGCAGCCGGTAGATGTTGCGGTTGCCGATGGTGTCATGGGTGATCATCTGGGCGTCCTGCAGCAGCCGTAGGTGTTTCGATACCGCTGGGCGGCTGATCGGGAAATGCGCAGCGATCTGGCCAGCCGCCAGCGGCCCGTTCGCCAGCATGGCGATGATCTCACGCCGGATCTGGTTTCCCAGGGCATCAAGCGCCACGGAGACCGTCGGATCGCAACTGTGGTCCGGTGCATTCTGCAAGGCAAGGTTTTCCGGTTAATGGTAACTTCAAAGTTACCAACTTTTCCGCGCAATGCAAGAGAGCGTGTCGGCGGCTGGACATCGGAAGGTCTCAATCGGCGCTGGACAATTCGCGCAGCCCGGCCCGGTCGATCAATTCAACGGAGCCGCGCGACAGGGCGACCCAGCCGCGGCGCTGGAATTCCTGGAGCAGGCGCGAAACCACTTCGCGGGCGGTGCCGAGTTCGGTGGCCAGTTGCTGATGCGTCGCCCGGATGCTGTCGCCGCTGCCGGCAAGGTCCAGCAGCTTTAGCGCCAGGCGGATGTCGACCCGGCGAAAGGCGACCTCCTCGATTACCAGGAAGATATCGGTGATGCGCCGGGAATAGGCGGTGAAAACGAAACGGCGGAAGGCTGCCGAACCGGCGATCAGATCGTCGAAGACCGTTTTCGGGATCGCCACCGCCTTGACATCCGTCTCGGTGACCCCTTCGGCGCTGTATTCCTCATAGGCCAGCAGGCAGGCGGTGGTCAGGACACAGCTCTCGCCGGCATGGACCCGGTAAAGAACGATCTCCCGGCCGCCTTCCGACACCTGCTGCACGCGCAAAGTGCCGTCCAGCAAAAGCAGAAGGTTGTCGGGGGCCTTGCCCGGTCCGAAGACAATGGTGTCCTTCGGAACTTCGATGATCCGGCTGCGCTCGACCAGCGTGCGGCGCACGGCGTCCTCAAGCTGGCGAAGGCCGGCAAAATTCTCGATCCAGTCCATGGGTCTCCCGATTCACGGCGATCCTGCGCCCTGTCTACAATGGCGGCCGGCAGAGCGCCATCGAAAAGGGAAATGCCGTCATAATCGTCAGATCAGTTGCGGTGGGCGGCAAGGCCGATGCGACCGAGTGCGGGAAATTTCAAGGCCGGGCGCAGGATGTCGACGCCAAGCGTCTGGCCGAGCACATGCAGTTCCAGTCCCTCAACCCTGCCGAGCGCGACACCGCCATAGCCGGCGAAGGACACTTGCCAGCCGGTGTTGGAGGGCGTCGGGATGATGGAAAACCAGCCGGGCGCGTAGTCCTTGCCGACAGCGTTGGGCGGCAGCGCCAGGTCGAGTCCCGGCACGGCGCGTGCGATACCGGCAACGAAACTGTTGGAATTCGGGCCCGGCCAGACCGTATAGCCGCCCGGGCCGGCATGGGGGTAGGCGGCGATCGCCGCCTCGAGGCCGGGAATGATGGCATCCGCCGCCGCGCCCCTTTTTTCAAACAGCAGTTCCGGTGTGTTGCCGACCCAGCGGCCGTCCGGCTGGCCGGCGGTGATCCGCAGCGGCCGCCCCCAGCCGGTCACCTCATAGCGCGTATAGTGCGCAGCGCCGGCCGGCTTGACTGCGATCCAGGTGTGGACGGCAAAGATGCCGCGCCACCGGTAGGCGCGGGCCGCATAGATCTGGACAATGGCCGCCGGCTCGTCGGCGGGATCGGGCGCCAGACCCGCCGGCGACCAGTCGGCCTGGCTCCAATGGGCCTGCGGATTGCTGGCCGCATAGACGCCGGCCCGCAACAGGATCGGGCCGAGCAGCAGGACCAGAAGGACGATGGCAAAGCGCTGCATGGCGCGGAGCTTAGGCGCTCCGTTCAGACTGGCAACTGAACCTTTCGTGAAGCATCGGCGGCGGGTCGCGGCCGGACGGCCGGTCTCCTGCCGATAATGCCTGCGTTGACATAGCGCATTGTGCACCGGCGCCGTGCGGCTATGCTGGCAGGGATATAGAGACAATCCACAGCCGGAAGCGGGAGACACATGATGAATATTCTGCTCGTTTATGGCAGCACGGAAGGACAGACAAAAAAGATCGCCGAGTTCTGTGCGGCCCATCTCGGCGCGGCGGGCCACACGGTCGATATTCGCGACAGCCGCCGGCGCATGGTCGATCTGGATGTTTCCGCATTCGACGCGGTGATCCTGGCCGGCTCGGTGCACCAGAAGACCCATCAGGAGTCCCTGGCGCATTTCGCCATCGCCCATCGCAAGGATTTGAAAAACATCCCGACCCTGCTGATTTCGGTAAGCCTTGCCATCGCCTTTGAAAACGGCGATCAGGAGGCCCGGCAATATGTCGCCGGGTTCGTCGACTATACCGGCTTCACACCCGGATCCGTGGCACTCGTCGCCGGCGCGCTGAAATTCGACCAGTATGATTACTACATGAACCAGATCGTCGAACATGTCGTGCTGGAAAATCGCGGCACCATCGGCGGCGACCGTGAGTTCACCGACTGGGACCAGTTGAAGCGGGAGCTTGATGCTTTCGTCGCCATGTAGAGCGGTGATCGCAAATCATCGGCATGGTCACAACGATTCGCTATCTCAGCCATCCGCAGGTTGATATCGATCCCGCGGTCCCGGTGCCGCAATGGGGCCTCAGCACGGTTGGCAAGAGCCGCGTCGTCGCATTGGCCCGGTCGGGATGGCTCGGCGGCACGACGCAGGTCGTATCGAGCGCCGAACGCAAGGCGATCGAAACGGCACGACCGCTCGCAAAGGTTCTGAATGTCGTGCCGGAGGTACGGGCGGCCATGCATGAAAATGACCGATCGGCCACCGGCTTTCTGCCGCCCGAGGAATTCCAGCGGGTCGCGGACCGTTTTTTCGTCGAACCCGGTGAGAGCGTTCGCGGCTGGGAACGGGCGGTCGACGCGCAGCAACGCATCGTGCGCGAAGGGGAAATCGTGCTTGCCCGTGACAGGGATGGCGATGTGCTGTTTGTCGGCCATGGCGGGGTCGGCACCCTGCTCTATTGCCATCTGGCCGATCTGCCGATCGCCAGGGCCCATGACCAGCCGGACGGCGGCGGAAGTTACTTCTCCTTCGAAAAAACCGGTCGGCGCATTCTGCATGGATGGTGGCCGATGGAGCAGGCTCCGCCGGCCTGTTGATCGACACGGCCGCTATTTCACCAATCCACCGCAAAAATTAACAATATTTGCCCATTTTCGGGCAAATGATTTGCGATTTTCCGCGCAATTGTCCAAAAACGCGCCATGGACGATCTCGAAGCCTTGATCAATCACCTTGTTCAAACCACCCGGCTGGACCGTGACGAGGCGTATCGGGTGGTGCGTGAAGTGACGGCCTATTGCTCGGAAACGGCGGAAGAATTCGTGGTGCGCCGGCATCTGGAACTGCAGGCGGACCGGCTGACGAATGCAGTGATCTTCGAGCGCCTGTCCCGGGAGATCGAGGCGCGGCGGTTCCGCGTCAGTCCTTTAAGCGCGCGGCAGATGCGGCGCATCGTCTATGGTTGAGTGGAGAACGGAATATGTGTGGAATCGTCGGCTATGTGGGCCCCAAGGATGCGGCGCCGATCCTGATGGAAGGCCTCAGGCGGCTTGAATATCGCGGCTACGATTCCGCCGGTATCGCGCTCGCCCGGGCCAACCGCCTGAAGCTCCACAAGAGCCAGGGCAAGGTGCAGGCGCTGGAGGCGATTCTGCCGGAACGGCCGAAGGGCCATCTCGGCATTGCCCATACACGCTGGGCCACCCATGGCGAACCGTCCGACATCAACGCCCACCCCCATGCGGACGGTGCCGGACGCGTGGCGGTGGTGCATAACGGCATCATCGAAAACGCGCCGGAGTTGAAATCGGAACTCGAAGCGTCCGGCGTCGTGTTCACCTCCGAAACCGATACCGAAGTCCTGTCCCATCTGATCGCCCGGTCCGACGGCGAACGGCTGGAGGACGCGGTGCGCAGCGCTCTGCAGCGCATTCAGGGCGCCTATGGCATCGCCGTCATTGCCGGCGACCAGCCGGACCGCATCATCGTCGCCCGCAACGGCAGCCCGGTGATCCTGGGGGTCGGCGACCGGGAGATGTTCATCGCCTCGGATGCGGCGGCGCTGGTGCGCCACACCCAGCAGGTGGTCTATCTGAACGATGGCGAGGTCGCCACGGTGACCGCCGACGGGTTCGAAACCAGCACGCTGGACGCGGCGCCGGTGCACAAGACGCCGGTCGAGGCGCCCGCGGCCCTCGACGATTACGACAAGGGCGGACACGAACATTTCATGGTCAAGGAGATCGCCGAACAGCCGGACACGGTGCGGCGCATGCTGCAGGGCCGGCTGGATCTGCGGTTCAACAGCGCCCATTTCGGCGGGCTGAACCTGACCGCCCGCGAACTGATCGACATTGAGCGCATCAAGATCCTGGGTTGCGGATCGGCCTATATCGCCGGCTGCAACGGCGCCTATGTCATCGAGCAGCTTGCTCGCATCCCGGCCTCGGCGGAGGCGGCATCGGAATTCCGCTACCGCAATCCGGTGATCGAACCGAATACGCTCTATATCGCCGTCAGCCAGTCGGGCGAAACGCTCGACACGCTGATGGCGGTCGAGGAAATCAAGCGCAAGGGCGGCCGGGTTCTCGGCATCATCAATGTGGTCGGCTCGACCATCGCCCGGGCCTGCGATGGCGGGCTTTACCTGCATGCCGGCCCCGAAATCGCTGTCGTGTCGACCAAGACCTTCACCTCGACATTGGTGGGTTTTGCCCTGCTCGGGCTCTATTTCGGGCGCATCCGTGATCTGGCGCCGACCGCCGGCGAAACGCTGATCCGGGCCCTGCAGGCGCTGCCCGACCAGATCCAGGAGATCCTTGACGACACCAGCGCCATCGAGACGGCCGCCCGTTTTTGCGCCAGGGCGCGCGACATGTATTTCATCGGCCGCGGCCTCGGTTTTCCAGTGGCCCAGGAAGGCGCTCTCAAACTGAAGGAAGTCAGCTATATCCACGCCGAAGCCTATCCGGCGTCCGAGCTCAAACACGGACCGCTGGCGCTGGTCACGCCCGACACGCCGGTCGTCGCCGTGCTGCCCGACGATGCGTTGCTCGACAAGAACCTGTCATCGGTCGCCGAGGTCCATGCCCGAAAGGGGCCGGTGATCGCGCTAACCCACCCCGGGGTCCGGTGTGAAGCCGCCGACCATCATGTGATCGTTCCCAAGAGCGTGCCTGAACTGGACCCGATCCTGATCGGCGTCGCGTTGCAGATCATGGCCTATCACTGCGCCCTGATCCTCGAACGGGACATCGACCAGCCGCGCAATCTGGCGAAAAGCGTCACGGTGGAGTAGATAATCAGCCCTTGCGCGCTGCCATTACGGCGGCGACAAGGTCTTCGGGAACCTCTTCCGGCAGCGCGTTTTCCTCCGCGCCGCTGGCCTTCGCCAGGTCCAGTGCCGCCTTGTAGGCCTTGAGATAATCCCTGCATTCGCGGCACAGTTTCAGGTGCATCTCGAACATGAATTTCTGGCGGGTGGTGAGATCACCCTCCAGATAGGCGAGAATGAAGTCCTCGAACGCTTCGCAGGTGATCATCAGCGGCAGCCTGAACATCATGGCATGCAGCCGGCGCATCGGCCTGGGTCTGGCGTCTGTCATACCGCCCTCCCTTTGATCAGGGGCTCGAGCAGCCGCTTCAGCGCGGCGCGGGCCCGGTGCAGGCGCACCTTGACATTGGCATCGCTGATGCCGAGAGCCTTGGTGACATCCCGCGTCGTCATTTCTTCGATGTCACGCAGAACGAGAACGATACGGTAGGCATCCGGCAGAAGATCGATCTTCGCCGCCACCTGGGCGCGCATATCCGACTGCAGCAACAGGCTCTCGGGCGTCTGCATGGTCGCCCATCGGTCCTCGATCCGGCAGCCATTTTCGTCGAAGCGCGGTTGCAGGTCGTCGATCGACCGGGTCTCGGTGCGTTTTGCCTTGCGCAACAGCATGAGGCTTTCATTGACCACAATGCGGTGCATCCAGGTTTTCAGCGCGGACCGCCCGTCAAAGCGGTCGAGATTGTCAAAGATTGCTGCAAAGGCGTTCTGCACGGCATCCTCCGCGTGGTGGGCATCGCGGACGATCCGGGTGGCGAGAGCCAGCATCCAGCCGATATGGAGGCGGACAAAGTCTTCCGTCGCGCGGGCCTCACCGGCCTTCAACGCCAACAGGGCAACGCTGTCAGCGGGGTTTGCGGCCGGTGATTTGCTGTCCGCTGCCAATCGCACATCCCGTCCTAGCAGATTTCGAAAACCCGGCGAGTGGTTGTAACCTTATTGAGGGTGCCGGCATCTGACAAGAAGCCGGCACGACAGGCGCCGGGATGCCGGTACCCCTGGCGGCCGCAAACCGAACACGCGAATGGAGACATGATGGGCCTCTTGCTTCTTGCCTTGTTTACGGTGGCCTTTTCCATGGTCGCCAACCGGCTGTCGTCCACCGTCCTGACGGCGCCGATGCTGTTTATCGGGTTCGGTCTGCTGCTGTCGGAGACCGGCCTGATGTCACGCGAAGGCGCAGAAGGCACGCTGCATGTGGTCGCCGAAATCACGCTGATCGTGCTGCTGTTCCTGGATGCGGCGCAAATCGATCTGGCGACGCTGCGCAAGCGGCATGTCTGGCCGGTCCGCATGCTGGTGATCGGCCTGCCCCTGTCCCTGCTGCTCGGGACCCTTGCCCTTGCGCTGCTGCTTCCCGGCTGGCCGATCTTCGCCGTTGCGCTGGTCGCCGCCATTCTGGCTCCGACCGATGCGGCGCTCGGTCAGGCGGTAGTCTCCAACCCCAATGTGCCGGAGCGGCCGCGGCGGGCGCTGACCGTGGAAAGCGGCCTCAATGACGGTCTGGCGCTGCCCGCCGTGCTGCTGTTCGCCAGCCTCGCCGCCGAATCGATGGATCGAAGCAATGCCGAATGGCTGGCCTTCGGCGCCAAACAGATCCTGCTCGGGCCGCTGGCCGGCATTATCGCCGGCACCGTCGGCGGCGTCATCCTTCTTTGGGCCAAACACAGGAACGCAACCGCCGACACGTTCGAGGGCGTCGGGGCCATTGCGCTCGCCGGCGCGTCCTATCTCGGCGCAACGCTGATCGACGGCAACGGCTTCATCGCCGCCTTCGTCGCCGGGCTGTGTTTCGGCAATGTGGTCAGGGGACAGTGCAAATTCATCTATGAATTCACCGAGAGCGAAGGGCAATTGCTGAGCTGGGGCGCCTTCTTCCTGCTCGGCCTTGCCCTGGTGCCCGAGGCCCTGCGCCATCTCGATCTGCGGACGCTGGCGATCATTGCGCTCAGCCTCGTCATCATCCGCCCGCTGGCGATCTGGATTGCGCTGATCGGAACCGATGCGTCGCCGGTCACACGGCTGTTCTTCGGCTGGTTCGGACCGTGCGGCCTGGCAACGGCACTGTTCGCGCTGCTGGTCGTTCCGAAAATCGATCATGCGCTGGCCGAACCCATCCTGCTGTTGGCCGTCAACGCCGTGTGGATCAGCGCCCTTGTGCATGGCCTGTCCGCCGCGCCCGGTGCCCGCTGGTACGCCGCACGGGTGCGCGCCATGGGTGAGTGCGCCGAGATCGAACCGATCGAGGCATCCGCCAAACCGCTTCGGACCCATCGGCGGAAAGAGATCGCCGATCCTGCAGCGCAGGGGGACTGATATATGGACATTAACAATTACCGATTGCTGCGCCGATCTCGGCGGCGTCGCCTGAACCAAATCCAACCAAGCGGAGCTTCAACATGAGCAAAGACACTCTCGAATGGGTGCGCGTCGGCGTCACGGAGGACCTGCCGGAAGGGCGGGTGAAGACCGTCACGGCGCGCAACGAATCGATCTGCCTTTCGCATTTCGACGGCCAATGGGCCGCCATGGACAATCACTGCCCGCATCAGGGCGGACCGCTCGGCGAGGGCTCCATCGAGCGCGGCGTCGAGGGGCGGTGCTGGATCCGCTGCCCGTGGCACGGCTGGGATTTCGACCCGCTGACGGGGGCACCGCCCGGCGGCCACAAGGATACGGGGCAAACGCTGTATCCCGTCGAAATCCGCGAGGACGAGATCTTCATCGGCCTCGAACCGGAGCCTGAACGTGAGCGCACCGTCACCGACGCGATGACCGAAACCATGATCAATTGGGGTGTCAAAAGCGTCTTCGGCATGGTCGGCCACTCCAATCTCGGCCTTGCCGATTCCATCCGCCTGGCGGCGCAGGACGGCAAGCTCTCCTATTACGGCATCCGCCATGAAGGCGCGGCCGCCTTCGCCGCGTCGGCCTATGGCAAGCTGACCGGACAACCGGCGGCGTGCCTGACTATCGCCGGGCCGGGCGCGACCAATCTGATGACCGGCATGTGGGACGCCAAGGTCGACCGGGCGCCGGTGCTGGCGCTGACCGGCCAGGTGCAGACCCAGGTCTTCGGACCGGGCGCGTTCCAGGACATCGATCTGAAATCGGCCTTCGAGGCGGTGTCGCGCTTTTCGCAAACGGTGCTTTCCACCTCCAAACACACCGAACTGATGTCGCTGGCGTGCAAGAATGCCATTGTCGAGCGCGACGTTGCCCATCTGATCTTTCCCGACGACATCCAGACGCAGGCGAGCAAAGCCAAGCCGCGCGGACCGAAGGGGCGCATGGGCGACACCGCCATCAAGCCGTCCGACGGCGATATCGAGGCCGCCACGGAGATGATCAACGGTGCCAGACGGCCGATCGTCATTGTCGGCCATGGTGCGGTGCAGGCGCGCGAAGCGGTGATCGCCTTTGCCGAGACACTCGGAGCGCCAGTGCTGACGACATTCAAGGCCAAGGGGCTGATCGCCGACAGCCACCCCAATGCCGCAGGCGTGCTCGGCCGCTCGGGAACACCGATCGCAAGCTGGTGTGTCGCCACCGCCGATCTGGTCATTACGCTCGGCACCTCGTTTTCCAACCATACGGGCATCGAACCGTCAAAACGTATCATCCAAGTCGATTTCGAACGCATGCAGCTCGGCAAGTTTCACCGAGTCACGCTGCCGGTCTGGGGCGATATCGGCGCTTTCTGCAAGATCATGATGGATACCGTTCAAAGACCGGGTGACGCGGCCGATCAGATCGACGAACTGGCCGACCGCTGGGCCATGTGGCGGGCCGAAAAACAGTCGCGGCTGGCGGAGGAAA
Organism: Rhizobiaceae bacterium; assembly: GCA_028279875.1. Taxonomy (GTDB): domain Bacteria; phylum Pseudomonadota; class Alphaproteobacteria; order Rhizobiales; family Rhizobiaceae; genus Hoeflea_A. Next base: position 10,850 of record JANQMU010000125.1, read on the forward strand.
AGGGCAACGGCATCCATTCCTTCGCGATCTTCGATGCACTCACCCGGTTGTGCCCCGATGATGCGATTATCGCAGTGGATGTGGGCAACAACACCTATTCCTTCGGCCGCTATTTTGAAACCAGGGGCCAGCGTGTGCTAATGTCGGGCTATCTCGGCTCCATCGGCTTCGGCCTGCCGGCAGCCATGGGGGCCTGGGCGGCGACGCAGGATCTGGAGGAATTCAGGGGCCGAAAGGTGATCTCGATCTCCGGCGATGGCGGCTTCGGTCAATATGCGATGGAGTTCACCACGGCCGTCAGATACGGGATGGATATCACCCATATCCTGCTCAATAACGGCCAGCTCGGCAAGATTTCGAAGGAGCAGCAGGCCGGACACTGGCCGGTCTGGGAAACCCAGTTGACCAACCCGTCCTTCGCCGCCTTCGCGCGGCTCTGCGGCGGCCGCGGCACACGGGTGACCGAAACCGCCGGGATCGAGAATGCGATGGCCGAGGCCCTGGCCCATGACGGGCCGTCGCTTGTCGAGATCATGACCGACGCGGAACTCGTTTGAACCTGAAACAGGAGAACAGCCATGTCCCCATCCGACGATCTTGCGACTGCCACGCCGCAATTGCTGCGGGATGCACGGATCATGGCGCACAATGCGGCGCAGATCGCGGCGCTTGCGGGACTGGCCAATATCGAAGCAAAGCCCGACTACAGCCACAACGCGCTGGACTGGGATGCCGCCAGCGGCGGCTTCCAGACGCATGCGATGAACAGCACAGACGGCCCGGTATTCATTCGGGTCACGCTGTCGCCGCTCGCCATGTGGCTGGTCCGGGGCGGCGAGACGGTCGACATGATCGAGCTGGGCGATACGACCGAGGCGGACTGCATCGCCTGGCTCGATGCCGGGCTGACCGACCGCGATCTGCAACCGGCCTCCAGCGTCGAACACCCGTTCAAGCTTCCCGCCGACGTCATTGCCGTCAGCCACTTCAAGACCGCCGGGCTGGAGCCCGACCTCCAGGTGCTGGCCCGCTGGTACGATCTCGCCAGCCATCAGTTACACGATTTCGCGGCCAGATATGAAAATATCACGCCCGGTCCGGGCCCGGTCTATTGCTGGCCGCACCATTTCGACATCGCCACCTATGTGGGTCTGGAGCACGGCGAGAAAGCACGCGGCATTGGCGCCGGCATGTCGCCGGGCGACAAGAACTATGGCGAACCCTATGTCTATATCAATCCGTGGCCGCATCCCGACACAGCCAACCTGCCGGAACTCCCGGCGCCCGGCCACTGGCATACGGACGGTTTTGTCGGGGCGGTGGCGACGGCGACTGAGATCCTGGCGCTGCCGGATGTCAATAGCGGCTTGGCCGGCTTCATCGACGGCGCCTTCGCCGCCGGCCGCAGCGCGCTGGGCGACGGAACACCATCGGAGCCGCACTGACAATTGCCGCCTTGCCAGGCTGTGGTGACTAAACCATCACGGCCGCAGGGCGACCGGCCTTTGTTCGGCAATCGCTTCCATCGCGAAGTGGGAGGTCACCGTATCGAGCTCAAGCTTCGAGATCAGCCGGCGGTAGACCAGGTCGTAGCTGTTCATGTCCCGGGTGATGATCTTGAGAAGATAGTCGAAATCACCGCCGATCCGAAAGAAATCGACGACTTCAGGAATGCTCTGCACGTGATCGCTGAATGTCTCCAGCCATTCAGCCGAATGATGGCGGGTTTTGACCATGACAAAGACGACCAGGCCGGCGCCCAGGAGTTCACGGTCGACCAGGATTGTCCGCTGCCGGATTACACCGGATTCCTCAAGCCATTTCAGCCGCCGCCAACAGGCATTCTGCGACAGCCCGACCCGGTCGCTGATGCTGCGCTGGGACTGCGCGGAATCCCGTTGCAGCTCCTCGAGTATCCTCAAATCAATTCTGTCAAGTTTTGTCACCATTTATCGATCATATGATAGAATTTTGGTCTTTCAAAACGAAAAATACGTAATGAATTGATCCATGGAGGGGGTAATCTCTTTCGCAGAGAAGCCATGTCCACAGCCAATGCGGAGGTCCCCCCTTGCTGGATGATTTCAAAGCCTCCCTGGCACGCCCCGATCTGCTCGAGGTCCTGCGCGCCGGACTGATCGGCGATGACGTCACGATTGACGGGCCGTTTGGACCAAAACCCTTGCTCTATGCCGATTACGTCGCCTCGGGCCGCGCGCTTCGCCTTGTCGAGGATTATGTGCTGGACCGCATCCTGCCGTTTTATGCCAACAGCCACACCCAGGCTTCCTATTGCGGCAGTTTCTGTACCCGGATGCGACATGCGGCACGGGCCGAGATCGCCCGTATCACCGGTGCCGACGAGCGTTATTCCGTGCTGTTTACCGGATCGGGTGCGACCGCCGGCATCAACCGGATTGTCAGCCTGCTGGACATCGCCGGCGCACGGCGCGCGGGAAAGCGCTGCGTGGTCCTCGTCGGCCCCTATGAGCACCATTCCAATCTGCTCCCCTGGCGTGAAACCGGCGCAGAGGTGCACGAGATCAAGGAAGCGGATGCGGGCGGGCCCGATCTGCAGGCCCTCGAAGCGGCACTGATCGCGGCGCGGGATGCCGACATCCTGGCGGGCGCCTTCTCCGCCGCCTCCAATGTGACCGGCATCGTCACGGATGTGGATGCCGTGACACGCCTGCTCAAAACCCATGGTGCGATCTCGGTCTGGGACTATGGATGCGCGGCGCCCTATCTGCCGGTCTCGATGAATGCCGGCACCGATGCCGGCAAGGATGTGGTGATCTATTCCTCCCACAAATTCCCGGGCGGGCCCGGCGCGTCGGGGATCACCATCGTCAGGGACGGCATCGTGCGAACGGAAACGCCGACCGTTCCGGGCGGCGGCACGGTTTCCTTCGTATCGCCGTGGGACCATGTTTATTCATCCGCCCTGACGGACCGCGAGGAGGGCGGCACGCCCAATGTCGTGGGCGATATCCGCGCCGCGCTGGTCTTGCTGATCAAGGAGGCCCTCGGGGCGGACTGGCTGGCCCGCAGGCAGGTCGACTTGCGAAAAATGGCTGAGGATTTCTGGGCGGACAATCCACGGATCGAATTGCTCGGCGCACCGGCTGCAACCCACAGGCTTCCGATATTTTCCTTTCGGATCCACAGCGGCAAAGGCGGGTACATCCATCATCAGTTATTCACGCGGATGCTCAGCGATCTTTACGGCATTCAGGCGCGCGGGGGCTGCGCCTGCGCCGGATCCTATGCCCACCGCCTGCTTGACCTCACACCCGATCGCTCCAGGGCCATCCTGCAAGCCCTGGAAGACGGAAACGAGCTCGAAAAGCCGGGCTGGGTCAGGCTGAACCTGTCGGCTTTGATGACCGATGAGAAGGCTGGCCTGATCATCAGATCGGTCGATGCGCTGGCGCGGGACGCGGACAGATATGTGGACTGCTACCGGGCCGATCGGTCCAACGCGCGGTTTGAAACGCATGCGCCCGTGCATGTTGGCGGCGTCTCCGCCGCGCAATGAAGCCCGATTACGGGCAGCTCTCGCGTTCCACCAGGATCAGCAATTGCTCATCGGTTCCCAGCCGAGCGAACCGGCCCTCGGGCGTCGACACATCGACTTCATAGCTGCCCTTCGCCTTGCCGATCTGCACCGTTTGCCCCGGCTTGATGTCGATCGTCTCCTGAAGTGGAAATCCGGAGTTCCGGTGATGCAACTTCAAAAGGGCAACGCGGTCCAACCCGATATCTTGAAAATCCTTCCTTTTTCGTGGTTGGCAACGTGTCTTTTGTGTCGCCGTTCATTAACCAATTCGAAATGCCACGCGGGCGATATATGTCCCACGGCTGCTTGGACATAACCGTTCCAAAGGCATGACGCCCCGCTGCCGTGTCGGCATCGATCCAACATGTGTTTCCGTGCAGAAAATCTCAGCTCTCCAGCCGGTGACGCGCGTTCGTCGCGTGTCCATCCAGGGGCTTCGGGAGCGCAAAGGCCGTATTGATAAAATGCACAATGATCTGGGGTCAAAACAGTGGATAAGTTAAGCATCAAGTTTCAGAGCGCGGTATCGGTGGGTGTCGTGCTGTCCTTCCTCGCGATCCTCGCCGCCATCGGATACATTTCGACCATCAGCCTCGGCGGCGCCTTTACCGAATATCGTGGAACTGCACGACAAGCCGTGATGGTCAACGGCCTTGCCGCGGATCTGTTCGAAATCCGCATGTCAGCGCTGCGCTACCGCGTCGAGCCGACACCGGCGCAAGCCGAAAGCGTCTACGGCAGCATCCAGAAGATCCAGGACGCCCGGGAAGACCTTGAAACGCTGTTTGCCTCCGATCCGCAGAGCCTCGCGACGCTCGAGGCCGCCGATCAACAGACGCATTCCTATTCAGCCGCCTTCCGTGAAATGGTTGCCCTGCAGGAATCGCGAGAAGTCCTGGTCGGCGAAGCAGGCTCGCTGGGCGAAGCAGCGCGCGAAAGCATCGCCGCGCTGCTCGGCGACACCATCAGCAAATTGAACGGCGATACGACCGGCAAACTGGTCAAGACGGAAGAGAGCCTGCTGCTCGGCCGGCTGTATTTCGAGAAATTTCTTCTGACCAATGGCGAAGCCGAACTTACCACGGCCAGGCAGAATCTTGGCGAATCGCAATCCGCGCTGTCATCGATTTCAGAATCTCCGTTTGCCGGCGTAAGCAAGAGCCAGATCACGGAAATCGGGACGGAAATCGACAGCTACATTGCCTCCGTCGACCAGGTCGCCGGCATTATCGCCAAGCAAAACGGCATCCGGGAAAACACACTCGATGTGCTCGGCCGGCAGATGCAGGATACCTATCTGACCGTTGTCGATAAAATCGTCGCACGCCAGGACGTGCTCGGCCCGGCGGGCGCGGCGACCGTTTCCAACACCAAATGGTTCGGGCTGATCTTCTCGATCGTCGCCGTCATCCTCGGCGCCGGGATTGCGTTCTTTCTGTCCAACCGCATTTCCGCCAGCGTTGAGAAAATGGCCGCGGTCATGGATGAGATGTCGGAGGGCAATTACGAGATCGAGGTGAAGGGCGCCGAACATCAGAACGAAATCGGAATGATGGCGCGCGCGCTCGAGAAGTTCAAGGAAGCGGCGAATGAGCGGATCCGTCTTGAACAGGAAAACGCCGAGGGCCGCAAACACGCCGACGAGGCGCAGCGCGAGCGCGAACAGGTCAGCGAAAGCCTGACACGGGCGGTCGACCTTCTCGGCGACGGTCTGACCCGTCTTGCCGAAGGCGATCTCACGGTCAAGCTCGAGGAACCGTTCATTGAAAGCATCGATCAGCTTCGGCTGAACTTCAACGCTTCGGTGGAAAAACTACAGCAGACGATGACCGAAATCCGCACCAACACCGTCTCGATCGACGAAAGCGCCAACGAGATGCAGACCGCCGTGGACGAGCTTTCCAAGCGGACCGAGCAGCAGGCCGCTTCACTGGAAGAGACGTCGGCGGCGCTGGAGCAGGTTACAGCCACCGTCAAGAGCACATCGGAACGCTCGGACGAGGCGTCGGAAATGGCCACGACTGCGCGCGGCAGCGCCGAGGAATCCGGCAAGGTCGTCGCCAGCGCGATCGAGGCGATGGGGCGGATCGAGGGCGCGTCATCGGAGATCTCGAACATCATCAATGTCATCGACGAAATCGCCTTCCAGACCAATCTGCTGGCCCTCAATGCCGGGGTCGAGGCGGCGCGCGCCGGCGATGCCGGCAAGGGCTTTGCGGTGGTGGCGCAGGAAGTGCGCGAACTGGCGCAGCGATCCGCCGGTGCCGCCAAGGACATCAAGGCCCTGATCACCAAATCGGGCGAAGAGGTCGGCAGCGGCGTGGAACTGGTCACGGCAACCGGTGCGGCGCTCGACACCATCACCGGCCATGTCAATGAGATCGCCAGCCATATCGAGTCCATTGCGACCGCCGCCAAGGAGCAGTCATCGGGCCTGCAGGAGATCAATATGGCGGTCAATCAGATGGACCAGACCACACAGAACAATGCGGCGATGGTCGAGGAGGCAACGGCCGTCACCCACCGGGTCGGCGAGGATGTCCGGAGCCTTTCCGGCCAGGTCGGCCAGTTCAATGTCGGCAGTGTCTCCGAACTTGCCGCCGTCGCACAGGCCGCGACGGAACAGCCAACCCCCGTCGCGGACAAAACGCCTCCGAAGCCGGCCAGGCATGCAACGCCCGTCGTCGATGGAAACACGGCACTCAAGGCCGACGACTGGGACGAATTCTGACCGGAACCGCCCACCCGAAAAAGCGCGCCATCATCGCATGGCGCGCTTTTCTTTGACGGCAATCGTCAAGCGCCGTCCTCGATCTGCGCCAGTTTCATCTCAAGCGCATCGGTCCCTTCCTCCGACAGTGCCGCGTCGCGCAGCACCCGCATTTGTTCGGCCGCATCGGGCCTGCCCTTCAACCGTTCGACCATCGACAGGATCCGGTCGAATTTCGATTGCCCGCGGGCATGGGTATCCGAATAGCCCTTGATCAGCCGCCGGCAGACGAGCACTTCGACACCGAGATTGTAATCATGCGCGCGCACGGACAGCGCAAGATCGAACCATTCTTTCCAGTGCGCCTCCTCGACCGCATGGCGCCGAAGCCGGCGCCGCACCGGTCGCAGCGCCGCCAGCACCCAGAGGCTGAGATAGCCGAACAGCGTATCCGTCCTGACCCGCCGCCCGCGATTGACCAGCCGATCGAGCAGGGCGAACCAGCGCGGGCGGTTCTCGATCCAGCGGCCGAGGCCGGCCGGCAGCGTGCCGCAAACTTCCTGGGCGCGGGGATGAAAATATTCGGTAACCTGCAGCACGGTCTGCGGAGCGGCGCCAATCTCCTTGCGCACGCGTTCTGTCCGGACCGTGCGCAATTTCAGATCCGCGACCCGGATGATATCGTCATAAACCATCGCATTGGCCAGATATTTGGCAGCCTCGATGCTGAACCGCCAGGCGTGATCCTCGCCGTCCGCCGCAACGGCCCGCTGGAGCCCGTCGAGATAGGCGCGCCCATATTCGACATCCTGATAGTCGACCACTTTGCGCAAACCGGCGGTCGCCATGGCCCGGACCGGCTCGGGCCATTGCTCGATCCGTCCGGTCAATGCACTCCAGGCTTTGAGCAGTGCCGGCGGACCTTTGACCTGAAGCGCCTTTTTCCCCGCCGCGTCGGCGGACAGCCCGGCGTCGGCATCGCCTTTCTCACCGGCCTCGGCGCGGTCGAAACAGGCGGAAAACGCCTTGAGGCTGGCCTCGACGCCGCGTCCCGAGGCGCGGACAACATCTTCAAAGCTTTGCCGCCCAAAGGGCAGTGCGCCGGACCCGGCGAGCGCGCCGAACAGGCTCGCGGAGATCACCGTCCCGGCCGCCTGGGCCTCGCTTTCCATGTCGAAGGCGATGACGTTTTTCGCCGCCGTGTCGGCGCGCTCGATCACCTTGCGCGGGTCGCGGCGTCCGTCTCCGGGCACGATTTTTTCAGACACGGCCAAAATGCGGTGGGAGGACATGATCAGGGTGGTACGGTCCGGGGTGACGAAACCGCGAATGATGGCGCGGCCCGCCTCCATCAGCTCGGCGGCGATCATGATATCGACGTCGCCGGCGGCCGGCGTCAGCGAAAAGACCGGCTCCCTGCCGGTATCCGGGGTCATCTCGACATAGTAGATCGTCGCGCCGGTGCGCTGCGCGACCCCGGCAACTGAAGTCGATTGCGCCCGGTAGCCATTGGCCTCGGCCACGCCGACAATCCAGTCCGTCAGCACGCCGCCGCCCTGGCCGCCGACCGCCAGGATTGCCAGTTTGATGATATCGCCCGTCGTGTCGGCGCCGTGCTTTTCGGTCCCGGTCAGTTCCGCGATATCCATGCGGCTATTGCTCCAGGAAGATCAGGTGGCGGGCTTCGCGGCGGGCCTGCAGCCATCCGGTCACCCGGCGCCGCAGGCGGTCGGCGAACCGTTCGAGACGGCCGGGATTGAACACCGTGTCGGCCTGGTAGAAGGACGGGCACAGCACGGCGGCATCGGCGACTTCGCCGCAATTGCCGCAGCCGACGCAGCTCTGGTCGATATGGGCCACCGGGTCGTCGCGCAGCGGGTCGTCAAGCGTCTTGACCGACAGCGACGGACAGCCCGACAAGCGCATGCAGGCATGATCGCCGGTGCACACATCCTCATCGACGCCGAAGCGCGGTTTGACGACCCGGCTGCCCTTGTCGATCGCCGCCTTGACCAGCGGGCGCTCGCGGCGCTGCTTGTTGAGCATGCATTCAGAGGACGCGATGATGACCTTCGGCCCCTTTTCGTTGGTGGTCAGCGCCTCCTTCAGGGTTTCAGCGACCTTGCCGACATCATAGGTGCGGTCGATCTGGCGCACCCAGTTCACACCGATGCCCTTGACGGCATCGGTGATCGGATGCTTGGTCGATTTGGACCGATTGACGGCCCGCGACGACAGGATGTCCTGGCCGCCGGTCGCCGCCGAATAGTAATTGTCGACGACGACGATGACACCGTCATTCTGGTTGAAGACGGCATTGCCGATGGACGACGTGAGGCCGTTGTGCCAGAAGCCGCCATCGCCGACGAAGGAAATGGAGCGCCGGTCGGCGTCCGGCGCGTTGAAGGCGGAGGCCGAGGCGGGGCCGAGACCGTAGCCCATGGTGGTGGCGCCCAGCCCGAAGGGCGGCATGATGGAAAACAGGTGGCAGCCAATATCGGAAGCGATGTGGTGGTTGCCGAGTTCGTTTTCGACAAGCTTGGTGGCGGCGAATATCGGCCGTTCCGGGCAACCGGTGCAAAAGCCGGGCGGACGGGCCGGCACTGCGGCCGCCAGATCGCCCATCGCATCGGCCTGGGGCACATTGGGGGCGCGATCGCGGTCCGAAAGCGACGTCGGGGCGTGATCCCTGAGGAAGGCACGCAGCCCGTCCAGCATCAGTTGGCCGGTATATTCCCCGGCCTCCGGCAGCGGTCCCTTGCCGGTCAGGCGCGTGGTCGCGCCGGCCTTGTAGAGCATGGCGCCGATCGCCTGTTCGATATAGGCGGGCTGCCCTTCCTCGACCACCAGCACCGCATCCTTGCCGGCGCAAAAGCCGGTGATTTCACTGTCGATCAGCGGATAGGCGACGTTCAGGACATAGAGCGGCACATCGGTCTCGCCATGGATGTCGGCAAGGCCGAGGCGCTGCAGGGCGCGAATGACGCCGTTATACATGCCGCCTTGCAGGATGATGCCGACCTTGGCGTCTTCAGGACCGAAGAATTCATTGAGCGCGTTTTCGCGGATGTATTCGATCGCCGCCGGCAGGCGCTTTTTGACCTTTTCCTGTTCGTGCAGGAACGACGCCGGCGGCAGAACGATGCGGTTGAGATCGCGTTTCGGATTTTCCAGGGCCTGCGCCACGCTCATCCCGGGTCTCTGGTTGGCGCGCGTCTCGAACTGGCCATGCACGTGGCAACAGCGGATCCGAACCTCCAGCATCACCGGTGTGTTGGTGGCCTCGGAGAGTTCGAACCCGTCCTTGACGGCCTTGACGATCGAGGGAAGGTTGGGACGCGGATCGAGCAGCCAGACCTGGCTCTTGGTGGCGAAAGCGTGGCTTCTTTCCTGCATGATGGAGGAGCCTTCTCCGTAATCCTCGCCGACGATGATCAGCGCGCCGCCGGTGACGCCGCCGGAGGCCAGATTGGCAAGCGCATCGGAGGCGACGTTGGTGCCGACGGTCGATTTGAAGGTCACGGCGCCGCGGATCGGATAGTGAACGGACGCCGCCAGCATGGCGGTGGCCGCCGCTTCGGAGGCGCTCGCCTCGAAATGCACGCCGAGTTCGGAGAGGATGTCCTGGGCGTCGGCAAGCACGTCCATCAAATGGCTGATCGGCGCCCCTTGATAGCCACCGACATAGCCGACGCCATTTTCCAGGAGCGCCTTGGTAATAGCCAGGATGCCCTCCCCGCGGAAGGTTTCGCCTTCACCCATTTTCAGCTTTTGAACTTCCCTGGCAAAAGACCGTTCAGCCATCTGTATCTCCTGCTCTCATCGCCGACCGGCCGGTCCGACGCGCGGCCCGACCGGTCTACGCTCAAAAATCGTGCTTGCGGATATTGCGCAGTATCCTTTGCAGCGTGTCGACAAACCGCCGATGTTCCTCGGCCGGAATACCCGCGAACATGGTGTGATAGGTCCGTGCAAACAGCGGCCACGCTTCGTTGAACAGGGCGCGGCCCTTGTCGGTGATATGGATATGCCGGACCCGACTGTCGGTCGCGCCGGCCTGCCGTCGGATCAGCTTTTCGCTTTCCAGGGCGTCGAGCGTGCGGCTCAGCGTCGACTGTTCGATCACCGCATAGACGGCCAGTTCATTGGTCATCAGGCCATCGGTGACGGAAAGAACCGCCAGCGTCCGCATCTTGGCGACCGACTGGCCGGCCTCGCCGAGGCTTTCCTGCAGGCTCTGATTGTAGCGTCCCATGATGCGGTTCAGCAGATAGGGCGCGAAGTGCCGAAGGCCGATCTCGCCCAGCGATTTCGGCACCGGTATCGGCTCAGCGTCCTGGCCGGTCCGTGGCGCGCTTTCGTTCATTTCTTCCCTCGGGCCGGGTCGCGACCTTGATTGCAGCGATCGAACGCGGTATCGGCCGGACGACGATGCCCATTCGTTCCGCCGCGCCCGGTGATACCATCCATCGAGCGGATGCATATTAATTGCATATGCAATTATCATTCAAGGTCTGTGATAAAGAAATCGACCGCAACATCACTAAATGACTGCAGGCGGGATTGAATTTCGATTGGGCTAACAGTAACAGCACCGGAAGATATATGCATTCAAATTATTTTATACTTAAAATATTTTATGTCCTCGACCGTGCGAAGGCGATGGACCAGAGGGATGTGGCGATCGAGCGCCCTTCGCCGTGTTACACGACGGCCATTTGCGTCATCGGCAGCAAAGCGCCTTGAAATCAGGTCAAAGGCCGATCCATCGGCAATATGATACTGTCGTTCGGTACGTGATCCAGCGGGGTTTTTGCCGCTCCGGGATCGTCGGCCAGGTAATTGTTCAAGCCTTCGCATATGGTCTTGAGACGATCCAGCACCGCGAGGTCGCCGAGGCCGCTGCGACAGTGGCTGTTGATCGCCGCGATGACTGCGCCGTGCTCGTCACGCACCGGAAAGACAATCCCGGCACGTCGATCGCCCTCGTCCTCTGATCCGGCCACATAGCCCTTGGCGGCGAGCGCTTCTGCCACATCCCGCAACGCGGCGCCTTGCCCGGCGCGGTCGACTTCGATCCGATGGCTGTCCATGAAATCGAAATATCGCACGATCTGCGCTTCCGGCATGGTCGCCAGGAGTGCTTTGCCCGGCATTGTGGCGTGCAATGGCGTGGTCATGCCGATATAGCCGACGGGCACGTCCCGCCGGGGAGGCTCCACGGAAACAAGGCGCACGCAATACCACCCGAGGCGCACGAACAGTTCCGCCTCCTCGTCCGTATCAAGCACCAGTTGGCGCAGGACAGGGATCCCCGGCTCCCGGAGGCCATAGCCTTCGAGAAATGCGGATACGAGAATCGCCGTCTTCTGGCCGGCGCGGTATTTCGATGAATAGCTGATTCGTTCGGCAAATCCGGTCGCTTCCAGGGTCGCAAGTGCGCGGTGGGCAACACTCGTGTTCATGCCGAGCCGGCGGGCGGTCTCCGCAATGCTCACCGGCTCGCTCACCTGGCAAAGCACGCCGAGCACCTTCAGCGCGTGACGGGTTGTCTGACCCTGACTGGATGGCACGGGTTTGGCTGAAATGCTCAATTTAGCGGATCTGGCTCATCGAGCTGAAGCTGCGCCACCCTGTTGATGTCATCGGCGATCACCTTCAAACGGGGAATGAGTGCGAGCAGTTCCTCCTCTGAAATCGACGCGCTTGCGCCGACGACCGTGATCGAGGCGTGCGGGCGGCCGTTCCTGCCCAGTACGGGAAACGACACGGCGCGAACACCGAGATAGTGATCTTCCAGCCCCCTGGCAAAACCGGCGTCGCGAATGGACTGCAAATTCGCCAGCAGCGCGGCCGGGTCGACAAGGCTGTTTTCCGTCATTTTCCGGAGCGGCGCATTGTCCCTGATATAGCGCCGGATCTCGTCTTTGCCGAGGAAGGCGAGAATGGCGCGCGACCCCGAACTGATGTGAAGCGGAACCGGCACGCCCTGGACCACGCGCGTCAGACCGGACCGTCGGCCATCGACCCCATGAACCGGTATCTGACACTGCCCTGCTGGAATCTGAAGCGACACCGTCAGCCCGGTCACGGACTGGATTTGATCCATGAATGGCTGGCATACGCTTTTCACGTCGACGTTCTGGACGCTGTCATTGGCAAGGCTCAGAACGCCATAGCCGAGTTCGTATCGCCGTGTGTCCTCGCGCTGGACGACAAAGCCCTCATCGGCCAGGACCTGCAATGAACGGTGCACCAGGTTTTTTGTCATGCCGAGCCGCGCGGCCAGTTCCGACGTTCCAAGCGTCGGCATGCCTTTTGTGAATTCGGAAAGAATGCGCAATGTCCGGGCCGTCGACTTGTTGACGTATTTGACGTTTTCCGAACTCAGAAACGTTTCGTTTTCATCTTGCACAACCAGGCCCGGGAACTGCGATTGGAAACATTTGGCGGCTTCGACAAAAATCAAATCCGCGACCGGCGCATCCAATAGAGGCATTTCCCCACAGGCTGTCAAGTTAACCGGTCCGGTGCGGACGCCCGCCCGTTTCAACGCGGACCGGTGCCGGCCGTTCCGCAATTTCCGCGCCCGCCAGGCGATGGGACAACGCTGATGTCGACCCCCGATGGGCGTGCAGATTTCACGGCGTTTTATCGCGCACCGCATCGATTGCCCGGTGGCTCTGATCGATAAACCGCCGCTTGGTGTCCTGCGGTATGAAGGCAGATCGGAACGCGTTTTCCTGTACCGTGGCCAGCCCATCAAGATCCAGCAGGCCGCGTTCCATCAGGATGCGGTAATGATTGCTCAGATGGCCGTCGAAATAGGACGGATCATCCGTATGCAGCGAGACGTTCAGACCCCTTTCCAGCAATCTTGGGAAATTGTGCCGTTCGAGACCGTCGAACACCTTGAGATGGACATTGGACAGCGGACAGACCGTCAGCGGCATGTCGCGCTCGACCAGTTCGTCCATCAGGCTTTCATCCGCCTCGCACCCGACACCATGGTCGATGCGATCGACATTCAGCTCCCAAACCGCCTGGCGGATATAGTCCGCTGGCCCCTCTTCGCCGGCATGGGCAACCGCATGCCAGCCAAAGCCCCGCGCCAATTCGAAACATGCCTTGAACGGAGCCGGCGGGAAACCGTTCTCGGCGCCGTGGAGACCGACGGAGATGATGTCGTCCCGGTATTTCCGCCCGTAGGTGTTGAGCATGTGCAGCGCCTCTTCCGGCGGCCGATGACGCAGGCAGGCGAGAATGGGGCCGCCGGTGATGCCGAATTCCCGGCGCGCATCGCCATAGGCGGCGATCACCCCGTCGAAAGCGGCCTCATAGGGCACGCCGCGCTGCGCCGATCCTTGCGGCGAAAACGCCAGTTCTGCATGAACGATATTGTCCTCATGAGCGCGCCGCAAATAACCGAACGCCAGTTCGTAAACATCCCGTTCGGTGCAGATTGTCATGGAATTCTGCTGCATCACCGCGACGAATTCCGCAAGGCCGGAAAACCGGTTCGCCTCGACCATTTCAGCAACCGTCCGGTGCCTGAAATCGATGCCGTTGCGTTGCGCAAAGGCAAGCGCCTGGTGTGGTTCCAGGCAACCTTCAAGATGGACGTGCAGTTCAACCTTGGGAAGAGCCTGAAGAAAGTCGGAGGTCATGGGTATTCAGTCCGTGGATGTTGTCGGGGAACGTCACGTCAGGCGGCGGTTGACCGCCGCTTCCAGTCCGTCGGCGATGTAGTAAATGATCAGCGCGGCAATCGCCGCAACCATGGCAGCGCCAAGCGCGATTTCACTGTTGAGATCGGCGCGCGCCAGGAGGAACAGGTTGCCCAACCCCGGAATACCGGTCAGAAACTCGGCAACCATTGCGGCCAGAATCGCCCGCGACGCCGACAGGCGGATCGATGCGAAAAGATTGGGCAGGGCTGCCGGCAGGGCCACATATTTCAGCTTGCGCCAAGCGGTCGCGCCATAGACCTGGCTGACATCATTGGCCGCCGCCGGCAATGATGCCAGACCGGACGATACCATGACGAAGCTCGGAAAGAACGACATCAGCGCCACCATCACGACGACCATGCTGACCGTATAACCCATCATCGTTGCCAGAATCGGCACGAAAACCACGATCGGGACGGATCGGACAACGATCGAGCTGACCGATACAAGGCCCGATGCCAGGGCCGAAAGCCACCCGGCGATGCCGAGAACGGCACCGATCAGCGAACCGAACAGCAGGCCGACGACGGACACCCACAATGTTCTGAGCGTGTTGTCCAGATAGAGGTGGTAATCGGTGAAGATACTGCGGAAGACCGCCACAGGTGTCGGCAGCACAATCGCATTGAACCCCGCAAGTTCGACATAGACCTGCCAGGCGATGAACATTACGGCGACCACCCACAGATGCGAAAGCGCGGCCCCTATCCGATTGATCGTGTCTGTCATCACCATCTCCTCACGACCAGGAAAACCGGCTCAGCGCCCAGCGATAGAGCAGCGTCAGCAGGAGATAGGCGCCGAAGGTACAGGCGATGCTCAGCAAGGCCGCTGCCCACAGTTGCGTGATGCGGACGTTCTGAAGGGAACTGATGATGAGCACACCCAGCCCGCGTGTCGCGCCGAACCACTCTCCGAGGATTACGCCGAGAACAGCCGCCGGTGCCCCGAGCCGCAAACCGTCGATAAAGGCCGGAACGCTGAAGGGCAGGCTCAAGCGAAAGAAAGCCCTTGTGGGCGACGCCCCTAGAACCTGCGACAGGTCGGCATAGACCGGTGGAGCAAACCGAAGGGCGCTGGTCAGGGCCACATAGATCGGGAAATAGGTCGAAAGCGCACCCAGCAGGATGGCGGTGTTGGAGTGCCCGACCAGGAGGATCAGAACCGGGCCGAACGCAATGGTCGGAACGGCATAAAGGCCCGATGCAAATGTATCGAGACCCTTTTCCGTTGCCGGCAGAATCGCGGTGATCAGTGTCAGCAGCAATGCCGCCACGGCGCCTATCAGAAATGCCAGACATGACGCATAGACGGTGGCGTTCATCGCGCGCATCAGCAGGCCGCGGCTGCGGTCCGACCCGAATGTCGCCAGGATATCCGACAAGGCCGGAAAGGACGGTCCGAGCCAGCCAAATCGTCCGGCCAGTTCCCAGGCGGCAAGGAAAGCCAGGAAGCCGACGACATTTTTCAACATTGCATTGCTGCCGCTCACGTGCCGCCTCCCCGGGTGCCCAAACCGCTTGCCTCGTCGAGGGCGTGCGAAACCGCCTGGACGCGGGACACGAATGCCTGGGTATCCATCACATCCCGGTCGCGCGGCCGAGGCAGTTCGACCGGAATATCGGCATGGATCCGGCCGGGCCGGGACGACATGACGACCACGCGGTCGGCAAGCTGGACCGCCTCGTCGACCGAGTGGGTAATCAGCAATGTCGAGGTGCCAAGGTCGGCCCAGATCCGCTGCATCTCCAGATTCAGGAGCCGCCGTGTGACGAGATCCAGCGCCCCGAAGGGCTCGTCGAAAAGCAGCAGTTTGGGGTCCAGCATCATCGCCCGCGCGATCGCCACACGCTGACGCATGCCACCAGACAGTTGCTTGGGTCTGGCACCCAGGAATTCCCGCAGCCCGACCAGTTCGGCAAGACGTTCCATTTGGCCGCGGTCGGGCGGCAAACCCGCCAATCTCGCGGGCAGCATGATGTTTTCGGCGACCGACAGCCAGGGCAGGAGAGCGTGATCCTGAAACGCCACGCCGATTTCGTGACGCCCGGTGACGTCGGCCGGCTTGTCGCCACCGATGGATACGTCGCCGCTGTCGGGCGTTTCCAGGCCCGCAATGATCCGCAGCAGCGTCGATTTTCCACAGCCGCTGGGCCCGACAACCGCGACGAATTCACCTTCGCCGACGACAAGGCTGACGCAATCCAGCGCCTTCACCTTGCCGCCCTTGCCAAGTGAAAATGTCTTGCAGACGTCACATGCGAGGATCGCCGCGTCGGCCGCCGGCGCCATCGGCAGCACCTGGCCCGTGGTCTGAGATTCCATGCTTAACCCGCATACACATCTTGAAGGAGCGACATGTCGACAAATTCTTCGGGATCCTTCAGGTTCTTGAGCCCGGCCAGTTCGAGCGCTGCGTAGATCGGACCACCGAGCCGGTCGGTATTGATCCAGTAAGGCCCGTGTTCCTCGGTGTCCTTGCTTTCCAGGAACGGCAGAATCAATTCCAGCGAGCGCCGCTCCTGGACCGGGTCGAGGCCAAAATCCGCACCGTATTTGTTGACTGTCAGTTCGACCGCCGCATCGAGATCCGCACGGGCATCCATCCACCCCTGAATTTCTGCTTTGAGATATCCGACGACAAGCGCGCGATTTTTATCCAGCCAGTTTCGCTGCGCAAACAGGAAGTTGTTATAGCCCAGCTGGCCCAGTTCATCCCAGGTGCGGTGAAAATAGTCCTGCTCGGCGACAAGGCCCTGGCGCTCAAGGACAACCGGCTGCGAGGTCGCAAAGGCCACCATCGCATCAGCGCGGCCATCCAGGAGGGGCTGGGGATCAAAACCTCCGGGAACATAGACGAAGTCCTTGGGCAGATCGTTGATCAGCAATGTCACTTCGACGGTCCGCACATCGGTGGGGTTCGGACACATGATGCGTTTTCCGACCATGTCTTCGGCGGTTCGGATCGGGTTCTCGGCAAGCGACAGCAGGCCGCCCGGCTGACGCTGGAAGGTGCTGCCGAAGACAACGAAATCATTGTCGCGGGCGACGGCTTCAAGGACGGGGCGCGGGTTGGCCTGCTGACCCAGCTGGACCTCGCCGCTGGCGACGCGTTCGACAGGGTTGGGCGTGTTGGGACCGCCTGGCCGCCATTCGACATCGACGCCGTTGGCTTCGAAATATCCCTTTTCCAGACCCATCCAAAGTCCCGAAAACTGGCTGTTCGGTATCCATGACAATGTGGATGTGATCCTGTTGTTTGAGGCCGCAAGTGCTGGAACGGGCGCGAGCATCGCTCCGCCTGTCAGTGCCAGGCCCGTTTTCAAAAAGGAACGGCGCGTCGTTCCCTGTGCCTTCATGTTCCTGCTTCTTGTCATTTCCAACTCCCTATCAAATCGAACGGTCGTCCGGGAGGAAGCGGACTTCCGCTTGCCAACCGGATCGAACCAAACAATTCGGAGTTTAGGGTTGTTTGTTCTATTTTGTCAAGTTATAGTCTCAAAATAGAACATTATCTGCACGACAGGCGCTCAAGGATACTTCATGAACTGGACAACCGCGTTACCAAGCCCCCATGACGAAGAGCGCGCCAAGGCGCGGGCAATTCGGTGTTTGCCGGGTGAAATCGCACCTCTGGTTTTGCTGCCCGGCGACCCCGACCGGGCAAGGATGATCAGCGAAAAATGGCTGGACGACGGAAAGCCCGTCATGCTGAACCGCGAATTTCACAGCTATCGCGGCGGTTACAAAGGTATCGACGTTTCGGTTGTCTCAACCGGCCTTGGGAGCCCCGGTGCCGCGATGGTCGTGCAGGATCTCGCACTTCTGGGCGCCGAGGCGGCAATTCGCGTCGGAACCGCGGGGGCCGGCAAGGACAGTGTCGCGCCAGGAGACCTGGTGATTGCGACCGGCGCGGTCCGGGACGAGGGCTTGAGCCGGCACATTGTCGATATTTCCTTTCCGGCGGTGCCGGACGCCGACCTTGCCGACGCACTCTACGGCGCCACACGGAAACTGGGTTTCGACCGCGTCCATCGCGGTGTGGTTCACACCAGTGACGCGTTTCAGAGCCCGATCACCAAGGCGCAGCTGCCGCGCCTGATCGATGCCGGTGTCCTGGCCTTTGAAATGGAGGCGTCGGCGGTCTTCATCAAGGCGGCGTCGCTCAGGCTTCCGGCCGCCTGCATCCTGGCGATCGACGGATATGTCCGCCATGTGCAGTCGCATGACGTCACTCCCGACTTCAAGGCCCGCGACACGGCTATTCAGCATATGACCGCCGCGGCCCTGGACGCCCTGGTGGCGTTTTCCGATCAACGCAGAAGAAACAATCCTGAGGGGGGCTGAGGCAATGAAGAACCTTGATGATCTGAACATCGACCAACTGATCGAGATATTCGGCCTCCGACCGCAGGAAGATGGCGAGGGCACGATGATCACCCAAAATCTGTGCGACCGGTACGGCACCGCAATCGTTGCCCTGACCGGCGGCGCCCATTTTTCCGCCCTGCACACGCTCGACAGCACCGAGGTTTATCACATGTATGCCGGCGCGCCCCGGCGGATGCTGCTTCTCTACCCCGACGGCCGGTGGGAAAAGCCCGTGCTGGGGCATGATTTTGCCGCCGGACAGGTGCCGCAACTGGTGGTGCCGGCCGGCGTGTGGCAGGGCAGCCGCAGCGATGGCCCCTGGTCCCTGACCGGCGCAACGATGGCGCCTGGATACCGCTCGGACGGTTTTAGATTTCCGGATATCGAAAAGCTCGTGCGGCGCTACCCCGAGGCGGAAGATTCGATTCGAGACCTTGCGCCCATCGGAGGGCATGCCGATGCCTGACAAGACGGGATCGAACACTGCCCTGGACGGAAAGGTCGCCATCGTGACCGGCTCCAGCAGGGGGATCGGGCGGGCCATTGCCCAAAGATTGCATGGAGCAGGCGCCAGCGTCATTCTGAATGGCCGTACTCGCAATCCTCACGATCAACCGCCCGGCCTCCCGCCGAATGCCGAACGATTGCATTATTTTTCCGGTGATCTCAATCAGCCAAACGGGCCGCAGGATATTGTCGATAGCGCCCTGTCCGCATTCGGCCGGCTCGACATCCTCATCAACAACGCCGCTCTGCAGCGTTTCGGCGGCATAGCCGACATATCCCGCGACGATCTCATGGAGTCCCTTGAAACCAATGTCGCGACGCTGGCGCGTCTCACACAAACAGCTGCCGCCGCGATGAATACGGATGCCGGTGGCGCTGTCGTCAACATCGCCTCAACGCGGGCGCTGCGGCCGGGCGCCGGCATGGCAGCCTATTCCGCCAGCAAGGCGGCGGTGGTCAGTCTCACCCGGTCCGCGGCGGCGGAATTCGGGTCGAAGGGTATCCGCGTCAACGCCGTTTCACCCGGCCTCGTGAACCGTCCCGGCCTGAGGGACGACTGGCCGGACGGTGTCGCCGCATTCGAAGACAACGCGCCGCTGGGCCGGATCGGAGAGCCGGAGGACATTGCCGATGCCTGCCTGTTTCTCGCCGGTCCGCAGGCCGCCTGGATCACCGGCCACAACCTGGTTGTCGATGGCGGCGTGACGCTGATGCGATGACCCCGGGTGCAAGCGGAGACCAAAACCATGACCCACGACGTCGCCATGCCGACGCTCCATTCGCAGAGCGTCCTGTTGAGGGACGATGGCGTCCATATTCTCGACCGCCGTGTCTTTCCGTTCGAAAAGCGCTTTGTCGCGTGCCGAACCCTTGATGCTGTGGCCGAAGCCATCGAAGCCATGGTAACGCAGAGCAACGGACCGTACTTTGCGGCCGGTGGCGGCATGGTTCTGGCGGCCCGGGCGGCGCAGGGGCTGGCGCCGGCAAAGCGCATGGGCCGCCTCCAGGCCGCGGCGGACCGGCTTGCCCGGACCCGGCCGACAAACAACAATATCGCGACCGCCGTCGGCCGGGTCCTTCGACATTGCGAGGAGACGCAATGCGACGGCTCCGCCTTTGCAGCCGACATCGAAGCGGTTGTCCGGGACGGCTGGAGCCGGCGTCGCGAGGCTGTTCGAGACGTTGGCCGCAATGCCGCCTCCGTCATCGCCGACGGCGCGGGTCTCATGACCTATTGCTGGTCGGAAGGGGCGATCATGGAAACGCTGGCCTGCCTGTTGCGGGACGGAAAGTCGGTTACGCTTTACTGCCCGGAAACAAGGCCCTATCTGCAGGGCGCGCGCCTGACCGCGCACAGCGCCGCGGAAATGGGGGTCGACGCGGTCGTCATGACCGACGGCATGGGCGCGCATGCCATGGCCGAAGGCCGCGTGACGATGCTGATGACGGCGGCGGACCGGGTGACGATGTCCGGCCATGTGATCAACAAGGTCGGGACGCTGCAATCGGCCATCGCCGCCCGCCACTTCCGCATCCCCTATTTCGCGACCGTTCTGAAGCCGGACATCAGGGCGCCGACGCCGGACAGTGTCGAGATGGAGGAACGCGACCCCAACGAGGCGCTGCATTGTCTCGGGCAACGAACGGCAAGCCCGCTGGCGCGCGGCTGGTATCCGGCTTTTGACGTCACCCCGCCGGAGCTGGTCTCCGGCATCGCCACCAAAGACGGCGTCTTTCCCGCAGCGGCCCTGGCAGCGACGCTCCGGCCCGACCCGCAGGACCGGAATTCAGCACAATGACCGACGAAAAGGCCTTGCGGGCCGACATCATCGCGACGGCGCGGGCCATGCAGGCCAGGAACCTGATCAAGGGCACCTCCGGCAATGTCAGCGCGCGGCACGGGGACGGGTTTTTGATCACGCCGACCGGTGTGCCCTATGACGGGCTGGCGCCGGATCAGATTGTGCGGATGAATCGGGACGGCCGGTGCGACGGCGATCTCCTGCCGTCAAGCGAATGGCGTTTTCACCGGGCCATTCTTGCGGCCTTTCCGCATTTCAACGCGGTCGTCCACACCCACTCGCCCTATGCGACCGCCGTCGCGGTTCTCGGGCGCGACATTCCGGCGATTCACTACCGCATCGCCGTCGCCGGTGGCGCGACGGTCCCCTGTATTCCCTATGCGACGTTCGGCACCGCCGAACTGGCGGAAAAAATCGTCGTCGCCATGGCCGAGCGCCGCGGCTGCCTGCTTGCCCATCATGGCGTGGTCGCAGCTCACGACACGCTTGCTGGAGCGTTGAACGTTGCCGAGACCATCGAAGAAATGGCGCAGCTCTACATTCTAAGCCACGGCGTGGCGCCGCCACCGGTGCTCACCGACGAGGACATCGCCATCGTGCTCGACAAACACAAGACCTATGGCCAGCAGCCGATGCGGAACGGATAATGGCGGCATGAACATTTACCCGTGAACGGACTCTTGTTATCAGGGGCCATCAGGGATCAGGCAATGCGGCAGGCATGAAACCAGAATCCCGCCGTGCCGCCTTTTCGGGGATCAATGTGAGTCAGCTTTCCGGGTCAAGCCAGTTTTTCTGGCGTCATTATCACGGCAGCGACGCGCGATCCTCAACCCGCTGGATGATCGCGGTGTTCGCCATGCTGGTCCTGTTTCCCGGCGTCGGCAGTGGCGGGTCGGCCCTGTTCATCGGCATATGGCTCTTTTCGCTGCCCTATTGGCTGTTCGACCGCGACACAAGGGCGCTCAATCGCAGCGAAATCACGCTGCTGGCCGTGTGTGCGATCTACTTCCTGATCATGGCCGGTTTTGCAGTGGTGCACACCGTCCGGCTCGGTCACTCGCCGGGCTTCGGCGCGGTCTATTCCAACCTGCCCTTCCTGCTGTTCGGTCCGGTTCTGCCCGTTCTGCGCCGCGCCGCACGGCCCGATTGGGTGCCGATGATCTTTGCCGGCATCGCCTGCGGCGCCATCCTGGCCGCGGCGATCGTGACGGTCGGCGCCGCCTTTTTTCCGGAAGTCGGCCGCAAGGCGCTCAGCGGCAATCCACTGGTTCTGGCGCTGGGAGCCCTGGTTTCGGGCCTGCTGAGCGTCCATGGCGCGTTCTTCTTTCGCGGAAGGATGCGCTGGCTGATGGCCGTCGGCGCCGTGGCGTCTCTCTACGCGCTTTTGATCAGCGGCAGCCGCGGCCCCGTCATCGCCTATGGTGCCGCCGTAACTCTTTACGCGGTGATCATGGGATACCGACATTTCGGCCTGCGCTGGATGCTCAGCCGGGGGGCGGTGTGGCTGGTGCTGGTATGCGCCATGGTCGTGGCGCTGGTCAGATATGATCCGGTGATCGGGGAGCGCTACGGCGCCGCCGTCAAACGCCTGGCGAATCCGTCCGACACCAGCATCGAGGAAAGCAGCGTCAGCACTCGGCTCGTGCTGTATGGTGCCGGTCTCACGGCATTCCTTGAGCGCCCGCTGACCGGCCATGGACGACAGAACGCTGTCCAGGCCGCCAAGGATCGAAGCCATGGCGCGGCCGATCATCATTTTCTGTTCTCCCATCTGCACAGCGGATATCTGACCGATCTCGTCGCCTCCGGTGTGCTCGGGCTTTTGTCCCTTCTGGCCGTGCTGCTGGTACCCATTGCCCTGGTCTGGAACGCACGGCCAGTCGTGTTCGGCGGCGCCCTGTGTGTTGCGCTCGCCTATGTCTTCTACGGCGCCACCAATCTGCTGTTTTATCATGACGTGGTGACGCTGCTGTTCCTGTCAATGCTGTGCATTTTCAACGCGCTGTCGGCGCTGCGCATGGATGTTGAATCCTCGCAACCGCGCACGGCCGACGGGGGCGGGTCATGAACCGGTTGCGGGGAAGCGCAGCATCGGACCGGCTGAAGCGGATCGGCATCGGCCATAGCCGGCAAGGGCCGCCTCGGATTCGGTTCGCGACAAGATTGCGCGCCCATGATCAATTCGTTATGCATCTCGCGCCAGCGTCCCACCAAAAGGCGAATTCGTGAAGATATCAGTGTTAGGCTGCGGCTATGTCGGTCTCGTTTCCGGTGCGTGTTTCGCCGATTTCGGCGACACCGTCCTGTGCGCCGATCTTGACGAAACCCGGATCGCGGCCTTGGAGCGCGGTGACATACCGATCTTCGAACCCGGCCTCGAACAGATCGTTGCGTCCAACACGCAGAGCGGACGCCTTTCCTTCACGACGGACGTGCCGCGCGCAGTCCGGGAGGCCGATGTGGTGTTCATCGCGGTCGGCACGCCGACGCGCCGCGGCGACGGTCACGCCGATCTGTCCTATGTCTACGCCGTCGCCGAGACGATCTCGAAATCACTCACCGGCTATACGGTCATTGTCACCAAATCGACAGTGCCCGTCGGAACCGGAGACGAAGTCGAGCGAATCGTTCGCCAGGGCAATCCGGATGCCGATTTTTCGGTGGTGTCCAATCCCGAATTCCTGCGCGAAGGCGCTGCCATCGAGGACTTCAAACGGCCCGACCGGATCGTCGTCGGCACCGATGATCCGCGGGCGCGCGATGTGATGACGGAAGTCTATCGTCCGCTCTTTCTCAACCGGTCGCCGCTGCTGTTCGTCTCCCGCCGCACGGCGGAACTGACGAAATACGCGTCGAACGGATTTCTGGCGATGAAAATCACCTTCATCAACGAACTGGCCGATCTGTGCGAAGCGGTCGGCGCGGATGTGCAGGATGTGGCGCGTGGCATCGGTCTGGACAATCGCATCGGGCCGAAATTCCTCAATGCCGGACCGGGCTTCGGCGGGTCGTGTTTTCCCAAGGATGCCCTGGCGCTGGTTAAAACCGCACAGGATTATGACAGCCCGGTACGGCTCGTCGAGACGACGGTCAGTATCAATGACAATCGCAAACGCACCATGGCGCAAAAGATCATTGCCGCATGCGGCGGCGATGTGAGCGGCCGGACGATTGCTCTTCTCGGGCTGACATTCAAGCCCAATACCGATGACATGCGCGAGGCGCCTTCGATCGCAATCGTCCAGGCGCTGCAAGCGGGCGGCGCGACGATCAGGGCTTTCGATCCCCAGGGCATGCAGGCTGCGGCGGCCTTGTTTGACGGGGTTCACTATGCTGAGGACGCCTATGATGCCGCCGATGGCGCGGACGCCGTTGTCATCGTCACGGAATGGGAGCTCTTTCGAGCGCTCGATCTCGCGCGCATCAAAGAACTGCTCAGAACGCCGGTCATGATCGACCTGCGCAACATCTATCGCCCGTCGGAAATGAAGCAACTGGGCTTCTATTATTCGAGCATCGGCCGCCCGAACGACGCTCATGGCCGATCAACATGAACAACGGAAACTGAAAAGCACTGAGTAGGAAGAGCGTTAATGTGGAAAGTCAAAATCATCGGGGCCGGCTCGATCGGCAACCATCTCGCCTATGCCTCGCGGCAGATGGGCTGGACCGTGGATATGTGCGATGTCGATGCCGAAGCGCTGCGCCGTACGAAAGAGGACATCTTCCCATCCCGATACGGCGCATGGGATGACACGATCACGCTCTACGCGGCCGATGAAGCGCCGCATGAGGGTTACGATCTCGTGGTCGTGGGCACACCGCCCGACAGCCACGTCCCGCTTGCGCACCAGGCCGTCGCCAGCGGCACGCGGGCGGTGCTGATCGAAAAACCGGCCTGTCCTCCCGACCTTGCCGGCGCGCAGGCGCTTTTCGATGAAGCCGCCGAGGCCAAATGCCGTGTGTTTGTCGGGTATAATCACACGGTCAGCAAATCCGCCGCGGAGGTCTCGCGCACCTTGCGGGCCGGAACGCTGGGCGCAATGGAAACGCTCGATGTCGAGTTTCGCGAATATTGGGGCGGCATCTTCGCGGCCCATCCGTGGCTGGACGGTCCCGCCGACAGCTATCTGGGTTACTGGCAGCGCGGCGGCGGCGCCGCCGGCGAGCACTCCCATGCCATCAATCTGTGGCAGGCCATGGCCCGGGACGCCGGGGCGGGGCGGGTACGAGAGGTGGCGGCAACGTTGAAATATGTCCGGGACGGTGCGATCGATTACGATTCCATCTGCGCCGCGCAGTTTCGCACCGAAAATGATCTGGTCGGGCGCGCCGTGCAGGACGTCATCACCAAGCCGACCCGCAAATGGGCGCGGGCCCAGTGCGAGAGTGGCTTCGTGGAATGGATATGCGACGGCGAAGCCGGACAGGACAGCGTCGTTCTGGCCGACGAAGCCCTGCAAACCGAGACCATGCCCTTTCCCAAAACCCGTCCGGATGATTTCCTCGCCGAGGTCGAACACATCCTCGCCGCCGTCGAGGATCCCGCGATAGACTCGCCCCTCGCGCTGCACTATGGGCTGGACACCATGCTGGTGGTGGCCGCGACACATCTGTCGGCTCAGAACCAGTGTTCTGTTGCAATCGACTATGCCAGGGGATATGTCCCGGAGGCCCTTGAACTCCTGAAATGAACGGCCAACCGCGAAGCGATGGTAACGTATGAAAGACTTTGACTTCAACGATCTGTTCGTTCTCGATCTCGCGAACAACCACCAGGGTAGCGTCGAGCATGCCCTCAAGATCATCGATGCGTGTGGACAAAGAGCACGGGCTCACGACATCCGCGCAGCTATGAAGTTCCAGTTTCGCCAGTTGGACACGTTCGTGCATCCGGCCCACAAGAGCGACAGCGACAACAAGCACATTCCGCGGTTTCTGGCGACACGGCTGACGCGCCAGGACTGGGACACGCTGCTCGCCGCGGTCAAGGACGCCGGTATGCTGGCCATGTGCACGCCATTCGACGAGGAATCGGTCGAGGTGATCCTCGACATGGGCTTCGATATCATGAAAGTGGCCAGTTGCTCGGCCAAGGACTGGCCGTTGCTGGAAGCGGTGGCGGGCGCGGCTATGCCGGTCGTCGCCTCGACCGGCGGACTGGAGATTTCAGACGTCGATAATCTGGTGAGCTTCTTCGATCACCGGGCAGTGCCGCTGGCGTTAATGCATTGCGTGTCGATCTATCCGACGCCCGATGAGGATATGAACCTCAACCGGATCGACATTCTGCGCCGCCGCTATCCGAAGATAACCATCGGCTGGTCGACCCATGAAGATCCCGATGAGCAGACCGCCGTGGCGATTGCCGTGGCGAAGGGCGCCGGCATGTTCGAGCGGCATGTCGGGCTGGTGACGGAGGACATCAAGCTCAACGCCTATTCGTCGACACCCGAGCAGTTGGACCGCTGGATGACGAGCTACCGCCGGGCCGTGACGCTTTGCGGCCGTGGCAGCGAACACCCCGCCAACCCGGTGGAAGCGAAATCCCTTGCCGATCTTCAGCGCGGGATCTTCGCCCGCCGGCCGATCAAGCAGGGCGAGACCCTGACGCGGGACGATGTGTATTTTTCAATGCCCCTTGGTGACGGGCAATTGTCGAGCGAACACTGGACGGAGGGCCTCGTTGCGGAACAGAGCATCACCAGGGACGGCCCGGCTCTCGATGACCATATCCGCAGGCCGCCGCCCTCCGACATCCAGATCCTCAAATCCTCGATCCACGAGGTCAAGGCGATGCTCAACGAGGCATCGATCGTTCTGGACAGCGAGTTCAAGATCGAGTTCTCCCATCATCAGGGCATTGCCAATTTCCGCAAGGTCGGCGCCCTCATTGTCGACTGCGTCAATCGCGAATACTGCAAGAAGCTGATCGTCGTGTTGCCGGGCCAGAACCATCCGCTGCACTACCACAAACGAAAGGAAGAGACCTTTCAGGTTTTGAGTGGTATCTTCGAATGCAAGATCGATGGTCACCGGCGGACGCTGCATCCCGGACAGACGGCTGTCGTTCAACCCGGCGTGTGGCACAAATTCTGGTCCGATACGGGCTGTATCGTCGAGGAGATCTCGACGACCCATTACAACAATGATTCGGTTTACAACGACCACCACATCAACAAGCTGGCGCGTGGCGAGCGCAAGACGGTCGTCAGCCATTGGGGGCGGTTTGAACTGGAGGACAAGACACCCGAAAAGGCGGCCGAATAAGGCAGCATGATCCATGGAGTGATATTCGATTTCGATGGCACTCTGGTCGATTCGAATGCGATCAAACGCGCCTGTTTCTTTGAGGTGGCGCGCCATCTCCCGGGCTCGGATGGCCTTCTGAACGAGATCCTTGCGGATCCGGAGGCTGGCGACCGTTACGCGGTTTTCGAACAATTCGTTTCACGGCATCCCACCGCCGGCCGCGGCAGTGCGGACGCCAAGGGGCTGGCGTCCCGCTACACCGCGCTTTGCGAAACGCGTATCGTGCAGGCACCGGAAATTGCGGGCGCAAGCGAAGTGATCGGCACGCTCAAAAAGGCCGGCCTTTATCTGGCGATCAGTTCCGCTACCCCGCAGACAACGCTACTGCGGATCGTCGCGGCACGCGGCATGTCGGATTTCTTTGAAGAGGTTCTGGGGACGCCGGAGGACAAGAGATCTCACATTGAGCAGGTCTTGCATCACACGGGAAGGACCCCATCGAACATCGTCTATGTCGGCGACAGCGAGATGGACCAGCAGGCCGCGCTGACGACGGATTGTCATTTCATCGGCCTCGGCACAACCATGGAACGCTTTCGATCGCGTCCGCAACATCTGGTTTCAGATCTGCCCGACATCCTGCCCATCCTTGAGCGAATGGGTGTTGCGCAGTTGCAATAAACCAAGATCAGATTGGATCGTTTGACTGCTAAATCGGGCCGGCGGATGGTGGATACTTCGGCAGGCCTTGTGTATAGGTGATGCTGTATTTGCGCGATAACAACAGCGTGCAAATGGGGCGAATATCGTCAGTCGACATGACACCGCTCGCGGTAGGAAGGCAATGTTGTGATCAACGATCTGTCCGTGCTGGCGGTCGTTCCGGCTCGGGGCGGCAGCAAGGGTGTTCCGCTGAAAAACCTCAGGTCGGTGCAGAATATCCCGATTGTCGAGCTGGCGGGGCGGATCGCCGGTAAAGTCGATTGCATCGACCGCGCCATCGTTTCCACCGACCATGATGATATAGCCCGCGCCGCCGTTGCCGGTGGCTTGAGTGATGCCATCCGCCGTCCCGCGGATCTCTCCGGGGATTTCATTTCCGATGTGCAGGTCCTGACCCATGCGCTGGTGGCCATGGAGGAACTGGATGACCGGCGGTATGACATCATTGTCATGCTGCAGCCGACATCGCCGCTGCGACAACCGCATCACGTCACGGACGCGATCCACAAGCTTGTGTCGGAAAACTATGATGCGGTCTGGACCGTGTCGGAAACCGACAGCAAGAACCATCCCTACAAACAGCTCACCGTCGACGATGGCGACCTCGGCCTTTTTGATCCGCGGGGAGCGGATGTCATCGCTCGTCAGCAACTGCAGCCGGTCTATCATCGCAACGGGCTCGCTTATGCGCTGACACGTGATTGCCTGCTGAACCAGAAGTCCCTGATGGGACGCAGGACCGGCGCCCTGATCTGCGACGGACATTTTGTCAGTATCGATACCGAATGGGACTTCAAGCTGGTGGATTTCATCCTGGACAGCGGTGTGTCTGCGGCGTGAGAATGCCCAGCCCACTCTCCGCCCTTGTGGGGCCGACATGTGCGGCCTAGCCGGATTTCTTTATTCAGGCGACCATGGCGGTGAGCACGCGCTCGCGGTCTGCCGGCAGATGGCGGATTCGCTGGCCCATCGCGGTCCCGATGATTCGGGCACCTGGCACGATCACGAAGCCGGAATCTACCTGGCGTTCCGGCGGCTGTCCATCATCGATCTGTCGGCGACCGGTCATCAGCCCATGGTTTCGGCCAGCGGGCGGTACGTACTCATCTATAATGGCGAGATCTACAATCATCGGGACCTGCGTCGCCAATTGGAAGCGCAGACATCACCGGCCTGGCGTGGCACGTCGGACAGCGAAACGCTGCTTGCGGCCATCGAGGCCTGGGGAACCGACGAAGTCCTGGACCGCTGCAACGGCATGTTTGCCTTCGCGCTCTGGGACAAGGAGCGGCGGCGGCTGACGCTGGCCCGAGACCGGTTCGGCGAGAAGCCGCTCTACTATGGATGGCAGGGCGGGGTCTTCCTATTCGGCTCGGAACTCAAGGCCCTTCGCACGCACCCGGACTTTATTGGTGCCGTGGACCGCGGCTCACTCTGCCTGTACCTCAGGCACAACTGCATTCCCGCTCCGCATACGATCTATCAGAACATCCTGAAACTGCCGCCCGGCAGCAAGGTGGAAATCGATCACGCGACCGGTGAACCGGTGGTCACCCGCTACTGGTCGCCGGCGGAATACATCCGCGGCGCTCCGCGGGAACCGTTCGAATACGATCGCGATGATGAGGTGATTGAGCGGTTTTCCAGCCTGCTGGAACAATCGGTGTCGCGGCAGATGATTGCGGACGTGCCGCTGGGGGCGACGCTGTCGGGTGGAATCGACTCTTCGCTCATCGTGTCCTGCATGCAGTCCCTGTCGGCGCGACCGGTCAACACATTCACGATCGGGTTCGACGAAGACGGGTTCAGCGAAGCGAGATATGCGCGCCGCATCGCGGAACATCTCGGCACGAATCACGAAGAACTCCTGGTTCGCCCGAAGGACGCACGCGACGTGATCCCGGACCTGCCACGCACCTATGACGAACCGTTTTCGGATTCCTCGCAGATCCCCACCTCCCTGGTATCGCGCCTCGCCCGTCAACATGTCACGGTGGCCCTGTCGGGCGACGGAGCCGACGAATTGTTTGGCGGTTACAATCGCTACCGGATCTCGGAGCGGCTGTGGCCGAAGATCGGGCGTATCCCGCTGCCGGTCAGATCAGTGTCGGCGGGCCTGCTGAATATGGTTCCGGCCAGTGCTCTCAATGGCCTTGGCGGCCTGCTGGGAACTATGGATGCCAATGCCTATCGATGGGGAAACCTGGCCTATAAGAGCAGCAAGTTCAGCGGCGCCCTGAGCAGCAGGACCATAGATGATTACTATGTGAGTCTCATATCGCATTGGAGTGATCCCTCGGCGATTGTCATCGGCGGGACCGAGCCATCGCCAGCGGAAATCGCCTCCGGGCATCTGCCCGACCATCTGTCCGACACGGAGCGGATGATGATCCGGGACATGATCGGCTATCTGCCCGACGATATTCTGACGAAGGTCGATCGGGCCTCGATGGCTGTCTCGCTGGAAATGCGGGCGCCCTATCTTGACCGGCATGTCGCTGAATTTGCGCTTCGGTTGCCCTTTGCCTATAAGATTCGCGGGGGGCGCAGCAAATGGATCATGCGTGAAACGCTGAAGCGTTTCGTTCCGGCGCCGTTGATTGAGCGGCCCAAAATGGGGTTCGCGGTCCCGATCGGCGAGTGGATGCGCGGTCCGCTGTTGGACTGGGCCGAAGACTTGTTGGACGAAAACCGACTGAAGCATGAGGGCTTTTTCGATCCGGTTCCGATTCGGCGTAAATGGGCCCAGCATCTTGCCGGTACATCCGACTGGCAATACCATCTGTGGGACGTCCTGATGTTTCAGGCTTGGCTGGAAAGCCCGGACTGATGCGCAAATCCCTTCTCTTCGTGGTCAACGTTGACTGGTTTTTCGTCTCCCATCGGCTGCCGATCGCCATCGAGGCCATGCAGCACGGCTATGAAGTCCATCTGGCGACGCAAATGACCGGACAGGAGGAACGCCTTCGTGAATTGGGAATCATCTGCCACCCGATGTCGATCGACCGGGGCTATGGCGGATTCTTGCATATCATGCATTTTTTGTGGTCGTTGTGCGGCCTGTTTCGAAAGACGCGACCGGATATTGTTCATCTGGTGAGTATCAAGCCGGTGATATTCGGCGGCATCGCAGCGCGGCTGACGGGAACGAAAAATGTCGTTGCCTCGATTTCCGGTCTGGGCTTCGTATTCATCGCAAAGGGTCTCATGGCCGGATTGCGGCGCCGGCTGGTGCAGTTGCTGTACAGGCTTTCACTGGGTAATGGCAAAGCGACGATCATTGTTCAGAACACATCCGACCGTGACGATTTCAAACGGATGATCGGCAAGCCGGACATGGAAACCATTCTGATCAGGGGGTCCGGCGTCGATCTCGATCAGTATCCGCTGACCCCCCTGCCCGAAGGCCCGCTTCGGATCGTCATGGCCGCACGGCTGCTTCACGACAAGGGCGTTGTGGAGTATCTGTCCGCTGCACGCATCTTGCGCGACAAGGGCCTCGACATAACATTCCTGCTGGCGGGCGATGTCGACCCGGCCAATCCGGCCTGTATCAGCCAAAGCGAGCTCACCGCGATGAAAGAGGAGGGCGTGGTTACGTTTTCGGGACACGTGCAGGACGTCGCATCGCTGATGGCCTCGTGCCATCTCGTCGTGCTGCCGTCCTACCGGGAGGGTTTGTCGAAGGTGCTGATCGAAGCGGCGGCGTGCGGCCGGGCCATCGTCACGACCGACGTGCCGGGGTGCCGCGATGCCATTGTGTCGGGTGAAACCGGCCTGCTGGCCGAGCCGCGTGATGCCGCGTCACTGGCAGCGGCCATCGAACAGGCCACCGGAGACAGGCAAAGGCTGGAAGAGATGGGAAAGGCCGGGCGGCGTTTTGCCGAGGCGACATTCGATGTCAGGCAGGTGGTTGCCCGACATCTCGAGATCTATGACGCCCTTTCCACCGGGTGAATTCGTGCCGGAAAGCGGCGGTCAGCGTCCCCAGGCGTTCCCGACCCTGCGGGATTGCGACATTTTCAGAACCTGGCGGAACACCGCATTGAAAGCCGGCAGCGGCAGGGATTTGTACAGCAGA
The DNA here is from genome assembly GCA_028279875.1 of Rhizobiaceae bacterium. Lineage (GTDB taxonomy): Bacteria > Pseudomonadota > Alphaproteobacteria > Rhizobiales > Rhizobiaceae > Hoeflea_A. The sequence goes on from JANQMU010000125.1 coordinate 42,588, forward strand.
TACCAGAAAAAATAGCCCCACAGCGGATAGGTCGACGGGCGGTTGCGCCATTGCCGCCAGGTCTTGAACAAGGCGGGGAATGTGAACAATTCAGGGTTCTTGTTCTGGATCTGACGCCACAATGCCGAATGCAGGGCTGATGATCTTTTTTTCAGCATGCCCTGCGAGGAGACCCGGTAGTGCATCAGTGGACGGTGCGTGCTAACCCCGTGGAAACCCTTCCGGCTCAGTCGAATGTTGAAATCCCAGTCCTCATAACCATCCCGCATGGTCTCGTCATAACCGCCGACCGTCACCCATAATTCCCTGGGCAGCAGCAGGGCATAGGGCAGTTGGTTGAGGAAAAGCTGTTCGAAAAAATTATAGGATTTGTCGAGTTCGCCGCTCAGTTCGTCCTCGAGCGCCAGGTTGGAAAAGACAAATGCGGCATCTGGCGTTTCCCGCAGAACCCGCAGTGAGACATCCAGAAATTCGGGCTCGATCCAGTCATCACAGTCGAGCGGCAGGACATAGCGCCCTTTCGCGGCTGTAAAGCCGGTGTTGCGGGCCCCCGGCAGTCCCCGGTTTTTCTGGTGAATCACCGTGACATCGGAGCCGAGCCTCTCAAGAAGACCAAGGGTTTCGGGATGGTCCGAGCCGTCATTGACGACAATGATCTCGACATCCTTTACTGTCTGCCGGTGCACACTGTCCACCGCCTGTTCGAGATAACGGTGGGCGTTGTAACAGGGCAAGACGACGGTCACCAACGGTGATGCTTCAGGGAGATTGTCTATGGCGATGGCCTCACCTCAAGGTCTGCCCAGATCTCTCCCCACGGTGTCAAGAGTTCGCGGATTGTCAGCCCGGCGGCCGTGGTTTCGGCCTTGAATTCCTGCAGGGTGTGTTCGATCTTGTGGTCGGGATCCGAATAATAGTAGCTGCCGATTTCCCGGCGCATGGCCATCTGCCAGTCGCGCTCGAAATGCGGCACGCGAATGAGGAACTGGCGTGCGCCGGTGCGCTCGGCGATGGCTTTCAGGAAACCGATACGGTCATCGATGTGTTCCAGAACATTCGACAGGACGACCGCATCCCAGGGGCCGTCCGGAACCTCCTTCGTCGCATCACCGAAAACAAAGTTCAGATTGTTCGCATCGTTCATGGACCGGGCTTGTTTCAGGTTTTTCTCATCATAATCGAGACCGACAACCGTTGAACGGGGATGGGCATCGGCAATGCTCCCGGCCACCGCACCGACACCGCACCCGATATCCAAAACCCTGGCGTCAGGCGCCAGCCGATCGACAAAAAACCGATGATAATTGGTCAAACGGTGCTTCGGATGAAATCCATGGCCTAGTACCATGGCGCGCTCATTGACCACGAGGTCCAGGCGGTCACGGATCGTAAAGAGCCGCTTCAACCCGGCTCCCGGGTCCTTGTCGCGCGATTCCAAAACAAGCAGCCCCATAATGATCCCGCGCCGCCAGGATTGCGGGAAAAGCCGCCAGAGCCATGCCAGGGCGTTTGCCAGTGCCAGGAGAATTGAGCGGGTGTTCAAGCGCGCTGTTCCAGATGTGTCCGGATGATATTTTCATGGCGGTCAATCCAATTTCTCAAATCGAACGCCTCTTCCGCCCGCTCGCGCGCAGCAGCCGACATCGCCTCATGGCGGTTCGAGACTTCGATCATCGCTTCTCCCAACTCGGAAATGTCCAATGTGTGACCGGTTGAAAAATCCTCATCGACGGCAACACCGACACCCGCCGCGGCGGTCACCATTTCAGGGACGCCTCCGCTGGCCAGATACGCCACGGGCAATCCACAGGCCAGCGCCTCGATGACGGAGTTTGGGCAGGCATCCATATGGGTCGTCGCAAGGTAGGCATGCACTGACTGATAGATAGACGGTGCCGAGGCCTGGGTATATTCTCCCCGAAAGGTGACGCGTTCGGCAATTCTGCCCCTGCTCACCTCACCCTTTATCTCATGCATAACGCTGCCATCGATCCAACCGGCGATCTCCAGCGCAAAATCGTTTCCCCTGTCGACGCAATAGGACAGAGCCTGCAACGCCGTGGTCAACCGATACTTCATCTGGGCGCTGAATTTGCCCGTCATGAGAAACCGATAGGGCTGCATCGGCAGCGCTTCGCGCCGGATCCGGTAGTGATCGAGATCCGTTGCGTTGAACAAAACCTCCCCGGCGCCTTCGCGTTCGCCCAGAAAGCGGTCCGCGCAACGGCGGCAAAACGCACTCTGCCAGAAAACATAGTCCGCGCTATGGTAGGAGTGGCTCATGCGCTCGTTTTCCGCGCGCCAGTCTCCGGCATACCAGCGCGGGTAGTAGACACCATTTTGATTGTGCACCATGACGACACCGCGGCGTTTTAGGCGGTCAAGTGTGCCACGTGTCAGATATGGTGTATTGCTCATGGTATAGAGCGTATTGAACCGCCACAAATGCTCCGGGAAACGGGTTTGGAGATGCTGGATTTTAACCAGTGTGCCGCCGACATTCCCGCTTCTGGCGCCGCCATAGAACACTCTCGGAGCCGACGATCCAAAGGGCTGTTTCGCCGACAGGCTGGCCGCCGCCGCCAGCGCGGCGCGCCAGCCGGTGCGCATTGCGGGCTTTAGAGGATGATCCCTGTGCACGGATGTCACGCCCGCACCAATGGCCGGTACACCCGTTCATAGTGCTGGACGCCGACGACCTGCCAGTCCGCAACCTTCACCGCTTCACGCGCTTTGCCACACAATATCTCTGCGCGGTCCGGCAAGGAAAGGATGTTCCGGGCCTGCCGCGAAAACGCAGGCACATCTTCAGAGGGCACCAATCCACCGGTTACCCGCGATTCGATCAGATCCCGCGCCATCCCGACATCGGACGACACGACCGGTACACCGCTTGCCATCGACTCCATCAGTCCCATCGGCCCCCCCTCCTCGCGCGAGGTCACCAGATAGAGGTCGAGCGCATGGTAGCAGCGCGCGAGTTCCGCGTGACTGTCGGCGTAGACATGGGTGAACGGCACGCCCATGTCATCCAGACCCTTTTTGACAAAACCTCGGGCCGGGCCGGTCAGGAACACATGCACAGGGAGGTCGCGCTTGAGATCGGCAATCACTTTCAGGAAAATATCGGGCCCCTTGATCCGCTTCGGTTCCATGCCGTCGCCCCAGCCAACCCCGTCCTTCTGGAAGGATCCGACCACCACGGCATCAGGCGACAGGCCATGGGCGGAGCGGGCCGCGACGCGCTCCGCGTCGCCCGGCGGGCGAAACAATGTCGTGTCGACGCCGATCGGAATTCGCGCGATCTTGTCCCGCGGCACGCCCCATGCGATGAGACGGTCCTCCACCAGCGAAGCCGCAGTGACAATTTTCGCAAGGCGGGGCACACTGGCGAGAAACCGGTCGATGTGGCGGGACACGGCATCGCCGTCTTCCCGCTTGCCGTGAAAAAACGACGTCACGGCACGATTGCTTCCGGAGATATGCGGCTCCCATGCCAGCCACATATATTGCGAGCCGTAATGCACTACTTTGCCGACATGGCGATAGGGGTCAGTGGTCGTCGCGACCAGGCCCGGCGCCATCGGTTCGATGACGTCGCGGACGTTTTCCCCCACCCATCGGATGGCCCAGTCGGCCTTTTCGATGACGAACTGGACAGGGCGCTCATCGCCGGCCAGCAATCCTGCACCGGCGGCGAGCCGCCAGGGAAGCGAACGGGCCGCATGGCGGACATAGCGGAACCGGTCGGCGATCATGCCAGCGGCGCCTCGGCTTGTCCGGTCTTCAGGCGATCGAGTTCGGCGCGAACCATCTTCCCGGCAACGTCCGGCATGTGGGTCTTGGCCGTCCAGCCGAGCACATTGCGCGCGCGCTGTGCATCGCCAAGCCCGGCGCGTATTTCGGCGGGCCGGTACAGGGCCTTGTCCTGCGTGACGAATTCGCGCCAGTCGAGCCCGACCTCGTCATAGGCGGCGGCAACAAAGTCTTCCAGGCTGCAGGCCCGTCCGGTGGCGATGACGAAATCCTCCGGATCACCGTGCTGCAGCATCAACCACATCGCCTCGACATATTCAGGCGCCCAGCCCCAGTCGCGGCGGACGCTCAGGTCGCCGAGCACAAGCGGCTCTTTCTCTCCGATCGCCGACCGGGCCACCGATGCGGCGATCTTGCGAGTGACGAAACGCGGGTGGCGCAGCGGCGATTCATGGTTGAACAACAGGCCCGAACAGGCGAACAGATCATAGCTCTGCCGATAAGTCGCCACCGACCAGTAGGCCGTTGCCTTGGCGACGGCATAGGGGCTTTTCGGCTGAAACAATGTGCTTTCGTTCGCGCCGGTTTCACCGGTTTCCCCGAAGCACTCACTGGAGGCGGCATTGTAAAACCGCACCGGGCAATCCAGGAAGCGGACCGCTTCCAGAATGTTGAGCGTGCCGGTCGCAATGCTCTCCAGGGTCTCGACGGGCTGTTGAAACGACAGGCCGACCGAACTTTGACCAGATAGATTGTAGATTTCGTCCGGCGCAACGCGGGAAATGGTCTGAACGACACTGCGAAAATCGTTCGGGGCCGTGGAATGGACCGACACCTGGTCGCGTACGCCAAGGGCGCGCAGGCCGGAAAACGACGCGGTTTCGGCATCCCGCGAGGTGCCGTGAACATCGTATCCCCTGTCGAGCAGAAAGGCGCTCAGATAGGCGCCGTCCTGGCCGGAGACGCCGAAAATCAGAGCGGTTTTGGTCGATGTCACCATGATGTTATCGGACCTTTTGGATGGCCGGGCCGCGGACCACATGGCAGGCCGGGCAAACTGGCAGCCAGCGATCCAGACGCAAAGATGCGACCAGCAGGGATTGATCCGGCCGCGGCCAGTGCTTGCCGGGCGACGCCGTGAAAGTGATTTCAGACATGGTCATCACCGGCCCGTGCAGGCCTCAAACCGGTATCTGATTGCGTAGGAAAAGGTAAGGTCCTTGAAAAATCCGGCGCTGCGCGACAATGTCCTCGCGTCGCGATATCAGGTCGTCAAACAACGCCGCGTAGTTCGAACACATGGACTGCGCAGTGCGCGCGTATCCGGAGATATTTGCCGACGCCTGCTCATAGTTTTCGATGATTCTGGACAGGGCTCCAACAAATTCGTCGAGCCCGTTGAAAGGCTCGCCAAATCCGTCGCAATATTCGGGCAGGGCGCCACTTCTGCGATAAAGCAGGGGCAGGCCGCAGCTCGCGCCCTCGATGTGGTGCATGCCAGCAGGCTCATTGATGCTCGCCGTCAGATAGACATGATGTGCCCGCAATTCGTTCGCCAGAGCCACGCCCTGCATCGGCTCCAAATGCTTGGCATTCTTGAACCGAAACCCTGAGGGTGAATTTCCGATATAGGTGAAGTCCAACCGGTCTTTCCACGTCTCCTGAGCCAGCATGTCGTCAAGCTGTTGGTAGACATCGAAGCCCTTCATCCAGTTTCCGCCCCAATGGTGGGTTACCAAACGCAGTGGTTCGCTGCCGGTCCACGTCGCATGGCCTTCTGGATGAAAAACGGATGTGTCCGCACCGTTCAAGACGACCGAATGAGGCCCACCGCGCCAAACTGCAAGGTCCTTCAGCCATGAGGCAATGAACACTGTGTGGTCGGCACAGTAATTCGCGCGGCGCAGGCGATCGTTCATGGTTCGCGTGTTCTTGCGCTCGTCACATTCGTTGATCCTGTGAACCACGACTGCATTGGGGTTTTTGAAGACAAGATAACGAAGAACGGCGCCCGCTCCGAACGATATGGTCGGTGCCCTGGAACGCGGGTCGGTCAGGAGAATGATGTCGATGTCGTCGTCATCGAGGTTGAAGACAACCGTGTGTCCGCGGGCGATCATATGATCGGACAGGCTTGTGGCGAAGTTGTTGCCACCGCCCCATGGTCCATCCTGCAATCTGTAGCCGATAGAGAGTTTCATGATTGGTCCGCTTCAGGGACGAAAAAATTGTCAAGCACGATGAAATGCCAATAGTTGCGCTCGATCAATCGAAAATGCCGAATGTTCCGCCAGCCCAGGGCACGGACATCGTCAAGGATACGCCGCAGAGGATAGTTCTTTTTGCCGATCTCCCAATAATGCTGCCCATGATCTTCGAAGCTATGTGTTTTGGGAAACATTGAGGGCAGGCTGATCCCGTTCCACAACCATGGCAGAAACCGGCGCGAGGCGGGCGGGCGGGCACGAAGATAGATAAAAGGCCGTACATCCGGCAGCGATATGACAACACGTTTTCTGGTCACCCGCTTAAGCTCACGCAGCGCGGTCGGAAAATCCTCGTAAGGCAGGTGCTCGAGCACCTGACAACAGAACGCGGCGTCGAACTGCCCATCCTCCAACGGCAAATTCCGGACATCAGCACACAAGTCCGGACTGAGTTCATTGTCGATATCGACACCGAAATAGGTGCAATCCGGAAATGTTGCCGTTACCATGGACGCCTTGACGCCCGGCCCGACTCCGATTTCAAGCACGGAGCGGGGGGAAATATCGGCGATTGCCGTTATTTGATGCACAAATGATATCCATCGCTCGTGCGACAGATATCCCGGGCCATAATCCGGTTCGCTCACGGTGTGATATCCGCCGCGTGCGTTTTGAGGCACAATTTTTTCATGGCCTCCGTCATGATGTCCATATTGAAATGCTTCTCCACGGTATGCCTGGCTGCCTGGCCAATCGCCTGAGCGCGACCGGGGTTATCGAGCAAAGATTGGACGGCACTGCGCAGCGCCGCTGTATCCCCCGGCGGCACGAGAACGCAGTTTTCCCCGTCACGCATGAGGTTGCGATCCCAAAGGCCTGCAATGTCAGACAGGACCACGGCCTTGCCGCACGCCATGGCCTGCAGACACGCGCTTTGTCCTGACGGCTGCATTGTGTCGCGAACGGGGATCACGACGAGGCGGCTGCCCTGCACCATCTTGCGCAGATCGGCATCACTGAGGCGCTGTGTTCTCCAATCCCCCGCAACGACTTCAATGTTCTTCAAGGGATGCGCTGGGACGGCGAGCCTGGTGACGATCGTCAGCCGCGGGAACCCGGCGGTCCACGCCTCCACCAGCGTTTCGTAGTCGCGATGCGGGTCGTTGCCGACACTGAGCACATCGCCTTCAACATCATCCGGACGGCCCGGCGTCCAGAACCGGTGATCGACACCGAACGGCACGTAATGCGTTTCAACACCGGGGAACAGGGCCGCGAGGTGCTCTCGTTCGGCGCGCGAGATAACCGCCAGCGTCACATGCGGCAGGATGCGGGAATAGATCCACCGCACCAGCGGGTTTGGTCTTTCGCCGATCAGGCCCATGGCAAGAAAGATCACATCCGGACCCAGCCGGCCCCGCGCTTTCAGATAAGCCAGTGCCAGTCCGTAGCTGTTGTTCACCGCCACAACCGACCGCGCGGGCGAAAGAAGGTCCAGTCTTTCTGCGAAATTGTGAATAGCCCGGGCGTGGATACCAAATATGGCGGTGCTTGCCAGTGACAGCGCCGTCCAGACAGGGCCCATGGGCTCGCCCAGACCAAAGGCGCCGTCATCGATCATGTCGACGGACAGTCCGGATTTCTGCAACTCAATATAGCCATAGAAGAACTCGGTCGGCCCTTCAGCATCAGCGGCCAAACGTTCTCGGCGACCGGCTTTGAAGAGGAAAGCAGTGTCAGGCATCCACGGGAACACAACCTGCAATCTTTTCACAGAATTCTGTCAGCCTTTCGCCATAGGGGCGATCGAACGGCGTGACGAAATGGCTGCAGGCCTCAGCCAGGCGGGCGGAATAGGCGTCATCGCCGACCCGGCTTAAGAGTGCCGCAACACCGGGGATGAGTTCTGGCAGCCCGCGCGCGGTCGGGAATTCCGGACTGTTGAACATATCCTCGAAATGCTTAAGCGGCAGAACGAGTTGAAGGTGGCGCGCCTCTGTTTCCTCGACCGGGAGAAAACACAGGGTCGGCTTTCCATGCAGGGCGCCCTCGAGAATGATGGTCGAAAGCGGCGAGACCAAAGCGTCGATCGATGACAGCACATCGTGGGTATCGCGATAATCCGGCAGGCTCATCGCCTTGTTTCCGTCCCGCACGCCTTCAAGATAAGCCCGCATCGTTGTCTCGATGCGGATGTGCCGCCACTGCCGCTCAATGATCCGGCCGCCATTCTTGCCGCCGTTCCCCCAGGGATGCGGCCGATAGACCACGACCAGATTCGTCAGCCTTGCTTGGTCGATAGCCTCTTCCAATGCCTCGAGATGACTGTATTCATCGGTTTCCTTGCTGGAGCCGGCATAAAGCAGGATTTTCCTGGCGGGATCGATCTGGTGACGGACGCAGAACTCATCGCGATCGATGCGCGGCGGTTGCCGATAGACATCGAACTGGGCTGCGCCGAACTCGATGACCCGGTCGGCGCGCATTCCGACAAAATCGATCGCATGCTGTTTGGTCTGCGGGCCCCAGACTAGCAGCCAGTCGGGGTTTCCAACCACTGCGTTTTTCGTGCTCGGATTATCCCAGGAGTTCATAATGACCATGAGCGGAATGTCACAAGATTGGGAGGTTTCCACCAAATCGTTGATGTACTCACCTTCGAGTGTACTTGGGTGAATCAACACATCTGGTTGATGTTCTTCAATCAACACCTCAAGTGAGCGATAAGGTTGTGCGGTGATTGTTGCGATGACACGGTGTCGGTGCCACTGATACACGCCGGGTAAGCTGATCAGTGTGTAAAGAAGCGCCGCCTTCCAGCCCAGAACCCTGCGGTAAAATCGACGCATAACAGCCTGTTGGTGACCAGGTCTCCATCGAAGCATGTTGATCTGAAACAGTTGTTTCCATAATTTACGACGCCGATAATCGACCGTCAGCCTCATAAATGGCGCAGCCAGTCCAAGTGATGCGATATCGGTTGTTACCCGTCGATTCCCGGCTTCGGGAAACACAAACAGGACATCGTGCTTGGCGATTATCGAACCGAATGCATCGCTTTTGATGAAATGTCGAATAATAATATCATGTTCAATAAATATAATGACTTTCATGATAATATTTATTTTTTACAAGAAAACATCAAAAGAAATTTTACTTTTATTGTCTAAATAAAAACTCGCATGCCAAGCAGAATTTTCTTATTCGATTTCCCAAATAATGTTGGATAAAACAGGAGGTTTCGCGGATCACTGCACGTCCGCGCTGCTGATCCTAAAATGCGATTTTGCTTGAAACACGACATTTGGTAGAGGGCTCAGTGGCCTTCCCAGAATTCGCGCGCCTTGATCAAATCGGCCTCGGTACCAAATTCAAGCAGCGCACTCACCTCGCTGACCGATGTTGGCTCTTCCACGATGTACCGTGACACGACGTCGGTGGTAATATCGCTTAGCGTGCCCGCCCGGGCCAGCGAATAGGTGATCTCCTTCAATAGCAAGGTGTTGGAAAACACAAAAAACCCGATTACCCCATTGTCAATCCTGTCAACGGTTTGCGGCTCATCAAGCACGTTTATCTGCTTCACGATTCCGTCCTTGGCGTCAATCGAGTGGCGAAAGCTCCCTACCACACCCTTTGTTTCGCGTGTGGCCACATATAGCGAATCCCCGGTGATGGTGGGATTGCTGAGCAAAATCAGATCGCAAAAAGATACGATGGTGCCATATCGGCTGTCGATATTGTCGAGTGCATACAATAACGACGTCGCATTGTTGCGAAGGTCTCCCACGGATTCCCTGGAAAAGCGAATATTCTGATTCTGATAACGCCCGTGGATGTAGCTCTCCAGGAGATCCGCGTGCCAGCCCGTGCCAACCACCAGTCTGTGCGAAACCAACAAAAACCTGTTTATGAGCAAATCGATGGCACGATCGGAGCCCATCTTGGACAGTGCTTTGGGAATATGTTCCGAGGCGCTGCCCATCCGCGTGCTCAAGCCTCCAGCCAGAATAACGACGTTATAAATCTGACCTTTTTCGCAAATGAACTGTCCAAGCATATTGATTCCTTCCGGCGAACGAAATTCGCTAATCTAGCAACTCGGAGTGTTTTTCGAGAAACCTGGATGATACCAAGCCTGTCGATCTGTAACCGACTTGGTAGGGAGAGTATATTTCATGAAACCGCTGCTGCATTTCGACTGATTCGCGAGTCTCCTCGTGGGTGCCATCGAGGCGCTGCATCAACTCCGTCGTCGCATCTATCAGATCTTCAGGTTCATTGTGTACCAGCTCAAATCGCCCGCGGTCACAGTCGGCGGCAAACGAAAAATGATGGTTGAAATATATCCATTCCCGAAATGTGAGGTAGCGTCCGCATTCTCGGTCACGAACCAGTTTGGGAACAAAGATGTTGCGTGTCTTTTTGTTGGAGGAATAGATCGTGTTTCTCACCAGGAACAGGTCCGATACCACGCATGGGCGGTCAAACGCGGCTGCGCCTGAAAACAATCCAGTATCACCCGCCAGAAGAAAGCGGCATCGCGAGAATATGTACGCATCAAGAGCGTCGCTTCGACCTTTGTTCGCGTAATCGAATATCAGGGGATTGCGTTCGTCAGGCAAAGCCTCGCTGACACGGAGCCCCATACGCAGGACCTGGTATCCGCGGTCTGCCCAATGTTCCGCGGCTTGGATGTAGGACTCGAGCGGAGGACATCTGTGCCGCGTATCTTCCCGCACTCCCGCTGAAGGACCGGCATTTGCGATCGTGCCATAGAACTTGTAATAGGCCATGTCCCGCAAACCAAAACCAATCAACGGCTTATCCGGATCAACGCCCAAAAGGTCCAACTGCCGTTCCATGTCTCGCACCATGTTCTCCGGCAGCCGAAGCACAGGTGGGTAGCACAGAAAGTCGTTATTGATCTCGCGGTAATCAGTTGTCAGATTCGTATGTCGGTCTACTTGTTGGATGATAGAATATGCGGCCATTCCGACACGTCGCGACACCGGCCCGGTCAGCGGAAGCAGGCGACAATGTTCTTCATAAAGCCGAAGCAGGGTTTCGTTGGGGTAACCACCATAATAGAATGCTATGAGAAGTGGTTTACGGCGAGCTCCTGTTTCGTTTTCCAATCGCCTGAGAACCGGATCAAGGCGATCCACAATGTCGGCAAGTCGAGTGAATTTTCCCAATGAGGCCACTCGTACGTCACGTGTCGGGTGCGACAGCCGAAAGAAAGCGAGCACAATGAGGGCGGTCAGATCAAGGACGCGATAGGTCGCCTTCAGTTTCATAGCGTGCAACAATAGTCGGAGTTTTTTTCGAAATGACTCCCCTCCACTGGCGAGCAGGAGTTTGCCAATCGGAATCTTCCCGACTGCTCGAAGTGATATTTTATTCAGGATCACGACGGGATCATCGTCTATAACCGTATCGGACAGCAGCTTGCGCACATTGGCTTTGCCGACAGCCGCCGACCCGAGTGCCTCTCCGAACGTGGCTATCAACTGCAGATTCACGGGAGCTTCAGGCTGGAGATCCAGTGCCGCACGGACCTCTTGAACTGCCTCTTCTGGACAACCCAGGGCTGCCAGGGTGCAGCTTCGTTCCAGATGCCAACCAAAGCTTCCATTGTGTGTGAATCGAATTCCGTCCAATACGATCAGGGATCGTTCAGGTCGATTAAGCACCCGTAGGTTTCTGGCCGCCTGCATCAGTTCGTCAGAGTCCGATAAAGATCGTGCTTTCCGATCCAGCGCAAGCGCCTCGCGCACCTTACCAGTGTCTAATGTTTTCATGATTTTGAAATGCCGGTTAGATCCGCACTTGATGCCTTCACCGCAGATACTTCACTGTACCGTCGACCGCGGTGGTACGCGCAATGGAATAAATACGTCCGACGGCAGCGGGGGCTTGCCACACGGTATTCCAGTCACGCCGTCGATGAAGATAATCTTTTCCACGGCCCAATTCATCAGATTCTGATAGTATTGCGTTTCCGAATACTCGGTAATCAAAAACCGTGCCAGAATTTCATTAAAACTTCGCCTGCTGATATCTTTGTCCATCAACCGCTGGAACCGCACCGCGGGGTCGACGTAAAGGAAAAAGATCTTTTTGAGTCTGTTAACGATGTATGGTGGGCCGAATATGGCACCTTCATAAAGCACATTTTGTTTAGCGGACAACACCAATTCGGCGCTATGTTTACCAGTGGCTCGATCATATGGTTTGGTTATGTTTACGGATTCTCCAGATTGCAGGTCGTCTAGGTCGCTCAGTATAGCCCCCCAGTCCCACCAATTAAACTGGTTAGCCGCGTCTTTGTAGTCCTGAACCGAGCGCTCCTGCTTGCGATTAAGCAATAATCGTCGATCTTCCGAGTCACCTATAAAGCGGTAGTCAGCTGAATAGACCGCACAATCCAAAGTCTGAGCCAGTTGCGTGGCAGCGAAAGTCTTGCCGACACCAGCCGAGCCGGTTATGCCATAAGTTGCCGGTCCGTCACGACGCATCGTATTGGCTATGACGTCTAACGACATTCGTGTGTTGACTGGCTTTGGTGGGCTGACCATCGCCTAGCAAATTTCAAACTGTGTTGAGGAACCTAAACCGCTAACTTGGTGACCGACTCTTCTTACCACGGCCATTCGGAAGTAGAACCTCTCACTCGATTCGGTAGTTTCTTTCGATTGCTCTGAATGGACCATGTGGTTTCTTTGCGTTTTTGGGGCGTTTCAGACCACCTAAATAGGGGATAGAATTGTCTGTTTTGTTTAGATTTGTGCTTGGGCGAATTCGAAGATTCAGTGGCACAAAATTCGGCTTAACGATACAGCGAATCGCATTCGCGATATATCGGGAAAGCTGCAACCCCGGGTACAACTTCGCTGAAAACGGGGAAAGCCGCGTCATCAAAGCGTTGAACCACTCCACACGTAAGGTAACCATCTTCGACGTCGGTGCCAATGTGGGACACTGGTCGATTGCCTGCATAAACGAATTCGGCCCCCAGGCTATTATATATGCCTTTGAACCGACTAGCAGGTCCTTTGCCCAATTGTGTTCCGCTACCGAGGGGATGGTGAACGTTCGCGCCAAGCAGATCGGCCTTTCCAGCAGCGAATGCGAGATGAATATCATGGTGAGCAGCACCACATCAGAAAAATCCGGTGTCGAGACAACCAAGGCCCCTGAATTGCTGGCGCGAATCTCCGATTTTCAACCTGAGCGACAGAAATTTGTTCGCGGCGACAGTTTCTGCGATAAACACAGTATAGAACAAATCAATTTCTTGAAGATCGATACAGAAGGCCACGACCTTGAGGTGTTGTTCGGCTTTGACGCGATGCTCCGAAACAATAAAATTGATGTTATCCAGTTCGAATACAATAAGTACAACATATATACAAAGAGACTGCTCAACGACTTTTATCGTTTTTTGAATGAGACATGCACAGATGACGGCTTTAGAATTGGTCGCCTTTATCCATCCGGCGTCTATTTCAAGGCCTATCACCCAAACGATGAAAATTTTGTGGATGGCAACATCCTTGCGGTTCGCAGCGATCTACCCGATCTCATCAATCGATTCAGCATCTGAGCCGGATTCCGACAGCATCGATATGTTCATCTGTCCCACACGCGGTGCTTCCTTTGGGTCAAGATGAAATACATGTCGGCAATTCCGCGCTATTTTCACCGGCTTTGCTGAATGCCCGACCGCCAGTGTCAAAACGGCCTCAATGATGCCCTTGTGAGTCACAGCTACGACGGACCGTCTCAGACCCGCCACTTCGCGTAGCCATGACTGTATGCGCCGGTGTACTTCGCTTGGGCTCTCGCCCCCGGGGGCGTGAAAGTCAAGATAGCCGAGTTCTGCCTTCTGCTGGTTGCAACTTTGTGATCGGCCGATTTCAGCCAGTGTCTTTCCTTCCCAACGTCCCCAATCGACTTCGATCAGGCGCGGCTCGATGATGGGTTCACTGCACATGGCGCGCGCTGTTTCCAAGGCTCGGCTGAGTGGACTTGAGAACCACAACATCTGCCCCGAACCCGGCGGACGTTTCCAGTCGGCAAGTATTGACCTTCCGCGCTCACTTAGTTGCACGTCTGTTCGACCCTGCAGCCGTCCCTCTTCGTTCCATTCCGTTTGGGCATGGCGGATGAGCGTCAGAACTGTCAATTTGTCATGCTCTTTGGAACCTGTCATTTGGCATATGATCCAGAAGCACAAAGGTTCGCGTTAGTGATTATGTAGCTCTCAACGACCACCGGATATGCGTTCTACAAAATGCGGATTACACACTGCAAGTTGGTGAAAGCAACATATTCAAATTCGGATTCTTCGAACACTTCGGTCAATGCGCGATACTCGTGCTGTCGCCAGTTGGGATAACCGTACAACTCGTCAAACAGAATAATCGTTCCGCTCACGCACCTGTCTTTCACGCGCTCCAATGCAAACTTGGTCGGTGTATAGGTGTCCATGTCGCAGTGAATGAACGCGATCGGCTCGTCAGTCACAGATTCTAAAAAATCGGGCAGAGTGTCCTGCACCCAACCTTTTATCAGTCGAACATTGTTGGGGACTTTCGGCAGTTTTCCCTGTGTGCTGAATTTGGATTTGCCGCCGCCGATCTGACCCGTCCAATTCTCTTCCAGCCCTTCAAATGAATCGAATCCGATGACCGTTCTTTTGTCACCTCTCCCACTCAAAGCTCGCGCAAATCTTGTTATCGAGTTTCCTCTGAATACTCCAAACTCAAGGATGAGACCCTCATCGGCTATGTCCTTTATCGCATAATCCCTGATACCGGATATGGAACGCAGCAAAACGACATCATCCAGCTTGCTCTCCAGGAAATCCGCACTATCGAGCCGAGACCGTTCCAACAGAATATCCATAACCGTTGGAACCCTGCTCTTGGTTATGGAGTCGTTCCAAAGTGCTCCAACTCGCCTTATGGCATTTTTGATTTTTTGCCTCATCGTCGCCTACCACACAATTATGAATTGCGATTATCTGTTTGTGAACTTGAAAGGATGCGCATTCGTCGGCGACACCAAGCGGCGTGCCGCAGAGAGTTCAAAGGCTGCCGGGCGGGCCCCTATGCTAATGCAATTCCTGGAAGACACTGCTAGCTCAGGAAGCCTTCTGCATCCCTTTGGGTTTAGTCAGGCGGCGATAGAGATCTGATTTTCTCTTCAGTTGTTCGTGCGTACCTGTCGCAATCAAAGATCCGTCTTCGAAGACCCAAATTTCATCGCAGTTCCGCACCAGATTGAGACGGTGGGAAACAATGATCGTTGTGATCTCACCGTGTAGTGCGTTTATCGATTGAGCGATTTGTTGCTCCACCAGAGTATCCAGAGCGCTAGTCGCCTCATCGAGAATCAGAATATCCGCACCGCGATAAAGTGCTCGCGCAATCACGACGCGCTGGCGTTCCCCCCCAGAGAGTAGCGCTCCCCGTTCTCCCAACCTGGAAGACAGACCCTTTGGGAGCTTCGCAATCACGTTGCTGAGCTGAGCCAGTTCAATCGCGCGGTCGAGCCGCCCCTGATCATCTTTACCAATCTCGGAATTGTCGAAGACAATATTCTCGCGGAGAGATGCATCAAGCAAAAACGGTTGCTGGGTTACATAACCAAAGCGACGCCGCCATCCTCTCCTGCTGTCAGCGACAAGGATGTCTCCATCAACATCAACTGATCCCTCAGATGGCTCGAGTAGGCCGGCTACTAGGTCTATTAAGGTGCTCTTGCCCGCTCCCGAAGGCCCGACGACGCCGTATGACTGCCCCGGTTTTATGGTCAGGGATATATTGTGAACGGCCGGGCGTTCCGCCCCCGCATAACTCAGCGCCGCATCCTTTAGCCGAATTTCGTGCCATGGACTTGCAACCAACTTTCCTTGCGACATGATTTCAGTTGCTTCAGTCGCAGTGACTAACGCTTCAAGATCCCGAATGATCGGGAAAGAGCTCATCAAGGTCGCGAGACCGGACACCAGCGTTGAGAAAATCGGCATGAGGCGAAGCAGGCCCAACCCATAAAGCAGGAGCAGTTCCGTGATTTTCGAACTCTGAATGCCCGTCAAAATGACGTAAACGCCAATGCCGATTAATGCGCCGTATGCAAGAACTTCAAGCACTATTCGCGGAGCCTGGAACAGTTGCTGAGCTTTCGCGTCACCTTGGGCATAGAGCGTGACCTGTTCATCGAACATCTCCGAAAAGCGGTCCTCCGCACCCGCCATCTTCACTTCCTTAACGCCGAGAATAGCCTCGGAACTGATCATTTGCGCCTTGAGGATCGAACGCCTTTTCGTGTTTGCTATCTGCAGAATCTCCGGTCGAACGAAGATGAATATCATGGACGCAAAAACACCCGCTGCAACCGCCACCAGAAGTCCTGCTCCCGGGTTTGCCCAGATCAGAACGACGACGATAACCGTAGCAAACAGAATGTCATTCACCAATCGTAACAGCGTTCGGATATATTGGCGCGACCAATTGGAAACAAAGCCAAAGAGCCGCTCGCGAAGACGCGCGGAATTTTGCTGAACCAACCACGCATAACGTGCAGTAAGAACCCGTTTCATTAAAAATGAGCTCAACCTTACTTCGCAGTCTGCCGAGAAACGCGCCGTCCAACCCACGTGCATCCAAGAGTAAATACTCCTGATGAGGATTAGTGACGTAATACCTCCAGCGAGCTGTAGGAGCATCGTTTTTCGGTCAGCACCGGTCAGCAATGGCTCGAGCCATGCGAGTGTCTTCCCCTGAGGTATATTGGACGGATCGATCATCAACATGACGACCGGAATAATCGAGACCAGCACCGCGGTCTGTAAAAACGCATCAAAGAGTGAGGAAAACAGCAGCGCGACAGCTTTGCGCCGCTCTGCTGTAGTCATCAGAAGTATCCCACTTCGGAGTCCGTCAACCAGTTCCCAAAGACGTGTACTGATATTCCGCTTGCTCATTTATGTTAAGCCCGAGCCACCCGATTGCATATGGTTCCAGCTACACACCTTGCAGTGTAACCACCTGCAATTGTTGGGTGGAAAAGTGGGTTAATGACAAAATGTGCGGGGATTCCGTCAATCAGATGGGGCAATTACCTAGCCTAATTCTCCAGCTTCTGCGCAGCGACAATCAAGACCAACAATTCAGCTATGATCTTGTTCAGGCCTGATAGAATTCAGCAATGGTTCCAGTTCGATTGGAACAAACGAATGAGGCTGCGCGACACATTCGTTGATATTCCAGATCTATTTTTCACCTGAGGCACATACCAATGAACTGTTAGCATTTATACAATTTGCCGAGTTATTGGCTTCATCCCGCTGAAGAATTGGTACTTCATGGTCTGCAATTAGTCTTCCTGAATATAAGAAAACAAACGTCGTGAAATGGTGCAACAATATCATATGGAAGTTGATCAACTTAACCTCAACTACGAACACTCAGTCTCGAACAGCAATAACTGGCCCAACGTTGAACTGGACTTTCTGTGGAATATCTGCTGTTGAGTGAACGACCTTGAATCCCAGTCTTTTCACATCTTCCATTCTTCCTGTGAAATAACCAGTTCGACGCACATATGCTCGACCAGGGTCTTTCAGATTGTATTCCCGCCATGGCTCGAATAACAGCAAAGCTTGTGCAGACACGCGACAGATTTCTTTTAGGGCTTGCTCTCGGATCTGTTCCATTTGTTCGAGAGCAAGGACTGAATAGACGAGATCAAAAGAATGATCTGAATATGGTAGCGCTTTAGCATCGCCAACCCGCAGTTCCACTCCTTGATGGGCGTTCAGGTCAACGATTGGTTCAGGTGAATTCTCGACCATACCAGCGGGCAGTTCTGATAACAGTTGCGCCGCCTGCGCAACAGCGATCCCCTTTTCAGTCAATTCAACTCCAGAAAATTTGACATCCGGAAATCGTGCTGCAAGATTCAAAAGAATATTTCCATTGCCACACCCAACTTCGAGCACCCTTCTTGGTTGCAACGTTTTCACAGCGCGCATCAAATATAGTAGTTGCACCTGACGCAACACTTGCAACATAACGATCATGCCATGCTGTCTCCATTGGACGGCATGCTTATGGTTGTTGAGGATAGACATAAACTGGTCTAATGTTTCCGCTCGGCTCCAGTGAGTTTCGTAGCTGTCCCGAACCTCAGCCTGATCGCGCGCATTGCGACCCAATTTGATAATCCTGCCAAACCACCTTCGAAAGCCCAGTCGGCGATTGCCGATAGCCTTAGCACGAATTTCAACCCAATCCGGGTCATCAACGTCGTACTCTTCCGCTTTATACTGACTAAGGACGGCATCAATCTCATTGTCAGGGACTACAAAATCCTCACCAAGCAGCGAATCGAATTCAGCGTTTGTTTGTGTCGACGTCATAACAAATATTCTTATTTTGCGGAGTGGACATCAGGTGGCTCAGATGCAAATTCGACCAAAGCATTCCAAAACACCAGATGGAAGGATTTTCATCCTATTCGACAAAGAGAAGGGCATTAGGGTTGCAAAATTCGATTTCCGCGAGTGAATTGCGCGAAACATTAATGTGGTCTCCTGCAACTGTTCTATTGGGTGAAGCCGCCAAAAGTGTATCCGGGCGCGAGACGTACTGAAACTGGAAGGCCAATCGCGGGTGCTCCCGGGATCGGCTGCCCTGATGCAAACACCGGGAAGTGTCGGCGAAAACGCCACTCCCTGGAGGACCCAAAGCTGTAATCTGTTGCTCCTCCGGCACTGCACGGGCCACATCAGCATCGCTGAGTGTCTTTAATAGCCCTCCGCTACGAAACGCCCACGGTGTGCCCGATTTTGGTAGAAAGGTGAAGCCCCCGCCTCCACTTTCCACCTCCCAAATATTGACGAAACACTTAATTTGCGTCAACGCATCGCCATCAACGTGAAATATCTGACTGCCAGCGACTGTATCGTTGACCGCTGAATAGTAGAGACCAATAGAATGAAGCCTGGGAACGTGACCCAAGTAGCCCGTCACGATTTCAGTCACCACCTTGCTCAATGCGAAGTTTAGGAGGACGGGGTATTCGTTCAAATCATTAGTGGTCAATATGTTGAAGAAATACGGCTTGCTGGAGTTGTTCCGGTCCGACAACGCCTCCTCACGCCTCGAAAATATTGATCTACAGGCTGTGACAATTTCACGTAATTGCGGAAACTGATCCGGCAAAAACGCGCGATATCCTTCGCGCTCTGGGATGTATGCGGCCCATTTCGAATTGGCCAATATGGCTTTAGCCTGGCGTTTTGCAGCAAACGTAGCAACTGGTGATGCCAATACCCGCCTCGCAGTAACGATATTTAAAGTGAGTAAAGGCCATCCCGCACTAAACCCTTTCTTTACCAGGTGTCGATCCAATCGATGGCCAAAACTGATGTCACTCATCGAATGCACCCTCCTATTCGATTTAGAGAACAAGATGGGCATGAACAACACAGGATCTATTCATTTCCACATGCCAAAAAAACATGCACTTTGTCTACACCAAACCCATCACAGACTTTGCCGAACGCATCCAATCTCTATTATTACTTGCCATACGATTATTCGCTGAAACACCTAAATTTATCCACGTAGCAGTGAACGATTTACGCCGACCTAACCTTCTATCTGGCTGTCTGACTGGAAACTCAACTTGCGGAAATCACAACTCGATAAAAATCAGATCGAACAAATTCGAATTCCCCCTCGAATAACTCTTCTAGGTTGAACCAGTTGCGGTGTTACAGCCACCCTCAAAACTAAGCATCAGTCCGACGAACTTGGGAACCTGATAGAATCTCAGGAATTGTTAATGAAAATGGCATGGCCGTTCAAATTGTGAATAAATGTGAGGTCGGTGCTCGATCGTAGTTCGTTGCAAAAATCCGTGACCCCCTCACATCCTGAAAAGCCGTAGTCATCAAATACAACAATAGCATTTTTTGCCAATTTCGGCAGGACCCACTCGATAATATCTTTTGTCGAATAATAAATATCCACATCGGAATGAAGAAATGCAATTTTTTCCTGAATTACATCACCATGATCATCCGGAAATACACCTTTCAGTATTTGTGGTTCAGGAAGATCGAGTTTTTCATACAAATCATGTATGTATTTGAGATCATAGACTGCGTGTTCGCCATCAGTGTATTCATGATCCCGATCCGATGTCTTGACAACACCTGCAAAGGTATCTGCGATATAGAATTTTTTTGAAATACCGCTTTGTTTAAGTGCACTTTGAATAATTGCGGATGATCCTCCGCGCCAGACACCAACTTCAAGAACAGATCCTTCAATTTTCTTTATTTGTTTTATGAGTGAAAACAATTCATAACATCGATAAATATCTACCATTGTATATTTTTTTGCAGCACGATAGGCGTCTTGAAACTCTTTGTCGTCTATCCAAGGACTATATGACGCGCGCGGTTGAATAATAGAATGGGCGATATGCGGTTTGTTTCTCACAATTTGTCTATTTTGTCTTTTTATCACGTTTGGTTTAACTCGAGATAACTTCACACCAAAGAGAGTCATCAAATAATAATTTACCAACTGCTTAATCGTAGTTGAAAATCTCATTCGTTCAATTTCGTCTGAAAACTTCACCTTCAAACCGCCCTTTCCCCGGTTGACAACTAAATATGTCGTTTCTGGATCTTATGAGACCATGTTTTTTGCAAACCGATTTACGACCTTCAGGTCGTGATGGGCATCATATGGGTTTACGGACGATGAAACGCATGTGATTGCCACAGCCTGCGCCGTCAATGACCGGTTGCAGGATATCAACCATTTCTTCGAGGAACCGAGACACATCCGGCCGTTCCAAGATGTCTCTGTAGTACGAGTACATATCAGCGATGTCCATACCCTTTGTGGCAGAGTAGACTGCTTCAAATCCGACACGTTTAAGTACCGGTTGAAGGGACCCCTCCGTAAAGTAGAATAGATGTTCAACTGGCATGCACAGAGACGAATTCCCCTTGAGTATTTTGAAGCCCATGGAATCCAGATTAGGTACGAAAAACAGTGCAATGCCTCCTGGTTTGAGTAGGCGAAAAATATGTGTGAGCATATCTTCTGGGTCGGGGACGTGCTCTAAGACATCAAACATTGTAATGACATCATACAGTTCGCTATCAGGCATTTCGCCTAGTGGCTGAGTCCACACTTCAATGCCCATTCGATCGCCGGTAAAACCAGCCAATTCCTCTCCTAGCTCAAGACCGGATACATCAAACCCGTCGTCCCTGGCGCACTCTAAAAACCAGCCGGTACCACAGCCAATATCCAATAGCCGAGCGCCATTGTGCTCGCGTCTAAGATATTTTTTGATAATTGAAATCCTCTCAGCGCCAAAGCGCTTCTTTCTGTATTCTGCGTTATCTTGATAGTCACTAATCGCGATCGGTAAGTAATCCCGATCACTATACACATCGTTTGTATTTACGGGAAATTCTTCCGAATAGCCGAGGGTGCAAGTCCTACACTGGAGGATATTCATCTCAAAACGGCTAAAAATAACTTCGCGGTCCACCGAACCACAGAATGGACAACTCTCAACCTTTCGCGTGCCTTGCCCTTTGCGAACATTCTCGACACATCGCCAAATCTCCCGTTCACGCTTTTTGTCAAATCCGGGGAAGCGCATCTCATGGAGGTTAATGGGAACATATTCATTTATGTATTTGGCAAGCAAGGAATATCCTCCGATTTAGAAGCGAAAACGACAATCAATCATGTTTAATTGAAAAATCGGGTTCATCGGATCCACTTAGTCTTTTCTCATAATTCTGTCAGCATCAACGAGCTCATGCTCGTAGTCGATGTCAATCGACTCCCGATCAAGAAAAAATGGCAAGATATTGCGACCGGTAATGGACCTCTGATCGAAAATTGTGTTTGGCCGCGTGATGTCTATGAACCCGTCATGCTGATAGACTCTAGGCAGGCGTTGACGCGCCTGATTGTATGGCTCGGCAACGCCATGCAACTCCATAATTGCGGACAGGAAACCGGTGTCGGCGAGCTGCCACATTTTGTAGGGCGAAAAGCAGGCGGGGACCACCGCTCGCAACGAGTCTGCATCTGGTCGACTAGCCATAAGGTTGACCGCACGGTCGATCAAACTTACATCGCGGATGGGAGTGGTAGGGCGCAACTGCACCACCAAATCTGGCAAATAATGCTCATTGTTGCGCAGCCAAATCAGGGCGTGTCTAACAAATTCATAGTCAGTACTAAGATCCTGAGCAAATTCGGACGGCCGAATAAATGGCACTTCGGCACCAGCATGAAGACCAACGTCGGCGATTTCTTCATCATCCGTAGTCAGGATTACACGATCAATCGAACTTGCTTGCAGTGCATGGTCGATGGCGTGAACGACCATCGGTTTGCCCCCAAGAATTCGAAGATTCTTGCGTGGCATGCTCTTGGAACCACCACGCGCTGGTACCAGCGCTAACACTTCCAAATTTTTGTCGTCTCGCACTACGTTCTCTCGATCACCTGTTCGGAACCGCCATATTCCAGACCGAGAACCCGCTCTACTATTTCTCGTGCGACTCCGTCACCACCGTTGGTCGATAGGATTTTCCACGCGATATTTTTTACTTCCGGATGAGCATCAGCGACGGCGACCGGATAGCCCACCACCCTCATCACCGATATGTCGTTAAGGTCATTCCCGATGAACATCACATTGGCAAGGTCGACTCCAACTTCATGACAATGGTCAATCAATTCTTGTCGTTTGTCTTTGATGCCTTGAAGAACCGGTACACGTAACTTGGTTGCCCGAACAGAAACAACAGGGTTATTTTCTGTAGACAAGATCATCGTCGGCAATTGAGCTGTATTCAGCATGTCAAATGCCAGACCGTCGGCACGGTTGCAGACCACAGCCTCTAGACCGTTTTCCGATACTAGCACGCGATTGTCGGTCAAAACGCCATCGAAATCGAATACGACCAACTCGATTGATTTCCTGATGTCCTGTACCATGTACATGTCGACCTTCTTTGGCAAAGCGCAATTCACCTCTGTTGCGTGGACTTGCCGGATTCTGATCCGAGAAGCAGGCAATGCACGCAGTGGTTTGAATCACACATCTGCATCAATATGGTAATCCAACTTGATAATAATTGCTCCACACACGTTCTGAACAGCGGATCCTTCAATGATCTGCGAGATAATGTTGCGGTCAATTATCTGTCGGGAGATATTTTATGTCCGTGATTTGCGGAAGCAAACGAATGCACCCATCAAACCCACTTGCAAGAAGCGGGCACAATGTCCCCTTTGTCTCTATTGCCAACAATGATCCGGTGCACATTTTTGGAGCGTACTATGGACGAAACTCAGACTAGCTCCATCCTGGCCCGTTCTCGGGCGCCCGTATTAAATGCGCCGCAATTTTGCCTTGATGGGTATTTCAGATTCTAGTAGTCGCTTTTCGCCATTGCCGCGAACCACCGGCCACATCCTGATGTCTCTCACCAAAAGCTCCATACCTCGCCACTCAAGGCTAGCCGCCTGATCGCTTCCCCACATTGATCTATCAAGTGTAACATGGCGTTCGACCGCGCAAGCGTCAAAGCCTACAACTGCCATGACAGAAGGTGTCACACCGACCTCGTGGCCGCTATAGCCAACAGGAAGTTTGTATCTCTTACGCAGCGTATCGATTACGAAGAGGTTAACCTCTTCGTCCCGACACGGGTAATTCGATGTCGCCTGCATCAGCAATAGCTCTGAACCGCGCAGGATACCCACAGCGTGATCGACCTCCTCGAGACAGCTCATTCCCGTAGATAGAATAATGGGACGTCCGGTATTCTTAATGCGACTCAACAGCCTGTCGTCCGTCAGGCATGCCGATGCAACCTTGTAGCAGACCGGATCGAACTGCTCTAGAAAGTCAACACTCTCCTCGTCCCACGCTGAGCAAAACCAGTGTATATCTAACTCTCTGCAGTATCGGTCAATTTCCTCATATTCATGTTTGCCGAATTCTACACGATAACGATAATCCATATATGTCATTCGCCCCCAGGGGGTGTCTCGCTCTATATCCCGCTGCTCCGGTACAACGCAGACTTCCGGTGTGCGCTTCTGGAATTTCACCGCATCAAAGCCTGCTTTCTTGGTCTTCCTAATAAGTTGCTTGGCAATATCCAGGTCGCCGTTGTGATTGATGCCGATTTCGGCGATAAGATAGCAACTTTCATTCGCTCCAACGCGTCTCCCACCGATAGTGATCTTGTCATTGCTCATTTCAAATTTTCGCTTTCTGTTTGGATTCATCCCCGGTTGAAGCCGAAAGCTCGCGCATTAGAGCCATGCGGACACGTTCACCGGCTTTCCCGTCGGCATTGCCAGTCCATTTGTTAAGCGCCTGCAAGGCAGCAGGCTCAAGGTCTTCTCGGATTTCTGGTGGTGATACGCAGAGCTTCTTAAGGCGCTCTACCGTGTCCTCGACAGACCTCCCTTTCTCGGCTGCGTCTCCAAGATCAACGTCGTATTCGGCATATCGTGGATCCAAAGATTCACCGAAATGCGGAACTATGACCGGCTTTCCCATCGCCAGACCCTCCAGCAGAACGGTCGTGTTGTGACCCCAGACAACCCAACTCGCTTCGATCAATGGCCCGATATCTCCATCCGCAGCAACTTTGAGGTTTCCCGGGCGCGGGCCAGCCAAGTCTAGCAGTTCCTCAACTTCAAGCCGTTCGTACAGGCGCGGACGTACTATCACATCATAATCTGGATTCTCTGCAGCAAATTGCACCGCCGCGCGATAGGTTCCATTACATAGCACTTCCCAGGCGAGGTCAGATTCGATGCCGGCGTAGCTGGGTAAATGATTGTTTTTAAGAAATGCTAGTAGAAGTACAGTCGGACGAACTGCTCGAGGCGCGATTTTTCCTGCTGCCACAAGCCGCCGCCACCTATGGAGCCTATCAAGACGCGGCATGCCGACGATCACAATCTGGTCGGCCCGTGCTATTTTCCCTTCGATCTGGTGATCGCGTTCCAATTTTTGGTACACAAACATTCGGCGGCCATTAAAATGGCATTGTGAGTCATCACCCTCAGCCTCTGATCTGAAAAGCCTGCGCTCTCCGCTAAATCGATGGCGCGGATATCGAAAGCGATCGCTAAGTACTTTGAACAACGCAGGCGGCTTAATGCCCTCTTTGTGCATCACAACGAACGGTGTGCCGATATCTTCCAATACGAAGGCCATTTCGCGCTCGGCCCAATAGCACCAGTTGCCCGTGAGGACTGCGTCATAGTGAGCAAACCACGACATGTAACGCCAGACCTTTCTCCAAAGCGTGCGATACACCAGCTTAGCTTGCTCTGCATCGGGGTCGTCCGAAACATAGGCTGCATCATCACAAATAGACTTTGGTAAAACACCAAGCGCTAAACATTTGAGCACTGCTCGCTTCACCCCTACCGCTTGCACCTCAGCCATTCCATCAACAACTTCGAGCACATCTTCATTGAAGACGTCTTTCTCGATAACTAAAACCCGATATTTTGTCGTCTGTGTTGTCAACGGCCTTATGGTCAGATGAACCAATATTGCAGCTGGCAAGTATAATCTGTATTTCGCTAGGATTGGCAGCAACGGTAAAGCAAATTCAAAACTGCTTCGCGCTCGGCCCAACACCCGAAGCAAATGAAAGTATGCCACGGTGCGCCTCCGAACACCTTCAAACATGTGCAATCTCCTTAACATCCGCATTTGTTCGATCGTGCGCGATTGGCACAGGCACGTGATTGCTTCCATCAGGGGTTAGAAATTCCCCCTGACGTGTGATCCACTCATCGTGGTCACAACACAAGGCATCAATGAAGGGGATGTAACGGCTGATGTCGCTGGATGCGAGCAGTTTCCGCGGTGGCCTGGTCCGTACCCCGGACGGTTTGTCATAGGGATAGGGCCACAGCATAACGCGGTGAAAGATGAAATGAAACAGAGCCGCCTGCCTGGACTCGCTGCGCCCAAGCAGCGGCGCTTCCCCGAGATCGGCCAGGCGACTCAAATGTTTGAAGTAAGCTTCCTGATTCTCGCTATCGACGGTAAATCCCCGCCGGCCGTAGTAGACCGTTGCGCCGATCAGCGCCGTCTTGCCGAGCATTGCCATTTCGACACCTGTTGTTGACGAGAACACGACGCCGAAGTGACATTTTTCTATCAGATTGTAGGTGTTGGCCGTTTCCTGCCCGGATATCACTGTCAGCCGCTCATGCCCCAGGACGTCAGCCAGAATATCCTCGCTTCGTTCCTTGCCACCATAATGGGCCGCCTCCCCGGGATGGGCCCGCACGACGACATGGATATCGGTGTTGTCGAGCAGATATTGCACTGTGGCCAGCAGCCATTCCCGCATGCTGGGGAAAAGCCCCAACAGAATTGCGTATCCTGCGTCGTAAGGGACATTGGTGCAGACCAGCACAAAGCGGCGGCCATCCTCGACCCCGGCTGCGCGAAGGGAATCGTGCATAGGCTGGTCGGGCGATTTTTGCAAGGCCAGGCCCCAATGCGCCGTCGAGGCCCGGCGGCGCTCATCCAGTAATTTCAGCGCGCTATCCACGGCAAAGCTGTAGAACGGGTCATCCATGTATCCCAGTTCCTCGCGCGCGCGCCAAACGGCATCGAGATCATCAAACGCCAGGAAATGATCCCCGTGATTCATCACTCTCATCTGTTTGAAATCAAACTTCTCGAAAGTGTTGACCGGGATGCCCAGCCGTCTTGCGCTTCGGCAAAACTGAGCAGGCTCAAAGGTTGTCCCGTTAGCGATCAGGACCAGGTCGAAATCACTCTTGTGCCGTGCCAGATACGACATCGCGAGCGCACCGCTCCGCCGTGCCTGGTCTTCATAATAATCCCACGCCGCCGCCACTTCGGGATCGTCCAGGTCATTTGTCTCACGGCGGGTGCGCATGATGATGTCGCTGAGGACCTGCCCATGCAGGGCCTCCGTGTCCATCTCCACTTGCGCAACCTGGAAATCGGATAAATCGACGCATCGAATTCGGCCTTTGCTCCAGGTTTGCACCTTTGCAAGGACCGCCGCCAGATAGGGCTTTGCGCTGGGATCATCCAGCAACGGGGTCTTGATGGGGCTTTGCAATTTCGGCAGATAGCCGATGGTGACCGCATGCCCACGCCAGGCCAGGAATATCGCAATGGTGAAGTCGAGCGTGAACTGGATCCGATAGGCGCAAAACAGGAATATTCGCTTAGGCTCCGGCAGAGGTTTCACGGGAGGTACATCGAGAGCAGCAAGCCAATAGGGAAGATGCGCGCCCAGCGACCACTTGTCGTTCGGAGTCAAGTGTACAATCACGGGCGATAGCGCGGAAATTACCCAGCGGGCCAGGGGGCCCGGATGGCGATGCGCATAATAGGAACCCGGGACGGCCTCGATCTGCTGCCGCAACAGCCGCATCACCCTCTGGAACAGCGTCATTCAGCCTTGCCCGGATTCATGCCGAGAAATACGCCGCCTTGACACTGGCGGAATAGCTTGATGATGGCCCATGAAGCCAACTCATCATGTGGGCCTGTTCGGCTTCAATGACATCCCTGCCGTCACTGTAGTTGTGGATGATGTCCCGATACAGAACGGGGCCACTTGAATCGCAGCGCATTTTCAGCACGCCGGCTTCCGCCGGTGTCGGCGCCAGCGACAGAGCAATAAGCGCAAGGGCACGATCGCGATCGGTCTGATCCGGTTGCTTCAAATGACCCACAGACCTGAGCAAAGTGCCGTAGTCATCGCGTGATTTGGCGAGATGCGTCAATCCCCATGCGCTGTAGAAACTGCGGTCGGCGGCGATCACGGGCAGACCATGCGCAGTTGCTTCCAATCCGACCGTGCCGTGCACCGTCACAACGGCATCAGCCGCGGTCATGGCGGTGAGGGAATCCGTTTCCGCCGGCGCGAGCCGAACATGGCCGGGCAAATCGGCAATCATGTCCTGCAGCCGAAACCCTCCATACCAGCTCTCTGTCGGATGGGGTTTCAGGATCCAGTCGACGTCCTCGATATGAGGCAACTGACCGAGCGTAAATCGCATCCAGTCATAGAAATCAACAAAATTGCCCATGGCAAAAGTATGGGGGAAATCAAACCATACATGCGCATATACAATTGCCAGTTTCCGATCATCCGCCACACCAAAGGCGCGGCGCGCCTCGGCGCGCGAAACGGTTCGGTGCTCCGACTGAAAGGCATAGCGGGCATTGATATCGGAGCTCTTGCCGGCCTCGCGCAATCGAAGATAGCCGCGTCCCTCCTCGACCAGCCTGTCTTGAACCTTTTGAGGCAAATCGAGATATTCGTCCAGGCTCAATTGTTCAACCGGCGTGGCATAATCGCTTGTGTTGAAAAACCGGCGGATACGAATGCCCTCACAATAGCCGGTGAGATGGTAGGCTGGTATGTTTCGTGAAAGCGCACCCCAAACCAGGGTCGCATACTGGCTTTGCCAGGGATGGCTCAGAACGATGCCAGCGATGGACGTGTCCTGCAACAAATCCGCATAGATCGCGCAATTTCGAAGGCAGTCCGCAAGGACGGTTTTCCAGATCGGATCATCGAGGCCAGGTTGCGGGTGACGCGCCCGTTTCAGCACGGTGTCGTAGTAGGTATAGGCCGGCAGTCCGCCGGGCATCGGCAGTTTCAGAATGCCCTCGTAACCGTCCGCCTTGTCGAGCATGGCTTCGGCATCCGAAATGAAATCTTCCGAGCGATGATCCGGATGATCCTCGAGCACGATGAACTCGGTAAATCCCATGCTTTCCAGCGCGGTACGGCTGGCATCGTCGGCGCGATTGAGGATACCGATCAGGCGCATGGTGGCGATATCCGGGATCGCCTCCAGAAACACCCTCAGGCGGAAGAAATGATTCGGATTGTCCCACAATCCGTCGGCGACGATTGCCAAAGGTCCGCTGCCGTCGGCAACCGGCCCCAGATCGGCATATAGTTTCTCAACGCGTCTTCGCTGCCATCGGCCATACCATCGCAGTGCAACACGGCGCCCGACCCGGCGCCAGGTCTCGATATCGGCCACCTTGAAAAGGAGTCCATGCGCCACGCCGGCTATGTTCTCCCGCCCGCGTCGACGGCGCTTTCCTCAAGAGCCGTTCCGCGCTGCAATGGCCGTGCGGCCCTGCAACCCAGTATCCGCGGCAGTTCCTTTGGAGCCAGCCCATATCCGGGGCGAATGGAGCGGACATTGTGCTCCGTGAACACATCGCCTTCCGCCATATCCGCCACGACATAGAGCGATCGCCTGAATTGCACATTGCCCGCCTCACTGGCGGTCCGCTCGTAATGCGGCGCGCCCAGAGCAAGATGGGCGTTGCGGCAGCCGGCGACCAGTGCCTGCAGTTCGTCCGGCTCCAGCGAGAAGGCGGCGTCCGGCCCGCCATCGGCACGCCGCAGCGTGACATGTTTCTCGACCAGCGAAGCGCCAAGCGCAACGGCGGCGACCGCGACCTCGATGCCGTGGCTGTGATCCGACAGGCCGACCACGGTGTCGAAACGGCGCGCCATATCGGCAATCGTCGAGAGGTTCGCCTCCTCCGCCGGGGTCGGATAGCCGCTCACGCAATGCAACAGCGCAAGTTCACTGCAGCCGGCTTCACGGGCCGCCGCGACGGCTTCACCGATTTCCTCGATATTCGCCATGCCGGTCGAAATGATCAGCGGTTTGCCGGTTGAGGCCACTTTGGCGATAAGCGGCAGATCGATCGCCTCGAACGACGCGATCTTGTAGGCCGGCGCATCGTTTTGCTCCAGAAAATCGACGGCCGTTGCGTCAAACGGGGCCGAAAAGACGGTGACGCCAAGCTCGCGGCCCTTTGCAAACAGCGCCTTGTGCCAATCCCACGGCGTGTGGGCCTCCTGATACAGTTCATACAGCGATCTGCCGTCCCACAGGCCGCCCTCGATACGAAATTCAGGTGCGTCGCAATCAATCGTAATCGTATCAGCGGTATAGGTCTGCAGTTTCACGGCGTCCGCACCGGCCGCGGCGGCGGCCTCGATAATGGCCAGCGCCCGGGCGATGTCACCATTATGATTGCCCGACATTTCGGCAATCATATAGGGCGGGCATCCGGGGCCGATCTTTCGGCCGGCAATGCTCAGAAATCCCTGATCCGTCAATTCAATGCCTCCGCCGGCTTGCTGACGTATTGGGTGTCGGATCGCCTGCAATATCCCGCGGCCCGAAACAGGGCATGCGACGCGCGGTTGCCGGGCAGCACTTCGGCATTGAATGTCCAGCCGGGAAATATCTCCCGGATGCACCGCAATCCGCCGCCAGCAATGCCCTGCCCATGCCGACCCGGCGCCACATAAATCGAGATCTCACCCGCCGCCGGTTCCCGGCTTTTGTCAAGCCGCAGCACACCAGCCGGTTCATCGCCAACCATGATCAACATCAGCAGGATGTCGGCGTCAGAGAATACCCGCTCCATCCAATCGCTGTGTTCCTCCCAGGTGGGCGGCTTCGGGTTTCGGGCAAAACGTCGTGTCTCGGGGTGGCGCTGCCACTCGAACATCAGCGGGCCGTCATCGGATTTTGCCAGCCGCAACCATTTGTCCTTTCGGCCCTCACCGGCGGCAAGGGCCAAAATGGCGCGGTCCAGTCCACGACCGTCGCAAAGTTCCATCGCCTGCTTCGCCATCGCCGCGAGACGATCGGCATCGCGTATCAAACTATTCAACACGTCACCGATACGCACCGCCGTCAGTTCGTCACTTGGTCCCAGTGTCATTGCCGCACCGGCATCATTGAGTTGTTCGGCAACAAGGCGCTGATTTTCCGCCGTAATGACCATCAGCGTCGGCAGGCCGAGACAGCAGCGTTCCCAAGAGGTCGTTCCGGCCGCACCGATGGCAAGATCGGCGCGGCCCATCAATTCCGCCATGTTCGTTGCAGCACTGTGCAGGGTGATATCGAGTGGCGAGCGGGCGATCTGCTTTTTCACCGCATCCCAATGCGGCGCGCCTTGTCCCAGCACCACATCCACCGCGGCTTCGATGCCGCCATGCTCGATGCCCTTAAGGACCAGTGATGTCACGTTGTCCGGGTCGCTTGCGCCAAGGGTAACCAGGATCCGTCCGATCGGTCGGTGATGCCCGCGCCGCTGAAGCGCCTTCGGCCTAACGGCCGCAAATTCCGGACGCAGCAGGGCATATTGGGGACCCAGCATCAACTGGCAGGCTGCGGGCACATGGGCGACATAGTCGGATGTCTGCCGGCCCAGGGTCTGATCCAGCAGCACTTCGCAATCATGCTTGCGATCGGCAAGATCGTCGATGACCATGATGCGCCTTGTCCAGGGCCGGCATGCCCGCTCGAACTGCTCGTCTCTGCGGTAGTGATCGACCACCAGAAGATCGCACCCGTCCGGCCAGTTTTCGGCAAGTGCCTCCGCTTCGTCCTCACGCCGGCCGGCAAGTGCGAGTGGCTTGCAGGCCAGCTTGCCGATCCCGGGCACCATGGCGCGCGCTGCGGAGCCGGCTGCGAAACCGCAATGCCAGCCGCCGGTCGCCTCAAGCGCCTCGGCCAGCGCCAGACAGCGCATGGCATGGCCGCCACCGATTTCGGCACCGGCATCCGCTCTGAAAACAGCGCGTTTGATGGCGATTATTCCCTGCCCTTTTCAAACAGCCACCAGGTCAGGTTGTCCAGGCCGGTGGCACGCCGCCAGAAGAACCCGTAATCGACCAGCCGCAAATCCGGGTGCCGGTCCATCCAGTAGTCACCGAAATCCCGTTTGAACAACAGCCCGTCATGGCCGCGATATTTCACCTCCTGGGGCGCATCCGCAAAATATTCGGCGCAGGCAATGTAACGGCTGGAGACCCGGTATATCTCGTCGCAGGACGCGCCGAGATCATCCGGTGCGATATGGATCAGCACGCCGCTGGTAAACGCCATGTCCACCGCGCCATCATCGATCGGAATATGGCTGGCGGCTCCGTCAAAGACATTCTGCGCAGCAACAACATTGTCATCGACAAGACGCTGTCGCGCGCCGGCATTGGGCTCGAGCGCCAGGAGCGTGGCGTCGGTGATTGTCGCCAGCGCTCTCAGGTTGAAGCCAATATTGGCACCAACCTCGAGTATTTTTTTTGGCAAATCATCGGCGATCGGCTGGAGCATCCGGTTCCACATCGCCGTTCGCGCCGCCAGCATGGCCTCATCGGCAACGTTGCGGCCACGGTATTCGTCTCCGAATTCGCCGCGCCATGCGTCAAGCTGGCGTGATGATGGCGGTTGTTTCTGATTCACGCACTTCTCCTCTGGCGGCAATCCGCATTGATCGTGGCGATCTCCGGGTGGGCCTGCAGCAGCGGCACAATGTCCTCAAAACCGATCTTCTCCGCAGGCGCGGGAAACAGATCGAAAAGCGCTTCGAAGAACTCCAGGTCCTGCGGGTAATCGAGAGTCCATCGCATGGCGGCGACATCGCCGCCCGGACCTGCGAGGTTTGCCCGTTTGATATGCGGCTCATGGCGCAGCCACGGCGTGACATGTTCGCGCGCATCCGGCGTTCTGGCTTGCCGCGCGGCCCTGGCCAGTGCGGCCACGGTGAAGACTTCGCAATCCAGACCATGGGGCCAACTCGGCGGCATATTGTTGCTGGCATAGTCAACGCCGCTCGACCGGAAAAGATCGAGCAGCCTGCTGCAGACGGCCGGATCGATGAGTGGACAGTCGCTGGTCACGCGCATCACCACGTCGGCGCCGCAGGCCATTGCCGCCTGATGATATCGGTCGAGCACATCGTGCTCCGATCCGCGAAACACCTTTGCGCCGCAACGGTCCGCCTCCTCGGCCACCACATCAGATTCCCGGCCATCGGGAACCGCGCAGCACACCACATCGCCACCCTCGATCATCGCGCATCGGCGCAGAACATGCGAAAGCACGGTTTCTCCGGCAAGGCGTTCCAGAACCTTGCCCGGCAGGCGCGTCGACGCCATGCGGGCCTGGACGATAATGGCGACACGATCCGTCACAGGCGCACGGGATATCCGCGTTCGTGCAGAAAGCCCTTGGCCTCGCGCGGGGTCTGCTCGGTGAAATGGAAGATGCTAGCGGCGGCCAGCGCCGAAGCGCCGGCCTCCAGGGCTTCGGCAAGATGCCGGTATTCGCCGGCACCGCCCGAGGCAATGACCGGCACGGAAACCGCTTCGGCCACGGCCCGCACCAGATCGAGATCATAGCCGTCCATGGTGCCGTCCAGTTCAATCGACGTGATGAGGATCTCGCCGGCACCATCCGCTTCGGCCCTTTTTGCAAGTGTCACCGGCTCAAGCCCCGAAGGCCGCGTGCCGGCATCCACATAGGCCTGATGGTGGCCGTTCTGCTCCCGTTTGGCGTCGATGGACACAACGATGCTTTGGCTGCCGAAACGTTCGGCAATCTCGCTGACGATCTGCGGACGATCCACCGCCGCCGTGTTCACCACCACTTTGTCGGCTCCAACCATCAGCAATCGCCGGACGTCTTCGGCGTCGGTAATGCCGCCGCCGACGGCAATCGGCATAAAACACTCATCAGCCAGATCATCGATCAGGTCGAAATCCGGCGGCCGCCGGTCCCGTGTTGCGGTGATATCGAGAAAAACCAGTTCGTCGACCTCACGCATGTTGTAGACCTTGATCGCCTGCATGGCGCTGCCAACCCGTCTCCAGGACTCGAAACCGACGCCTTTGACAAGCGTCGTGTCCTTGTAGAGCAAAGTCGGCATGATGCGCGTCTTGAGCATGACGGGCTACAGTTCGAGGAAATTCGCCAGCAAACGGAAGCCAAGTTTCTGGCTTTTTTCGGGATGAAATTGCACACCCATCATATTGTCCCGTATCACGCCGGAAACAAAACCGCCGCCATAGGGTGTCGTGCTGATAGCGAGCGAACCATCGTTGCAGCGCACGTGGTAGCTGTGAACAAAATAAAAGTCTGCGGCAGGTTTTATGCCGTCGAACAGCGTAACGCCCTCGCGCGCATTCACCTCATTCCAGCCCACGTGTGGGACACGATCGCCCGCTGGCGTGGCTTTCAGTTTCACGACCTCGGCATCCAGCCACCCCAGGCCTTCGGCTTTGGCGCCCTCCTCGCTGCCATTGGCCATCAATTGCATCCCCAGACAGATACCGAGGAAAGGCATGCCGCCCTTTACGACCCGATCATCGAGCGCCGTATCCATCCCCGCCGATCGCAGATTCTCCATCGCCTTTGGAAAAGCGCCAACGCCGGGAAGAATGATCTTCCGGGCCTTGTCCAGTTCGGCCGGATCCGATGTGACAAAAGGATCGCCGCCGCATTCCGATATTGCACGCGCAATGGAATCCAGATTGCACAGGCCGTAGTCGATGATGGCAATTGCGCTCACGTGTTGTCGTCGTTAATCTTGGTGAGGTTGCCGTCGGCATCCTTGATCAAGGCACCGTCATTGGCACGGCGGAACAACTTCTTGTTGGTGAAACGGTCGCAGATCTTTTCAAATTCAGCCACGGTCATATCAATTTCGCCGAGGATCTCCTCGATCGGGCGCCCCAGATAGGTCCATGGGAACTTGCCGTCATGCTTGCGCGTCAGACGCAGACCGTCGGCCCTGGAAAGGCGGCCACGGCGAATATGATTGTTGGCGATGTCGGTGGCGCGACCGAAGCCGAATTTCAGATATTTGAAGTAGTCGTGGATACCGGTCTGATAATTGTCGAGATTTTCATAATCGGCCAGCGACCCTTCGACCGGGCGTGGAAAGGTTTCAAATCCGTGCCCCTCCGCCAGGAGAGCATTGGTGTATCCGTCCCAGGGAAAGTAGTAGCCCAGGAACACGCCGGTGACGCCGACGCGTTCAAGCTCTTCATCGCTGGGATAGAGATATTGAATCAAATGGCGCTTTTCGATCCCCTCCTCACCAACCAGATCGGTGACGCGCATCCCCAGGAGCCCGCCGAATTCCTCCAGCCAGCGGCGATTGAGAATATGGGCCTCGGTTGCTGCGGCCGGCCCGCCATATTCATTCTGCGAATTCTCTCCCCAGATGATGAGGCGGATATTGTGTTGAACGGCGACGCGTATCGGCACTGTGAAGATGGCGACATGTTCGGGCCAGGAGATGTCGCCGACCTGCCGCAACGCCAGCCGGTTGATGCGCCGGCGAATGACCGGATTCATCGTGACTTCCACATAGTCCACACCGAGACCTTTGAGGTTTTCGATGTTCCTGCGCCCGATATCGCTGAGGGAGTCGGTCGTTGCGGTTACGCAAAGCGGATTGAGCCCGTTTTCGAGCAATCTGAGAACCTGGCAGGTGCTGTCCTTGCCGCCGCTAACCGGCACCAGGCAGTCATAATTGCTGCCGTCCTTCGAGCGATAGCGCTCCACAACATCGAGAAACTCCTGCCGGCGCTGATCCCAATCGACCGTGGCACGATTTTCAAATGACCGGCAGGCGCTGCAGACGCCCTCCTCATCGAAGTGGAGGTCAGGTTTCGTGTCGGGATACAGGCATTTGGTACAGTATTGTAACATCTTACCCTGTCAGTGTTTCAGATCGAGGGACGATTTCAGCCCCTCCACAACCCTCGCCACATCCTCATCGCCCATGTCCGGGAACAGCGGCAGCGACAGGCAGCGTTCGTAATAGGCATCGGCGCCAGGGTGGACGAGTTCGCCGTAGCGCTTTTGATAGTAGGGCTGGCGGTGCACCGGTAGATAGTGGACCTGGGTGCCGATGCCGCGCGCCTTCAGGCGACGCATGATCGTTGCCCTGTCGGCGCCGACGGCCTTGAAATCGATCAGCACGACGTAGAGATGCAGCACGGGATCACAGCCGGGGACCCGCGGAACCGGGCGGATGGACGGTGCCAGCGGCGCCAACAATGCGTCATAGCGCGCGGCGAGCGCGCGGCGGCGGGCGGCGAAGGTCTCGAGCTTTGCGAGCTGGCTGAGGCCGAGGGCGCAGTTGATGTCGCTTGCCCGGTAATTGTAGCCGGGCTGGGCCATCTCGTAATACCAGGGATTGGGCGCGCCGGCGCCGTCAAAGGCGAGTGCGGTGTTCCGGAATTCTTCCGGGTTGCGGGTCATGCCGTGGCTGCGGAACCGCTTCAGCTTTTCGCAAGTTGCCGAATCATTGGTGGTGACGACACCGCCTTCGCCCATGGTTATGGTCTTGACCGGATGCAGGGAGAAGGTCGCCATGTCGGAATGCCGGCAGGCCCCGACGGGAACGTCAACGCCGTTGCTTTCATAGGTTCCGCCGAGCGCATGGCAGGCATCCTCCACCACGGCAAGGCCGTGCTCCTGCGCCTGGCGGGCCACCATGGCCATGTCGACACAGGGGCCGTTGAGATGAACGGGCGCAACGGCCCTTGCCCTGCCCTGGCTGCGCTCGATGGCGGCGCGCAGGCTGGCTTCGTTGAGAAGGCCGGTGTCGGCGTCGACATCGGCAAATTCGACCTCCGCGCCGACATAGCGCGCCGCATTGGCGGTCGCCAGAAAGGTCAGCGTCGGCACGATCAGCACATCGCCCTCGCCCAGGCCCAGCGCCATCATGGCAAGATGCAGCCCGGCGGTGCCGCTGTTGCAGGCGATGGCATAGCGGGCACCGGTCTTTTCGGCAAAGGCCTGTTCGAATGCCTCGACCGTCGGACCGGTGGTCAGCCAGTCGCTCCTCAGAGCCCGGACGACCGCGGCCACATCATCGTCATCGATGCTCTGCCGGCCATAGGGCAGGAAAGGCGATGCCCCTTCGTTCAAATCGCGGCGTCCCGCAGCAGGCGGCCGAGGGCCGCGTCGTCCAGCCATTCCTCATTGGTGTCGGAGGCGTAGCTGAAACCGTCGGGCAGGGGCGATCCGACGGGGGTGCCGTTTTGCTTCCAGAACCCGAGCGAAGGCTGGATGATATAGCGGTCGGGCAGCGAGACCGTGTTGCGAGAATCATCCTGTGTAATCATGGCCTCGTGCAACTTCTCGCCGGGGCGGATGCCGATCACCTTGATCGGCAGGTGCGGCGCCATGACACGGGCGATATCGGTGATCTTCGTGCTCGGGATCCTCGGAACGAAGATCTCGCCGCCCTTCATGGTGGCAAGCGACGACAGGACGAAGCTGACCCCCTGCCTGAGGGTGATCCAGAAGCGCGTCATGCGCTCGTCGGTGATCGGCAGATGGTCCGCTTCCTCGGCGATCAGGCGGCGAAACAGCGGCACGACGGAGCCGCGGGAGCCGACCACATTGCCATAGCGCACGACCGCGAAACGCACGTTGCCGGCGCTCAGATTGTTGGCGGCGACGAAGATCTTGTCCGATGCCAGCTTGCTGGCGCCATAAAGGTTGATCGGGCTCGCCGCCTTGTCGGTCGACAGGGCGATGACCTTCTTCACGCCGGTGCGGATGGCGGCCTTGACGACGTTTTCGGCGCCCATGACATTGGTATGGATGCATTCGAAGGGATTGTATTCGGCGGCGCCGACATGTTTGAGCGCGGCGGCGTGGACGACGATGTCGACATCGCGCATCGCCATTTCGAGCCGGTCGACATCGCGTACATCGCCGATGAAATAGCGCATGCAGGGATAGCGCGTATCGCTGAATTCCTGCGCCATCTCATATTGTTTCATCTCGTCGCGTGAGAAGACGATCAGCCTTGCCGGGCTGAAGCGGTCGAGCACGGTCCGCACCAGCGCCCGGCCGAAGGAACCGGTGCCGCCGGTAATCAGGACCGCCTTGCCGTCGAGATCGACCGCCGGCTCTTCGAAGGTGCGGTCTATCGCCGACATTCGCCGTTTTCCATGCGTCAATTTTCCATGCTACCGCAGTCCGGGTGAAACCACGCCAGACCGCCAGACAATAAACCACGCCCGAAAATCCGCGACTGCGGCGGATCCAGCCCTAAACGGCTTCGACGGCGTGTATGGGGAGCGCAACCTCAACCTGGCGGCCGATCATATCGAAAAGAAGGACCACCCGCTCGGCTTCGGTCATGCCATGATAAATTCCAGCCTGTCCCTTAAAGGCTCCGTCGAGAACGCGCAACCGGTCGCCGGGATCAAAAAGCGCCAACTGGCTGAGCGGCACGGCGCCCTCCTCGACCTCGCTGTCGCGCAGGGCTTCCACCAACCCTCGGGGCAAGGGCGTCGGGCGCTCGCCGTGACAGACCAGGCGGCTGACGCCGACCGTGCCGTTGACGGACCGCCAACGGTCTACCCCGAGATCGAGGCCGACGAAAAGATAGCGCGGAAAAAGCGGCCGCAACACGGTCGACTGGCGGCGCGCATGGCGCAGGATCTTGTGGCATCGCGGCAGATAGGCCTCGAAACCCTGGCGGTTGAGATGGCCCAGGGCGCTCAGTTCGGCGGACGCTTTGGTATAGACCACATACCAGCGTTTCATGCCGCATCCCCGCTCTTGTCCGTATCAAGCTGGCGCGTCAGGCGCAGCAGTTGCGGCGCCAGGATCCGCTCATCGGGCAACAGGTACAAAA
Source organism: Rhizobiaceae bacterium (assembly GCA_028279875.1). Taxonomy (GTDB): domain Bacteria; phylum Pseudomonadota; class Alphaproteobacteria; order Rhizobiales; family Rhizobiaceae; genus Hoeflea_A. The sequence goes on from JANQMU010000125.1 coordinate 81,158, forward strand.
GCGCATCGTATGTCGCCTGGGCGGTTTCCATATCGGCCAGCACGACCGCGTCGAAATCGCGCGCGTCCGTCAGGCTGCCGGAGGCCGGCAGACCGACCACCGTTTCCTGGTTGCAGCCCGGCGCAATGATCTGTGCCGGCCGGACCGGCGCATCGATCGCCGCCAGCGTTGCAATCTCGGCGAGATCGCCCTCTCCGACCAGGGCCACACGTGTCCAGCCGCGCGCGTGGCAGATGGCCAGGCATTCGGCATACTGGCTGCGCGCCCGGCGGTAAAACGCCAGCGAATTCGACAGATATTCGGCGATCAGCCGGCTCTTTTCGGCAAAGCCCTTGGGCGTCAGAAAATAGGCGTAGCGCTTCGTCGGAACCTGCTGGGCCTTGACCAGCCCCTTGCGCATGCAGCGTTTGACGTAGCCATTGACCAGCCCGACGGCGACGCCGAAACGCAACGCGAGGGAGCGTTGGGTCACCGACTGGTCGCCCTCGATGGCGCTCAGAAGCCGCAGCGAAAGCTCGCTCTCCAGCGCCTCCTTCGAGGCCTGAACCGTGGAAGGCTGTCCCTCGGCCGCATTGTCCATTGAATTGGCGTTCATGGCGTGAACACTTACCGTGTTCACGGTGTGAATGTCAATCGAGGCAACAGATATCCGTTCATCGGAATCGCCTCGGTGTGACCTTAGAGCGCTCTGTGTTTACCCTGACGCATTTGATGGCTGCAAATCGGTTCACTCGGCAAGGCGCGTCGCGCAGCGCGATGTGGTGCATCGGGCAAGCGGCGCAACGGTGAGCCCGTCTTGCGAATTCGTCCAGTGGACGAATTCGAGGGCGAACGATGGGCCGATTTGCCGCCACACCTGATAGGACGATCGAGTTGAAACTCCGGGCTGAATGGGCCGGGCGATTTTGT
>JANQMU010000132.1 GCA_028279875.1 Rhizobiaceae bacterium
CGGCGCCGGGCCGCTGTTTCACCTAAGCTGTGTCGCCGGTCTTTTCAGCAATCTGAAATCACGGTTTCCGAACCTCAAACTGGAACTGTCGACGGATACCCGGAACCGAACAATCCAGATGCTGATCGACCGCGAATTGGACGTGTATCTGGGTGTCATCGATCCGGAACACCTCAATGACACCATCTTCGTGAAATATGTGACCTATGTCGAGCACGGCATCGTCATGCGTCCCGGCGATCCGCATGCGGACATGGCACGGATCGATCCATCCCTGCTTTCGCACCAGCACTGGGTCATCTTCGCCGTCGATCCCGAGACCGAACGGACGATCCGGGAGTATTGCGTGCCCAAGGGCGCTTTCGCACCGACGATCGACGTGCGAACGACATCCTTCGCCACTGGCCTGCAACTGGTCCGTCAGGGCAATTTCGTGATGTCCGCACCGCTCCAGCTCGCACCGGTCATCGAAGCCGAGGGACTCGTCATTCGACCAACGCTGCAGGGGATGCCAAGGCGCCAGGCCGGTGTCCATCTCAGAAAGAGTGCGCTCGGCTACGCCGCGATCCAAACGCTTCTTGGCTTTTTCGACGATGTGGATTTCTCATTCCCGTTTTCCGCGCCCGGTCGGAAAGACGGCGGCGAGAGCAGTTCAACCGCGTGACATATCCGGCACGATGCGCGGAATGGAGTCGACGGATAGCCCGAACACCGCGGTCGCCAGGAGATAGACGCCGAAGAACGCCGCCGAGACGATGCTGGTCCACATGAGCTTGCGGCCCATGCGCAGTTTCAGCGGCGCGCTTTCGGCCGTTCCCATCGTGACATCGCGTTCATCGGCCTGGGTCCGCACGCCGACCGGCAGGATGATGAACAGGGTGATCCACCAGATGATGAAATAGATCGCAAAACCGGTCAGAAAACCCATGGACAACCCCGATCCGCCGAAGAGCGACGCTCTTTACCCCTGCCGCTGACAGAGCGGGTCATTATTCGCCACCCGCATCGCCGACCTGTTCCAGTTCGACCAGCGTGCCGCAGAAATCCTTGGGATGCAGGAACAGCACCGGATTGCCATGCGCACCGATCTTCGGCTCGCCATCGCCGAGAACACGGCAGCCACCGGCCATCAGCCGGTCGCGCGCCGCGATGATATCGTCGACCTCGTAGCACAGATGATGCATGCCGCCGGCGGCATTCCTTTCCAGAAACGCCGCGATCGGCGAATCCGCGCCGAGCGGCTCCAGCAGTTCGACCTTGGTGTTGTCCAATTCGACAAACACCACTTTCACACCGTGCTCCGGCAGCGCCTGGGCCTGCGAAACCCGTGCACCGAGCGCATCGCGGTAACGGGCGGCGGCCGCCTCCAGATCCGGAACCGCAATCGCCACATGGTTCAATTTGCCAATCATTGTGCGGGTCTCCCCGTTATCATCCCAATTCAGACCCGGCTGACGAAAACCGACATCACCGGTTTCTTGCCCCAGATATTGCGCGCAGCGGAACGCACCGCACGCCGGACGGCTTCATGCACCATGTCCAGATCCTTGCGGCGCCCCCGCGGAATGCTAGTCACGGCACCCTCCGCCGCTTCCGCGAGGCGATCGGTCATCCGTTCGCCGTTTTCGTCCTCTACCGGCAGGCCGTGAGCCGAAACCATCGGTTCACGGACCAGTTCCGACCGGCCGTTGAGCAGAACATTGACGGCGATATGGCCGACAAAGGACAGTTTGCGCCGTTCGCCGATCCCCATATCGTCATATCCGCCGATCAGATCGCCATCCTTGAAGATACGGCCATGCGCCACCTCGCCGATCACTTCGGCCGGCCCCGGCGCAAGGCGCACCATATCCCCATTGCGCACACGCGGGACGGATTTGATGCCCGACTGTTTTGCAAGTTCCGCATGACCGGTCAGATGCGCCGCCTCCCCGTGGACCGGAACGAGGATGTCCGGCCGGACCCACTCATACATGCACCTGAGCTCATTGCGTCGCGGGTGGCCGGACACATGGACCAGCGCCTCATCATCGGTGATGATGCCGATCCCCTGCTCGATCAGCCCGTTCTTGATATCGAGGATCGGCTTTTCATTGCCGGGAATGGTGCGGGACGAAAAGACCACCGTATCGCCGGCGCCGAGCGCCACATTGCGCATTTCGTCGCGCGATATCTTGGCAAGCGCCGCCCGCGACTCCCCCTGGCTGCCCGTCAGGATGATGACGATTTCCTTGCGCGGCGTGGAGGCAAACTCCGCCTCGTCAAGGAAAGACGGCAGGCCGTCCATATAGCCGAGGTCGGTTGCCACATCCACAACACGTTTGATCGAACTGCCGAGCAGCAGCACCTTGCGTCCGGCATCGCGTGCGGCTTCGGCAACGGACCGGATGCGCCCGACATTGGAGGAGAACGTGGTGATGGCCACCCTGCCCTCCGCCGCCTCGATGATCTTTTCCAGGCTTTTGCTGATTTCCTTTTCAGATGGTGAGACACCATCGCGCAATGCATTGGTCGAGTCGCAGATCAGCGCCAGAACCCCGTCATCGCCGATCTGCCGAAAGCGCTGTTCATCAGTCAGTGGCCCCAGCGAAGGCTCCGCATCGATTTTCCAGTCTCCCGTGTGGATGACCCGCCCGGCCGGCGTTGTCAGCACCAGGGAAACCGGCTCCGGAATCGAGTGGTTGACGGCAATGGCCTCGATGGAAAACGGCCCTACCTCGAAGGTCTCGCCGGCTTTGTAGATCGTCACCGGAATGGGCTCGATATCGCCCTCATAGGCGCGTTTGGCCTCCATCATCCCGGCGGTGAACGGCGACACGAAGACCGGAACCTTCAGATAGGGCCAGAGATCGGCAAGCGCCCCGTAATGGTCCTCATGCGAATGGGTGATGACGATCGCCTTCAGATCGATCCTTTCATCCTCGATATACTGGATGTCCGGCAGCACGAGATCGACACCCGGGAGCTCGGGGCCCGGAAAGGTCACGCCACAATCAACCATGATCCAGGCGCGCCGCCCCTTCGGGCCATAGCCGTAAAGGGCAAGGTTCATCCCGATCTCGCCAACGCCGCCGAGCGGCAGGAAAACCAGTTCGTCCCGTTCAGCCATCCGTGACCGCCATTGTTGTTGTCTTTGCCATCAGTTCCTCATTCAAAAAAGATATCCCCCGCGGCAATTGTGTGGACCACCCGATCGTCATCGACCATCACCAGACAGCCGGCCGCGTCGATTTCCCGGAATTGACCGGAAATCATGCGATCGGGCAAGGCCACATTGATGCGCTCGCCAACACCTTGCGCATTGTCAAGCCACGCCTGCCGCACGGCACTGATGCCGCGGCCGCGATCCCACTGCTGCAATTGCCCGGCCATGGACTGGCACAGCCTGGAAAAAAGTTCCTCGGGCATAATGGCCGATCCGGCGGCGCGCAGGGTCGTCGTCGGATACCGGGCCTGCTCGGGCGCATGGGAAACGTTGATTCCGCAACCGATCACCACGGCCTGGCGCCCGTCGTCCAGCGTTTCGCTTTCCAGCAGGGTGCCCGAGATTTTCGCGCCGTCAACCAGCACATCATTGGGCCATTTGATCGTCGGGCGCCGGGCGCCCGGCGGCAGGGCGCGGCTGACCGCGCCATGGACCGCCACCGCAACTGCGAGCGGCAGGCTGGCGAGCGCTGCCGGTGAACCGGGATCGATCAGCAGCAGCGACGCGTAGAGATTGCCGGGCTCGGAGACCCAGCTGCGCCCGCGCCGGGCGCGGCCGCCGAGCTGCCGGTGCGCCGTGATCCACAGATTGCCTGGGTCCCCCTCCCGGGCCCGTTCAAGACACTCCAGATTGGTGGACTGCACATCCCCCAGCGCAATATGGCGAAAATCGTCGGCTGTGATCAATTCTTGCTCTAAAACAGGCTCATGGCGGCGGCCTCCGCGGCCCGGCCCACCGGTCCGCCGACCAGCACATAGGCAAGCACAAAGGCGCCCGACAGGCCCATGACAAGCCGCAATTCGCCGGCAACCGGCACGAATTCGCCGCTGGGTTCATCGAACCACATGATCTTGACGATCCGCAGATAGTAATAGGCGCCGACCACCGATGCGAGCACACCGATCACCGCCAGCGCGATGAGGCCCGCCTCGATGGCCGCCAGAAACACGAAATATTTGGCGAAGAAGCCCGCCAGGAACGGTATTCCGGCAAGCGAGAACATGAAGATCGTCAGGATTGTCGCCATCGCTGGATTGGTCGACGACAGGCCGGCCAGATCGTCGATCTGCTCGACATTGCCCTCCTCGCGTCGCCGCATGGCCAGGATACAGGCGAAGGTTCCAAGCGTCGTCACCATATAGACCAGCATATAGATCGCGACCCCCCGCACCCCGACCATCGAGCCGGCGGCCAGTCCGACCAGCGCATATCCCATATGGCTGATCGACGAATAGGCCATCAGACGCTTGATGTTGCGCTGCCCGATCGCCGCAAAGGCACCCAGCACCATGGAGGCGATGGAGATGAAGACGACGACCTGCTGCCAGTCCGGCGTGATCGGCTCGAAGGCGTCGATGACAATGCGCACAAGCATCGCCATGGCAGCGATTTTCGGCGCCGCCGCAAAGAATGCGGTGACTGGCGTCGGCGCGCCCTCATAGACGTCCGGGGTCCACATGTGGAACGGCACCGCCGATATCTTGAAGGCAATGCCGGCGAGCAGGAACACCAGTCCGAAGACCACGCCAAGCGACCGCTCGCCATTCGCCAGGGCTTCGGCGATCTGCGGGAAACCGATCTGGCCGGTAAAGCCGTAGATCAGCGATGCGCCGTAAAGCAGCATGCCGGACGACAACGCGCCGAGGACGAAATATTTGAGGCCGGCCTCCGTCGAGCGGGTGCTGTCGCGGTTGATCGCGGCCACCACATAGAGCGACAGCGATTGCAGTTCGAGGCCGAGATAGAGCGCGATCAGGTCATTGGCCGATATCATCAGCATCATGCCGAGCGTCGCCAGCACGATCAGAACCGGAAACTCGAACCGGTCGATCTGCTCCTCCTGGGCGTGACCGACGGCCATCACCATCGCCGTGATCGACCCGATCAGCGTCAGGACCTTCATGAATTTGGCGAAGGAATCATCCAGAAACGCGCCGCCGAAGGCAACGCCCTCGCCGCCGACCAGCACCAGCCACAGGCCCGATATGATCAGCAGCGCAACCGCCAGACCGGTGACAAGCGAAGACGCCTTGCTGCCCGAAAACACACCGATCATCAGCAGCACCATCGACCCCACCGCCAGGATGATCTCCGGAACGGAAAGCCGCAGGCTCGATGCGAGGAGTTCAGCTGTCATGGGTTTGACAATCCCTGTTCATCAGTTCGCAAGCGCCAAGCCGCGGGCGGCTTCCAGCGAGGCAGTATAATTGTTGATCAGCGCATCCACCGATGCGGCCGTCACATCGAGGATCGGCACGGGATAGACCCCGAAGAAGACCGTCAGCGCGACAAGCGGGTAAAGGATCACCTTTTCGCGCGTCGACAGATCGAGCATCGATTTCAGGCTTTCCTTTTCAAGCCCGCCGAATATGACGCGACGGTAGAGCCAGAGCGCGTAGGCCGCCGACAGGATAACGCCGGTGGCCGCGAGCAGCGCCACCCAGGTGTTGACCTGGAACACACCCATCAGCGTCAGGAACTCGCCGACAAAGCCGGACGTTCCCGGCAGGCCGACATTGGCCATGGTGAAGACCATGAAGGCGACGGCATATTTCGGCATATTGTTGACCAGCCCGCCATAGGCCGCGATCTCGCGCGTGTGCAGCCGGTCATAGACGACGCCGACGCACAGGAACAGCGCCGACGAAACAAGGCCATGGGACAGCATCTGGAAGATCGCACCCTGGATCCCTTGCGCATTGGCCGCGAATATCCCCATCGTCACATAGCCCATATGGGCGACCGACGAATAGGCGATCAGTTTTTTCATGTCGTCCTGCATCATCGCCACCAGCGACGTGTAGATGATGGCGACCACCGACAGCGTATAGATCAGCGGCGCAAGCTCCGCCGAGGCCAGCGGGAACATCGGAAGCGAGAACCGCAGGAAGCCATATCCGCCGAGTTTCAACAGGATGCCCGCCAGGATGACCGATCCGGCCGTCGGCGCTTCCACATGGGCATCGGGCAGCCAGGTATGGACCGGCCACATCGGCATCTTGACGGCAAAGGACGCAAAGAACGCCAGCCACAGCCAGGTCTGCATCTCCGCCGGAAAACCGTGAACGAGAAGATCCGGAATGGAGGTCGTCCCGGCGTTCCAGTACATCGCCATGATGGCCAGCAGCATCAGCACCGAACCGGCCAGAGTGTAGAGGAAGAACTTGAAACTGGCATAGACCCGCCGCGCACCGCCCCACACGCCGATGATGATGAACATCGGGATCAGCCCGGCCTCGAAGAACACGTAGAACAGGACGATATCCAGCGCGCAGAACACGCCGATGAGCAGCGTTTCCAGGATCAAAAACGCGATCATGTAGGATTTGACCCGCTTTTGAACCGATTCCCAGCTTGCCAGGATGCACAGCGGCATCAGGAAGGTCGTCAGGATGACAAACAGCATGGATATGCCGTCGACACCCATGTGATAGGCGATGCCCGAGCCCAGCCATTCGGTCTTCTCGACCATCTGGAAGCCGAAATTGTCGTTGTCGAATTCGAACCAGATATAGAGCGAGAAAACGAAGTTGAAGACTGTCGTCAGCAGCGCGACATTGCGGATGTTGCGACGACCGATTTCGCCGTCATCCCGGATCAGCAAAATGAACAGGACGCCGACAAGCGGTACGAATGTGACCGTTGAAAGGATCGGCCAGTCAGTCATCAGACGGCCCCCCCGAGCATCATCCAGGTGACAAGCGCGGCAACGCCGATCAGCATCACAAAGGCATAGTGATAGAGATATCCCGTCTGCAGGCGGACCACGCGGCTTGTGATATCCTGCACCCGGGCCGCGACGCCGTCCGGGCCGAACCCGTCAATCGTCCAGCCATCGCCGCGCTTCCACAGGAACCGCCCGAGCCATTTGGCGCTGCGGACGAACAGGAAATCATAGGCTTCGTCGAAATACCATTTGTTCAGCAGGAACAGGTAAAGGCCGCGATGCTGCCGGGCCAGCGCCTTCGGCAGGTCCGGAGAGCGGATGTAGAAAACCCAGGCAACGACGAACCCGATGACCATGGCGATGAAGGGGCTGAGCTTCACCCACGCCGGAACATGGTGGAACTCCTCCAGGACCCTGTTGTCGGGCAGTGTGAACAGCGCGCCCTTCCAGAACGCCTCATAGTGGTAACCGAAAAAGTCCCCGACAAAGATCATGCCCGCCAGCAGCGCACCGGCGGCCAGGATGAAAAGCGGCACCAGCATGACCATCGGCGATTCGTGGACATGATGCATGACGTCGGAAGACGCCCGCGGCTTTCCGTGAAACGTCATAAAGATCAGGCGCCAGGAATAAAAACTGGTGAAAGCGGCGGCGATCACCAGCATCCAGAAGGCGAATGCCGCGGCGGGATTGTGGCCGACGAAGGACGCCTCGATGATCACATCCTTGGAAATGAAGCCGGCCGTGCCGATCGGCGTGAACGGAATGCCGAAACCCGTCAGCGCCAGCGTGCCGACGATCATCATCCAGTAGGTCATCGGAATATGCTTGCGCAGACCGCCCATGCGCCGCATGTCCTGCTCGTCGGACACGGCATGAATGACCGAACCGGCCCCCAGAAACAGCAGCGCCTTGAAGAAAGCATGGGTGAAGAGATGAAAGATGCCGGCCCCATAGGCGCCGACCCCGAGCGCCACGAACATGTAGCCGAGCTGCGAACATGTCGAATAGGCGATGACACGCTTGATGTCGTTCTGCACCAGGCCGATGGTCGCGGCAAAGAATGCCGTGATAGCGCCGATCAGGGTCACGAAAGTCAGGGCATCGACCGACAATTCGAACAGCGGCGACATGCGCGCCACCAGGAAGACGCCCGCCGTCACCATGGTTGCCGCATGGATCAGGGCCGAAACCGGCGTCGGACCTTCCATGGCGTCAGGCAGCCAGGTGTGGAGCAGGAATTGGGCCGACTTGCCCATCGCCCCCATGAACAGAAGCAGGCAGACCGCCGTCATCGCATGGCCCTGGTTCAACTGCATGCCGAACAGATCCATCACCGGGCCGGAGATGGCCGTCGGCGCGTCCGGCACAAAGGCACCGGCGCCGGCAAAGACCGTATCGAGCGAAATGGACCCGAACAGCACGAACACGCCTAAAATGCCCAGGATGAAGCCGAAATCACCGACCCGGTTGACGATGAAGGCCTTCATCGCCGCGGCATTGGCCGAGGGTTTCTTGTACCAGAAGCCGATCAGCAGATAGGAGGCGAGGCCGACGCCCTCCCAGCCGAAAAACATCTGCAAGAGATTGTCGGACGTCACCAGCATCAGCATAGCGAAGGTAAACAGCGACAGATAGGCGAAAAACCGCGGGCGGTGGGGATCGTGATGCATATAGCCGATGGAATAGACATGCACCAGGCAGGACACGGTGTTGACCACCACCAGCATCACCGCCGTCAGCGTATCGATACGCAGCGACCAGTCGATCGACATGGAACCCGATTGCATCCACTGCAAGACGCTGATCTGGATCGTCTCACCGTCGCCGAGCGCGACCTGGAAGAAGGCCAGCCACGACAACAGGGCCGCGACCACCATCAGGCCGCATGTCACATATTCGGAGGCCTTTGATCCGATCGACCGCCCGAAGAACCCCGCAATGATGGCGCCGAGCAGCGGGAAGAAAACGATGGCGTGATACATGGCCTGGTCAGCCCTTCATCATGTTGACGTCTTCGACCGCAATCGAACCGCGATTTCTGTAGAAGACGACGAGAATGGCCAGACCGATCGCAGCTTCCGCCGCGGCGACGGTCAAGACGAACAGGGCGAAGACCTGCCCCATCAGATCGCCGAGATGCTCGGAAAACGCCACGAAATTCAGATTGACCGCCAGCAGGATCAACTCGATCGACATCAGGATGACGATGACGTTCTTGCGGTTCAGAAAGATACCGAACACGCCGATCGTGAACAGGATCGCGGCGACCGTCAGATAATGGGAAAGACCGATTTCCATGTGCCTGCCAACCCCGCCTATATGCCCTGCCCGGGCTTCACGTCGACCACCTCGATGGCCGTTTCGGGCTTACGGGCAACCTGCTCGGACACATCCTGGCGCTTGACGTTTTCCTTGTGCCGCAATGTCAGGACGATGGCGCCGATCATCGCGACCAGCAGGATCATGCCGGCGGCTTGAAAGAAGTGCACATAATCCGTGTAGAGAATGTCGCCGAGCGCCTGGATATTCGAAACCTCATTCAAATCCGGGGTCGGCTGGGCGGCATTCGCGGCAGGTTCAACCCGGAAGGCATTGCCGGCAAGCACGATAATCAGCTCGGCGGCCAGAACCAGCCCGATAAGCGCCCCGACGGGCGCATATTCCATGACACCGGATCGCAGTTCGGCAAAGTCGACATCGAGCATCATGACCACGAACAGGAACAGCACCGCCACGGCCCCGACATAGACCACGATCAGGATGAGCGCCAGGAACTCGGCGCCGGTCATCAGGAACAAAGCGGCAGCGTTGAAGAAGGTCAGGATTAGGAACAGCACCGAATGCACCGGATTGCGCGATGCGATGACCATCAACGCCGATGCCACGGCAACCGCCGAGAACAGATAGAAAAACAGAGCCTCCAGACCCATGATTGATGCCTTTTTTGCTTTCCCCCGAGCGCCACGACAGTAACCCGCCATGTGCTCGAAATCGAGTTCCGGTCCCGCGCCGGCACGTGAATTGATGTCCCCCGGGCCACGTAAACGGCCCGAACCGATATTGCCCGCCTATCGGTAAGGCGCATCCATGGAGATGTTGGCCGCGATCTCGCGTTCCCAGCGGTCTCCATTGTCCAGCAGTTTTTCCTTGTCGTAATACAGTTCCTCGCGCGTTTCGGCGGCGAATTCGAAGTTTGGCCCCTCGACGATCGCATCCACCGGACAGGCCTCCTGGCAAAAGCCGCAATAGATGCATTTGACCATGTCAATATCGTAGCGGACCGTGCGGCGGGTCCCGTCATTGCGCCGCGGCCCGGCCTCGATGGTGATCGCCTGGGCCGGACAGATCGCCTCGCAGAGCTTGCAGGCGATGCACCGTTCCTCGCCATTCGGATAGCGCCGCAAGGCATGCTCACCCCGGAAGCGCGGACTGACAGGCCCCTTTTCGAAGGGATAGTTGACGGTGGATTTCGGCGTGAAGAAGTAGCGCATCGACAGCGCGAACGCTTCGACAAACTCCTTCAGAAAGACTGATTTTGCGGCTTGTGCGAGGGACATCTCTGCTTCTCCCGGTTCAGGCCGACCAGCCGGTCAGTTTGAGAACAAAGGCAACGATCACGACCATCGCCAGCGAGATGGGCAGGAACACCTTCCATCCCAGCCGCATGAGCTGGTCATAGCGGTAGCGCGGCACGAAAGCCTTGACCATCGAGAACATGAAAAAGACGAAACAGACCTTGAGGACAAACCAGATGATGCCAGGCACCCAGTTGAGGAACCACACATCGACCGGCGGCAGCCAGCCGCCAAGGAACAGGATCGTCGTCAGCGCGCACATCAGGACGATGGCCGCATATTCGCCGAGCATGAACATCATATACGGGGTCGAGCCATATTCGACCATGAACCCGGCGACCAGTTCCGATTCAGCCTCCGGCAGATCGAAGGGCGGCCGGTTGGTCTCGGCCAGGGCCGAGATGAAAAAGATGATGAACATCGGAAACAGCGCCAGCCAGTGCCAGTCCAGCAGGGAATTGGGAAGGCCAAGACGGGTGCCCAGGCCGTCCTGCTGGGACAGCACGATATCCGTCAGGTTCAGGGAGCCGACGCACAGCAGCACCGTGATGATCACGAACCCGATGGAGACCTCATAGGAGACCATCTGCGCGGCCGACCGCAGGGCGCCGAGAAACGGGTATTTCGAGTTGGACGCCCAGCCGCCCATGATGACGCCATAGACCTCCAGCGATGAAATCGCGAAAACATAGAGGATGCCGACATTGATGGAGGCAATCGCCCAGCCGTCGGCCACCGGGATCACCGCCCAGGCCGCCAGCGCCAGGGTGACGGATACCAGCGGCGCCAGCAGGAACACGCCCTTGTTGGCCCCGGCCGGAATGACCGGTTCCTTGAAGACGAATTTCAACAGGTCGGCAAAGGACTGGAACAATCCAAACGGACCGACCACATTGGGCCCGCGGCGCAACTGCACCGCCGCCCAGATCTTGCGGTCCGCATAAAGGACATAGGCGATGAACAGCAGCAACAAGATCAGCAGCACAAGGGATTGCCCGATCATGATCGCCGTGGGCCAGACATAGGTTGAGAGGAATGATTCCATCGTGATCAGCGCCCCTCGCCTATTCCGCCGCAACCTGGCGCGCCTGGCGCGCCAGCGCCGAGCACTCGGCCATCACCGCCGACGCACGGGCAATCGGGTTGGTGAGATAAAAGTCGGCCACCGGCGAGACAAAGGCCGCTTCGTCCATTGACGCGCCCTTCCCGGCAAGAGCGGTGATATCGGATGGGTCGCCCGGCACGATCTCGTCGAACTGGGCGAAATGCGGATGCGCTTCGCACAGGACCGCCCGCAGTTGCGCCAGTGAATCATAGGGCAGCGTGATGCCCAAGACGTCCGAAAGCGCCCGCAATATGGCCCAGTCCTCCTTCGCCTCGCCGGGCGCGAACGCCGCCCGAAGACCCCGTTGCACGCGACCTTCCGTATTGACGTAGGTTCCGTGTTTTTCGCTGAACGTGGCACCCGGCAGGATCACATCCGCATGATGGGCGCCGACATCCCCGTGACTGCCGATATAGACGGTGAAGCCGCTCCCGCGCCGTGTCATATCCAGTTCGTCGGCGCCCAGCAGGAAGAGCACATCGCTGTCGCCGAGCATCTCGGCAGCCGATCTGCCGCCAGTGCCCGGCACGAAACCGAGATCGAGACCGCCGACACGGCTGGCAGCCGTGTGCAGCACGGCAAACCCGTTCCACTCGGCCCCGACCGCACCGATATCCGCCGCCAGCCTGGCGGCATTGGCCAGCACCGCCGCGCCATCCTCGCGCGCCAGCGCACCCTGTCCGACGACAACCATCGGACGCTCGGCCTCTTTGAGCGTCGCATTGAATGGGTGACTGCCGGCGACCAGTTCGCCGAGGGTCTTGGGACCGGCACCCAGATAATCATATTCATAGCGCATGTCGACATTCTCGCCGATCACCGCAATCGGAAAATCACCCATGCGCCACCGCTTGCGGATGCGGGCATTCAGGATGGAGGCCTCAAAGCGCGGATTGGCGCCGATGATCAGCAGTGCATCCGCCTGTTCGATCCCCTCGATCGTCGGGTTGAACAGATAGCTGGCCCGGCCATGCACCGGGTCGAGCCGGGTCCCGTCCTGCCGGCAGTCCATATGGGGCGAGCCGAGTCTTTCCATCAACTGCTTGAGCGCGAACATTTCCTCGACGGTCGCCAGGTCCCCGGCAATCGCGCCGACCCGTTCGCCATCGGTCGCTTCGACGGCCTGTTTGACCGCGGCGAAGGCATCTTTCCAGCCGACGGCCTCAAGCCGTCCGTCCCGTTTGACATAGGGGCGATCGAGACGCTGCGTTTTCAGGCCATCCCAGACAAACCGCGATTTGTCGGAGATCCATTCCTCATTGATCGCCTCGTTGATCCGCGGCATGATTCGCATCACCTCGCGACCGCGCGTGTCGACGCGAATGGCACAGCCGCAGGCGTCCATGACATCGATGGTCTCGGTCTTGTTCAACTCCCACGGACGCGCCTGGAAGGCGTAGGGTTTGGACGTCAGCGCACCGACCGGGCACAGATCAATGACATTTCCCTGCAGTTCGGACGTCATCGCCTGTTCGAGATAGGTGGTGATTTCGGCGTCCTCTCCGCGGCCGATCAATCCCAACTCCGAAATGCCGGCAACCTCGGTGGTGAAGCGGACGCAGCGCGTGCAGTGGATGCACCGGGTCATGATGGTCTTGACCAGCGGTCCGATATATTTGTCTTCCACCGCCCGCTTGTTCTCGTGAAAGCGCGAGGAATCGACGCCGAATGCCATCGCCTGGTCCTGCAGGTCGCACTCGCCGCCCTGATCGCAGATCGGACAGTCCAGCGGGTGATTGATCAGCAGGAATTCCATGACGCCTTCGCGGGCCTTCTTGACCATCGGCGTATTGGTGAATACCTCCGGCGGTTCACCGTCGGGCCCCGGACGCAAATCCCGGACGCCCATGGCGCAGGATGCGGCCGGTTTCGGCGGTCCGCCCTTCACCTCCACAAGGCACATGCGGCAATTGCCGGCAACCGACAGCCGTTCATGAAAACAAAAACGCGGGACCTGTGCACCGGCTTCCTCACACGCCTGAAGGAGCGTGTAGTGGTCCGGCACATCAATCTCGTTTCCGTCGACCTTGATCTTTGCCATCATGTGTCCAGTTCTGCGGTTTCCCGCCAGCGAGACCCGCCTATTCGGCAGCCTCAAGCACCGGCGCCGTGCCGGCATTGCGCGTATAATCGTCTATCCGTTTTTCGATCTCCGGCCTGAAATGCCGGATCAGTCCCTGAATCGGCCAGGCCGCTGCGTCACCCAGCGCGCAGATCGTGTGACCCTCGATCTGCTTGGTGACATCGAACAGCATGTCGATCTCCTTCTTTTGCGCATTTCCGGTCGCCATGCGCTCCATCACCCGCCACATCCAGCCGGTGCCTTCCCGGCACGGCGTGCATTGCCCGCAGCTTTCGTGCTTGTAGAAATAGGCCAGGCGGGCGATCGCCCGGATGATATCCGTCGATTTGTCCATGACGATCACGGCGGCCGTTCCGAGACCCGATTTGAGGTCGCGGAGACTGTCGAAGTCCATCGGACAATCAATCATCTGCTCAGCCGGCACGCAGGGCACCGACGATCCACCCGGAATCACCGCCAGGAGATTGTCCCAGCCGCCGCGGATGCCGCCGCAATGGCGGTCGATCAGTTCGCGGAACGGGATCGACATCTCCTCTTCGAACGTCGCCGGCTGGTTGACATGGCCGGAGACGCAAAACAGCTTGGTGCCGTGATTGTTGGGCCGCCCGAACCCGGCGAACCAAGCCCCGCCGCGCCGCAATATGGTCGGCGCCACGGCAATCGATTCGACATTGTTGACCGTCGTCGGACAGCCATAAAGCCCGACATTGGCTGGAAATGGCGGCTTCAGCCGCGGCTGGCCCTTTTTGCCCTCGAGGCTTTCGAGCAACGCCGTTTCCTCGCCGCAGATATAGGCGCCGGCGCCGTGATGAACGAAGACATCACAGTCCCAACCGCATTTGCTGTCCTTGCCCAGCAATCCGGCTTCATAACACTCGTCGATGGCCGCCTGCAGCGCTTCGCGCTCGCGCATATATTCGCCGCGAATATAGATATAGGCGGTGTGGGCGCCCATCGCGAAACAGGCAACGACGCATCCCTCGATCAGCGTGTGCGGATCGTTGCGCATGATATCCCGGTCCTTGCAGGTTCCCGGTTCCGATTCATCGGCATTGACCACCAGATAATGCGGCCGCCCGTCGGATTCCTTCGGCATGAAGGACCATTTCAACCCGGTCGGGAACCCGGCACCGCCGCGTCCGCGCAGGCCGGACGTCTTCATCTCGTCGATGATCCAGTCCCGTCCCTTTTTGATCAGCGATCTGGTATTGTCCCAATGGCCGCGCGCCATCGCGCCCTTCAGGCTCTTGTCCTTCAGGCCGTATATATTGGTGAAGATGCGGTCCTTGTCCTGCAGCATACGCTCTTCCTTTACCGCGGCTTCTTTCCGAAGACGCGGACATATTCCTCCACACCGCCTTCGGCCAGGGCTTCGGCCTGCTTGACCCAGTTGTCACGGTCAATGCGTCCCTTGAATTTGAGCTGTCCGTCGACCCAGTCGCGTTCGGCCTTGTCCCATTTGGCGATCTGCTCCCACTTGAAGATGCCGATGGCATGCAGCATGCCCTCGATCTTCGGACCGACACCCGAAATCATCTTCAAATCGTCGATCTCATCCGGTTTCTCCATCGCCTGCGGCCTGCTTCCGGCCGACGGCTCGGATGCGGTGTCCGTGGCAGCCGCTTTCTTCGCACGGGTCTTCTTCGCGGCCTTCGGCCTGACCGGGACATCCTCGGCCGTCAGCGTGGTCAGTCCGCCAATCGGCGCCGACAGGTGCCGTCCGTTCTGCGGACCCGGGGTCACGGAACCACCATTGCCGGCCTCGAATGTATCAATAATATCAGCAAGTTGCTCCGGCGTCAGATCCTCATAGGTATCCTTGAAGATCATCACCATCGGCGCGTTGACGCAGGCGCCCTGACATTCGACCTCTTCCCACGAAAGCGTGCCGGCCTCGTTCGTCTGCAACGGTTCGGCAGCGATCTTGTCCTTGCAGACGCGGATCAAATCCTCCGATCCGCGCAACATGCATGGGGTCGTGCCGCACACCTGGACATGCGCCCGGGTCCCGACAGGCTTCAACTGAAACTGCGTGTAGAAGGTAGCGACTTCGAGGGCGCGGATCAACGGCATGCCGAGCATATCGGCGACCGCCTCGATCGCTGCCTTGGTCACCCAGCCATCCTGTTCCTGGGCCCGCATCAGCAACGGTATGACGGCCGACTGCTCCCTGCCCTTCGGATACTTCTCGATCGTCGACTTGGCCCACGCAGCATTGTCACGGGAAAAACTGAACCCGTCGGGCTGCACGGCATCATCTGCAAGTCGGCGTACGGACATGCCTATTCATTCTCTCTGTAGATGGCCCGGCACCGGGAATTGGTGACGGTGACGAACTCGCAGGCATAGGCCGAGTTGTCTTTCTGCATGAACACGACATATTGCGCGCCATTGGGCGCGGCGGCCTTGATTTCGAATCCGTCCTGAAGAAGCAATCTCATCGTGGTGAAATCACCGCCGCCGGTCTGGGCCAATACCGTGGAGCCCGCCTGCAGCAGCAGCGGCACCGCTGCCGCCAGGGTGAAAAGGAACTTGTGCCGCATCACCGGTCCACCTCCCCGAATACGATGTCCAGCGACCCCAGGATCGCCGAGACATCCGCCAACATGTGCCCACGGCAGATGAAATCCATGGCTTGAAGATGCGCATAGCCCGGCGCCTTGATCTTGCAGCGATACGGCCGGTTGCTGCCGTCCGAAACCAGATAGACGCCGAATTCCCCCTTTGGCGCCTCGACCGCGGCATACACTTCGCCCTCCGGCACGTGATAGCCTTCGGTGTACAGCTTGAAATGGTGGATCAGCGCTTCCATGGAGCGCTTCATCTCACCCCGCTTCGGCGGCACGAACTTGCCATCGACCGTCGAAACCGGACCGGTCCGCGCATCGCCCAGCAGGCGCTCGACACATTGTTTCATGATCCGGACCGACTGGCGCATCTCCTCCATGCGGATCAGATACCGGTCGTAACAATCGCCGTTCTTGCCGATCGGAATATCGAATTCCAGATCGCTGTAGCATTCATAGGGCTGGGCGCGCCGCAGATCCCACGCGGCACCGGAGCCGCGCACCATGACACCGGAAAAGCCCCAGGCCCAGGCATCATCCAGATCCACAACACCGATGTCGACATTGCGCTGTTTGAAGATCCGGTTGCCGGTCAGCAGACCGTCGATATCATCGCAGACCTTGAGGAACGGGTCGCACCACTTGCCGATATCCTCCACCAGTTCGGGCGGCAGGTCCTGGTGAACCCCGCCGGGACGAACGAAAGCCGAGTGCATGCGCGCACCGCAGGCCCGCTCATAGAACACCATCAGTTTTTCGCGTTCCTCGAACCCCCACAGCGGCGGCGTCAGCGCACCGACATCCATCGCCTGTGTGGTGACGTTCAAGAGGTGTGACAGAATCCGGCCGATCTCCGAATACAGCACCCGGATCAACTGTCCGCGTATCGGCACTTCGGCCCCCATCAGACGTTCCACCGCCAGCGAATAGGCGTGCTCCTGGTTCATCGGCGCGACGTAGTCAAGCCGGTCGAAATAAGGAAGCGCCTGAAGATAGGTCTTTGTTTCTATGAGTTTTTCCGTACCGCGATGCAGCAGGCCGATATGCGGGTCCACACGCTCGACAATCTCACCGTCCAGTTCCAGTACCAGACGCAACACGCCATGGGCAGCCGGATGTTGCGGGCCGAAATTGATGTTGAAATTGCGGACATTGTGCTCCGTCATGTCAGCTGTCCTGCCCGCCGGCGAACATGGCGAAAACCTCGGCTCCGGTCATTTTCTTCGTTTCGTTCGAAAACGCATAGCAATCCGGCTTTTCATCGATGAAAATTTCAGTCGTGAAACGCATGTCATCGATTTCATCAAAGGCGGTCAGGGACACGCTGCACTGGTTCTTTCCGTGCAATTTCCAAAGCAGAGGCGTTCCGCACTTTCGGCAGAAGCCGCGTTCGCCCCATTCCGATGACCGATAGAGATCATAGTCGTCGTCGCTGTCGAAAACGACACTGTCGCCGCAATCGACCGCAAAGAACGGGCCGGCCGTCCATCGTTGGCACATGCGGCAGTGGCATACCCCGGCCTCTGCCGCCGGCACAGCAGTAAACTGCACGGCCCCGCAAAGACACCGACCTTTACGGCGAACACCCTCACTGTCTTTTTGCGCCCCGTTCATGGCTTCACCTCACACCGTCACTCGCTCGCCTTCTCGTCGCCCGGCAGCACATAGTCGGCTGATTCCCAGGGAGAGAGGAAATCGAAATTGCGGTATTCCTGCTTCAACTGAACCGGTTCGTAGACAACCCGCTTGACCTCGTCGTCATAGCGCACTTCGACAAATCCCGTGGTCGGAAAATCCTTGCGCAGCGGGTGACCGTCAAAACCGTAATCGGTCAGAATCCGGCGCAGATCCGGATGGCCGGTAAAGAGAATGCCGTAAAGGTCGTAGGCTTCACGCTCGAACCAGTCGGCGCCGGGGAAGACCGCGGTCGCCGACGGCACTGTTTCGCCCTCGCCGGCTTCGACCTTGACCCGCACGCGGATATTCTGGCGCGGCGACAGCAGATGATAGACTACATCGAAACGACGCGCCCGGGACGGCCAGTCGACGCCGCATATGTCGGTCAGATTGATGAACTGGCATTGCGCATCATCGCGCAGGAAAGTCAGAACGCCGACAATCTTCTGGGCGGACGCGCCCAGTGTGAGTTCGTCGAATTTGAGGTCCACCGAAATGATGCCGTCAATGTAGCGCTCGTTGATATAGGCGGCCAGTTCGCTCAGCGCGTCGTTCATGTTGCCGCCTCCTACCGCTCGATCGTTCCGGTGCGCCGGATCTTCTTCTGCAACAGGAGAACGCCATAGAGCAGCGCTTCGGCCGTCGGCGGACAGCCCGGCACATAAACATCGACCGGGACGACGCGGTCGCAACCGCGCACCACGGCGTAGGAATAGTGATAATAGCCGCCGCCATTGGCGCAGGAGCCCATGGAGATCACATAGCGCGGTTCGGGCATCTGGTCATAGACCTTGCGCAGCGCCGGTGCCATCTTGTTCGTCAGCGTTCCGGCGACGACCATCACGTCGGACTGGCGCGGCGAGGCCCGCGGCGCAAAACCGAAGCGTTCGGCATCATAGCGCGGCATCGACATCTGCATCATCTCGACGGCACAGCAGGCCAGCCCGAACGTCATCCACATCAGCGATCCGGTGCGCGCCCAGTTGATCAGTTCGTCGGTCGAGGTGACCAGAAATCCCTTGTCGGCCAGTTCATCGTTGAGCCCGCCGAAATAGGGATCGCTGGCCCCGATCGGCTTCCCGCTTGAGGGGTCGACAATGCCGCGGGGCCGCGGGGCCACAAGCGTCGAAGGGGTGTCGCCTACTCCCATTCCAGCGCCCCCTTCTTCCATTCATAGACAAAGCCAACCGTCAAAATGGCCAGGAAAACCATCATCGACCAGAACCCGAACCAGCCAATATCCCCGAAGGACACGGCCCATGGAAACAGGAACGCCACTTCGAGATCGAAGATGATGAACAGGATCGCCACCAGGTAAAACCGGATGTCGAACTTCATGCGGGCATCGTCAAAGGCATTGAAACCGCACTCATAGGCCGACAGTTTTTCCGAATCCGGGGCCTTGAAGGCGATAGCGAAAGGCGCCAGCAGCAGCGCCAGACCGATGACCAGAGAAATACCGATAAAGACCACGATCGGCAGGTATGAACTCAGCAGTTCGGTCATCTTGTCGTCCTTGCGATATCGCGAATGTTGCAGTCGCGAATTGCCTTAGGCTCGGTTTACACAATCAGCCGGTGCAGTCAACGCAAATGGCCCGCGTCACCTTACAATTGCTCTAAATTGCCCGCCTTCGCGGTGCAACACAAGCTTGCCCGGTTCCGGCACCCCCGGACCGTCAACAGGAAATCTAGAATTCCCGGGCCGGTCGGCAATGGCCGGACGGCGTTTTTGGGCCGGCCGGGAACCCGATTGCTGTCCATTGGACCGAAAAACTTCATTGTAGGGAAAGTGGCGCGAGTGACGGGGCTCGAACCCGCGACCTCCGGCGTGACAGGCCGGCACTCTAACCAGCTGAGCTACACCCGCGCTCCATTCCGCGCGACGGCGAAACGTGAGCGGTGGATTAAGCCGTTCCCCGATGACTGTCAAGCACTGATACGACGCTCCGGCAACAATGTGGGGGCAAATATTTCAATCGCCGTACAGGTGTGCAAACGCACCATTTCGTTTCCGGAAGTCTCTTTTTTCTTGCACTTGTCAGGGTAAGCGCATAAACGGTCCCAAGATTTCCCCAAGGGCGGTTAGCTCAGCTGGTAGAGCGCCTCGTTTACACCGAGGATGTCGGGAGTTCGAGTCTCTCACCGCCCACCACTTTTCCCTGATTTGCGGGGTCAACATACCCTAAGTCCGGGCGCTGACCAGCCCGATCCGTTCCCGCAGCATATAGCGCCAGTTCATCAGGACGGCAGCGAACAGCAAACCCAGTGCCAGCCCCCACCACACGCCGGTGGCACCGTATCCCATCCGGAATCCGAGCATGTAGGCCGACGTCATGCCGATGCCCCAATAGCTGAAAACCGCGATGACCATGGGCACCCGCGTATCCTTCAGGCCGCGCAGCAAACCGGCGCCGATCACCTGCAGCCCGTCGACGGTCTGAAAGACGGCGGCGACGAACAGCAGCGGGACGGCATTGGCAAGCACCTGTGCGGCATCGGGGTTGTCGGCGTCGAGAAACAGGTTGACCAGGCTCTGCGGCACGGCCAGGAACAGTAGAGCCGTGGACAGTGTTGCAGCGAGAACCAGAAGAATCGACACCACGCCGGCCCGGGTCAGCCCCAGCCAGTCCTGCCGTCCATAGGCATTGCCAACGCGGATGGTCGCTGCACTGGAAAGGCCGAGCGGGATCATGAAGGCGATGCCGGGCAGTTGCAGCGCAATACCGTGCGCCGCCAGTTCGATCGTTCCGATCCAGCCGATGATGATCGCCGCCCCGGCGAACAGCCCCACTTCCGCCAGAATCGTCGCACCGATCGGCCAGCCGAGCTTGACGACTTCAAAAAAATCCTGCCAGTCGGCGCGCCAGAAACGGCCGAGAAGATCATATTTGCGCAATTCGGATTTCAGCAGAGCATAGGCCAAAAGCGCAAAGAAACTGACGAAATTCGTCCCGACTGACGCGACCGCAGCCCCGACGACACCCAGCCTGGGAGCACCGAAATTACCGAAGATGAAGGTGTAGTTCAGCGCGATATTGGCAAGTGTGCCGAAAAGGGTGGCCCAGAGGATGATCTGGGCGCGTTCCAGCGCGCTCAGATAGGATCGGAAGACCATCATCAGCAGGGCCGGAAACATCCCCCATTGCGCCACCCGCACGTAGTCGGCGGCCAATGCCGCCGTCTCGGGCGCCTGCCCGAGCATCAGCAGGATCCCTTCCGAATACCACAGCGGCACCATGACCAGGGCGCTATAGATCAGAATCACCCAGATCCCCATGCGCACCGACCGTCGAACGCCGCGCACGTCATCGCGCCCATGGGCCTGCGCCGCGATCGGCAGCACCGCCAGCGCAAACCCGCCACCAAAGATGAACAGCAGAAAGAAGGCCTGCGTGCCCAGGACACCGGCGGCCAGCTCGAATGCGCCGAGCCAGCCGATCATGATCGTATCGGTTACGCCGATGGCCATCTGAGCCAGCTGCGCCCCGATCAGGGGCACGCCAAGCACCAGCGTCGCTTTCGCATGTTCGAGCCAGGACATTCCCGGTCCGGCGCCCTTCCCGACCGGGTCGCTCAGCACACTCATGGCCTCACCGCCGTTCAATGACACAAAGAAACTGCTTATTCGTGCAGAATCGTCAGCCATAAAGGAAAGCGGGATGGCAGGCAATTATGAATGCCACGCCATGCTGACATTCCGGCCCGGGTGTGGCCGCGCTACCATAGGAAGAAAAAAGCCCGGCGCAATTGCCGGGCTCCACATCAATACTGCCGCATCTTCAAAAAGATGGAAACTCAGCTGTTGACAGCATCCTTGAGGCCTTTGCCGGCCGAGAACTTGGGAACGTTACGGGCCGGAATATCGACTTCCGCACCTGTCATCGGATTGCGGCCCTTTGAAGCTGCACGATGAGAAACGGTGTAGTTCCCGAAACCCACCAGGCGAACGTCACCACCACCCTTCAATTCGGATGTGATGGTGTCGAACACGGCTTCAACTGCGGAGCCGGCATCAGCCTTACTCAGGCCGGCCTTCTCGGCAACGGCAGCAACCAGTTCGTTCTTGTTCATTTTCCAAACCCTCTCAGTATGTAGTGAACGACTCAATATAAGTCGGGCCCGATCTTACGACTCCAACGCAAAATCACAATGTCGAAAGGCCAAAAACCCCAGTTTTCTGGCGTTTTTTCGCATTTTCGAACGTCAAAATGGTTAAAAGCGGGCTAAAGCCCGCTTCCAAGAGTGAAATTCGGAATCAAAGATGGAATCAGTGGGCCACGGAAACGCCAGCCTCATCGCCGCCGCTTTCGGCCGGAAGGGGCGTCTCCGCCTCGTCCCAATCAATGGCAGACGGCTGACTGATCAGCGCATTTTGCAGCACCTCATTCATGTGCGAAACCGGAATGATCTCGAGCTCGTTCTTCACATTGTCCGGGATTTCCGCCAGGTCCTTGGCGTTTTCCTCAGGGATCAGAACGGTCTTTATCCCGCCGCGCAGCGCCGCCAGCAATTTCTCCTTCAGACCGCCGATCGGCAGCACACGGCCGCGCAGCGTGATCTCGCCGGTCATGGCGACATCCTTGCGAACCGGAATGGCCGTCATGATCGAGACGATCGATGTGGCCATCGCAACGCCGGCCGACGGTCCGTCTTTCGGCGTGGCCCCTTCCGGCACATGAACATGAATATCGCGCTTGTCGAACAGTGGCGGCTCGACGCCGAAATCGACCGCTCTGGAGCGGACATAGGATGCCGCCGCCGAGATCGATTCCTTCATCACGTCCCGCAGATTGCCGGTCACCGTCATCTTGCCCTTGCCCGGCATCATCACGCCTTCGATGGTCAGCAATTCGCCACCGACCTCGGTCCAGGCAAGGCCGGTCACGACGCCAATCTGATCGTCATGCTCCGCCTCGCCGTAGCGAAAGCGCGGAACGCCAAGATAATCGCCGAGATTGTCCGCGGTGATTTCG
The DNA here is from genome assembly GCA_028279875.1 of Rhizobiaceae bacterium. GTDB lineage: Bacteria > Pseudomonadota > Alphaproteobacteria > Rhizobiales > Rhizobiaceae > Hoeflea_A. Next base: position 22,858 of record JANQMU010000132.1, read on the forward strand.
ACCTCGCTGACACCGTCTTTGAGGATCTTCGTCACGACCTTGCGGCTAAGCGACATCAGTTCGCGCTCAAAGTTCCGCACACCGGCTTCGCGCGTATAGCGGCGGATGATCTCCCGCAGCGCATCGTCGCCGACCGAAAACTCCTCCGGCTGCAGCGCATGGTCGCGCACCGCCTTAGGCAGGAGATGGCGCCTGGCGATCTCCAGCTTCTCGTCCTCGGTATATCCGGCGATGCGGATGATCTCCATCCGGTCCATCAGGGCCGGCGGGATATTGAGCGTGTTTGCCGTGGTGATGAACATCACATTGGACAGGTCATATTCCACTTCCAGATAGTGGTCCATGAAGGTGGAATTCTGCTCCGGATCCAGCACCTCCAGCAGCGCCGATGACGGATCACCGCGAAAATCCATGCCCATCTTGTCGATTTCGTCGAACAGGAAAAGCGGATTGGCCTTCTTGGCCTTCTTCATCGACTGGATGACCTTGCCGGGCATCGAGCCGATATAGGTCCGGCGATGGCCGCGAATCTCCGCCTCGTCGCGCACCCCGCCAAGCGCCATACGGACATATTCGCGCCCGGTTGCCTTGGCGATCGACTTGGCAAGCGACGTCTTGCCGACGCCGGGCGGGCCGACGAGGCACAGGATCGGACCCTTGATTTTGTTCGAACGGGTCTGAACGGCCAGATATTCGAGGATGCGTTCCTTGACCTTTTCCAGCCCGTAATGGTCGGCCTCCAAAATGGCATCGGCCTTGTTGAGATCCACCTTGATCCGCGACTTCTTGCCCCACGGGATTCCAAGCAGCCAGTCGAGGTAATTGCGCACGACCGTCGCTTCCGCCGACATCGGGCTCATCTGCTTGAGCTTCTTGAGTTCGGCATCGGCCTTTTCGCGCGCCTCCTTCGAAAGCTTCGTCTTGGCGATGCGCTCTTCCAGTTCGCCCATCTCGTCGCGGCCTTCTTCGCCGTCGCCGAGTTCCTTCTGGATCGCCTTCATCTGCTCGTTGAGATAATATTCGCGCTGGGTTTTCTCCATTTGCCGCTTGACGCGCGAACGGATGCGCTTTTCGACCTGCAGGACGGAAATCTCCCCTTCCATGAAGCCGAGCGCGCGCTCAAGGCGCTCCTTGACGCTGACGGTCGCCAGCATCTCCTGCTTTTCCGGAATCTTGATCGACAGGTGGGAGGCCACTGTATCGGCAAGCTTCGAATAATCATCGATCTGGCTTGCCGCGCCAACCACTTCGGGAGAAATCTTCTTGTTGAGCTTGACGTAATTCTCAAACTCCGAAACCACGGACCGCGACAGGGCTTCGATTTCCACCGCATCCTCATGCGGCTCGGGCAACAGATCGGCCGTCGCCTCGTAATATTCCTCGTTTCGGGTAAAGCCGGTAATCCGCGCGCGATCCTTGCCCTCCACCAGCACCTTGACGGTGCCATCCGGCAGTTTCAGCAGCTGCAACACATTGGCAACCGTGCCGACATCGTAAATTTCGTCGGTTTTCGGATCATCGTCGCCGGCATTGATCTGGGTGGCGAGCAGGATCTGCTTGTCGGCACCCATGACCTCTTCCAGGGCGCGAATCGACTTCTCCCGGCCAACAAAGAGCGGCACGATCATATGCGGGAAAACGACGATATCGCGCAACGGGAGAACGGGGTAACCCTCCGCTTCCGGCCGCTGGCTGGTCATTTCATTCATCTTGTTTCCTTTCGACTGCCGGTCGGTTTCCCTGTCGGGCCGCCCAGCCGAACCATCTTTTCACTTGGCCACTAAGTGGAGTATTTTTTCCGCCGTTTCAAGGCCACGGACGAACCCGGCCCGATGCGCGGACAGTCACCCCCTTCGAATCACCAACGCACGGATTCGCCATGGAATCTACGCCCATCGAAGGTCGAATAAAACCGCAAAAAACAGCCTGTGGCGCACCAGATTGCCGGCCGGGGGCGGCAGACACAAAAGGCTCGCCCTCAACGGACGGGCCGTGAAGAAGTTCCGCCGGGGCGGATCACGCGGTGGCGTTGCCCTTTTCGTCTTCGCGCTCCGAATAGATGTAGAGCGGCCGGGCGGATCCGGACACGACCTCGTCGGAAATGACCACTTCCTGCACGCCCTCAAGCGAAGGCAGTTCGAACATGGTGTCGAGCAGGATCTTTTCCATGATGGAGCGCAGGCCCCGGGCGCCGGTTTTGCGGGCGATCGCCTTGCGGGCGATGCCGCGCAGCGCGTCCTCATGAAAGGTCAGTTCGATGTCTTCCATCTCGAACAGGCGCTGATATTGCTTCACCAGCGCGTTTTTCGGCTGCGAGAGGATCGAAATCAGAGCATCCTCGTCGAGGTCCTCCAGCGTCGCAATCACCGGCAGACGTCCGATGAATTCCGGTATGAGCCCGAATTTCACCATATCTTCCGGTTCCAACTCACGCAGGATTTCGCCGACCCGCCGGTCGTCAAGCGCCTTGACGGTGGCGGCAAATCCGATGGAGGTCCCCTCGCCGCGCGCCGAAATGATCTTGTCGAGCCCGGCAAAGGCACCGCCGCAGATAAACAGGATATTGGTGGTATCGACTTGCAGGAACTCCTGCTGCGGATGTTTGCGTCCACCCTGCGGCGGAACGGAGGCAACCGTGCCTTCCATGATCTTCAGCAGCGCCTGCTGGACACCCTCGCCGGAGACATCCCGGGTGATCGAAGGGTTGTCCGATTTGCGGGAAATCTTGTCGACCTCGTCGATATAGACAATCCCGCGCTGCGCCCGCTCGACATTGTAATCGGCCGCCTGCAGCAGCTTCAGGATGATGTTCTCGACATCCTCGCCAACATAGCCGGCTTCCGTCAAAGTGGTGGCGTCGGCCATCGTGAACGGTACGTCGATGATGCGCGCGAGCGTCTGCGCCAGATAGGTCTTGCCGCAGCCCGTCGGTCCGACCAGCATGATGTTCGATTTGGCAAGTTCGATATCATTGCTCTTGCTGGCATGGGCGAGGCGTTTGTAATGATTGTGGACGGCAACGGACAGAACCCGTTTTGCCTGGTCCTGACCGATCACATATTCATCCAGCGTATTGATGATCTCCTGCGGTGTCGGAACCCCGTCACGCGACTTGACCATCGAGGATTTGTTTTCCTCGCGGATGATGTCCATGCACAATTCGACGCATTCATCACAGATGAACACGGTCGGTCCTGCGATCAGCTTGCGAACTTCGTGCTGGCTCTTGCCGCAAAACGAACAATAGAGCGTGTTTTTCGAGTCGCCGCCGCTACCACCGCTGACCTTGCTCATACTTCATTCCTTCCAGCGGCCCGGACCCCATCCGGGCCAAATAAAACCTTACGCTACACGCACATCCGCGGACAATCTTGGCCCGCATCCGGCCGGCACCATGGCGATATAGGCGCAAGGAAGCCTGCCACCAATATACTTAGCGCAAGATCCAAAGCTACGCGCATTGCATTGAATATACCCTTAACGCCCCAATTTAACGCCGTGGAACGGCCGGTCCAGCCCCGAATGCGCCAATATGTTGCCGTTTTGCCGCACCAATATGTCGGAATTCAGCCGCCCTACTCCTTCGCCTCTCTCTCCATCGCTTCGCGCGAGGAAATGACGCGATCGACAATTCCGAATTCCCTGGCTTCCTCGGCGGTCATGAAATGATCCCGGTCGAGGGTCTTTTCGATGGTCTCGTAATCCTGGCCGGTATGGGTGACATAGATATCGTTGAGCCGGCGCTTCATCTTGATGATATCCTGGGCATGGCGCTCGATATCGGAGGCCTGGCCCTGGAAGCCGCCGGAGGGCTGGTGGACCATGACGCGCGAATTGGGCGTCCCGAAGCGCAGGTCCTTGTGGCCGGCGCACAGAAGCAGCGAGCCCATGGAGGCGGCCTGTCCTATGCACAGCGTCGAGACTGCCGGCTTGATGAACTGCATCGTATCGTAGATCGCCATCCCGGAGGTGACCACGCCGCCGGGAGAGTTGATATACATGGCGACTTCCTTCTTCGGATTGTCGGCCTCCAAATACAGCAGTTGCGCGCAGACCAGTGTCGCCATGCCGTCCTCGACGGGCCCGGTGATGAAGATGATGCGCTCTTTGAGAAGCCGCGAAAAGATATCGAAAGCGCGCTCGCCACGGTTCGTCTGCTCGACGACCATCGGCACAAGCGACAGAGCGGTATCAACGGGATTGGACATAGACGGGCCTTCTGAAGCTGGCTCCGAATTCGGACGAATCGGAGAATCGAATGGAAATTGGCTACCGCATACATAGGATGCGAGGGCATCAACGTTCAAGACATGTTGATATCGCCCTGCCGGAAGGGAAAAGCGCGGAATGGTTAAACGGTGATCGACGGGTTGACGGGCGTGATATAGGTCACCGGCGAAGAGGGACAAGATATCACTGCCGATCCTCTTTGAACGGTTCCCCAGCCCGGAGCGGAATGATCTAGGCTGTGGTGGCGGCCCAAGGCCGACGCTATTCCTCTTTTTTCAGGTCCTCGATCAGCTTGTAGTCGGTCGGTGGGTCGGCGCAGACGGTCGGCCCACATTCGATGAGCGTCGAGACAGCATTGCCGCCGGCAAGAAACAGCATCAGGAAAAACGCGAACTTCGCCAATTTGCTGCCACCGAATTTTTCGTGCGACGGTTCATCGCGCAGACCCTTGTACTGTCCTTCGAACAACAGCATCACCGCGGTTCCGAGCAGGACCAGGAAAAAGCAGAGTCCCGCCCATGTGTAATAATGCAGGCCGAGGACCGGTGACCCATAGGCACCCGTTCCCGGAACGATATGCAGCAAAATCTGGCGCACCGAAACGCTGAACCCATAAAGGGCGCCCAGCAGCATGATCCCGTAGTGATGCGGCTTGGCGCCATAGATCAGGTTCAGGCTCAAACCGAAGCCGACCGCAACGAGGCCGACACGCTGCAGCAGGCACAGCGGACACGGCAGTTCATCCAGCGTGAACTGGTAGACATAGGCGACAATCAGCACACCGCAAATGACGAGAAGTCCGATGGCATTGAGTGTTCTGGACGGATGGGGCGCGACGATCATGACAGTGTCTTACAACACGATTTCAAGGGGTGTGGTCGCGTGGTATTTCAGCCAGTAGACGCTGAGCACCACCACTACGGCGAACAATCCATAGGAGGTGTACCAGTGGTCACGCCAAGCGAAGAGCATCGCCACAAACAGCAATAGGAAGAGAAATGCGATCATGGCGTGCAGCCCACGGGAATCACGTCCTGTACGCGAAGTCTATCAGAATTTCCCGGACGTCAAAACCGACTTCCTTTACGGGCATAAAAAATGCCCGGGCGAGCTTTCGGTCGCCCGGGCATCTCTAAAATCCGCCGGTGCTCCGATCAGACCTTGTCGAGTGCCTGTTTGAGATCGCCGATGATGTCCGCAATGTCCTCGATTCCGATCGACAGGCGAACGACGTCCGGCCCGGCGCCGGCCGCCACCTGCTGTTCAGGCGAAAGCTGACTGTGCGTGGTCGAGGCGGGATGAATGACCAGTGATTTCGTGTCACCGATATTCGCCAGATGGGAGAAGATCTCCAGCGCCTCGACGAATTTCACGCCGGCCTCGTATCCACCCGCAAGACCGAAGGTGAAGACGGCACCCGCGCCCTTCGGCGAGTAGCGTTGCATCAGCGCGTGATTGTCATCATCTTCGAGGCCCGAATAGGACACCCAGGCCACCTTGTCGTGGGCCTTCAGCCAGCGCGCCGCTTCCAGCGCGTTGTCGCAATGGCGCTGCATGCGCAGCGGCAGCGTTTCTGCCCCGGTCAACAGCATGAAGGCGTTGAACGGCGCGATGGCCGGACCCAGATCGCGCAGGCCCAGGACCCGGCAGGCAATGGCGAAGGCGAAATTGCCGAAGGTTTCGTGCAGCACCATGCCGCCATATTCGGGCCGCGGTTCGGACAGCATCGGGTAATTGCCGGAGTGCGACCAGTCGAACGTGCCACCGTCTACGATCATGCCGCCCATGGAGTTTCCGTGACCGCCGATGAACTTGGTCAAAGAGTGAACCACGATATCGGCACCGTGCTCGATCGGCCGCATCAGATAGGGCGTGGCCATCGTGTTGTCGACGATCAGCGGCAAACCGTGCTTGTGCGCGATATCGGCGATCGCCGCGACGTCGACGAATGTTCCGCCCGGATTGGCAAGGCTCTCAATGAACACCGCCCGCGTGCGCTCGTCGATCTGGCTCTCGATCTCGTCGAGATCCTCGGGATCGGCCCAGCGCACCTGCCAGTCGAAGCTTTTGAACGCATGGCCGAACTGGTTGATCGAACCGCCATACAATTTGTTCGCCGCGACGAAATTGTCGCCCGGGCGCATGATCGTATGAAAAATCAGCAATTGCGCGCCATGGCCCGACGCGGTCGCCAGTGCCGCGGTGCCGCCTTCCAGCGCCGCGACCCGCTCCTCCAGCACCGCCTGGGTCGGGTTCATGATCCGTGTGTAGATATTGCCGAACGCCTTGAGGCCGAACAGGGATGCCGCATGATCCGCATCCTCGAAGACAAAACTGGTTGTCTGGTAGATCGGCGTCGCCCGTGCTCCGGTCGTCGGATCGGGCTGGGCGCCCGCATGCACCGCCAGAGTGCTGAATCCCGGTTCGTTGTTGGCCATGGAAAATTCCCTCACAAGATTGCAAAACCGCACCGGTTATCACGCAGCCGGAGGCGCAGGTCAAAGAAGTTTTTTCCGCAAGCCCCTCCCGGATCAAAATCCGGTTCTCCCGTCAGGCGCGCGGAGCGCCGGAAATCAGCCGGGACGCGGCCAGGAAGCAGCCAGGAATCAGGATGTCGGGCGGATGGTCAGGGTCTGCACACCCGGACCGCGTACCGGGCGCCTGGCCGAAATCACCCGGCTGTTGATGCCGTTCCAGCTGATTTCGCCGGAAAGCCGTCCGAACTCGATCTTCGGGCAGCGGTCCATGACCACTTTCACACCAGCCGCTTCGGCAGTTCGTGCCGCCTCGTCATGGCGCACCGTGAGCTGCGCCCAGATCACCCCGGGCCTGTCCTTCAACGCCAGCGCCTCGGCAACGATCGACGGCATGGCGTTCGAACCGCGAAAGATCTCCACCATGTCGATCGGTTCGGGCACATCCGCCAGCGCCGCATAGGTCATTTGCCCGTGTATTTCCTTTCCCGCATGGCCGGGATTGATGGGAAAGACCCGGTAGCCTTTCGCGACCAGATATTTGACGACGATATTGCTCGGGCGCACATCCTTCGGAGAAGCGCCGACCAGGGCGATCGTCTCCACCGAATGCAGGATCCCGGCGATATAGCTATCCGAATAGTGATCGTGGTCCATGAAGTTTCCCTTGATCTTGCAGCAGTCTGCGACACATATGCTGTCCATGCCGCGACAATCAGGGTCTTTAGGGCAGGAAACGCAGATTGTCGCTGTGGTGTATTGTCGTATCTGGATATTCGCATATCATGCGCGCCGGCAACGAAAACAAGAGTACTGTGAGTTGGGGGATACATCATGAAAAAACTGCTTCTGGCGATTGGCCTTCTGGCGGTAAGCGTACCGGCCGGCGCCGTCAGCCGCTACAGCACGCCGGGCCTGAGTTGCGCACGTGTGCAGGCGATCCTGGAAAGTGAAGGGGCGGCGATCTTGCGCTATCCGTCACGCCGCAATGCCCAACTCACCCTTTACGATATTTATGCGGCCAATACCTCATACTGTCCCCAGAACGAGATCGCCAAGCCGGCGACCGTCCCGACCAGCGACAATCCCCGCTGCCGGGTTCGGCGCTGTCAGCCGGCATCGATCAGCGATGACCGGTGATGCCGGCTAACGTCCTGACCATTTGGGATCGCGTTTTTCCAGAAAGGCGTTGATGCCCTCCTCCGCGTCGCGGGCCATCATGTTCTCCGCCATGACCCACGCTGTATATTCATAGGCTTCGTCCAACGGGCGCTCGATCTGCTGATAGAAGGCCTCCTTGCCGATCTTCAGGGTCAAGGGCGACTTGGAGGCGATAACGCTGGCATATTTGTCCGTGACGGTGCGCAGATATTCCTTCGGCACGATCCGGTTGACCAGACCGAACTCCTTGGCCGTCGAGGCATCCACCGGCTCGCCGGTGAGCAGCATTTCCATCGCCTGTTTGCGATGCGCCGCCCGCGATATGGCAACCATCGGCGTCGAGCAGAAAAGGCCGATATTGACGCCTGGCGTGCAGAACGTCGACGTGTCGGTACAGATCGCCAGGTCGCAGGTCGCAACGAGCTGACAGCCGGCCGCGGTCGCCAGCCCATCCACCTCGGCAATCACCGGTTTCGGCAGGCCAGTGATCAGCATCATCACATGGGAACACAGCCGCATGGTTTTTTCGAAGAATGCGCGCCCGCGATCGTCGTCGCCGCGATGACCGTTCAACTCCTTGAGATCGTGTCCGGCGCAAAACAGGCTTCCGGCCGCCGCGATGACCACCACGCGGACATCGTGATCCTCGCGCGCTGCGTCAAGCTCGGCATTCAATTGCTCCAGCATGGCGATTGAAAGCGCATTGGCCGGCGGATTGTTCAGGGTCAGTCGCAGCACACCATCCGCAAGATGGCGCATGATCAGCACCGGGCTGTCTTGTATGTCGGTTGCCGTGGCCTGTGACATGATGATGCCTCCGGATTTGATCGCGGCGGTGGCCGAAACCGGTTCGCCGCGCTATCGCCTGTTTACAGGTATATCGCGCAGCCGACGCTTGGCAAGCGCCCGATCGCAACTTACGCTCAAGCCCGGGCATTGACTGCAACACGTTACCTCACACGAAAGGCGGGCAAAACGCATGGCCAGGGTATTGCTGGAGAAGGACGGACGGATCGGCCGCGTCACACTCAATCGACCGGAGGTCATGAACGCCATCGATGACGATCTGCCGCGCGAACTGGAGGCGGCGGTGGCCGCAGCCGAAGCGGATGACGCGATCCATGTCATCGTCCTGTCCGGCGCCGGAAAGGGGTTTTGCGCCGGCTATGACCTCGCCTATTACGCCGAAGCCACTGAGGGAGCGGGCAACGCCATGACCCAGGACATGCCCTGGGACCCGATGAAGGATTACGGCTTCATGATGCGCAACACGAGGGCCTTCATGTCCCTTTGGCGCTGCCGCATTCCGGTCATCGCCAAGGTCCATGGCTTTGCCGTTGCCGGCGGGTCGGACATTGCGCTGTGCGCCGACATGATCGTCATGGCCGACACTGCGAAGATCGGCTATATGCCGACACGCGTCTGGGGCTGCCCGACGACGGCCATGTGGGTCTATCGTCTCGGCCCCGAAAAAGCCAAGCGTATGTTGTTCACCGGCGACACCGTGGATGGCACCGAAGCCGAAGCGATGGGCCTCATCCTCAAATCGGTGCCCGAGGCCGAACTGGACGATTATGTGGAGACCCTGGCGGAGCGCATGGCCGGCGTCCCGGTCAACCAGTTGATGATGCAGAAGCTGGTGGTCAACCAGGCCATCGAGGCGATGGGCCTCAACCAGACGCAGATGTTCGCAACCCTGTTCGACGGCATTACCCGCCATTCGCCCGAAGGCCTCAATTTCAAGGCGCGGTCCGAGACGGTCGGCTGGAAACAGGCGGTCCGCGAGCGCGACCTTGGAACCTTCGACTGGACCGACAATCGTCCGATCAACAGTCCCAAGGGGCGCACCTGAGCGCCGGCACCGTCAACGATATCCTGAAGGGTTGAAAGCGCATGAGCAGCAAAGCATTGAGCCCGGTCATGACCGCGGAGACCGTCAACCGGTTTCTGCAGGAAGTCTATCCTCAGCTCAACGATGAATTCGCGGCCTATAGTGTCGTCGACGTGGAACCGGGTCATTGCATCGTCCGGCTCGACGCTTCCGAAAGACATCTGCGGCCCGGCGGGACCGTCTCCGGCCCATGTCTGTTTACCCTTGCCGATATCGGCGGCTATGCCTGTGTCCTGTCTCATGTCGGCCCGGAGGCCCTGTGCGTGACGACCAATCTCAACATCAATTTCATGCGCAAGGCCGGACCGGGGCGGATCGACGGGGCCTGCCGAATCCTGAAACTCGGCAGGTCCTTGATGGTGTTCGATATCGAAATGCGGACAATCGCGGACGGTTTGATTGTCGCCCACGCAACCGGGACCTATTCCATTCCACCCAAGCAGCTCGACCGCGGGTTCGGCACGTCAAGCGATGAGGTAATATAAACCCGTCAAACGGAAGTTTGGGCGGCGGTGGCCGGCTAATCGACCATCGGACCAGACTTCGCGCCTTCCTTATGCGGGGTCGAGCACAACCATTTCTCCACCGCTCTTCCTGTACAGGTCAATCAAGCGCAGAACTTTCTCGATCCGCTCCGCCGCGCCGCCGTCGGCGCCGTCCGCCGCAAGCCTGAAATGTCTTTCTGCGGCGTTGAAATCGCGATAGAGCAGTTCCCCCGAACCATAGATGAGGCCGGCCAATTCCGCCCCCAGTTTCTGGCCGTCCTCGGCGAAGGCCCGCGCATAGCCCAACACAACCAATGTATGCCCGGCATTGAGCGCGCGTACCATGCATTGTCCGAATACCGCGCCGATCTGTTTCCGTCCAGCCATCTGCGCATAGATGCCGTCGGCGAGCACACCCGCAGCATATTCAATCATCATACGCCGCGTTTCCGGACTGGGATCGAGCCAGGCCAGATTAGTGAGGGGACGACCGCCAGCGACTTCCTTATCGGGGTCACTGTTCATGACCAGGCTCAAATCATCGTCTTTGACGACCAGCGCCGCGTTGTCCTTGACGGGGCAGACCTCCCTGGCGAACTGCTCAAAATCATGTCCTTGTTCCTCTCGGTGACGCTGGCGCAGCTGGTCCATGAAATCCGGGCCAAATTCGCCTTTGAGCGCCTTCAGATTTCGGGCGATCTCCCCATTGAGGACCGCGCTTGCCCTCCGTATCCCGATCGTCCGCCGTCGGTCATCGTCCGACGGTTGCTCATCCTCACTCGACTCCTCCTCTGGCAATTTTTGCGGTGAGGTTGTCTGCTCTTCCGCCTCCGTCTCCGAATGCCACTCCCGCTCTTCGCCGAACATCGCTGTCCGGTCGAGCTTTCTGCCTCGCCGGGCAAGCAGATCGAACTCATAGGCGCCCTGTTCACAATCCACCCACCAGACATGCTCCGCCTTTCGCTCAGCACGGCGCGCGGGCAATGCGCAGGGGGCATTTGCGGCGGTGAGGAAGGTAGCCAGGGCTGTAAGGCGCTCGCCCTGCAGGCGTTCTGCCAGTGCGTCGCTGACAGACCTCTCCGGCGACGGTGACCGGGCATACGCATAGGTGGACTCTGTCATCAGCCTTTCGTTCGGCTTCAAGATGTTCTTGCGTATGAGGTGCACATATCCCTGTGCACCGCCGACGGCGTCGAGCAGGCGAGAAAGAAGCTCATCGTCAAGCTGCCCCGTTGCGGTCCGGCCGAGCGCGCTCTGGAATTCCGAAACGCCCTTGCGCGTGCGCGGTCCCATCTTGCCGTCAATCGTCCCGACATCATAGCCGATGGAGTTGAGGAGGGTCTGCGATACCCACACCAGATCGAATTCGCGGTTGCTTTCCTTGGAGGAGGTTCTGCGGCCGGCGAAACTGGCGCTGGTGTTGCAAAGATCGTTCGCGGCGCCCATGCAGGCAGCCAATGCCAACTGACGGGCGACAGCGGCTGTGCGGAAACCGCAACTCGCCGCAAAGCCGCCAATCCTGGCCCAATCCTTGGCATAGGCCGTGGCGGCCCAGCCACCGCGGCATGAAATCGCCTCTACGCAGGACTCACCATTGTGCTCCGACTTGCAATATCGAAGAGCGCATCCGTGAGCCGCGTCGCGAGAGTCGCGGTTGCACCAGCCATAGGAGCCGTCGGCTGGCGAAAAATAGATCACGGTTTCCGCGCGGGCGGTCGTCCACGACAGGAAGAACGTCACGAACAGGATTGAGGCAAGCACGGCAAATTTTGCCACGTCTCCTCTGTCTCGCGGCATTTTGCACCAGACGGAATTGGCGATCCGTGGCACAAAGTAGCGAGTTCGGGTCTGGTGGTCCGAGGGTCCTTGATCCAACCGACATTCCCCAACTGACCTGCGAACGTGTCCTGATGTTAGCTGATGGAGCTCAATTTTGGAACTGAGATCGGTGTCATTCCGGCTTCAGACGTCAATCGGAATCAAGACGCAATGTCCCCGCCCTGTCTTCAGCCGTTGGCCAAGGCACCCCGCTCCCTCGAATTCGACGACAACGCACTGATATCTATATCGAAATCGCGCTGACATGTGGACAATAAGGATTTCATTCGGGCGGTATGCGGTATTATAATACCTGTTTTTTACATATTGAATTCTCTGCGTTTAATAGAAATATCGTGTTTAAATTTGGCTTGCAGTCGCACAAGTGTTGCTCTATAAACCGCCCGGCATCGGCCCCTCTCTCGGGGCCGATACGTTTTGGTCGGTATGCACCCGACCGCAAGCAACAAGAAAAGCCTTTCAACGCAAAGGTCCAAAAGAGCGAGTGATCGTTATGAAAACCTTCTCCCAAAAACCCGCAGAGGTCGAAAAGACCTGGGTGCTGATCGACGCCGAAGGCCTCGTCGTCGGCCGGCTGGCCTCGCTGGTCGCGCTGCGTCTTCGCGGCAAGCACAAAGCCACATTTACCCCGCATGTCGATGATGGCGACAATGTCATCATCATCAACGCCGACAAGGCGGTGTTCACCGGCAAGAAATACGCCGACAAGAAATATTATTGGCACACCGGCTATCCCGGCGGCATCAAGGAGCGCACGGCCCGCCAGATTTTCGAAGGCCGTTTTCCGGAAAGGGTTGTCGAGAAAGCCGTTGAACGCATGCTGCCGCGCGGCCCCCTCGGCCGCCGCCAGATGAAGAACCTGCGCGTTTATGCCGGCGCCGAACACCCCCATGAAGCCCAGCAGCCGGTGGCGCTCGACATCGCCGCACTGAATGCCAAGAACAAGAGGAGCGCCTGATCATGGCTGAACTCAATTCGCTCGAAGAACTCGGCGAGGCAACCGAAGTTGCCGAAGTCCAGGCACCCGTTTACGTCCAGAAGATCGACGATCAGGGCCGTGCCTATGCGACCGGCAAGCGCAAGGACGCCGTCGCCCGCGTCTGGATCAAGCCCGGCACCGGCCGGATCACCATCAACACGAAGGACTTCACGGAGTATTTCGCCCGTCCCGTCCTGCAGATGATCCTCAAACAGCCGCTGATCGCTGCGGCCCGCGACGGACAGTTCGACATTGTCGCAACGGTCGCCGGCGGCGGACTGTCCGGCCAGGCCGGCGCGGTTCGCCACGGCCTGTCGAAGGCACTGACCCTTTATGAGCCGAATCTCAGAGGCATTCTGAAAAAGGGCGGCTTCCTGACCCGCGACAGTCGCGTCGTCGAGCGCAAGAAATACGGCAAGGCGAAAGCCCGCCGGTCGTTCCAGTTCTCCAAGCGTTAGAACGGAGCGATTCATCCGGGGAAAAGGCGCTGTCATTCGGCAGCGCCTTTTTTGACGCCAGATGCGCTATCCCGGATTTCTCGTTGAGCTCCAGAAATGGCTCAAATCCCTGTGATGCACAAAACGACCTTGCCTTTGCACAACCTTCATCCGAGCTGGCTGGACTTCAGATCGGACAAACCATGCCGATTGCCCCAGCGCTCAGCTCGGGGCGGGACAGGAAATGGTGATTGGTATATACGCCCGTTTCGTGGTGCTCCAATTCGTGCATTCGCATTCCCAATAAAGGTCCCCTTTATATTTATTTGTGCCTGCTGGCGTGCAGCCTACGTAATTACAACTCATGTGTGAGTTTTTTTTGGTGACCTCGGTGTTGCCTGTCCCGTAACAATGTCCGTGATAATGCTTCGTCTGGAACGGTCCGATCTCTTCGCTGTAGTCGCAGTTCATTGTACCACAGCTCAATTCTACCGCCGCCTTGGCAACGTCCGCGCCTGCACACAACAAAAAACAGCCGCCCACTACCAAAAACTTGACCAGATCTCTCATTGCTCTCCTCCGTTTAACTCTCATTGCAGTCCTTTGATTAAAGGTGCGCCGATATTCGTAGGATGCCCATTCATGGCGAAATGGCCTGAATCGATCTCGACTCAGATCAACGAGCTGGATTTCGCAGCTCCTTTCAGTGGAGTTAAGGAAACACTATCACGGATGATATGCAAGAATGCACGATTCGCATCATTAACTTTTGCCGATCTTGGTGATCTGATTATTATACTTGTTTGTTGTGGTTACCCATCCCATCTACATTGCAACATCGTCTTCGATGAAGCTCGCAAGCTGAATCGGCCCGGTTTCCCGGAGGCTGTTTCGTTTGAGTAACGTCGCCATGGCGGGTTTGCCGTCGCCATCGCATATCGCGTGCAGTTCATAACCCTTCCAAAAAGGACCATGAACCACAGTCGCCCGCAGATTAACAGGCTCTGAGCCCAGTCACCGATCCGTCAGCAGCGGTTCGTAACGGGCATCTGTCAGGGTCTTCAAAAACGCCACCAGCGCGTCGATGCGCTCATCGTCGAGCGCCGGCCCGTGGCTCAACTCCTTCATGGAGATCGTTTTTTCGAATTCCGTTTCGCCCCAGGGCTGCCCGGTTTCCGGGTTGATCTGCGCCGCCGGGTCCTTGGAATTGTAGCGGTTGTAAAACACAACGGCGGTGCGAAGGTCGTTGAACAGGCCGTTGTGCATATAGGGTCCTGTCACGGCGACATTGCGCAGCGTCGGCACCTTGAACTTCCCCGCATGTTCGGCTTCATCGACATCGCCATGGGCCAGCAGCCCGAGATCGGCGGCGTTTTCCGGGCTGCCATTGGCCTTTCGCACCGCCCTGTTGATCGGCGTGCCGATATTGTGGAACTGATAATTGGTGAAGGTTTCTTTCGCCGCGCCCGGTATCGGCCGCAGTTGATGGCACAGATTGCAATTGGTGAACTGCTGCGAGAAGAACAGCGTTCGCCCGAGTTCCTCCTGCCGCGTCAGCGTCACCTCGCCGCGCAGAGACCGGTCGTAGCGTGAATCGAACGGCGCGAAAAGACCGGTCCGCTCGAACGCTGCGATGCTTCGGGTCATGGCGGCATAGGCCGCGTCGGCATCATCGAAAATCGCTTCGCCGAAATGTTCTTTGAAAGCCGCGACATAATCCGGATTTTCCTGGAGCCGGTCGGCGACCGCCTGCTTGCTGGGCATGCCCATTTCCAGCGCATCGAGCGGCGGGCCGCCGGCCTGCTCCTCCAGCGTGGCGGCCCTGCCGTCCCAGAACTGCCCGCCGACATAGACACCCTCGCTGTTTTTGTGAAACTCCGGGCTGAAACCGGCATAGGCCGCGGTCGGCGCGTTGCGGCCGCCGATGGACTGCCCGTCATCGCCGAGCGAAACCGCGCGCGATACCTGAGGGCCGTGGCCATTGTCGCGGGGATCGGCAAAGCCGGCCTCGGGAACATGACAGGTCGCACAGGCCTGGGTGCGGTTTTTCGACAGGTTCGTGTCGAAGAACAGCGCCTCGCCGAGATCCTCCAGCGTGGAAAACGGCCCGTCCTGCGCAACACCCGGCAAAGCGCATAGGGCAAGGGTCAAGGCGCACATCGCCAGGCGACGCGTCATGGGCATAATCCTATTGAATCCTGCATTGTCTCAATCTATAGCTCCTTGTGGCCGTGAAAAGGCCGCGGACATTACTCTCATGTTAAGACGGCCGGTCTATTGTGACCGATCTATCGAGGCAGCCTAATACAGGAATGAGACAGCAATGAAACCCAAGATATTCATCGATGGCGAACACGGAACAACCGGCTTGCAGATCCGCAACCGCCTGGCCGATCGCCGGGATATCGAGGTCCTGTCGATTCCCGAGGCCGACCGGCGCAACGACCGGATTCGCCAGGACCGGCTGCACGAGGCCGATGTCGCAATCCTGTGCCTGCCGGATGCCGCATCGCGCCAGGCGGTCACCATGCTGGAAGGCAGCAATTCGACGAAGGTCATCGATACAAGTTCCGCCTTCCGCACAAATGCTGACTGGGCCTACGGCTTTGCCGAAATGGACAGCGACCAGGCAGCCCGGATCGCCATGGCGCGCCGCGTCGCGAATCCCGGGTGCTATCCGACCGGCGCCATTTCGCTGTTGCGGCCGCTGCGGCTCGCCGGAATCCTGCCGGCGGACTATCCGGTCACGGTCAATGCCGTGTCCGGCTATACCGGCGGCGGCAAGCAGTTGATTGCCAGGATGGAAGACCAGGCCCATCCGGACCATATCAGCGCACCGCATTTCGCCTATGCGCTGCCCCTCAGGCATAAGCACGTGCCGGAGATTCAAACCCATGGCCTGCTCGACCATGCGCCCATCTTCACGCCCAGCGTCGGCCGCTTCGCACAGGGCATGATCGTTCAGTTGCCGCTGCATCTCGACCGGTTGAACGGATCCGTGACGATCAGCGGCATTCATGCGGCCCTCGGTGACCATTATGCCGGTCAATCGATTGTCGAACTGGTGCCACTGGAGAAGAGCCTGGCCACCGAACGCATCGATGCCTCCGAACTCGCTGGCAGCGACAAGATGCGCCTGTTCGTCTGTGGCAGCCCGGACGGCCCGCATGTCAACCTGATCGCCCAACTGGACAATCTCGGCAAGGGCGCATCCGGTGCGGCCGTCCAGAACATGGATTTGATGCTCGCGAGTTGACGGTCAGGTCGCCGGAGACGCCTCCGGCGCGCCGGGCTCGGCATAGCTGCCGTGAAAAGCCCGCCAATGGGCGACCGCAAAAGCCAGCACCACAAGGGCCAGACCCTGATGTGCCAGAGCCCAGGACACTGGAACCTGCAGCAGCAGCGTGCCGATCCCGACCGCCGCCTGCAGCGTCACCAGCGCAAACAGAACCACTGACCGGCGCGCATGCGTGGTTGCCGGCGCTTGCGACAGGCAGGCCAGCATATGTAGGGCCGCGACCGCCCACAGCACATAGCCGAACATCCGGTGGTCGAACTGCACAGTCTTGGCGTTTTCGAAAATGTTGATCCAGGCCGGTTCCATGGCGAGCAGCCCGCCCGGAACCAGGGCGCCATCCATCAGCGGCCAGCTATTATAGGCAAGGCCGGCATCGAGGCCGGCCACCAGGCCGCCGAGATAGATCTGCACCAGTACCATGAGCGCCAGAATCGCGGCCGTCCGGCCGGAAGAGCCGGCCGGCGGGGCATCACTGCTATGCGGTGCGAGGCCGCGCGACACCCACATGATGGCCGCCACGATAATTGCGGCCAGCGTCAAATGGGTCGCCAGACGATACTGGCTGACATCCACCCGGTCCACCAGGCCGGAAGTCACCATCCACCAGCCGATGAAACCCTGTAGACCGCCAAGCGCGAGAATCCCCAGCAGCGGCAGTTTCAAGTGGCTTTCCAGCCGGCCGGACAGCCAGAAAAAGGCCAGCGGAACGGCAAACAGCACCCCGACCCCGCGCGCCAGCAGCCGATGTGCCCATTCCCACCAATAGATGAACTTGAATTCATCGAGGCTCATGCCCTTGTTGATCTGCTGATATTCCGGAATCTGTCGATAGCGTTCCAGTTCCGCCTGCCATGCAGTCTCGCTGAGCGGCGGGATCACGCCATGCACCGGCTTCCATTCGGTGATCGAGAGCCCGGAATCGGTCAGCCGCGTCGCCCCGCCAACGATCACCAGGGCGAACAGCGCCAGCATCACGATCGCCAGCCAGGCACGGATCAATTTTCTGTTTTTGGCAATCGACATGCTACGGTCCGATAGCTCCGCCCCCCCTCGCCTGCCCATTTGAAACAGACCGGGACGGAACGCAAGGTGCAACTTGCCACAGGGCCTCGGTATGGAAAACGCTTGATCGCCGCATCGAAAGCTATAGGACCGGTCGTTAATTCCCGAACGGACTCTAAGGGGAGAAAGTCATGAAAGACCTAGTCAGAACATTGTTACTCGGCGGCGCGCTGTCCGTATTGGCAGGCGGAGCAATCGCCAAGCAAGTGGAAGATTTGCACTGCCAGCAACCGCATTGTGCCTTTGACGAGGAGTTGGGGCCGTCGCAGACCAAGACATTTAAGGGATATTGCAACTATACCATGGATGAAAGCAATTCGAATATGATTTGTCATGCCGTGAAGGGCATGACTTGCACGTTAATAATTTTGGAAAGGGGCAACTATTGGCAATGCATGTGTACGAATTGGGAGACCAAAGAACGACACACTACGATCGATGTTTATTGTCCAGGCCCGTAATCTTACTGAGTCAAGAAGCCACATGGCCATTGTAAGGATAGGCGCATGCCGGTGCGACTGAGAAAACTGCTGGGAACGGTGCTGATCGTCGTTCTGGTCGTCCTTTATGCGCTCGTCGCCACCACCGTGGCGAGCTATCGCCTCGCCCAGTCTCCGTGGTGGATCCACCTGCTCTTCTTTTCGATCAGCGGCGTCATCTGGATCATACCGGCAATGTTCATCATCCGCTGGATGGAAAAACCCGCCACTAAATAAGCACCGGCAGCCAAAGCCCGGCGGATTAGGTCCGCATTAACCCTGTTGGAACAATGGATGGCGGCCCAGGTTACACTTCAGGAAATTGTTAGCGGCCTTTCTCTAGGTTACCGCTGGGGCCATCGGGCAGGAATGCCGGAAGATACGTGGGCTTTGTCTGCACGGCGGCGGAACGGGATCCGGAGTGACATCGTTTGACAGATCTGGCTGAGCGAAGCCGATTCTCTTATCAGGTGTTCGATACGCTGGAACCGCTGGAAACGGCCTGGCGGGCGCTTGACGCTGCGCCTGAATGCTCCGTCCACCAGACCTTTGACTGGTGCCGCATCTGGGTCGAGGAATCGGGCTGCAAACCGCTTGTCATCGCGGCGACCTTCGCCGACGGTGATTATCGCGGCGAGACGGCTTTCATCCTGCCCCTGATGGTGGTCCGCAACGGTCCGGTCAAAACGGCCCGCTATATGAGCGCACCGTTCAACAACATCAATTTCGGCCTCTTTTCCGAGCACTTCCTGAACGGCGTGACGGCGGAACTGATGGCCAGCATCAAACGCGAGCTGATGGCCTGCAGGATCGGTGTCGACCTCCTTGTTCTGGACCGCCAGCCGGAAAACTGGCGCGGCGCGACACATCCATTCACCCTGTTTCCCCGCGTCGAAAACCAGAACCGCGCATTTCAGGTGTCATTGGCAGGCGGCGTCGACGCGGTTCTCACACGCAGCAACGCCAAGCGGCGGCGAAAGAAGGTACGGATATCGGAGCGGCGGCTGGACGAGCTCGGCGGATACCGGCACATCAAGGCGAAAACCGCCGACGAGGCGCAACGCCTGCTCGACGCCTTTTTTGAACAAAAGGCCGTACGGTTCAAGGCGCACGGACTGCCGGACGCCTTCGAAGCGCCGCGCACTAAAGCCTTTTTCCATCGGCTGGCGCGGGAGAGCGTCACGAACACGCGGAAAATGCTTGAGATGCACGCCATCCAGCTTGCCAACGGTACGATTTGCGCCGTCGCCGCCCTCTCCTGCAAGGGCGGGCACGTGATTTGCCAATTCAGTTCAATCCGTCCGGGCGAAACCGAGCGCGCCAGCCCCGGCGAATTGCTGTTCTATCTGATGATCCGCGACGCCTGTGAATCCGGCGCTGAGCTGTTCGATTTCGGCATCGGCGACGAGCAGTTCAAACGATCCTGGTGTGATACCGAAACGGTGCATTATGACACCGTCATCGCGTTGACGGCGGTTGGCCGTCTTGCCGCGCAGGCGGCCCGGCTGATCGTGGTGAGCAAGCGCCTCACCAAATCGAATCCGGCGACGTTCCGCTGGGCAAAGGCGCTGCGTTTCACGGTCAAGCGATAGCGATAGCGATCCTACGCCGCGCTGCGGCCGGGCGGGTTGGCGGCACCGGGGCTCATCATCAGCAGATTGTCGAAGCCTTCGGCATAGAAATCCGTCAGATAGTCGGTAATCAGCTTCTTTTCCGGCTGCACAATCGACAGGATCATTTCGAAACTGTGCCCGCCAAGCAATTGTTTGACACCTTCCGAATTGGCTGGACCGCACTCAATCACGACGATGTCATAGACATCGGCAACGGCGTCCATCACGTCCGGCAGGTGCGATGCGTGATCCATCGCCCTGGCCGGATCGGCGGTGCCGTGCGGCAGGATATGGGCATTCGACAGCCGGTCGGCATGCAGGGCCTCGGATGTCGTACATTCGCCAGCCAGAACATCGGTAATGCCGGGCAGATCCTGTTGCGGCGCCATCATGCGGCTGGGACAGGCCGATCCGGTCATGTCGACCAGCAGCGTCTGACGTCCCTCATTTGCCAGCATGCGGGCAAGCATTACCGATGTGGTGGATCCCTTGTCGCCCTCGGGCGACACCACGACCGCAACCGGTGTGCCCTTTGCAATCAGATGTCCGGTGACCGCACTGACACTGTATTCCGCATCCGGATCGAGGATCAGCGCATCCGGCGACGGCTCCGGCGGCGCCTCCGGAACGGGCACGGCGCGCAGGGACGAATCATTGGCGCCTTGCAACCGGCCGTGGCCCGGTTCCGCAATATGTTGGTGGTCGTCTGCCGCCGGTTCTTCCCGCGGTCCGGCCGACAGGGGTTCGTCAGGGGCGTCGGGCTCAGCGTCCGGCGTCCATCCGGTCCCGGTCACCGCAGGTTCGAATTCTACCTTCGGCGCGTCCTCAAAACCGTCGACCGACGGGCGCAGCCCGCGGCCGGAGAAAAGCTCCCGCAACATGATAACGACGGATGACATGAGCAATGTCGCCAGCGCCGCAATGACGACGATCGGCACGGTTTTCGGGAAATACGGCTTGGCGGGGACGATGGCGCTGGCGATCACCCGCGCATCGGCCGGCAGGTTGCCGCGGTCCGACCGTGAGGCCGCCTCGCGGTAGCGGCCGAGATAGGCCTCCAAAAGGTCGCGCTGGGCCGTCGCCTCGCGTTCCAGGGCGCGCAACTCCACCTCTTCACCGCCGGCCCTTGCCGAATCGGCCTTCAGCGCATTGAGCTGGGCAACCAGTTCCTCCTCGCGCAACCGCGCCAGTTCAGCCTGGTTCTCGAGATCGCGCAGAATCTTGCCGGCCTCCGATTTGATCTGCGCGTCGATGTCACGCAATTGCGAGCGCAGGCCCTTGATTCGCGGATGTCCGTCAAGCAGCGTGACGGAAAGGTCGGCAATGTTGGACTGGATGTCGGCCTGGCGGTCACGAAGCCGCTCGATCACATCCGACTCGATGAAATTGGCAAAGCCTTCCGAACTCTCGCCCCGTTCGACAGCCTGTTTGGCAACCGCGGCCCGGGCCAGCGCATCGGCCTTCTCTCCGCGGACACGGCCAAGTTCGGTTGAGATGTCGGCGAGTTGCCGGGTCGCCAGCGTGGCGTTTTCGTCAACCATCAGCAGGCCGTATTCGGCGCGATAGTCGGCAACCTTTTCCTCGGCCAGCCGGACACGGTCCCGCAGGTCGGCGATCTCCGGCTCCAGCCACGCTGTCGCATCGACATTGGAAACCAGTTTCGCCCCGCTCTGCATCGCCAGATAGGTCTCGGCCATGGTGTTGGCGACCTCGGCGGCCAATTGCTTGTCGGCCGACCAGAATTCAATGACGATGACGCGCGAATTGGAAACCTGAAACACCGTCAGATGTTCCCGGAAGGTTTCAATCAGCCGTTCTTCC
Source organism: Rhizobiaceae bacterium (assembly GCA_028279875.1). GTDB lineage: Bacteria > Pseudomonadota > Alphaproteobacteria > Rhizobiales > Rhizobiaceae > Hoeflea_A. The sequence continues at coordinate 44,627 of JANQMU010000132.1, forward strand.
GGCGGCGCGTCATAGGGGTCGCGCGAAAGACCCAGCGACACAATGATGCTGGTCAGCAATGAGGGATGTGCAGCGGCGCTGAATTCCGGCTCGCTGGCCAGATCGAGCTTTGCGGCGACCGCCTTGATCAGATCGGTGGAGTTGATGATCTCGACCTGGCTGGCAATCCCGCGCTCGTCGAGAAACTGGGCCTGCCCGGTCTCGCGCGGCGTGGATTCGGAAAAGACCGGTTCCCGGCTTTCGATCAGGATCCGCGTTTCACCCAGATAACGCGGCGGGATAAAGCTCGATATTACAAATGCGGAGACGCTGACGATCAACACCAGGGACAGGACTGCAATACGCCTTTCCCAAACCGCCGCGAACAATTGCGCGACATCGATGTCGACATCCTGGCCACCTGACTCCCGGCGGGACATGGCAATACACTCCAAATATCACTTGCCCGAAAAGTAAAGCCACATGGTAACGTAAGGGTTAAGCTGCCATTTACCGATCATTTACGCCTTGCAGCGGTTGCCGGCTGTCTTGCCCCGCTCGGCCGGTTTACCGGGACATTTGTGGCCGGTGCTTTACCGCACATTAACCTTAACCGGACGATAAAGAAGGACGATTAGCCGTTTAAAGCTTGCAGAGTGCGTACCACCATGGCGATAGGAAAAATCAATATGATCGGTGTGCTGGCAGCGGCCGGTCTTGCCGTGCTGCTCAGCGGCTGTTCGGGTTACCGGCCGGCTCCTGAAGCGTTTCACCTGGCGGTGATCGAGCCCTATCGCCTCGACTCAGGCGACAGCGTACGCATTACCGTATTCGAACAGGCGGATCTGACCAACACTTACGCCATCGACCAGGCCGGCTATATCGCCTTTCCCCTCATCGGCGCGGTCGGCGCCCGGGGTCACACGGTCCAGGAACTGGAAACCCAGATCGCCATCAGGCTGCGGGAGGGGTATCTGCGCGATCCCGATGTTTCCATCCAGGTCGATCAGCATCGCTCCTTCTTCATCATGGGAGAAGTCAATTCAGCAGGCCAGTATTCCTACGTGCCCGGCATGAATGCCCAGAACGCCATCGCCATTGCCGGCGGCTACACCGCCCGCGCCAACCAGGCCAATGTCGATATCACCCGGAAGGTCAATGGCGAGGTCATAACCGGACGGGTGACGATTTCAGACCCGATCCTAGCCGGTGACACGATTTATGTTCGCGAACGCCTGTTCTAGATCCGGAGCGAGTTGTCATGTCGGCAGACAGACCACTGCGCATATTGCACTGCTTCCGCTCGCCGGTGGGCGGCATATTTCGCCATGTCCGCGATCTCGCCGAGCAGCATCACCGCGCCGGTCACAAGGTCGGAATTCTGTGCGACAGCACCACCGGCGGCGTCCATGAGGATGCGCTGTTCGAGACGATCGGTCCGTTCCTCGACCTCGGACTTACGCGGACGCCCATTCGGCGCGCCATCGGTCCAGCGGATATTGTCACAATCCTTCGATGTTCCAGTGAAATCAAAAGTTTGCAGCCGGATATCATACACGGGCACGGCGCCAAGGGTGGCGCCCTTGCCCGGCTGATCGGCTCACGGTTGCGGGTTTCAGGGTCTCGCGTAGCCCGCCTCTATACACCCCATGGCGGCAGCCTGCATTTCAGCCGCTCCAGCCCGGCGGGATGGGTTTATTTTACCCTTGAGCGGCTGTTCGAACGCCTGACCGACGGGCTGGTTTTCGTCAGCGAATATGAACAGCGTCAGTATCGCAAGAAAATCGGCGTGCCGCGTCCGCCCTCCGTTCTTATCCATAACGGTTTGACGGATGACGAGTTCGAACCGGTTCGGCCGGCCCCCGATGCCGCGGACTTTCTCTATATCGGCATGATGCGGGACCTGAAGGGGCCGGATCTCTTCATCAAGGCGTTCATCCGCGCCGAGCGGCTGGTTGGAAGACCGCTTTCGGCGGTCATGATCGGCGACGGCGACGACAAGGCCGCCTATGAGCGGACGATCAGCCACAGCGGGTTGGAGCGGCGGATCAAGGTTCACCCTGCGATGCCGATCCGCAAGGCGTTCAGCCGAGGCGCGCTGATGATCGTCCCCTCGCGGGCTGAATCAATGCCCTATATCGTCCTCGAGGCCCTGGCGGCCGGACTTCCGCTGATCGCCTCGCGGGTCGGCGGCATCCCGGAAATCCTCGGCACCGACAGCCCGGCGCTGGTGCCGCCCGGCGATGCCGACGCCCTGGCTGCGGCCATGGCACGGGCCATGGTCGACCCCGATTCGCTGAGGGCGGCTCTGCCGTCCCACGCGGAACTCAGGGCGAAGTTCAACGTCGCCGGGATGGCCAGCCGGATGATCGACACCTATACCCGCTGCCTGCAACCGGGCTGAACCGTTCCCCGGCTGTGGTCAAAGACTATTAAGAGCTTTGTGATATCGCTGGCGCGGTCACAGGGCTGTTTGTCATGAGTTCAACGGGATCGAAAAGCAACGCAATCCGGAAGGAAACGCCGGAATCCGGTCCGGCGGCCTCGACCGACGCCTCCGGCGGTCAAACGGCCAGAGTGAGCAAACTGGCCAGGCAGGTGGCCTCCCAGCTCGGCGACGACAGCTATTCGCCGACCATGATCACCGGCATCATGCGCCTTTTCGAGTTTGCCGGGCTGAGCCTTGTCGGGATCGGCATGTTCCTGCTTTACGTCCTGCCGCGCAGCGGATTCAGCACCTATTACATCGTGACATCGCTCATCGGCGCGCTCCTGGCCGTCCTGCTGCTGCAGATCAGCGATGCCTATCAGTTGCAGTCCCTGCGATCGCCACTGCGTGTCCTGCCGAAGATGCTGATCAACTTGATTGTCGCCTTCGCGACGATGGCGGTCATCGCCTTCTTCCTGAAGATTGGCGCCAGTTATTCCCGGTTCTGGTTCGGATCCTGGTTTCTCGGCGGTGCGGCCTTTCTGGTCGTCGGCCGCAATTTCGTTGCTTTCGCCTTACGCCGCTGGGCCCGCGACGGAACCATGGAGCGGCGCGCCGTCATCGTCGGCGGCGGCACCGCCGCTGAGCAACTCATCCGGGCGCTGGAACAGCAGCCCGACAATGATGTGCGCATCTGCGGCATATTCGATGACCGCGACAATCGCCGGTCTCCGCCGATCGTCGCCGGCTACCCGAAGCTCGGGAACATCTCCGAACTGGTCGAGTTCGCCCGTCTGGTGCGCATCGACATGCTGATCATTTCGCTGCCGCTGACGGCTGAAAAACGCGTCATGGACATGCTGAAGAAATTGTGGGTTTTGCCGGTGGATATCCGGCTCGCCGCCCATTCCAGCGAACTCCGTTTTCGGCCGCGCGCCTATTCGCGCATCGGATCGGTGCAGATGCTGGACATTTTCGACCGCCCCATCAACGACTGGGATTCGGTGGCCAAACGCACCTTCGATATCGTTTTCAGCCTGCTGGGCATCCTCGTCCTGTGGCCGATCATGCTGGTGACGGCAATCGCCATCAAGGCGACCTCGAAAGGGCCGGTCCTCTTCATCCAGAAGCGGCACGGTTTCAACAATGAGGTGATCAACGTCTTCAAGTTCCGGTCCATGTATACCGATCAAAGCGACCCCGCCGCCCGGGTCGTCGTCACCAAAGACGACCCGAGGGTCACCCCGGTCGGCCGATTTATCCGGCGCACCTCCATCGATGAGCTGCCGCAATTCTTCAATGCGCTCCGCGGCGACCTGTCCCTCGTCGGCCCCCGCCCCCACGCAGTCATGGCGCAAACCGATGACCGGCTGTTCGCCGAGGTCGTCGACGGCTATTTCGCCCGTCACCGGGTCAAACCCGGCGTCACCGGCTGGGCCCAGATCAATGGCTGGCGCGGCGAAGTGGACGATGACGAGAAGATCAAGCAGCGCACCGCCTTCGATCTCTATTACATTGAAAACTGGTCGCTTCTGTTCGACCTGAAGATCCTGTTACTGACCCCCTTACGGCTCCTGAACTCGGAAAATGCCTATTGAAACCCGCGACCGCCATCCACCAGCCGTTTGGCCGGGCCGTAGTCCCGGCGATCGGCAAGGCCTGTCTTGCCATCGGGGCTTTCCTGACCGGGTTCGTCATGAACGAACCGGCCCCTTACGAACTCTACATGGTGGCACTCATTGCGATCTGGTTCCTGTTCGGACTGAAAATCTCAAGGGTCGCCGCCACCCCCTTGACATTGCTGATCATTTTCAACATTGGCGGGATGCTGTCGCTGACGACGATGAACGAGTTGAGCAGCGACGGTGCGCTGTATATGGCCGTGTCGCTGTTCCTCGGCCTGTCGGCGGTATTTTTCGCTGCCGTCATTGAAGACGACGGCGAACGCCTGCCGATTATATTCACAGCCTATATTTTTGCAGCGCTCATCACCGCCATGCTCGGCATTCTCGGCTATTTCGGCGCGATCCCCGCAGCCGAATCCTTCCTGCGCTACGATCGCGCCATGGGTGCCTTCCAGGACCCGAATGTCTTCGGACCCTATCTGATCCTGCCGTGCTGCTTTCTCGTCCATCAGATATTGACCGATCGACTGGCCGCCGCACCACTCCGGCTGCTGGCCTTGCTGGTGCTGACCCTCGGCGTCTTCCTGTCGTTCTCGCGCGCCGCCTGGGGCCTCTACGCCTTCAGCATGCTTCTTCTGGTGCTGCTGATGCTGCTTCGGGAGCGAACGCAACTGTTTCGCATGCGCATCTTCCTGCTTGGGCTGACCGGTTTCATGCTGATTGCCGTCACGCTTGCGATTGCACTGCAGTTCGAACAGGTGTCAGAGCTGTTTGCGGTCAGGGCCCAGCTTGTCCAGGAATATGATGCCGCGCGCTTTGGCCGGTTTGCGCGCTACGGGCTCGGCTTTGCCCTGTCGATGGAAAAGCCGCTGGGGATCGGCCCCGTCGAATTCGGAAAGATCTATGGCGAAGACACCCACAATATCTGGCTGAAAGCCCTCCTGGACTATGGCTGGATCGGCTTCCTCGCCTTCCTGACACTAGTTGTCTGGACTCTTGCCGCAGGCCTCAAATACCTGCTGCGGGACCGGCCGTGGCAGCCCTATTTCATCTGCGTCTATGTGGTCTTTCTCGGCCATATCCTGATCGGCACCGTAATCGACATCGATCACTGGCGGCATTTCTACATCCTGCTCGGCGTGCTGTGGGGCTGCATCGGCCTGGAACGGCGACACCAGCAGAGGCGCCTTACGGAATCGGCTGGAACCGGTCGACGTCGAACATACCGAGATCGGTTATCTTCAAATGCGGGATGACCGGCAGCGTCAGGAAGGCAACCTGCAGAAAAGGTTCCTCAAGAACCGTTTCGAGTGACAGCGCCGCCTTGCGCAGAACGGCCAGTCTTTCCCGCACCGTCTCGAAGGGCTCCAGGCTGACCAGACCAGCAATCGGCAGGCTGATTTCCGCCAGAACCGCGCCGTTTTCGACCACCACGAAACCGCCTTCGATTTCACCGAGACGATTGGCAGCCGCGGCCATGTCGTCCTCATTGGCGCCGACGACACAGATATTGTGGCAATCATGGCCGACCGTCGAACCGATGGCCCCGCGCTTCATGCCGAAACCCTTGACGAACCCGACACCGATATTGCCGTTCTTGCCGTGTCGCTCGATGACTGCCACCTTGACCACGTCGTTAGGCGTGTCGATCTGCGGCCGGCCGTCCCGTTTCGACAGGTCCAGCCGCAGATGTTCCGTGATGATCCGGCCCGGCACGACACCGATTACCGGCGTCTGGCCCGGCGCTTCTGCTACCTCCAGATCGGATGCGGAAACACGCGGCGCCTTGATACTGTTGCGGCCGCTGGGGGACACGACCGTGCGCGCGTCGAAGCGCTCTGCCGTCACCGGCTTGCCGGCGCAGATCACCGAGCCGACACGGCACTGCTCGAAGTTATCGAGAATCGCCAGATCGGCGCGCCAGCCCGGAGCGACCAGGCCGCGATCCGTCAGGCCGAAGGCCCGCGCCCCGGACAGGCTGGCGGCACGGTAAATGGCAAGCGGCTCGGTGCCGGCCGAAATGGCGGTGCGGATCATGTAATCGAGATGGCCCTGCTCGCCGATATCGAGCGGATTGCGGTCATCCGTGCACAGCCCGATAAAGGGTGAATATCGCTCGGTGATGATCGGAATGAGGGCCTCGAGATCCTTCGACACCGACCCTTCCCGGATCAGCACATGCATGCCCTTTGCAAGCTTCTCGCGGGCCTCCTCGGCCGTCGTTACCTCATGATCGGTCGACATGCCGGCCGCCAGATAGCCATTGAGATCATATCCGCGCACCTTGGGCGCATGTCCGTCAATATGGCCGTCGGCAAAGGCCTCCAGCTTGGCCAGGCATTCCGGATCCTTCGCCAGCACGCCCGGATAGTTCATGAATTCGGCGAGGCCAAGGACCTTGGGATGGGTTCTGAACGGCAACAGGTCATCGACCGTCAAACTTGCGCCGGAGGTCTCGAATGCCGTTGCCGGCACGCAACTGCTGAGCTGAACGCGGATATCCATTACCGTATGGACCGCGCAATCCAGGAGATACCGGATACCGGCCACGCCGAGAACATTGGCGATTTCATGCGGATCGCAGATCACAGTGGTGATTCCCTTTGGGAGCACGCAGCGATCGAATTCATAGGGCGTCAGCAGTGAGGATTCGATGTGAAGATGGGTATCGACGAACCCCGGCACGATCGTTTTGCCGGTGACATCGATCTCGACCTTGCCGTCAAATTGCCCGCAGGTTCCGACAATGGTGTCATCGCAGACCGCCACATCGGTCTCAATCATAGCGCCGCTGACGAGATCAAAGATTCGGCCGCCCTTCAGAACGAGATCGGCCGGCTCGACGCCCCTGCCCTGATCGATCCTGCGGGCCAGTCGCTCACTCATGGCTGCCTCCTGTTTGAGAGGCATGAACTATACTGCCAGGGCTGTTGCCCGCGCCACCGACTCGGGCGCCCACAGACAGTGAAACAGTTTCAGAAATCGCTTGAAAGTCGTAAACCCGCCCATGCACCGCCCCGTACTGGCGTGCGAAAGGGATCAGTAGTCCCTTTGATAGAAGATCCCGGCCTTGGTTTCACCATCGGAACTGGCTTCGCCGCGTGCCTTGAGATGCTCGGTCAGGTCCACGTCAATCGTCACTTTGCCTGATCCGCCCGACAGCCCCTTCTCGACATTGATATAGGTCCGGTCGTTCAGATAGCTGCCAATGCCAAGCGCAGTGCCGTCGCCGGTGTCGTCCGGGCTGATATTGACATCTGCCAGTCCTCCGAGACTGCGTAAACGCCCCAAGAGACCCTCGCCCGAATTGACGCCGCCCAGTTGCGATACCGCATTGGCCAGTTGCGCGATCTGCAGCGGCGAGAGCTTCGACAGGTCCTTGCCGAAAAACAGATTGGCGAGGATTTCGTCCTGCGGCACCGTCGGGCTTGATGTGAATGAGATCTCCGGTGCCGAGGCGGTGCCGTCGACAATGATCGAATAGGATGCTCCGCTCACAGTGGTCGTCGTCTGGAAATCGAGATTCGGATCCATTGGCCCGGCGAAAGTGATGGATCCCCGGTCGAAATCGAAGCGCCGGTTCAAAACATCGAGCCGGCCCCTTATCATCTGGAAACTGCCCTTGGCCACCGGCGCCGACACGGTTCCGGTGACCTGTAGCGACCCGCTGAATTCGGCATCGATACCGCGTCCTCTCAGGAATATCCGGGCCGGCGCACTCACCGTCAGATCGAGCTGGAGGACGCCGCCGGTATCCTCTTCACCACTGTCGCCCGTCGACGGGGCGATCTCCCGCGCCTGCGCCGCGACCGCCTGCGACGCGTGCCGGTGCCTGACGTCGACCAGCGGGATGGATGCCGGCAGCCGTTCCGGGACGTTGATGTCGGTTCGCTGCAACGTCACCGTTCCGCCGATGGCGCCGGTGCGCAACAGGGCGCCGCTGACACTCATCTCCGCATCGAACTGCGTCGTGATGATTTCTCCATTGCTGTAGGTTCCGTCGCTGACCGTCAGTTTCAAATCCGCCGGCAATCCGCGCACCGCATCGAGATCGACATATCCGGTCGCTGAAAGCGCGCCCTTGGTTCCCATCCGGCCCGTGAGACTGACGATGTTCGCCCGGGTGCCGTCGAAATCGATTTCACCGGCGATATCGCGGATCGTCAGGGATGAGTTCTCCTCGATGAACACCGCGTTTTGCGTGGTCAGGCGGCCCTTGATCTGGGGCGACTGGGCGGTTCCCGTGATCGCCAGCGAAACGGTCACTCCACCCTCCAGCAAGATCCCGGCCTTCGACAGCGGGATGGCAGCGAATTCAAACGGCGTCGTGCCGGTCACCGTCAGATCGAGCGTTGGCGTGCCGGCAACGTTGACGGTTCCGCCGGCAGTCAGGTTCATGCCTCCGCCGGTCGCTTTTGCACTTGTTTTCAGCACATTTGACGCAAAGGTGCCGGACGCTTCGATGGCAATTGGCGGAATTTGTGACTCTCGGCTCGCGGCAACCGAAAAATCCGCGATCGCAAGATTATAGGAGACTTGGGGATCAGACGGTGTGCCCGTGATCCTGGCTGCTGCATTGACGGTTCCGCTCTGTCCAAGCCCGGTCGGCGCAACCGTTTCGAGCGGGCCCAGCGGCAACCCGCGAACATCAACATCGAAGGAAAGCTGTGGCGTCATTGTGCCAGAAACGGTGATGCGTCCCTGACCCACCTGCAGGGTCAGCGTTTCCAGTCGTGTCGCCTCATCCGCGAGCGTGATGGTCGCCGGCTCCGCCAATTCGACGGGGATCGACGCGATGCGGCCGCTGGCCTTGTCGATCTCGAGCAAAGTCGTCCCGTGCTGGGATGACACCTCGCCGGCGACGGAGATCGGGTCCCCCTGGAAAAACCCGTCGACGGAGAACTGCACGGCCTGCGGCGTGCCCGAAATCCGCGACTGAACCTTCCGGATGCTGGTCCCGGACACGGTCACCGCCGTGTTGCTGACCGTGGCATCGATCGCCAGCGCGTTTTGCGGATCGGTGATCAGCGCGGAGATATCCGTGCCCGACAATTGCAGGCCGTTGATTTCAAGTGTCTGCGCGGTCAGCGTCGACTGGATCGACTGCACGGCGTCCCGCTCGGCAAATTCCACCGTTCCGGACAGGGCTCCCGACAGGCCGTCCTGCAACAGCAACGGCCCGAGATCGGCGAGCGACGACACATCGAGATCGAAGGTCCCGACAAGAATGCCGGCGGCATTGGCCCGCAGGCTGCCGGTCGCGCGGGCACCGGGCACAACCACATCCAATGTCTCGACCAGCGGCGAGCCATCCGACCCCGCCTTGACGCCGGCGGTCACCGATATTGGCTGGTTCTCGTAACGCCCGGTCAGCTTCAGGTCGGCGGTCGGACCGGTCGATCCGGAAACGCCGGTTGCTTCAAGCAGGAATCCCTCCAGGGGCTCGCCCAGAACCGTGATGTCATCGCCCTCTGCCCGAAGGTCGAATTGCGGCGCATCCGGGGACCCGGTCAAAACGATCGTCGCGCTCAGCCCGCCATCGAGCCCCGCATTCAAGCTGTTCAACGTGGTCAGCGAGAGGTCGGCATCGAATTGAAGCGCCTCGGCCGAAAGACTGCCCTTCGCCGACGCCAGCAGATTGCCGCTGCCCAGCGCAATGTCCGACAAAACAAGCACGCCGTCCTCACCACGACTGGCGCGCCCGGACAGTCGCGCCTCCTGCTGTCCGAGCAATCCATCCCAGGGCGACAGATTCCGGGCATCGATTGTCGCCGCCAGCCTGAGATCGAATTCGCTCCTGACGGGGTCGACGCGCCCGGTCGCCTCCGCTTTGAGCCGATGTGCCGTCAACAGCGATTCCCTGATCGACAGGTGGCCGTCTGCGATATCGGCGGTGATATTGGCGCTGACCGGACCGCCGACCAGCGTGTCGAGACTGTCCTGTCCGGAGGAGAACGATGCGAATTGCGCGGTGATCGCCAGCGGTCCGGCACCGGCGAGGAAATCGATGGATGAGGATTGGCCGCTCAGTTCGGCGCCGGTGAAGGAACGCGTACCGTCCGAAAAGGACTGGATCGATCCGGCCAAGGTCCAGTCGGCCTTCTGAAGGCTGCCTTTGAGCGCCGTTTCGATATGCGTGTGGCCAATGGAGAGCGTCACACCCGGCGACAGGTCCAGCGCGATTTCGCTGTCCGGTGCGCCGAATGTCAGATCGGCGCGGAGATCGATCAGGTCAGTGCCCGGAAGGATATGGCCGGATGCCCGCAACGCGACAAGCGCTGAACGGGCGGAAAAGGTGTTGATACGATAGGTGTTTTCGCCGTCCCGCTCGGCTGACAGCTCGATATGGGTGTTGCCGGCGAAAAACGGTGTCGCCGCCGACGGCATCAAAGGTGCGAGCTGTCCCTCGAGCACACCGCTCACCGTTTGTTTTTCATCGGTGAAAGCAAGCGACACGGAACCGTCGACCGTCTTCTCGCCGTTTAGATTCACCGAAAGGGTCGCCTGCCAGTCATCAAGCGGTCCGGAACCGGCAACGCTGACATCCACGGCCGGCAGCCCGTGAATGTCGATAGCGCGCGCCAGCAGCCCGTTGGCCGGCTCGCGCGCCGTCAGGTCCAATTGCAATTCGTTGCTCTCCGGCGACACTTTCCAATTGGCGGCAATCTCGCCGGATCTGCCGTCGATCCGCACCAACTCCAGGACGCCGGAAAGGTCGACCGGCCTGTCGTCGAGCAGCAGCGACCCGGTAAGCTGCAGTGTCGCGGCCTCGCCGAGAACCGGTTCGGCCAGGGCAATAGCCCGGACGAAGATGTTGTCCACCCGGGCCTGGATTTGCGGCAGCATCGCGCCGCCGCCATCCCCCGTTTCGCCGGGGACAGGTCTTCGTGCCACATCCACCGCATCGACTGAAAGGCGCGACGCCGCGATGTTTCCGGCCAGCAGGCTCCAACGGGACAGATCGACCTTGACGTCGCGCAGAGCAAGCCAGGTTCCCTCGGCATCGGCAATGGTGATCGCCTCCACCGAGGACGTGCCGCTTAGCACGCCATCCAGCCCGGAAATCTCGATCTTCGTGTCGGCCGAACTGACGACCCCACTGACAAGCGACGCGGTCAGCCGCAGCCCCGGCCCGGTTCCAAGCATGGCAAGGACGATCAGAACCAGACAGAGAGCGGCCGCGAGGCAGAATGTCAGGATGCGAAGCAGACGTTTCATAGCAGGTCCAGTCAAGGGATTCGCAACTACCAATATAGCCGATTTTCGGCCGGAACCCATCCGCAACCCAAGGAGCCCGCTCCAGATTGCCCCGGCCGGCGGATCCAACGGTTGTTTTCAATCGGACCGTCAGGGTCTAGTCTTGTCCCATGCAGGACTTGACGCTTTACGATCATCCAGGCTCGATCTGCTCGCAGATGGCGCGACTGGCGCTGGTCGAAAAGGGGGTGCCCTTTACCCGCATTCCCATTGATATCATGGAAACCAACCAGCAATTCGAGCCCTGGTATGTCGCTCTCAATCCGAAAGCGGTGGTGCCGACACTGAAGATCGGCGACAGGATCGTCACCGACACCATCAACATCGTCAATACGGTTCAGGCGCTTCCCGGACCGGATTTGTCGGGTGACGAAACGACTCAAAGCTGGCTGAAGCGGATCATGGCACTTCACTACGGTGTCCTGCTTTACCGAAATCGCCGCGATGCCGACGGAACGGCGCCGCAGATCGTGTCGAGGGGTCGTTATCTCGAACAGTTGCTGCAGCAGCGGCCGGACCTTGCCACGCTTGTCGAGGCGCGCCTGGACGGTAATCGCCGCTTTCAGGCCTTGCTGAAGGATGCCGACGGGATTGAACGGCATGTCGCTGCGACCCGCGACCTCGTCGACCAGTTTGCCAAGGCCCTCGACCGCCAGCCTTTCCTGGCCGGCAAGACCTATTCCCTGGCCGACTGTTTTGCCACGGCGGCGCTGGCCCGCTTCACCATTCATGGCTTCGCGGACTGGTGGGCGGACACGCCGGTGGACAGCTATTACGGCCGGATGAAACAACGAGCGAGTTTTGCGGCGGCGGAGGTGGTGGAAACCGGTACGGAAAGGGACCTGTGATCCCGGCGGCCAACCATTTCGATGCCTGTCGACGTCGCGCCAACGCGCCGTTGACCGATCCGGAAAGGAACAGGGTGATCGGCGCCGGAACGCCGAGATTCGAACTCTACCATTTTGCCCTGTCCCTGTGCTCGCAGAAAGTGCGCGCCTGCCTGGCCGAAAAGGGCGCTTCCTATATCGCCCACGACATCAATATCCAGCCCGGCAACTATCACCTCGACTATATCCGGTTGCGCCTGCTCGGCCGGGCCGGCCGCGACCTCGCCCGCGGCTATACCGGACGGTCAAGTATGCGCACCGAAGGGTTCGATCCGGCGGTCGTTCCGACGCTTCTCGATCTGCGCGACAAACAGGTGCATGTCGACAGTGTCCGCATCTGCGAGCACATCGACGCAGCCTGTGACGAAGGAACTGCATTGATCACTGCCGCCCAGCGGGAAAGGATTGACCGCGAGATCGCCATTGTCGATGCGACGCCGCATGTGGCCATTCTCTATGGCGCCCATCCCGACGGCGATTTTCGTCCGCGCAAGATCCGCTCCGTCATGGCCGGCGTGCACGACCGCAAGATCGCCAAGCTGAGGGCCGCCCTGGAACGTGCCCGGGGCGATCCGGCGCTTGAGGCTGCCCTCGACGCCAAGATCGACAAGGAAAGCGCCGGCAAGGCCCATGTGGCGACGCCCGACGTCATGCGCGCCACGGTCCGGGAGATCGTCGCAACCGTGGCCGCCCTCAATCGCCGGCTGGATGACGGACGCGTGTGGGTATGCGGCGATGCATACACCATGGCCGACGTGATGTGGGCCACATCCCTGTTTCGGCTGAAATGGATCGGCATGGCGTTTTGCTGGCGCGGAGATCACCCGCTCAATGACAAACCGCAGCCGCGTGTCGCGGCCTATGCGAACCGGCTGTTTGGCCGGCCCGCCTTTCAGCAAGCCGTCATCCGCTGGCCGGGTACACCGACCTCCGAATACATCACGGAGTATGATCGGGACCCGGGACCTGCCGAGACTTAGAGCGTTCTGTGATGACCTTGATGCATTTGACCGGATGATTTTGTTCACTGGCTAGGCGGGTTGCACGCCGTGGTGTAGCCCACCACCAGTGCAAGCCAACGACGCCAGTGGGCAAAATCACCCGGCCCGAAGGGTGACGGCAGATCGGCCCATCGGCTGCGTTCCGCCGCTTGCCCGATGCACCACATCGCGCTGCGCGACGCGCCTTGCCGAGTGAACCGATTTGCCACCATCAAATGCGTCAGGGTCATCGCAGAACGCTCTAGGCCCGGCCACGCGAACCTATTTCCCGAGCTTCTCGGAATAGGCATCGATGATCGGTTTGGCATCCGGGTTCTTGGCAATATAGGCGTCCCACATGGCTTTGCCCGCCTCCGCCATCTTGGCCTGAAGCGAGGCATCGGCGGCGCTGACAGTCATGCCGTTTTCCTGAAGGATTGCAACCTTGCCGTCATCCTCGGCTGCGGACACCGCCCAAAACTCGGCCTCCATCGTTTCGGCCAGATCCTCGATCGCCTTGCGTTCGCTGTCGCTCAGCGCGTTCCAGGCATCCAGATTGACGGTGACCGCATCGGTCGATGTGCTCCAGTTGAGAGGATTGAAGTGGCTGGTGAACTGCCACAATTTCCCGTCAACGCCCGATGACGATGATGTGGCCGCGCCGTCGATCGTACCGGCTGCGGCGGCTGCGGCCACATCGCCCCAGGGCATTTCAAGAGGCGCCGCACCCAGCTTTTCCAGAAATTCGAAACTCGCGGCATTGAACGCGCGAATCCGTTGCCCGGCCATGTCGTCGGCGCTGACGATGGCCTTCTTGGAATAGACGCCGGGGCTTGGCCAGGGCACGTAATAGAGGATTTTCTGATTGTGCCTGGCGGCGATGTCGTCGAAAACCGGCGACGCAACCTGCAGGAACGCCCTCATCTCGTCCTGCCCCTGAATGAGGTAGGGCAGCGTGTCCATCGACAGCAGCGGCTCTTCGCCGGCCTGCAGGAACAACAGCATATCGGCCATCTGGACGATGCCGTTTTCGACGGCGGAGAGTTTTTCCGTGATCTTGACGCCGATTTCGCCGCTGACGTGAACGGTGATGTCGACGGAACCATCCGTGGCTTCACGAACGGCGTCGGCGAAGGCCATGGCGTTCTTGGCGTGGAAATTCGATGCCGGCCAGGCGGTACTGAGATCCCATTTGGTCTGCGCCAGCGCCGCGCCCGTTCCCATTGCCAGGCAAACCCCGGCGGCGACAAGGTGTTTCATCATATTCATGGTTCTATTCCTCCTGTTGGGATTCGTTGAATTGATACAGAGACCTGGCCCGTTCCCTGCTGACCAGGCCCCGGGACACATCCCGCGCCAGTGCGGCTGGATCACGGTTTTCCGGGCTCCCGAACCCACCGCCACCCGGCGTTGTGAGAACCAGCCGTTCTCCGGGTGGAATCTGGTAGTTGCCTTTGTCCTGTATGACGGTGCCATCGGTGAATTCGACCCGCCCCCTGCCACCGGGAAGGCCGCCTTCCCGGCCGGCCGGACCGACCCTCAAGCGCTCGAATGCCGCGGCGGAAAGAGCCAGCGGTTCATCCTCGACTGCACCGATTTCGATCCGTTGTCCAAGTCCGCCGCGATATTGTCCGGCCCCTCCGGAATCGGCCGCATATTCCTTGCTGTGATAGAGCACCGGTGCGGCCGTCTCCGCGATCTCGACCGGAACGGATCCCACCCCGGAGGGAAAGGCGGTCGTCGACAAACCGTCCTCGCCCGGCCGCGCACCCATGCCGCCAAGCGCGACATTGAGAGAGGAGAACGGGCGTGCTCCGATCCCCGACAGCGACATGGTCCACAACGCACCGGAACTTTCCGCGAGCACCTTGCCGGGCAATGCATGGGCAAGACATCCGAGCATCAGATCCGGCAGGGCCTGACCCACCACATGGCGCGCCGTCACCGGGGCCGGCCGCTCCGCGCTGACGATCAGCCCGGGCGGCGCGGCAATGGTAATTGCCTCAAGCGATGCGGCGTTGTTCGGGATGTGCCCCGCAAGCAGGGCGCGTATGCCGAATGAGGCATAGGCCTTGGTGTAGTTCAGCGGGCAGTTGATCCCGCGTGTGGCTTCCGGCGAGGATCCGGTGAGGTCCACGCGGATCGTCGTATCCTCGATCTCCATGGCAGCGCGCAGCACGATCGGGCTGTCATAGCCGTCCAGCGTCAATTCATTGGAAAAACGACCGTTTGGCACCTCGGCGATCGCCGCCGCCGATCCGGCGCGGGACCGCTCGAAAATGAAATCCGTGACCTGATCGAGCGACCGAAAGCCGAATTCCCGCATGAGTTCGATCAAGCGGTCGACACCGGTATCGTTGCAACTCAACAGGGACAGAATATCGCCGCGTGCTTCCTTCGGGATGCGGGAATTCGTTGTAATGATGGACAAAATATCCTCATTCAGCTCGCCGTGGCGGCGCAGCCTGGAGACCGGGATGACGACACCTTCCTCGAAAATCGAACGCCCGACCGCCGACCAGCCAATCCCCCCGACATCGACGATGTGGCTGGTCGAAGCCAGATAGCCGACAATCGTTCCGTCCAGAAAGGCCGGCGTGACGACCACGAAATCGAAGATGTGACCGGCTCCAAGCCAGGGATCGTTGGTGACGAGCGCATCGCCCGGCCGGAGCGTATCGGCGCCCACCCTGGCAATCATGGCTCCGACCGATTCCGCCATCGTATTGACATGGCCCGGCGTGCCGGTCACCGCCTGCGCCAGCATCTTGCCTTCGGCGTTGAAGACCCCTGCCGAAAGATCGCCGGCTTCCCGGACGATCGTGCCGAAACCGACACGCATCAAAACATTGGCTTGCTCCTCACAGACAGAGATCAGCCGGTTCCAGACAACGTTCAGGGCGATGTTTTCCCGGTCGGATATGGTTTTCGTCTGTCCCATCAAATTCATGCCGCCACCCGCTCCAGCAGGAGATGGCCCGATTCCAGCTTCTTCCCCGACCAGCCTTTGCGAATGATTGTCGTGGTCTGTCCCTCGGTAATGACTGCGGGGCCTTCCAGCGCATCACCGGGACGCCAGGAGTCCCGCGCGATCGATTTGAACGGCACCAGCTCGTCGACCGTCAGATCATAGACGTGGCGGTTCTTCACTGGCCCGCCGGCAGCCAATTGCGGTGTGGCGCCCTTCGGCAATGACACCGGCAGGTTGGCCGAGCCGGCAATCGCATAGCTTGAGAGCTCGACCTCGATCTCAGGCATGGTGAAGCCGTAAAGGCTTCGATAGGTTTCATGAAAGCGGGTCTCCAGGGATGCAATCTCGGTCCGCATCGAAGCGTCCGGGTCGAAATCCAGGCGCAAATCCTGACCCTGCCCGACATAACGCAGTTCGGCATAGGCGGTGATCGCGATGGCCAGATCGTCCGACACCGCGCCCACGACCGACAGGACCTGATCCCTTGCCGCGCCCATGCCGGCGGCCAGAGCGTCCGGGTCGAGCCGGGATATAGGACGCATGACCGATCGTGCCAGCTCAAACGAAACCGGCGCGTGAAGAAAACCGACCGCAGATCCGACCCCGGCGTCTTCCGGGACATAAATCCGGTCGATCGACAGTTTTTCGGCAATCCGAGTCGCGTGCAGGGCCCCGCCGCCGCCAGAGACGATCAGATCGAATTCTCCGATGTCCTTCCCCAATTCGAGCCCATGGACGCGCGCCGCATTGGCCATGATTTCGTCCGCCATCTCGACAATTCCCGCCGCAGCCGCATGCACGGACCGCATGTGCAGGGGGCCGGCAACCTGTTCATCGATGATATCGGCAGCTTTCCGGCGATCGAGGGCGATGGTTCCGCCGGCAAATCCGTCGGGGGCGATGGTCCCCACGGCGACATGCGCGTCCGTCAGCGTTGCAGCCGTACCACCAAGCTGATAGGCACACGGCCCCGGCGAGGCACCGGCGCTTTCCGGTCCCACCGTCAGGCGCGACAGCGCATCGACCTTGGCGATCGAACCGCCGCCGGCGCCGATTTCCACCAGTTCGATTGTCGGCACACGAACCGGCAGACCGCTGCCCTTGATGTCCCGCCATCCGCGTGCCACCTCGAACCTTCGGGTGGTCTGGGGCACGCTGTTTTCAAGGAAGCAGATCTTGGCCGTGGTGCCGCCGAGATCCAGCGCCAGCGTGCGTCGCGATCCGACATCGGAGGCGACATGCGCCGCAAGCGCCACGCCGCCGGCCGGTCCTGATTCGACCACGCGTATGGGCGTCCTTGCCGCCTGTTCCAGCGTCGTCACGCCACCGCCCGACAGCATCATCAGCATGGCGCCGGCAAAGCCCTCCTTCTTCAGGGCGGCGCTGAACCGGCCGAGATATCGCGACATCAGCGGACGGACATAGGCATTGGCGCAAACGGTCGAAAACCGGTCATATTCGCGCGCCTCCGGTGAGACCTCGGAACTCAGGCAGATGGTGACGTCGTCATCCAGCAATCGGCGAAGCCGTTCGCCGACCAGCCGCTCATGCGCTGCATTGGCGTAGGAATGCAGAAACCCGATCGCCACGGCCTCCGCATCATTGGCCCTGATTGCCTCCGCCACCCGGTCGATATCCGCCGGATCCGGTGCCCGGAGCACCGCGCCATCCGCCAGCATGCGTTCTTTCAGCGGAAGCCGCAATTCCCGTGGCACCAGCGGAGCCGGCAATTCGATATCGAGATTATATTGATCGAACCGTTTTTCATTGCGCATTTCCAGCACATCGCGAAAACCCGACGTCGTGACAAAGGCAACGCGTGCGCCTTTGCGTTCGATCAGCGCATTGGTGGCAAGTGTCGTGCCATGGATGATGGATCGCACGTCGCTGAGCCGTACCCCCTGCGAACCGACCAGATCCATGATCCCGTTCATCGCGCCGATTTCCGGGTGGGCAGGCGTGCTGAGAACCTTGTGCGTGGCCCGGCGTGTCTCCCCTTCAAGGACGATGTCCGTAAACGTGCCGCCAATATCCACAGAAAGTCTGATCATTAATAAAAAGTACGTACTTATTATCAGGAGTCAAGATGGCGACGCTTTGATCAGCCTGTACAGTGCGCAATCTGCTGACATTGCAGCCCGTACGGCACATGGCCGTTTTCGCATGTCTTTTGGCACGATGTGCATTTGTTGCGGCCATCTGCGCTTCCTATCCTCAAACGCAGGAGACGACCCGCCGGTCGCTTCATCCAGGGACAATTCCAGTTTGAGGAGCACACCATGTCGAATAATGATGAAAACAGTTCCGCCCGGGAGATACCGGCATCGGCGCCCGCGGACCCCTCCCGGCGCGCCTTGCTGGCGGGCGCCGCGGGGCTTGGCCTTGCGGCGAGCGTCGGCACCGCGGCCGCAGCCGCCGACGGGGACACCGGCACAGAATTTGCCGGAAAGACGGCCTTTGTCACCGGCGCCGCCCGCGGCATCGGCTATGCCTGTGCCGAGGAACTGGCCAAGGGCGGCGCCAATATCGTGCTCTATGACATCGCATCACAACCGCCGGAAGTTCCTTATCCGCTGGCAACCGCCGAGGACCTCGCAGCGGCGAAATCGAATATCGAGGCGCTGGGCGTCAAATGCCTGGCCATCCAGGGCGACGTCCGCGACGGACAGAAGCAGAAGGATGCGGTGAGCCAGGCGGTCGTGGAATTCGGCGGCCTCGATTTTCTGATCGCCAATGCGGGCATCACGCAGCTTGGGCTGATGGGCCATTTCACCGATGAGCAGATCCAGACCGTCCTGGACATCAACCTGGCCGGCGCGGTCAAGACCATCCAGGCCGGACTGCCGACAATGCGCGACCAGAAATCCGGCCGCATCGTGCTGATATCGTCGACCACCGGCCGTGCCGGCAGCGAGAACTTCCCGATCTATTCGGCCAGCAAATGGGGCATGATCGGCCTGGCCAAGAGCACTGCCCTGTCGGCAGCCAAGGACAATGTCACCTGCAACGCTGTCGCGCCGACGCTGGTCCGCACCAAGCTGCTCGACAACGCCTATGTTCTGGGCGCGCTGAGCCCGGACAATCCGAGCTTCGAGGTGTTCAACGAAGTGGCAAAGACGATCCACCCCATGCCCATCGGGTTCTACGAACCGGTGCGAATCGGCCAGGCGGTCAGGTTCCTGTGCAGCGATGGCGCCGCCCTGATCTCCGGCGAGGTGATCGATGTCGGTGCCGGCGCCAATGCCAGGTTCAACGCCTGATGCCTACAAGACCGACGGCGGCCGCCCTAAGTTCAGCCGAACACGCAGCTTGAAAAGGGGTTCCCATGCCGACACCGAATTATGATACGAGCAAGCCTGTCCTGGTGACCGGCGCCACCGGTTTCGTCGCCGGCTGGCTGGTCAAGCGTCTTGTCGAAGAAGGGTTCACCGTCCACGCCGCCGTGCGCGATCCGGCGAACCGGGACCGGATCGCGCATTTGGCAAAGCTTGCGGAGGAATTGCCCGGTTCGGTGCGGTTTTTCGCCGCCGACCTGCTTGAGGACGGCAGCTATGGCGAGGCGATGGAGGGCTGCGCGGTGGTCTTCCACACCGCCTCGCCCTTTATCGCCAGCGTCGAGGATCCGCAGCGCGATCTGGTCGATCCCGCGCTCAAGGGAACCCGCAACGTCCTGACCTCGGCAAATGACACATCAGGCGTCGAACGCGTGGTGCTCACGAGTTCCTGCGTCGCCATGTTCGGTGATACCGCCGATATCGCGGGGGCGCCGGGCGGCATCATCACCGAGGATGTCTGGAACACGTCCTCATCCCTCGATCATCAGCCCTATGCCTATTCCAAGACGCTGGCCGAACGGGCCGCCTGGGAGATGGCCGGCGCCCAGGACCGGTGGAAGCTGGTCGCCATCAACCCGGCCTTCATCATGGGGCCCTCGGTCTCCGGAACCTCGACGTCGGAATCCCACAACATCATCCGCCAGTTCGGCGACGGAACGCTCAAATCCGGTTTGCCGCCCTTCGAGATCGGCATGGTTGATGTGCGCGACGTCGCCGAAGCGCACATGCGGGCGGGATTCATCGACACGGCCGAGGGCCGCAATATCGTGTTCGGCGAGGTTGTGTCCTTCCTCGACCTCGGCAAGACGCTGAAGGCGGAATTCGGAGACCCCTGGCCGATTCCGACGAAATCCATGCCGAAATGGCTGGTCTGGCTGATCGGGCCAATGGTCAGCAAGGAACTGACCCGGCCGATGATCGCGAAAAACATGGGGCATAGCTGGCGGGCTGACAATTCAAAATCAAAGCGCGAACTCGGCATGGAATACGGCCCGGTCAAAGTCGCGGTCACCGAAATGTTCCAGCAGATGATCGACACCGGAGCGCTGAAAGCCGGTTAGAGCATCGGCTATTCCGGTTTATTGCAGTCGTTGATTTCAATGGTCACTGTATGCGATTTTGGTTCATCACTGGTACAGATACAATGCTGACCCACTTCGTACTGTTGATTCACTGTACATCTGATCCCAGCGGCCGGCGACCTGCACCATGATATGTCAAACGAATACCCTTGGGATATGGCAAACTGCTTGGTATCAAGACCGTAACATGTTGCGAATATATCCGTCTTGCCCTTAGCTATCGTGGTGTTCTTGCTGCCAGTGCCCTGGACTTCAAAATCAATGGTCTGGCTTGGATTTTCTTTGGCGAAAGAGGGCAGGCTCAAGGATACAGCTGCAAGATAGGATACAGCTGCAAGGAAGGCCATCGGCGCGATTCGATAGGACATGGCGTAGGTTCCTCAACGAAGTACATGGTGCAGTAACCGACAGTCGGATCAGGCGACTGAAAGGGCCATATTATGCCCCGCCTTGGAATTTGCGCAACACCTGAACGCCTCTCGAAACGCAGCTCCTGCGCCTTAAAGAAATGCATGCCGTATCCCGTTCGCCACGAAAATTTGGCCGAAAGGCTTTACCGGGGCCGAAGTCGCTCGTGCCCTCGCCCCCGAACTTCACGGACCTCACGTTCCGCAGCATAGCACGCTGTGCGGTACGCGCTGTCTACTGGGCAGCGGCTTTCGGAACGGCCGTGAACACACCCATTCCGGTCAACCAGGCATCGACGGGTTCATAATATTCGACGGTCCCTTCATACTCACCGGCTTCCTGCAGGCAGGCCAGAGCAGCAAACCAGGTGCGCACCTCGTGGCCACCACGACCACCCGTCCGCGTCAGGACATCGTCGGGCATCTGATCCAGCGTCGTCAGATTACCGGCCATGAATGCATCGAGCAGGCCTTTGTCCCATTCCGGGTCCAGCGGCAGGAGTTCGGACTTGCCTTCGCGCGCTTTCACGCCTTCGCCAAGCACCCGATTTGTCCGCGCAAACCGTTGCTGGAACGTCATCTCACGCCCTTCGATCAGCATTTCGCGCACCTGCGGATTGGCTGTCGCGAGCGCCGGTACGGGCGGATCGTGAGACAGGCCTCCCGAGCCCATGACGAGGATCCGCTCCGGTCGTGCAGCGGCCCATTTGCCGACGGCGCGCCCAAGCGCACGGACCCGGTCAAAGGTCGGCCGCGGGGCCGCGGCGGAGTTCACGAAGACAGGAATAAAGGGCGGCATTTCATGGCGCTCCGACAGCAATTCCAGCGGCTGGACTGCCCCGTGATCAACGGCGATTTTATAGGAAACCGCCGTGTCCACGCCCTGATCGACGATGGACTGGGCCAGATCCTCGGCCACCGGGACAGGCAATGTCAATTTGCCCGCAGCAGAGCCGTAGTCACCGAGGGATTCGCCTTCGATGCCGACGCAGAATGAGGGCATGAGCCGATAGAAAAACCCGTTTACATGGTCCGGATAGAACATGATGACCAAATCGGGTTCCAGCGCCGCAACCTTGTCGCGCACTGTGTCGAGGGCATCGTTGAACGCCTTCTCGGTTTCTTCCGCCGCGCGGATTTTGTCCAGCAACGGACTGTGCGACATGCAGACTGATCCAACAAGCAATGTTTGTCCTCCCCTTTGTATTTTTGCCCCTTCATCGCTTTGGGAGCAGGTTGTTGGACCCGCATGTCGGGTCCCGTGCAATCGGGCCACAAGTGACGTATCACCACTTTACATCTTTGATAGTAAAATGCTAGCATTTTATTGTCAAATCGGTCGTTCGACTGTCCGGGCTCCGATATTGACAGTTTGTCGCGGCAACGACCGTTTGGGAGGGCGGAATGCTGGCGACGTCAAACCACGCAATGGCCGCAACTGCGGTGATCTGGATGCCGGAAACGACCCCTCAATCAGTCACGGCAGCCGCAGATATCGTTGCCTGAATCAGCAAACCCATCCCATCGGAGACCATTTATGGGCAAGCAATACACCGAGGCCGAAACCAGCCGTTTCGTGACCGTTCCCAAAGACGGCAAGGATCATGAAATCCACTACAATGACTGCGACCCCGGCTCGGGTGGCGATACCGTCATCATGCTGCACGGGTCCGGTCCCGGCGCCACCAGCTGGGCCAACTTCAATCGCAACATCACACCGCTGGCCGATGCCGGTTACCGGGTGGTCCTGCTGGATGTTCCCGGCTGGGGCCAAAGCTCTCCCATCGTCTGCAACGGGTCGCGTTCGCATCTGAACGCGCATTTCGTCAAAGGATTCATGGATGCCGAGGGCCTAGAACGGGCACATCTTGTCGGCAACTCGATGGGCGCGCAAAGCTGCACAGCCTTCACGCTCGACAATCCCGACCGGGTCGGAAAGCTCATCCTGATGGGCGGCGGCACGGGCGGGATCAGCCCGTTCCAGCCCATGCCGACCGAGGGGATCAAGCGGATCATGAAGCTTTACCGCGACCCCACGGTCGAGAATATCAGGGCGCTGATGGAGATCTTCGTTTTTGACACCAGTGAGTTGACCGAAGAACTGTTCGAACTGCGGCTCAACAACATGATGAGCCGGGAAGAGCACCTGAGCAACTTCGTCAAGAGCTTCGAACTCGACCCCAGACAATATCCGGATTACGGACCGCAACTGACCAAAATCCAGGCGGACACCCTGATCATCTGGGGACGCAATGACAGGTTTGTGCCGATGGATGCCGGGCTGCGCCTGTTGGCGAGCATCCCGAACTCGCAATTGCATGTTTTCAACAATTGCGGCCATTGGGCCCAGTGGGAGCATGCCGACCGGTTCAACCGGATGGTCCTTGATTTCCTGACCCATTAAAATGTTAGCCTGCCGGCGTGTTGCCGGCAGGCGGGACCCGTCACAAACGGCTCGGATGAAGGTGTTCTGTTGCCAGGCCCGGCCAGTCCGCCTGGCGCGCCGGATCGTCGAAAAATGGTGTTTCCCCTTCCGCAAGGACGTCGAGGATTTTCCGGCAAAGGCCATGCGGGGTTTCGTCCCACGCGCAGATTCCCTGTCTGAACGCAATGACCGGCGTGTCGTCCACACGGCAGCTGCCGAGCGGGGCCGCCATGGCAGCATTCATCTTTTCCAGCGTTGCATCATCGATCGGCAGAAACCGGGATCCGGCCGGGATGAGAGGCGTCGTGACATCGCCTTCAAGCGTCACGAGGTTCCAGCTGGTTGCCGCCAGTGTCCCATCGGCAATCAAGGGTGCCAGATCGGGTGGCCGACTGTCGATGAGGTCCACCTCCCCTTTCAGACCCCAGCCGTCGAAAAGAAGCGCTTCGGTCAGCAGGCGCACCGATGACGGGCGCGGTGGGCAATGGACGGCCCTGCCCTTCAGGTCTTGCGGGGATTGAATGGCCGGATCAAACACGGAAATTCCGAAGCCCACATCATAAAGGGATGCCAGGAGGCGAAGATCATCATTGGCGCGTGTGTAGGAATGCCATTGCGGGCCGGTCTGCCGTATCGCCGGAAGCAGATCGACCGCCGTCATGATCGGCAGACGCATCGCGCGCTCCGATGCCTCCAGATGACAGATATCGTTCACGGCCTCCGGAAGCGCGACGGCCTCCACCGTGTTGACAATGCCCGCTGCCAACAGCCGTTTCCCCAACACTTCGTTCAACGCATGCATGCGAATGGTCGCCGGTGCCGGGGAATAGAGCGTCAGCGTCATCCGACCACCTGTCTTGGTAAATAGAGCGAAATTTCCGGGAATATGGCGAGCAGGATGATCATGGCCAGCATCGCGAACCAGAACGGCCAAATGCCGCGGAATATGCGCCCCATCGGCACATCCGGCGCGATGGACTTCACGATGAACACGTTGATGCCGACGGGCGGGGAGATCATGCCCATCTCCAGCGCGATGACGACGATGATCCCGAACCAGATCAGATCCCATTCCAGGCCGATGGCGATGGGAATGACGACCGGGATCGTCAGAACCAGCATCGCCATCGTGTCCAAAAACATGCCCAGGACCAGATAGGCCAGGACGATCATGATCAGGATGCCGTAGTCCGGTATCGGCAAAGCGACGAGTATCTCGACCAGCCTCTGCGGCACTTCGGTCAGCGACATGAACGGGATGAAGACGAAGGCGCCGATCAGGATCAGGAAGATCGTGGCCGTGGCGCTCATGGTCTGCAGGACGATGTCACGCAGGCTCGCGATTGACAGCCGCCGTCGGGCGACGGCAACGACGAAGGTCAGAAATGCCCCGACGGACGACGCCTCCACCGGCGTGAAAAACCCCGTATACATGCCCCCGATCACCAGGACGACGACCAGAACGATGGGCAGGGACGCGACAACCGAACTCCACCGCTCGGCCGCACCGGCCCGCTCGCCGCGGGGACCGGCCGCCGGATGGCGGCGCGTTATGAGCGAAATGGCGACGATGAACAATATGGTGAGCAGTATTCCGGGAAACACACCCGCCATGAAAAGGCGCCCGATACTCTGCTCCGTGAGAACGGCGTAGATGATCATCCCGCCGGATGGCGGGATCAGAAAGCCGAGGGTCCCGCCGGCCGCGACAGATCCCGTCGCCAGGGAGTCACTGTAATTGTACCGCCTCATGGCGGGCAGGGCGACACGGCCCATCGTGACGGCGGAGGCCAGTGAAGATCCCGAGAGCGCCGCAAACCCCGCACAGGCCGTTACCGTCGCCGAAGCCAGCCCGCCGCGCATGTGCCCCATCCAGCGATAGGCGGCACGGAAAAGGTCGGCGGACATGCCGCTGGCTCCTGCGATGCTGCCCATCAGGATGAACATCGGGATAACCAGCAGATTATAGTTGGACGCCGCCTCGAATGTCTCGCCGGACAGATTGGAAAAGGCGATGCGCCAGCTTCTCTCCCAGGCCATGTTCGCCGGCATGTCAAAGCTCAGAAAACGCGCCGCATTGGCGAAGACCGTTCCGAAAAATCCGACACCCAGCATGGCAAGGGCGACCGGCAGCCGCAGCGCCATCAGAACGAACATGACGACGAGACCGATGAGACCGATGGAGATCAGGCTCATATGTCGTCATCCGATGTCAGATGAATGGACTGGATCGGACGACCCGCGACCAATCGCACGAAATCGACAGCCAGGATGACCGCATAGACTGCGGTCGAAACCGCCAGGATCCGATAAAACGGTCCAAACGAAATCACCAGTTGCTGCGATGCCTGGCCAAATCGCGCGGCTTCCCCGCCAGCCTTCCAGAGTTGCCAGGACAGGACCGCCACAAGACCGATGGCGATGAGTTTCATCAAGGCCAGGGTCACATTGGCGAATCGGCGCTTCATGTAAGGTTCCAGAAGCTCGATCTCGATATGCGCGCCGGTGCGTGCGCCGAACGGGATTGCAATGGCCACGACCGTGACCAAAGCCAGGACCATCAGGTCCTCGGCTCCGCGGATCGGGTCATTGAGCGCCTTGCGCATGATCAGGACGTTGAAGGTCGACAGAAGGGTCATGAAGGCCAGCGTCGCGCCGCCCGCGATGAACACCACCCGGGACAGGGCTCTGTCCCACGCGCCCGTGCCTCGCGCCGAAGGAAGAGAATCATCCATCGTGTTTTCCAGTTGAGCTGGCCGCGCCGGGCTGAAGAGACCTCATGGATTCCCTTCAGCCCGGTGATCACCTAATCCGACAAGCCATGCAGATCGTTGTAGATCCCACGGGCATTGGGAATGCCTTTCGCCTCATAGGACTGAAAGATCTCTTCAAGTCCGCCGGCAACCGCAGCATCCATTTTGGCGCGCTCCTCATCGGTGACCGTAATGAACTCAAAGCTCGGATCGTCCATCGCCTTCATGCCCGCAAGCGCATCCGTGTCGGCATTGTGGAAACTTGCGGAAGCAACCTTGGTGAAGGCCTCGCCGGCAAGCTCGTCAATCACCGCGCGTTGTGCCTCCGGGAGGGCCTGATATCGCTGCTTGTTCATCGCAAAATAGACGGTCTGGAATTGCGGGGGCACATTGTCGATGTAGTACGTCGCCACTTCGCGCCAGTTCCAGGGCGGCATCATGTTGTTATGCGCGGCAACGGCACCATCAATCGTCCCTGAAGACAGCGCGGTATAGATTTCCGTCACCGGCATCTGCACGGAAACCCCGCCCATGGCCTCGATCAGAGGCCCCATGGATGCCGCATAGGGAACGATTTTCGCGCCCTTCCAGTTTTCCAGGACCGACAGATCGCGCGTCGCCGCGATGGACAGGGCTGCCGGAAAACCGATTCCAAGAAAGACGACATCGTCGAATTCCTTGGCAAAGTGCTTGTCCCAGTTGGCGATAAACGCAGCGGAAAGCTCGTTTGAGTCCTTTGCCGTGCCTGGCGGTACGGTCAGCATGGCAACGGGGAATAGGTCGGGCGTGTAGCCTGCGACACCCAGAACGGCATCAGCCACACCCTCGACGACACGACGGTATTGCTGAACGGGCCCTGCGCCCAACTGACCGGCCGGGTAGACACGCACGGTCAACTCGCCATTGGTGCGCTTGGCAACTTCTTCCCCGAACCAGTCCCAGACATTGGTGTTCGTATGGTGCTGCGGCGGTACGAATGTCGCCACTGTCAGCTCATCGGCAAGGACCGGCGCAGCAAGAAGTGACACAGCCGCGACAATCGCGCCAAGGCCCAGATTGAATTTCCTCATTTGATCCTCCCAAATCGCCCATTAAGTCGGGCATTCCTCTTCAGGGCCGTTGCTTCAGCTTGCCGTGAAAGACGGTCCGGCCTCTCCGCGCAGGCACATCACTCGTGCGACTGCATTTCGTGTAACATGCTAGCATCCTAAAATTATGAAGACAAGTTTTTTTCGGTTTTCGAGGCACGTCATCAAACGCAGATAGCTCAAATCGTCATGGTCTTTTGGAAAAAGAGCCGCCGTTCTGGATGAGCGACAGCTCGAATGACTTTCTAGAAACTCCCCGGATACAACCCGCCGTCGAGAAGCAGATTCTGACCGGTCATGTATCCCGCCTGGACACTGCAAAGAAATGCGCAGGTTGCACCCAATTCGGCCGGATCCCCGACCCGGCCGGCAACGGGATTGCCGGTCAGGTGTTTGGTGATTTCCTTGGATTTGCGAAGCCGGTCGGTGTCAAACGGGCCGGGCAACAGATTGTTGATGGTAACGCCCCTGGACGAAAGCGACGGCGCAAGACCAAAGACGAAGTTCGTCAACCCCGCCCGTGTGGCATTGGACAACCCAAGCACCGGGATCGGGACGCGCACGGCGGACGATGTGATATTGACGACCCGCCCGAAACCGCGTTCGGCCATTCCATCGACCGTCAGCCGGATCAATTCGATCGCCGACAGCATGTTGGCATCGACAGCGGCGACCCAGGTGTCCCGGTCCCAATCGCGAAAATCGCCCGGCGGCGGACCGCCGGCATTGTTGACGAGGATATCCGGCTTGCCCTGCGCAGCGTCGACCAGAGCTTCGCGCGTAGCCTGCTCGGTAATGTCGCCGGGAACGGTCGTAACGGAGACCGAAGGAGCCGCTTCACGGATGTCGTTCGCCGTCATCTCCAGGGTTTCTTCCGTTCGTCCGTTGATGACGACATTGACGCCTTCGCGTGCCAATGCCATGGCGCAGCCGCGCCCCAACCCTTTGCTGGCTGCGCAAATGAGGGCGGTGCGACCCGCAATCTGAAAATCCACTGTCTTCCTCCCCTCAGACTTTTTCCGTTTCTGTTTTTCCGGCGAGATCAAGCGCCACGTCAACGATCATATCTTCCTGCCCGCCGACCATGCGGCGGCGTCCCAGTTCGACCAGAATGGAACGGGTGTCGACACCATAGGCCTTCGAGGCCCGTTCGGCGTGAAGCAGGAAGCTGGAGTAAACCCCGGCAAATCCCAGACTGAGCGTTTCCCTGTCAACTCTGACCGGACGGGCTTGAAGCGGACGAACCAGATCATCCGCCGCATCCATCAGGGCGTAGAGATCACATCCATGCCGCCAGCCCTTTTTATCCAGAGCTGCAATCAGCACCTCCAGCGGTGCATTGCCGGCACCGGCGCCCATACCGGCCAGGCTTGCATCCACGCGCATGGCTCCACACTCGATCGCGGCAATCGAGTTGGCGACACCGAAGGAGAGATTGTGGTGGGCGTGAACCCCCCTTTGTGTTTCCGGCCGCAGGACACGATCAAAGGCCTCCAGTCGACGGCGATAATCGGCCATGTCCATCGCACCGCCACTATCCGTGCAATAGACGCAAATCGCACCGTAGCTTTCCATCTGCTTTGCCTGCTGCGCCAACGCGTCGGGGGCGATCATATGGCTCATCATCAGGAAACCCGACACATCCATGCCGAGGTCTCGCGCCGCGCCGATGTGCTGACGGGAAATGTCAGCCTCCGAACAATGGGTTGCAACGCGCACGGAGCGAACACCGAGCGAATGCGCCTGTCTGAGATCTTCAATCGTGCCGATGCCGGGAATCAAAAGCGTCGTCAGAACCGCGTTTCTGGTGGCATCGGCGGCGGCTTCGATCCAGGACCAGTCGGTCTCCTTGCCAAAACCATAATTGAAGGAAGAGCCTTTCAGCCCATCCCCATGGGCGACCTCGATCGCATCGACACCTGCGGCATCCAGCGACGCGGCAATCTCGTGGACCTGCTCCGTCGTGTAGCGATGCCCGATCGAATGCATGCCATCGCGCAGCGTCACATCCTGAATATACAATGTGTCGGTCTTCGGATCGAAGCGGCTCATGCAGCATCCTCCCTGCGACGCGTGGCGATCAGCTCCGCAGTGGACAGTGCCGCAGAGGTCATGATGTCGAGATTTCCGGCATAGGCGGGCAGGTAATGGGCGGCGCCCTCAACCTCCAGAAGCACGGTGGTTTTGATACCCCTGAACGTTCCATATCCGGGGATTTGCACCGGATCATTTTCACCAAAACGCTCGAACTGAACGGTTTGCTTGAGCCGGTAGCCGGGCACATAGGCTGCAACCCTGGCAACCATCTCGGTCACGGCGGCATTGATGGTCGCTTCCTCGGCGCCTTGCGACAGGACAAACACAGTGTCACGCATGAGCAGCGGCGGTTCGGCCGGGTTCAAAATGATGATCGCCTTGCCACGACCTGCGCCGCCGACATTTTCGATGGCTCTGGCAGTCGTTTCGGTGAACTCGTCGATATTGGCCCGTGTGCCGGGGCCTGCGGATCTGGACGAAATCGAGGCCACGATTTCAGCATAGGCAACATCCGCGACGGCAGAAATCGCGGCAACGATCGGAATGGTCGCCTGACCGCCACATGTGACCATATTCACATTGGCCGCAGCCAAATGGTCCTCGCCATTGACGACGGGAACCACATAGGGGCCAACCGCCGCAGGGGTCAGATCGACCATCACCTTTCCAGCCCGCGTGACCATTTCGCTGTGGCGGGCATGGGCACCGGCAGACGTCGCGTCAAAGACAATCCCGATCTCATTCCAGCACGGCAGGGCGGCGAGGCCATCAATCCCTTCATGGGTTGTCGCAACCCCCATGCGCGCTGCGCGCGCAAGACCATCCGATGCCGAATCGATGCCCACCAGCGCCGCCATTTCCAATATCCGGGAACTGCGATGGACCTTGATCATCAAATCAGTACCGATATTGCCGGAGCCGATGATGGCAACTTTGGTCTTGGCACTCACGACGAAACGCCATAGCTGAAGGAAACGGTTCCGAGACCCCCAATCCTTGCGACGACTTTGTCACCGGGTTCAATCGCAACCATCGGACCAAGGGCGCCGGTCAAAACAGTTTGACCGGCCTTCAGTCCAACCGTTCGAGCCAGCCAGGCGGCCGCATTGAGTGGATGGCCCAGACAGGCTGCGCCGGCTCCGACCGAGGCGATCTTGTCATTCACTTCAAGGACCATTCCGCATGTATAGAGGTCGAGGCCCTGGATCGAATGCCGTTCGGCGCCCAGGACATAGAAGGCGGATGATCCATTGTCTGCGACGGTATCGGCGAAGGTGATATTCCAATCCCGGATTCGACTGTCGACGACCTCAATGGCCGCGACGGCATAGTCAGTGGCCGTCAGAACGTCGTCGGCCGCAATATTCGGCCCGATCAGATCCTGTCCCAGGATCAGTGCGACTTCGGCTTCGGCCTTTGGCTGCAAGACGGTCGATGGGTCGAGGACGCCACCATCGGCTATTTCCATGTCGTCAAAGAGAGAGCCGTAATCCGGCTGATCAACGCCAAGCTGGGCCTGCACTGCCTTCGCGGTCAGCCCGATTTTGTGGCCGGAGATTTTGCGGCCTGCTGCTTTCCAGTGTTCGGTATTGGCCGATTGGATGGCATAGGCCGTTTCAGCGTCTCCAGCGGAAACATCATCTCGAAGCGACGGGATCGGCGACCCCTTATACGCGTCGCGCAAGCGCATGGCATGGACGGCGATAGGCTCACCCTGGTCGGCTGTATCAATCATTGTCTTGACTCTCTGGTTGTTGCCGCAAACTCGATGAAGGAGAGATCCCGATCCACGATCGGGAGCAAACATCCGATCGGCGACAGAGACCCTGTCGGTTCAATTCCTTCGCAACCGGCCGCAATCGGCATGACGCCCCCCCCAAAACGCATCACGGCAGAACGGCAAATCGACGCCGTACGGCTCTCAAAGCGCAATTCAACGCGCTTCGACCGAAAGCCGTGTTCGGGGAAACCTCTCATAAACTCTAGTAACATGCAAGCATGTTACTAGAGTTTAGTTTGCTTTTACGTGGGGACGATCCGGTGCTGTCTTCTTTGCCACATTGAGGATGTGCCGCAGAGCGACCTCATACGCCAGTTTGGCGTCCCCCTGATCGATTGCTTCCATGAGCATCCGATGATCGTCCTTGGCGTCGCCGATCAGATTCTCAAATCCGGCTGTTTGTGCGATGAAGAAGTCCGACATGTTGAAATTGGGGCGCTGACGTTCGGCAACCAATGCGGAATGGGCCATCTCATGGATGATTCCATGAAACTCCTGATTGAGAGACGCGAATTTCTGGGTACGCCTTCGATCGTCAGAGCGCAGGGCAATAATGTCACTCTGTACGGCGTGAAGCGATTCGATCTGCGTTTCAGTTCGTCTCTCCGCCGCAAGGCTCGCCAGCAACGCTTCCATATGACCAAACATGAGATAGAAATCCTGAATCGCTGCTGCTGAGGGGTTGATCACCTGGCACCCGACCTGAGGCGCGATTCGGACAAAACCATCCGCAGCCAGATGATTGAGTGCGCTCATCACGGGCTGGCGGCTCGTATTCGTTTCATCCACCAAGTCCTTGACAAAAATCTGCTCCCCGAACTTATAGGTCGCATCGACGAGGCGCTTGATGACAAGATCATATACGGTGTCTTTTTTGCTCAACTTTACTTCCCATGGCTGTCGGAGGGTCAAGGCTGTGGTGACCATTTGACCTATGCATCGGATTGTTATGCCAGCATGCTTGCATTCTTGTCCAGCCACCATACGGCCTGCCATGGTGGCCAGTTGCTTTTGCATACGGCTCGACCATCGGAGTTGTCCATCCAAGCGGCAAACATCACGACACCCGGCGTAATTGGTTTGAGATCAAGGTAGACACTCGACCACAGGGTCACTGCAGCACCCTGAGCCGGGCACATAGGAGCTTCCTCGCCACATTATGTCGGTGCTGGCCGATAATCCGGTCATGAAACACGCAAGGACCCGCCCCGGGGAATGTCGAAGCATTCCAAAAAAAGAGCGTTAACATGCTTGCATGTAAGATTGAGTTTGCTATTGTTCCGTCTGAATTCGACGACACGTCGACAGAAATACGATCCAGGGAGGAAATCTGATGCCGGAAACGCAAGGCAACTCAGAGAGCTATAACGCTGACGAACTGCGCAGGAAATACCGGGAGGAGCGCGACAAGCGTCTAAGGTCGGATGGAGAAGCCCAATATATCGATGCCGAGGGAGAATTCGAAGAGTTCGACCGAGATCCGTATCTGAAGGAGGTTCTCACCCGCGATCCCATTGTTGAAGACCTCGAGGTGGCTGTCATCGGCGGTGGTCTTGGCGGCCTCCTGACGGCGGTAAGCCTCAGGAAAAAGGGCATCAAATCCTTCCGCATTCTTGAACAGGCCGGCGATTTCGGCGGGACCTGGTACTGGAACCGCTATCCGGGAATTCGATGCGATATCGAGGCCTATGTCTATATGCCCCTGTTGGAGGAAGTCGGCACCATTCCCAGCGAGCGCTATGCCTCCGGAGGTGAGATTTTCGAACATTGCCGGGCAATCGGCAGGCATTTCGATCTGTATGATCGTGCCCTGTTTCAGACGGGGGTCGAGAGCATCAGGTGGAACGATGATTTGGCCCGATGGATCATTCGCACGAACCAGGGCGATGAAATCCGTGCTCATCATGTCACTGTCAGCCAGGGGCCGCTTGCCAAGGTCAAACTGCCGGGGGTGCCTGGCATCAAGGACTTCAAGGGAAAGATGTTCCATTCGGCCCGCTGGGACTATGACTATACCGGCGGAAACATGGATGGCGGTATGACTGGCCTGAGCGACAAGCGCGTCGCGGTCATCGGTACAGGCGCAACCGCTGTGCAGATCATCCCGAAACTTGCCGAATCGGCGGCAAAAGTGCTGGTTTTTCAGCGCACGCCCTCAGCCTTGGCAGCGCGCAATAACTCCAAGACCGATGTCGACTGGTTCCGCAACCAGCCGAAGGGCTGGCAGCAGGAGCGGGTCACCAACTTCGAAACCAACATCACGCCGGGAACACACCCGGAGAGTGACCTGGTCGCTGACGGCTGGACGGATTTCTTCCTGCGTGTCAGGGGGCATATGGGTGCTGCCGTCAAGTCCGGTGAGTCCTTCAATCCGATGGACGTCATCCAGAAGGCCGATTTCGAAAAGATGGAAAACCTGCGATCCCGGATCGGCGAGATCATTGAAGACGAGGAACTCGCCGCACGGATGACACCCTGGTACAACTATCTGTGCAAGCGCCCGCTGTTCAGTGACGATTTCCTGGAATCGCTGAACAATCCCAATGTCGAAGTCATCGACACGGATGGCGCAGGCGTGACCAAAATCGACGAAACCAGCGTTCATGCCAACGGCACCGCCTTTGAGGTCGATTGCATCATCTTTGCCACCGGATTCGACGTTGCCGCCGCCGCCCACAAGGTTGGCGGCTACGAACTGATCGGCCGTGACGGCGTCTCGATGGATGAGAAGTGGAAAGACGGCATGCGCACGGTGCACGGCACGCAAATGCACGGCTTCCCCAATTTCCATGTCGTCGGGGCGATCTCCCAGGGCACCACCTCGTTCAACTACACCCATGCCCTCCAGATGCAGGCCTCTCACGCGGTCGATATCATCGGAAAATGTGTCGATGACGGCATTCGCAGCATCGAGGTCACGTCCGAGGCCGAGGATCGCTGGCTGGAGAAAATGAAAACCCCGCACAAGATTGATCTGGTGGCCTATTACCGTGCTTGTACGCCGGGCTTCCTCAACCATGAGGGCGATGTCGACGGCCAGCCGACTTTCCTTGGCAGCACCTATGGCGGCGGTGCGTTGGCATATAACGAACTCATCAAGGAGTGGCGCGGTGGCGATCAAATGCTGGCCGACTGCGACGTCATCTATGAAGCCGAAACAGTTCCCGGCTAGAGCCTTCTGTCACCGGCACCTTGCGGATCAGCCGCGCGGTGCCGGTGGTTCAGCAATCTATTGAATCAGAGCGAAGCGGATTGCTCGGACAGGATGGCGATGGCCTTCATGGCGATTTCTTCATCCTCATGCGACTGCACACCCGAAACACCGACGGCCCCTGCCACCGCATCGCCGAATTGGATCGGAATACCGCCCTGAATTGGCAGGCTGCCGGGCAGCGTGAGCATCGAATTCTGGCCCGCTGTCACAAAATCCTCGAAGAGTTTTGTCGAGGCCCTGAACAACGCGGCACTCCTCGCTTTCTCCGCTGCAACCTGAGCGGTACCGGGCGCCGCTGCATCCATCCGTTGGAGGGCAAGGATGTGTCCACCGTCATCCACCACACAAATGGAGATGCTCCACTGCCTCCCGGCAGCAAATTCACAGCCGGCTTGCGCAATTTGAACGGCCGCGCGGCCATCAATGACAGTTTTGGACTTCATTTCGTCATCCTGCTTATCTGTTTCACTCCGGGTTCCATTGATCCGAGGTCGTGAACAATGCTGTTCTGACCAACGGTGCAGTGGCTGAACATATCTACCGGAATATCCATAAAAATGCTAGCATATCAATGAAGCTGCAATGTGGCTGCGCGGCAAGAAAATGACCTGCTGAACTGGAACCCATCGGCCAACGGCTCTATCAGATCGATGATGCCATTTGCCTGTTTTTCACACTGTTTCCTACTGCGCTGCGAACTCCCGAAGCGAGTTGCTGACGCGCCGGGGGGATCGGTTCCCGGCACGATCCTATCTCATTATGACTTGCAAATTATCTCATTAAAATGCTAGCATACAAATATCAAATAACGGGAATGGTGGATACACCCCTGTCACCCGTTGCATATGTCGCTTGCCGGATGTGGCGATCGAATGGCTCTCACGCCTTGTCACCCGCGATCCGACGAGCCAACAAGGGAGGATATTCATGGCAGAACTCATCGATTTCGGTTCATTCACCGTCAATTTTCTGCGAGACAAACACGACACCGATGGCGGTTTGGACATGTTCGAACTGACCACGCAACCGAGCGGCCGGATGCCGGTCCCGCATTACCATGACAGTTGGGATGAAACGGTCTACGGCGTTGAGGGTGTGACAACCTATGTCATCGACGGCGTCGATCATCATATCGGACCGGGCGAGACGGCCTTTGTTCCGCGTAAGATTGTCCACGGCTTCGACAACCGCTCGGAGCAGGTGGCAAAGTGCATCTGCATTCTGACGCCGGGCGTCCTCGGGCCTGAATATTTCCGCGAACTTGCTGCAGAAATCCGGACGGGAAATCCCGACCCCGCAGTGATGAAGGAGATCATGAACCGCTACGGCTTGATCCCGGCTCCTCCCGGCAAGTGAACCAGCACCAGTCAACCAAGCTGCAAAAATGTTCGACCTGGGGACGCAGGCTGATCAGTAGATCGATGCCCCGCCATCGAGCCGCATGACTGCGCCGGTGACCTTGCGCGATTCGTCGCTCGCCAGATAGAGCGCCAGATTGGCGACGTCTTCGGGGTCGGAGGGACCCAGCAGGGACTTCTGATAGATCGGGTTGTCTTCCTTGATGAAAGCGGCAACCCGCTCGGTCAGCACCACGCCGGGCGCCATGACATTGGCGCGGATACCGTCCCGGGCCCATTGCATCGCCATCGCCCGGGTCATGGCGAGAACGCCGCCCTTGGACGCCGTATAGGCATCCGCGCCATGGGTGCCGATGACAGCCCGCAGCGACGCGATATTGATGATCGATCCGCCGCCGGATTTCAGCATTTCCGGGATCACCCTGCGGCAGCACAGGAGCGTGCCGAAGAGATCGACGCGGATCGTCCGCCAGAACTCGTCGAGTTCCAGCTCGGTCACCGGGCCGTCCTTTGTCGACCCGCCCCCGGCGCTGTTCATCAGGACATCAATCGCGCCGAAGGCATCGACAGCGGTTTTGACCATCGCATCGACGCTCGCCTCGTCACTGACATCGCCGGCGGCAGCGACCGCGCTGCCGCCGGTGTCTGTGATTTCTCCTGCGACCTTTTCGGCAAATTCGGGATTGTAGTCGGCGACGACCACCCGGGCGCCCTCCCCGGCAAAGCGCAAGGCCGCGGCCCGGCCGATGCCGTTGCCGCCGCCGGTGATCAGGGCGGATTTTCCATCCAGACGTGACATGTCCTGTTCCTTATTTGAGATGATCGACCGGTGTGGCCTGCACGCCGCCAACGGCCTGCTCCGTCGGCAGCAATTCGATCGTCGCGACATTCACATGTGCTGGCGCGTTGACGGCAAACAGGATCGCATCGGCAATATCCTGCGGCTGCAATTCGACAATGCCGGACTGTCCCATCCTGTCCAGCGTATCGCGGTCGCCTTGCGCGGCCTGGTAGAATTCCGACGAAACCCTGCCGGGGCACAGTTCGGTCACCCGGATACCCGACCCGCGCAATTCGAAACGCAAATTCTGGCCGAACCGGTGGATTGCCGCCTTGGTGCCGCCATAGACGGCGGAAACCAGCGTATGCAGGCCGGCAATGGAACCGATATTGACGATATGACCGCGCCGGCGTTCCCGCATGCCGGCGAGCGCCAGGGCGGTGATCTGAACAGGCGCGACGACATTGATGTCGAACGCCTCCTGAATCGCGGCGGGATCGAGGCCCTCGAGCCCGGCCGAGCCGTGACCGACGCCGGCATTGTTGACGATAATGTCGGGTGCAAAGGCCCGAAGCCTGCCGCCAAGCCTGTCCGTCTCGCGCACATCAGCCGCCATCCAGGAACAGCCCGTCTCCGCCGCGAGGGCTTCAAGCCTCGCCTCCCGCCGCGCCACGGCAAGGACATTGCGTCCCGACGCCGCGAGCGCCCGAACCGTCGCCTCGCCGATCCCGCTGGTGGCGCCGGTGACCAGAGCGTTTTTCAACAATGGGCCTGATGTCATTTGCTGCCTTCTCCACCGGCCGATCGCGTCTCCACCGAACCATCCCAGCCATCCGGCGCCTCAGGAAAGAACTTCATGTCGCCCTTCGGATTGAGTGGCGGTACCGGCCATTGATGACCGCGGGTGAAGGACAGGCCGCGATTGGGGCCGGGATTGTATCGCCGCGCCGGCTCTCCGGTCAGTTCGCCATCTGTGATCCATTTCTCGTCGGACCCGTAGAGCTCGGACAGCAACTGACCCTTGAGATGACCCAGCGTGTTGGAATGTTCCGGTAAGTCGGCAAGGTCGATCATCTCATCCGGATCCTCTTCGATATCGAACAGTTGAAACACGTTCCCCACCGGATAGTAGATGAGTTTATGGCGCCGGTCACGGATCATGCGGGAGCAAGCGCCCGTCTCGCCGAACTCGCCATAGAGCGTATCCCGCCGCTCGCCCGAGATCATCGAGCGG
The DNA here is from genome assembly GCA_028279875.1 of Rhizobiaceae bacterium. GTDB lineage: Bacteria > Pseudomonadota > Alphaproteobacteria > Rhizobiales > Rhizobiaceae > Hoeflea_A. The sequence goes on from JANQMU010000132.1 coordinate 82,248, forward strand.
CCTTCCACCGTATCGGGAATATCGATGCCGGCGAGATCCAGAAGGGTCGGCATGACATCCTGCAGACCGACCAAGCGGTCGTCCGTGCGATTAAAGCCGACTCGATGGCAGTTCTCGACACCCATCACGATCATCGGAATGCCGGTGGAGCCCTCGTAGAATGTCTGCTTGGCCCACATATTGTGATTGCCCAGCATCTCGCCATGATCCGATGTGAACATGATGATGGTGTTGTCCAGAATCCCTTCCTCTCGGATCGTACCGATCAGATGGCCGATCTGCTGGTCGATATGGGTGCACAGCGCGTAGAAGGCCCGCCGCGCCCATTCGATTTCGCGTTCGGAATAGACGGACCGGGCCTGCACGCCCTGGACCATATAGGGCAGCGTCTCCGCCTTCTTGGCCCAGTCGGCGCAGAAGGGCCGATCGATCTCGATATCGGCATAGTGGTCGAGAAACCGCTGCGGCGGCACCAGCGGCGGGTGCGGATGGCGGTAGCCGAGATACCAGAAGGCCGGCCGTGTCGGGTCGCGCCTGCGCACATAGCGGCACATGGTCTCCGTCGCCCAGTTGGTCGCATGCACTTCCTCGGGCAGATGCCAGGGCGTCGTCTGATAGGCATTGTTCGACATGCCGTGACCGAATTGCCGCCCGACATAGCCCTTGTCGCCGAGAAAGATCTCGTAATCGTCGGTGACGCCGTACATAGTGCGGCCTTCATCGTCGAACTGGATATCGTCGAAGCCGATACGGTCACGCTGCGGATAGGTGTGCGTCTTGCCCACCCCATAGGCCTGGTATCCGGCATCGCGGAAGGTCTGCGCCATGGTTGGCAGATCCGGCTCCATCGGGCGATAGGGCTGGAAGGTTCGGTCGCCATGGCGGCGCGCCGTGGCGCCGGTCATCAGGGTGCGTCGCGCCGGCAGGCAGACAGGCGTCTCGGAATAGCAATTGGTGAACCGCACCCCATTGCCGCACAGCGTGTCGAGAACCGGCGTATGGATGGAGGGGTGTCCGGCCGCGCCCAGCAGCGAGGCGGACCAGTGGTCGGTGCAAATCAGCAGCACATTGGGTCGGGTCATTGTTCAGCCTTCTCTTGGTTTTTTCGAATGCGTCTGGAGATCAGCGGCGCGGTGACGATCACCAGGGTAAGGCCGAAGATCGGCACGGCAATCGGATCCAGCACGAAGGCCGCGAAATCGCCGCGGCTGGCGATCAGGCCCTGCCGCAGCTTCTCTTCAAAGATTTTTCCGAGCGCCATGCCGATGACGATCGGAGCAATCGGATATTTGGCGAAGCGCAGGATCACGCCGACAATGCCGGCCACCGAACAGACGATGAGATCGACCGGATTGCCGCGCACGACAAAAGCGCCGACCAGAGAGAACAGCAGGATCATCCCCATCAGCAGCGGTTCGGGAACCGCCATCAGCCGGGCAAACAGCCGGGCACCCAGGATGCCGGTGCCAAACAGGATCACATTGGCCACCATGATCATCAGGAACGCACCGGTCAGGACCTGCGGATTGTTGTTGACCAGATCAAAACCCGGCACGACGCCCTGGATGGTCAGCACACCGAGCAGCACCACCGTGCCGCCATCGCCCGGTATGCCGAGCGCCAGGGTCGGGATCAGCGCGCCGCCGGTCACGGCATTGTTGGAGGCCTCCGAGGCGATCAGCCCGTCGGGCTCGCCCTTGCCGAAATTCTTCTTTCGCGGCGAGGTCTTGAGCGCCGCGGTATAGCTGACGAAGGTCGCCGCCATCGCGCCGGTTCCCGGAAGAATACCGATAAACGTGCCGATGACGCTGCTGCGCAGGAACTGCGCTGTTCGGATCCGCACGTCGGACCAGGCGGGCAGCCGAAAGCCGACATTGGTGACATCAGGCGGCTTGGCGGCGAAGTAATGCGCCGCCCGGTAAAGCACTTCGGAGAGCGCAAAGAGACCGATCAGAACCGGGATCAGCGTCAGACCGCCCATCAGCATCGGAATGCCGAAATCGAACCGCGTATATCCGGTCAGATTGTCCGGACCGATGGTCGTCAGCCACAGGCCGATCATGCCGCCCGCAAGGCCTTTGGCCGGACTGCCGTCCGACAGCCATGAGATACAGGTCAGCGCGAACACGACAATCGCGAAGATCGCCGCCGGGCCGAAGGCGACCGACACCTGGGCAAGCAGCGGCGCGGCGATAATCAGCACGACCAGCGAGAACATGCCGCCGATGAAGGACGAGAGGGTGGCCCAGCCGATCGCCAGATCGGCCTTGCCGGCTCTCGCCATCGGATAGCCTTCCAGCACCGTGGCGGCCGATTGCGGCGTTCCGGGCGTATTGATCAGGATCGCCGAAATCGAACCGCCATAGACGGACGTGACATAAATGCCGAGGAACAGCGCCATCGAGCCCTCAGTGGTCATGCCGAAGGCAAAGGGCAGCGCCACGATCAGCGCGGCCACCGTGCCCATGCCGGGCAAGGCACCGGCAAAGGTCCCCCACAGGCAGCCGATGATCAGCGCGACCAGGACCTCCATCGTCGAGAATTGCACTATGGCTTGCTGCAGCAGGTCCATCGGTCAGATCCGGTTGAACCAGGGCGATTTCGGCAGCAGAAGCTCGAAACCGAAGGTGAAAAGCGCCCAGATCAGCAGCGGCGCGGCAAGGCTGGCAATGACCAGGACGACATAATTTCGATATCCGAAGGCGAAGCAAAACAGGAAGAAGCCGGGGACGGCGGACAGGACAAAACCGATCCGCGTCATGGCAAAGCCTGTGGCGACAAGGATCACCGCGGCGCTCAGGAGCTGCGTGAGATTGACCCGCTGCTCGTCCCCGTCATTGTCGGAACGAATGGCCTGGACCAGCAGGACCAGAGCCAGAACGAACCATACGGCCAGGAAGCCGCGCGGCGCGAAGGCCGGACCGACATCGCCGCCGAAGGTCGGAACGTCGAACGCGTCGGAAAAGGTAACGGAAAACAGCGCGGCGGACGCCAGGAGCAGAAATGCCGAAACCGATATGTCGAGAAATCGTTGCATAGTGCTCCCCGACACCCATGTCTGAGGCGTGGAAGGCGAGACCGCGCGCCGGTGCGGAAAGGCGGATCCGCGGAAAACCCGGATCCGCCCTGCCGTCTACTTGACGAGGCCGGCCGCCTTCAGCAACTCGCCATTGCTCTGATAGGCATTGCGGAAGAAGGTCGTGAAATCGGCACTGTTCATATGCCGTATTTCGCGGTTCGCCTTGGCCATCCGGTCGGTAAACCCGTCCGACTTGACGGCCTCTTCACAGGTCGCATCCAGCTTGGCAACCACGTCGTCCGGCGTTCCGGCCGGGGCGAACAGGCCCATCCACACGGCGATATCCGCCTCATGCCCGAGCTCGCCCAGCGTCGGCACATCGGGATGGATATCGGACCGCTCCGGCGACAGGATGGCGATCCCGCGCCAGCCGAATTTCACGTCAAAGTCGGAGAACCAGGCCGTCGCATCGGCGCGCCCGCCATTGATCTCCGTAGCGATATCACCGCCGCCCTTTGTCGGCAGATATTGCATATTCGTGCCCAGCATCGAGTTCAGGGCAACCGATGTGACATGGGCCATGGAACCGGGGCCGGCACCGGCGAAGACAAGTCCCTCGCCATTTGCCTTTTTGACAAAATCGTCAAGGGTCTTGACCGGGCTGTCCTCGGCCACCACCAGATAAAACGGGCCGGAGGCAACCATGCAGATTGGCGTCCAGCTGTCGGCATTGTAACTGGTTTTCTTCAGATGCGGCTGGGTCGTCGTCGTGCCGACCGGCATGAAGCCGAGGCTGTAGCCGTCGGGCTTGGCATTCGACAGCTGCGTTGCGCCGACAGTGCCGCCGGCCCCGTCGACATTGGTGACGACGACCGACTTGCCGAGCAATTGTTCCATTTCGGCGGCCAGGAAACGCGCCGGCACATCCGCACCACCGCCGGCGATGAACGGCACCATGACCGAAACGGAGCGATCCGGATATTCGGCCAGCGCCACAGTCGACGACAGCGCCAGTCCGATCGCCGCTGTTATTCCAAGAGCTTTATGCATGGGTTCCTCCCGATCATTGAACGTCTCGCCAACGCTAGCCAACGGCATTCGGTGTGTATATTGTTAAATTGTTGACCATCAACAATTAGGACAGGAGCATTGACCTATAAGCAGGCTTACACGCAACGGGACGTTGCCCGGGCGGCCGGCGTGACCGACATGACCGTATCGCGCGTGCTGCGCGGCACCGGGACGGTCTCGGCTCGCACCCGGGAACATGTCCTCACCAAGGTGCGTGAGATGGGATACGTTCCGAACCGGCTGGCCGGATCGCTCGCCGTGTCCCGTTCCAACCAGGTCGGCGTCATCATACCGTCGCTGACCAACAGCATCTTCAACCAGGTGACGGCCGGCATTGCCGAGGAACTCGGAAAGGCCGGATACAATCCGGTGGTCGGGATCTCGGACTATGACACCGGCAAGGAAGAGGACCTGATCGAGTCGATGCTGTCATGGCGTCCGGCCGGCTTCATCGTCGCCGATTTCGTCCATTCCGAGCGGACCCGCAACATGCTGCGCAATGCCGGCATCCCGGTCGTCGAGATCATGGAGACCGCCGGCGATCCGATCGACATGTGCGTGGGATTCGATCACGCCGCCGCCGCCCGTGCGCTGACCGACCACCTGCTCGGCAAGGGATACCGGAACTTTGGCTTCCTCGGCTGGAAGGCGACGGGCTACGCCGCATCCACCCGGTATCTGACGATCCGGGATCGCCTGGCGGAAAACGGCCTTCCGCTGGCCGCGCCGGACGTCTTCACCGGACCACCGGACATACCGGAAGGCAAATCCGCGACCCGCCGCGTCCTCGAGACCAATCCCGAACTCGACATCATCATCTACGGCAATGACACGGCCGCCGCCGGCGGCATGTTCCATTGTCTCGAACAGGGCATCGACGTTCCCGGACACCTCGCCATTGCCGGGTTCAGCGGCCTGAGAATGGGCCAGGCCCTGCCCCGCGCCCTGACGACGATCTCCTTCCGGCGCTTCGACATCGGCCGCCGGGCCGCCAAGGTGGTAATCAATTCGATGGTCGGACAGAAGGAACCGAAACTCATTGATATGGGCTTCGAACTGATCGCCGGAGAAAGCAGTTGAGCGGTTTCAACGCGATGGCGCGGCGGTGCTGGCGCGAACGACAAGCTCGGGGTCGCGCGTGTCGATGACCGAAACCCCGCCGGTCACGGTCGATTTGTCGCTGACCAGTTCGACCGCCCGGGCGCCCATTTCGAAAAGCGGCATGGCGACCGTCGTCAGCGGAACGCTGAGATGATCGGCCAGTTCGATGTCGTGGATCGCCACGATGGAAAGATCGTCCGGAACGCGCAATCCCTTGTCCTGAGCCGCCTGCAGGGCGCCGATCGCGGCGACGACATTGAAACACAGAAGTGCGGTCAGGTCGGGATGCGCATCGATCAGCCGGCCGGCGCAATTCCGGCCATCCTCGATGGACGGCTGACCGTGGACGATATCATCCGCTTTCGCGGACCGACCTGCGCGGCGCATGGCGCGCCGCCACCCGGCTTCGCGGTTGCGGGTGAACGTCATGCCCTCGCCGGTCGCCAGGCAACCGATGCGCCGGTGTCCGAGAGACAAAAGATGATCCGTCGCGGTTGCGGCGGCCCGCTCGTCGGGCAGGCTGACCAGATGCGTATTGGTGTCCAGCGCCGCCTGCAGCAGCACGGTCGGCACGCTCTGCCGTCCGGCGCGGGCCAGAACCAGATCGGAATTGACCCCGCCGGCCTGCAGGATGAGCCCGTCCACGCCATTGCCGCCGATCAGTTCGAGCAGCCGCGACGCCCGGTCGTCCAGATGCGATCCGTCACTGACGATAATCGCCTTGCCGAGGGTCCCGGCCGTCTGCTGCGCGCCGCGCAGGATCTCGCCATAGACCGGATTGGTGACATCATGCACCACCATCGCAATCAGGCCGGAACTGGCCGACCGCAGCGACCGCGCGGCCGCGTTGGGTGCATAGTCGAGTTCGTCGATCGCCTTTTCCACCCGCTCGCGGGTTTCCTTGCCGATCCGCAGCGTCTTGTCCCGGTTGACGACCCGCGAGACGACGGCGGGCGACACGCCGGCGGCTTTGGCAATGTCTGATATCGTCATCGGCGGCTCTCCGCGGTTCACGTTCCATGATATCTATCATCGCCTTGACAAATTGTGCAAACCGGGTATCCAATTGGTAAAACGAATTACCAACCTGTTTTTGGGCATTTTTCGAGATCATCGGAAACGTGGTCGTTTATGGTCGACCATGATACCCCTGCCGTCACACGGAGCAAGACCATGAGCCAGCAACCTCAACCGCAAGCGCTGGATGGCGTACGGATCCTCGACTTCACGCAGATGATGCTGGGGCCGCTTTGCACCCAGACGCTCGCCGATCTGGGCGCCGATGTGCTGAAGGTGGAGCGTCCCGGAAAGGGCGAATGGATGCGCTCCATGCCGATGATCGGCCAATTCGTCGGCGGCGACAGCGCCGCCTTTCATTCCTTCAACCGCAACAAGCGGTCGGTGACCGTCGACCTGAAAAGCGAGGACGGAAAAGCGGCACTGATGGAGATGGCCAAACAATGCGATGTCGTGGTCGAGAACTTCCGCTCCGGCGTCATGGATCGCCTGGGTCTCGGCTATGAGGATTTCAAGAAGGCCAATCCGAAGATCATCTACGCGTCCGGCTCGGGCTGGGGATCGGGCAGCTATATGGCGAAAAAGGGATGGCCGGGCCAGGACCTGCTCATCCAGGCCATGAGCGGCGTCATGTTCAACACAGGCCGCGCGGTCGATCCGCCGACGCCCTGCGGCACGCCGGTTGCCGATTTCGCCGCCAGCCAGGCGCTGGCGATCGGCATTCTCGGGGCGCTTCTGGCGCGCGATCGGCACGGCGTCGGCCAGCGGGTCGAAACCAATCTCTATTCGGCGACGCTCAATCTGATGGGCCAGGAGAATTTCGCCGTACTCAATCAGGGCATCGACCTGCATCGCTCCGAGGCCGGCGTCGCCTCCTGCTGGAACGATGCCCCCTATGGCGCCCACCCGACCGCGGACGGCTGGGTGGCGATCGCCATGTGTCCGCTGGAAAAGCTCGGCGGCCTGCTGGGCGACGAGACGCTGCACGAAATGGACCCCTGGGTCGAACGGGACGCGACCAAACTGCGGATCGACGAGAGCACCCGGAAAAAGACCACCGCCGAGATCATGCAGATCTTCGAGGAGGCCGATGTCTGGGCCGCGCCGATCCGCACCTCGCGCGAGGCAATGGACGAACTGGTCGAACTGGACTCGCCGCGGCTGGTCGAAATGGACCATCCCAAGGCAGGCAAGATCAAGGCGATCGCCAATCCGATCTCGATGAGTGAGACGCCAACCGCGCTTCGTTACGTACCGCCCCAGGTCGGTGAACACACCGATGAGGTTTTGACCGAGATGCTCGGCGCCGAGCGGGTATCGGCCCTGCGCCGGGCGGGAGCCATCTGATGGCCGAGGAACGCCTTCATCCCAATCTTGTCCTGCAGCGCAAGGGCAATATCGAAATCCTGCGCATCGATCGTGAAGAGGCGCTCGGCGCGCTGAATTTCGAAATCATGAACCACCTCGCGGCCTATGCGGCGGATGTCGCCACGCGCAAAGACGAGGTGCGGGTCATCATCATCACCGGCACCGGCCGCGGTTTTGTCGCTGGCGCCGACATTGCCGGCTATCACGGCGTCGGCCAGACCGAATTCGACGACTTCCAAAGACAGTCCCGGCGCACATTCGACGCCATCGCCGCCCTGCCGCAGATCACCATCTGCGCGGTCAATGGCTACGCGCTCGGCGGCGGCTTCGAACTGGCGATGTGCTGCGACTTCATTCTGGTCAATGAAAAGACCAAGCTCGGCCTGCCGGAAATCAAGCTCGGCCTGCTGCCCGGCGGCGGCGGCACGCAGCGCCTGCCGCGCCTTGTCGGGCCCATGCGCGCCAAGGAAATGCTGCTGACGGGCCGCATGATAACCGCCGCCGAGGCGGTGGAATACGGCGTCGCCCTGGAGTCCTGCGCGCCCGATGCGCTGATGCAGCGGGCGCTTGAACTGGCCGAAACCCTTGCCGCCCAGGCGCCCGTGGCGCTTGCCGAGGGCAAACGGGTGATCGATGACGGGCTGGATGCGGCCCTGTCCGCCGGCCTGACCTTTGAACAGCGGGTGCTCGGCGCCCTCTTTGCCACGGCCGATGGCAAGGAAGGCATCGCCGCATTCATGGAAAAACGCGACCCGAAATTCCTTGGGCGCTAGACGACTAGACGAAATGAGAGTGCAATGAGCGATTCAGTCATCAGCTACCAGTCCGGGCCATTCGCCACCGTGTCGATGGGCCTTCCGGGCGACCATGAGGGAAAGACGGCGACACGCGTGTTCTTCGTGCGCGGCGCCGACAAGATCGCGCTGATAGACAGCGGCCTTTATGCCGGTTTGCCGGCGCTTGAACAGGCCTTCGACGAACTCGGCATCGCCCGGGGCGATCTCGACCTTTTGCTCCTGACCCATGAACATATGGACCATGTCGGCAACAATGGCTGGCTCAAGGCCGAGACCGGGTGCCAAATCCTCGGCCATCCCGGCCGCGCCGACCGGGTGGCCGACAATATGCTGAACGCCAGGGCCATCGTGCATGCGTTCCCGGAAGGCGAGGAATTCGACCTGAACACGGAATATCTGGACTGGATGGGACCGACGGAAGGACCGATCGAGTCCTTCATCCGGGATGGCGATCTGATCGATCTGGGCGGCGGGGTGGTTCTCGAAACGGTCGAGGTTCTGGGCCATTCCATGGCGGAGGTTGGATTCTTCGAACAGTCGACCAGAACGCTGATCATCGCCGATCCGCTCTTGCCGCCGTTCAACCCGGTCCTCTATCTTTACGAGGATCCCAATGTCATGCGCGCCACCTTCGACAAGATCGAGAGGTTCCTGGTGGAGCGCGATGTGAAGGCGGTTCTGTTCGCCCATGACGACGTCAAGACCGCTGCCGAGACACAGGAACTTGTCGACGATTGCCGCCGGCGGGTCGACAAGGTGGAGGCGTCTATGGTGGCCCATATGAAAGCCCATCCCGGCATCACCTTTGCCGAACTACGCGACAAATGCTGCGATGACCAGAACATGGTCCGTGAATGGCGAGCCCTGGTTTCCATCGACGCCAGCTTGAAGGACTTCGCGGCCAAGGGCCTTGCCCGGCAGGACGGCAAGGGTTGGCACTATGTCGGATAGGCCGCTTCCGGCCTGCGCCGTTCTCGGCAATGGCACCATGGGCGCGCAGATCGCCCTGTCGCTGGCCCTCGGTGGCGCGGATGTCGTGCTGTGGGGACGCCGGCCCGAAAGCCTCGACGGTTCCCTTGCCCGCACCGGCGACGCCTATGATTTCCTGGCCGAGGCTGGCCTTGCTTCGCCGGCGGACAGGGCGACGGTCCTCGCCCGTATCACGGTGACATCCGATTTGGCGACCGCCGTCAAGCATGCCGCCTTCGTCATCGAAGCCGTCGCCGAGGATCTCGGCGTCAAGCAGGCAATTCTCAAATCCGCCGAGGATGCGGCGGCGGACACAGCCATCCTGTCGTCGACCACATCGGCGCTGAGCGCCACAGCCATTCAGTCGGCGCTTGCCCGCCCCGGACTCTTCTGCATCGCCCACTACGCCCAGCCGGCGCATCTGGTGAAGCTGGTGGAAATCGTTCCGGGAGAGCAGACGAACGAGGCGACGACCGGCGCGACCATGCAATTGATGACCGACACCGGCAAGACACCAGTGCTGTGCCCGGACATTCCCGGCTTCCTATGGGCCCGCATCCAGCATGCGGTCCTGCGCGAATTCGCCACCCTTGTGGGCAAGGGTCTCGTCACGCCGGAAGCCTGCGACACCATCCTCAAACAGGGCTACGCCTCGCGCCTGCCCGCCATGGGCGCCTTCGAACATGCCGATCTTGCCGGGCTGGACCTTCTCAACGGCGAAGCCGCAAAGGCGGTCTGGGCCGACCTTTCCAATGTCTCGGACCCGGCCGACACACCCGTCGGCGCGCTTTATGCGCAGGGCCATACCGGAATGCGCAGCGGCAACGGATTCTACGACTGGGCAAACGAACGCGATCCCGAAGCGTTCAAGCGGCAGCGTGACGAGGAAATCGTCCGCCGGGTGAAAATCCAGCGCGGCGGCAAAGTCGAACTTTAATGCAATATGAGGTCAGGCCGCTGGCTTGATCAGCACCTTGCCGACCGCATCGCCGCTGGCCATGAATTCACAGGCGACCTGGGTCTCGCAAACCGAAAACTGCCCGGCGATCAGCGCGTCGAAATCGACCGTGCCCGACTCGATCAGCGAAACGGCCTCCTCGAATTCGCCGGTGAACAGAACCGATCCGATCGAATTGATTTCCTTCAGCGTATTGATGTGCAGATTAATCGGAACCTCGGAGGGCTGGATCAGCGACAGCACAGCGACGACGCCCTGTTTGCGCACGCTGTCCAGCGCCTGATTGTAGCCATGCGGCGACCCGCTCGCCTCGACGACGACATCATATTGGCCCGACAGTTTCGACATGTCGTCGCGATTGATGACGAAGCCCTCGGTGGCGCCGACCGCGCGCGCCGCGTCGATAGCGCCCTGTTTCAGATCGCTGACGTGCACTTCGGCACCCTTTGATACCGCACCGACTGTCGCCAGCAGGCCCATCGGACCGCAGCCGACGACCAGAACCTTCGATCCGGCGCCGACCCCGGCGCGATTGATCGAATGCATCGCACAGGCCAGCGGTTCGGCAAAGGTCAGGTGATCCGGGTCGACACCATCCCTGACCGGGCGCAGGCACTTTGCCGGAAAATCGAAATAGTCACGGAAAAACCCGTCAATATGGGGCACGGTGGTCGCCGATCCGGGAAACCGCTTGGTCGGGCACATATTGATGTCCCCCGACAGGCAATGTTCGCAGGTGCCGCACGCGATCACTGGATTGATGGCGACCAGCTGGCCCCTTTCCAGCGCCGACCCGTTCGGATCCTCGACGAGGGCGCAAGCCTCATGGCCGAGCGATACCGGATAATCAAGCTGAAACCCGGCATTGGCGAAGTGCCGGAAATAATGCATGTCGGTACCGCAAATGCTGGCGGTCGCCAGGCGCAGGCGCACATGGTCGGCTTCGATCGCCTCCGGCATATCGTCGCTGACGATCTTCACGGTCCCTGCGGCGGTCAGAAGTGATTTCGCATATCCCATATCCGGTCCTCAAAATCCGATCGAGTAGCCGCCGTCAACCGGCAGGGCGACGCCGTTGACATAGCCCGCCTGCGGGCTTGCCAAATAGTGAACTGCGTCGGCCACATCGCCGGGCGTTCCAAACGCATGCGACGGTATCCGGCCTTCGATCTTGTCGCGCCGCGCCGGATCCTTGGCGAGTATCGCCCGCGTCATGTCGGTCTCGATGAAGCCCGGGCAGACGGCATTGCAGCGGATGCCGAACGGGGCGGCATCGACGGCGACGGACCGGGTGACACCGATGACCGAGGTCTTGGCGGTGACATAAGCGGCCGCCGACGGCAGCGCCATCAATCCCCCCATGGACGAGATGTTGACGATCGCGCCGCCCTTGTCCCGCTGCAGGTCGACATATCGGCCGCAGGACAGGAACAGCGCCTTGACGTTCAGATTGAGCACATGGTCGAGTTCGTCGGGCGCCACATCCCAGATCGGTTTCTTCAGATGGACACCGGCATTGTTGACCAGCACGTCGAGATTGCCGGCCTCCTTGTGGATCGTCTCGAGGAAACCGACATCGCGCCAGTCCGAAAGGTCGTGCCGCACGAAATGCACTTCATCGCCGAGTGCCGACACATCAGCCTCGGTCCGCGCCACCACATAGACCCTGTAGCCCTCGGCCAGGAATTTCTGCGTCTGCGCCAGTCCGAGGCCCTTATTGCCACCGGTAATCACTGCGGTTTTCATGGGCAATCTCCCTGTTTCACATGATGTCGATAGAGCGTGTTCAGCGTGTCGAGAAAGGCGGCAGGGTCCAGGTCCCGGATGAAGAAATCCGGGAAGACGGCGCAGACCTCGTCGACGAAGCCGAGAAACCAGACGTCTCTCGGGCGGGTCCAGGCATTGTCCATCGTGTGGCGAGCGCCCTTGAAAAACCCGCTATACAGCGGATTGTCCTCGTTTTTGGTCCAGGTCAGCCGGTGCGCGGGCTGGCCCTCATGGTCGAGATAGACACCCGACTGGACCGGTTCGGATGCGACCCACCCGGCAAATTTCACCGCTTCATCGCGATGATCCGACATCGCCGAAACGCCGATCCCGGCACCGCCCAGAATGCCGCGCTTCCGTGTGCTTCCGCGAAAACTCGGGAGATCGGCATGCGCCAGTTGATGCGGCCGAAACCCCGGCCGGGAATAGTTGATATAGCCGAACAGGCATGGCGAATAGGCAAACTCGTCGGTGGTCGCCATGGCCTCCAGGACATCGATCGGATTCCAGTGAACCGCCTCTCCCGGCCCCAGCCGGTAGAGCGCCTTTAGGACCGTCAACGCCAGAATGCCATTGTCCCGCGACACGAACTCATCCGCCGAATGGGGAAGGTCCTCCTCCCCGCGCCCGGCGACCAGTGTCATCATCATGTCGAAGGCATCGACCGGCAGCAGCGGCGTGACCATTTTGAAGTCGCCCGGCCGCGCATCGAGGATGGTCTCCCAGTCCGCCGGTCCGCCATTACAGAGATCGCTGCGCTTGACCGCCATCTGACAGGCCGCATCCACCGGATAGGCCCAGAGCCGGTCCTGCCACATATAGCTCTCCAGGCTGCCACCGAGCGACATGTCGGCAGCCTTCTGCGGCGGCGGAAGCGGAGACAAGCACTGCGATTCCGCGATCAGTCCGACATGCGGATGATCGAGCACGATCAGATCATGGGCCTCGGCGAGTTCCCGGATCGGCGCGTCGGCAAAAGCCTGCAGGCTTCGCCGCGACCAGTTGATGGTCACGCCGGTCTGCGCGGCGTAGAGCTCCGAGGCCGCCTCCAGGCATCGATAGCCGCGCGGATGATCCCATGTCATCCCGGACAATATTGGCTTGGCCAAAACCCGGCTCCCGGTGAATTCTATGTTGCGTTCGCCTACTCATACATCTTGTTTCGCAGTTGGTAAAGCGTTTTACCAACTTGATTTTTGTGATCTTGGTGCAGGCCCGAAAACCCACTGACAGGACGGCCGGTTTCACTATCAAAGACGGGCATGGCGCAAAGGGCGTTGCGTCAGCTATAACGGTCGGAAGCGCCGGTGAAATCACGCCGCCGGATCAGACCAGAGGAAACGACACGTGGCTGAAACATCGCCCCTGATAGCCGAGCCCCCTGCCCGGATGCCGTTCTCGGTCATGGCAAAGCCGGCCGGCGCGCGGTGCAACCTGGCCTGCGACTATTGCTATTATCTGGAAAAGGAAACGCTCTATCCCGCTCAGCAGGTCATGCCCGATGACGTGCTCGAGCGCTACATACGCGACCATATAGAGGCACAGCCCGGCGATCATGTGACCTTTGCCTGGCAGGGCGGAGAACCGACCCTGCTCGGCGTCGAATTCTTCCGGCATTGTGTTGCGCTCCAGCAAACCCATGCCGGCGGCAAGACGATCGACAACGCCTTCCAGACCAACGGCGTTTTACTCGACGATGAGTGGTGCCGGTTCTTCCGGGAGAACGGTTTTCTGGTCGGCCTGTCGATCGACGGGCCGCGCACCCTGCATGACGGCTATCGCGTCAACAAGGGCGGCGCCGGCAGCTTTCAAAAGGTGCGTGATGCTCTCGAGCTGCTGCAGAGACACGATGTGGCGTTCAACACGCTGACGGTCCTGCACCGGCACAATGCCGACGATCCGCTGCGTCTCTACCGGTTCCTGAAATCCATCGGCAGCCGGTTTCACCAGTATATTCCGATTGTCGAACGTCTCGGCGTCGAAGGCACCGAAGCCGGCCTGTCGCTTGTTTCCCCGGCTTTCAAGGGCGCCACCCAGGTCACCGAATGGTCGCTCACCCCGCAGCAATATGGGCGGTTCCTGATCGAGGTCTTTGACGAGTGGGTCCGCCACGATGCCGACCACGTGTCCGTTCAGATCTTCGATTCGACCCTGTCGCGATGGAGCGGCATGGGCGGTGGGCTTTGCATCTTTGCCAGGACCTGCGGCAATGCCGTGGCGATGGAGCACAATGGCGATGTCTATGCATGCGACCACTACGTTTATCCGGACTACCGGCTCGGCAACATCATGGAGCAGGATCTGGTGTCGCTCGTCTCAAGCGACCGGCAGGTCGCCTTCGGCCGGGCAAAGGCCGATCTGACACGGCAATGCCGTGCCTGCAATGTCCGCGATCTGTGCAATGGCGGCTGTCCCAAACATCGCATTGCGCAATCGGCAGACGGCGAACCGGGACACAACTACTTCTGCGAGGCCTATCAGCGGTTCTTCCACCACAGCGCACCCGCTATGCGCTTCATGGCCGACCAACTCAAAAATGGCGGCCGGCCCGTCGATGTCATGGGCTGGATGCGCGCTCGCGATCGCGGATTCCCCGGCCTCAAGGTGGGGCGCAACGATCCCTGCCCTTGCGGCAGCGGCAGGAAATTCAAGAAATGCTGCGAAAGGCGGCGCCGATGAATCTCAGCCCTGCGGCACCGGGGGCTCCGCATCAACAATGAGTTGCGCGGCCTGGTCGGCGGCATCGCGAAACGGTTGCAGGATCAGATCGGCATCGCTGCCGGAAAGCGCTTCCGCGTCCGAAGCACGATGCGCGGTGACCGCCACCCGCCCGGCAAAACCGGCACCCCGCAGGGCTTCGATCAGCCCCGAACGCGCATCCTCATGGGTCACGCCCGTATCATGTTCGGGAACGGCGGAAACCGCCCATTTCACGCTGGCCAGCGGCAGGCTCGCGACGAATTCGGGATCGGTCGCATCTCCATAGACCGCATCGAGCCCCGCATTTTGCCACTCCTTGATGGCGGTCGGATTGAAGTCGACACCCAGCACGGTCAGGCCATGCTGCACCAGCCGCTGCGCGATGGCGCTGCCATAGCGTCCCAGACCGAACAGCACGACATCGTAGCCCTGGCCGGGATGCTCCTGATCGCCGATCGCCTCGCGCATCGGATCGCGGCGCTCGAACAGGCCGAGAACTGGCTCGAGCCAGCCATAGAGCGTATGGGAATAGGTGATCATATAGGTCGACAGCGAAATGGTGATGAGCCCGACCAGCGTCACCAGGCCGAGCGCCTCGGCATTGACATGCCCCAGCGTGACCCCCATGGCCATGAAGATCAGGGAGAACTCGCTGATCTGCGCGACCGTCAGCCCGGCCAGGAAGCCGGTCCGCTTGCGGTAGCCCATGATCCCCATGATGACCAGCACGATGAGCGGATTGCCGACCAGCACGAACAGCGAGAACAGGGCGGCGGACGGCACCTGTTCGCCGACGAGCGACAGGTCGAGATGGGTGCCGAGCGCAATGAAAAAGAACAGCAGCAGGAAATCGCGCAGCGGCGCCAGCCGTGCCGCCATCGCCTCGCGCAACCGCGTCGATGCCAGGGACACGCCCGATAACAGGCCGCCCAGCTCCATGCTCAGGCCGAGGAAATCGCCGGCCGCCGCAAACAGCGCCGCCCAGCCGATGGCAAAGCAGACCAGCAGCTCCGGCGCCCGCGCCAGCCGCTCGACCAGCGGTTCGGCGATGAAGCGGATGAAGACACCGACAAAGGCGAGCATCGCAAGGCCCGCAACGAAGATCAGCGCAATGTCGGCAAGCGCCGCGTCCTGTCTGGCGCCGACCCCGACGGCGGACAGCACGATCATCGCCAGCACGACGACCAGATCTTGAACGATCAGGAAGCCGAGCGCGATCCGGCCATGCAGGGAATCAATCTCGCGCTTGTCGGACAGCAGTTTGACGATGATGATTGTGCTGGAAAAGGTCAGCGCCACGGCGACATAAAGGCTGGTGACCGTGCCCAGGCCGAGGGCCAGCCCCATGAAAAAGCCGACCACCGAGGTGAACACCACCTGGCCGAGGCCGGTCATCAGTGCCACCGGCCCCAGGGTCCGCACCAGCTTGACGTCGAGCTTGAGGCCGACCAGGAACAGTAGAACGGCGATGCCGAGTTCCGCCAGCAGGTTGATATGCTCGTCCGACTGGGCAAGGCCCAGCACCGACGGACCCGCCAGGATGCCCACCGCGATGAAGCTGACGATCAGCGGCTGGCGCAGCAGCACGCCGACCAGCCCGACGCCGGCTGCCAGCACCAGCAGGGCCGCAACTTCGTAGAAGACGGAAGCGGAGACGATTTCCAGCATCAGCGGTCCCGCCCCGTGATGCGTATCCGCAGCCATTTCTCGATTTCCAGAACGGCGAACAGCGCGATCCCGACGCCGATGATCTCCGCCCCGTGAATGAAATCGACCGGCCGCGTATCGAACAGCGCTTCCATGAACGGCGCATAGGTGAAGATCAGTTGCAGCACGGTCACCACCGCCACCGCAACCAGCACCGCGCGCGTGCCGACAATGCCCTTCAGGGTCAGCGAAGGTGCCCGCAGATAGCGCACGCTGAACAGGTAGAAGACCTCCATCACCACCAGCGTATTGACGGCATAGGTGCGGGCTTCCTCGAGGCTCGAGCCCTGGGCGCGGGTCCATGCGAAGATGCCGAAAATCCCGGTCAGGAAAAGCGCCGAAACGAACACGATGCGCCAGACGAGGAACGCCGACAGCATCGGCGCGGAAGCCGGTCGCGGCGGCCGCCGCATCACGTCGGCCTCGGTCGGCTCGAAGGCCAGCGCAATCGCCAGGCCGACGGAACTGACCATATTGACCCAAAGGATCTGCAGCGGCGTGATCGGCAGCGTGTAACCGAGCGCGATGGCGGCGATGATGGCGAAGGATTCACCGCCATTGACCGGCAGCAGGAAGACGATCGCCTTTTTCAGATTGTCATAGACCGTCCGCCCTTCCCGGATAGCGGCGGCAATGGAGGCGAAATTGTCATCGGCCAGCACCATTTCCGATGCCTCTTTGGCCGCCTCGGTGCCGTTGCCGCCCATGGCAATGCCGACATCGGCGCGTTTGAGCGCCGGTGCGTCATTGACCCCGTCGCCGGTCATGGCGACCACATGGCCGCCGGCCTGGAGGGCCTGGACCAGGCGCAGCTTGTGGGCCGGGCTGGTGCGCGCAAAGACATCGGTGTCGAAGGCGCGCTGCCGCAGCGCCTCATCGCCCAGATCATCGATATCGGTCCCCGTCAGCACGTCGCGATGATTGGCCAACCCCAATTGCCCCGCAATCGCCTGCGCCGTGCCGCGATGGTCACCGGTGATCATCTTGATCCGGATACCGGCGGCCTGGCATTCGGCGACGGCCGCAATCGCTTCCTCCCGCGGCGGATCGATCAGGCCGAAAAGACCAAGCAGGGTCAGGTCGCTCTCCACATCCTCGAATGTCAGATCATGGTGTCCGGCATCGGTGCGCTTGCAGGCCACCGCCAGCACCCGCTGTCCGTCGGCGGCCATGTGCTCGATACGGTCGTGCCAGTGGCCGGGCGTAATCGGCTGATCGCCATTCTTGTCACGCTGACGGCTGCACATGTCGATGACACGCTCCGGCGCGCCCTTCAGATAGATGACGCCCTCGCCTTTGTGCCCGTGATGCAGGGTCGCCATGAAGCGATGTTCGGCATCGAACGGAATGAAGTCGACACGGGGCAATGCCCTGGCCTCCTCCACGGCATCGAATCCGGCCTTGAGCCCGACCGTCAGCAGGGCGCCCTCCATCGGATCACCCTCGACACGCCATTGGCCGTCATTCTCGCCCAGGGCCGAATCATTGCACAGCACGGCCGAGCGGGTCACCTCCGACAGGGCGGCGCGGTCCTCCGGCAGGATGTCCCGCCCGTTCAGGCTGAATCCGCCGCGCGGCTCGTAGCCGACGCCGCCGATATCGAATATATGCGACGCGGTGGCGATCGTGCGCACCGTCATCTCGTTGCGTGTCAGCGTGCCGGTCTTGTCGGAACAGATGATGGACACTGAACCAAGTGTCTCGACGGCCGGCAGCCGACGGATGATGGCGTTGCGCGACACCATGCGCTGGACGCCGATCGCCAGGGTGACAGTCAGGATCGCCGGCAGGCCCTCCGGAATCGCCGCGACGGCAAGGCCGACCACGACCATGAACATCTCGACCGGCGCAAAGCCGCGTAGCGCCACACCGAAGACAAAAACCAGGCCGGAGAGCAGGACGATGGTCACCGTCAGCCAGCGCGCAAAGACATCCATCTGGCGCAAAAGCGGTGTCGAGAGCTGCCGGACCTCGCTCAACATGCCGCTGATGCGGCCGACTTCGGTATGGACCCCGGTCTCGACGACCACGCCGGCGCCCTGTCCCGCCGCGACCAGCGTGCCGGCATAGGCCATGGACGTCCGGTCGCCCAGAGGCGTGTTTTCCGGAACGCGGTCGATCGATTTGTCGACCGGAACCGACTCGCCCGTCAGCGCGGCCTCCTGAAGCTTGAGACCCTTGACCCGCGACAGCCGCATATCCGCCGGAACCCGGTCACCCGGTTCCAGGATGACGATATCGCCGGGCACCAGATCCTCGGCCGGTACGGTCGCCCGGCGGTCCCGCCGCAGCACAGTGGCGCGCGGCGACAGCATCTGGCGAATGGCCTGAAGCGCCCTTTCCGCCTTGCCTTCCTGCACGAAGCCGATGATCGCATTGACCAGCGCGACGGCCAGGATCACATAGGTGTCGACCCAGTGGCCGAGCGCCGCCGTCAGCACCGCCGCACCCAGCAGGACATAAATCAGCAGATTGTTGAAATGCGACAGAAACCGCATGACCGCGCTGCGGCTGCGCGGCGCCGGCAGGCGGTTGGGCCCGTACCGGGCCAGCCTCGATCCCGCTTCGTCTTCGGACAATCCGGCCGGCCTTGTGTCGCGACCGTCCAAAGCCGCTTCAACCGTCAGCGCATGCCAGCGCCGGCCCGCGCCTGAAGCCACCTCCGGGCCCGCAGCCGGGTCCGGCTGTTCGATAGCTGCCATGATCCCGCATCCATTCGAGTTTGCGAAAAGAAACCGGCCCCGTGGCCGGTCCCCGCGAAAATGTCAGCTCTCTTCGTCTTCCTGGTCCAGCGGTGGCCGCGTCGCGTGGGCGTTGACGAACATTTCCAGATCCCTGGCCGCGACCCGGAATTCGCGGCCCAAGCGGACGGCCCGAAGGTCACCCTCATGAATCCTGTTGCGAACCGTTGCTTCACTGATCTTGAAAAGTTCCGCAATCTCATGCGTCGTGAAAAACGGTTTGCTCAACATCGCTCAGCGCCTTTGAATGCAAACTGACATCATCAAACATAATTGGGCATGTTTGAGATGTTTTTGACCCAAATCAAAACGGTTGAGCGATAATAAGCGCAAACAGGCACGGTTTCAAATCGACGCCGGAAAAAGCGAGCGCAGCCGTGCCCACGATGATATCGAGGACGCCTGGAGCATCGGGCGACGGTCCTGTAATGGAGTTGGCGACGTGAAGACATTCCTGATGGCAACCGACCTGTCGGCCCGCTCCGAGCGCGCGCTGGACCGCGCCCTGAACCTTGCGGCGGAGCACGGCGCGGCTCTCACCGTCATCCATGTGGTTGATGCCGATCTGCCTGCATCGCTCGCCGAGGAACAGGCCGAGGCCGCCCGCCGCACCATTGGTGACCACATCCGCAAAACGACGGGCCGCGACGCTGAGGACATTACGGTCACCGTGGCGTTTGGCAGATCCCATGCCGAGATTCTGGCGATGGCGGAAAAGACCGCGGCCGATCTGATCATCGTCGGCGTCCACCGCGCCGACGCCTTCATGGATCTGTTTCGCGGCACCACCGCCGAACGGGTCATCCGAGCCGCGCGGGTACCGGTGCTGCTGGTCAGCGAAAAGGGCGACAAGCCCTATCGAAAGATCATGGTCGGCGTGGATTTTTCGGTCTACTCGAAACGGGCGCTCGCCTTTGCTCTCGACTTCGCGCCCCGCGCCAGTTTTCATGTCGTTCATGCCTATGACGTGCCCTTTGGCGGCTTCCTCTACGGCCGTAACAAGCAGACCGAAGCCCACCGGCGCGATCAGGTCGGGTTCGAGCGCACGAAACAGAGCGAGATGACAGCGTTCCTCGCCGGGTTCGAGACGCAAAAGCCACGCTTCAAACCGGTTCTGAAACAGGGCGAAGCCCAGCAGGTCATCAGTCAGCAGGCAAGCCGCCTGAACCCCGATCTGCTGGTCATCGGCACCCATGGGCTCACCGGCCTCGCCCACGCCTTTCTCGGCAGCGTTGCCGAGGATATGCTGAGAAACCCGCCCTGCGACGTGCTGACGGTCAAGGCCGGCTGACGGTCAGTCGGCCGGCCTGAATTCGACGATCGCACCGCCGCATTGTGACGGTTCGAGCCACAGGCGCTCCGGCCGCCGGTGGAAGACAATCCCGCGCGCCTTCAAGTCCCGTTCCGTCGCGTCCAGATCATTGCTATCGACCGCGAAACCCGCGCACCATGGCAGCGCCGGCGGTCTCACGCCGGGATAGCGTCTCTCAAGCGCCTGCGGCGACACGAACAAGACATATCCGCCGGCCAGCCCGACCGTTGCTTCGTCGCTGCCGCCCTCGACCGTGGTTCCGGTCATGCGCGCCAGCTTTGCAGCGCTCTCGGCCGGCGTCTGCGAACAGATGCAGATGCCCGCCAGATTGCGCGCTCCATTGGCATGGTCGTTCAATGTCGCGTCGAAAACCAGCTCCGGGGTCACCTGTTCGACAAAACAGACGAAAGCCTCCGGAAATTCCGCCTGCGGCACGGCAAACCATCGAAATCGCGCGCTGCCCGCACCGCCGGGATAATCGACGTCACGCCCCGCCAGCGCGACGGCGGCTTGCGAAAATCCGCGCGCCGCGACGTCCCTGGCAGACCGGTCGGCATTGTCGGCGGACAGCACCAGAATATGCAGGCCGAAATAGCGGGCAATGGCATGCTCGAGATGGTGTCCCGCAATGTCGCCCTCGACAGCCGTCAGTTCGACATAGTTGCTGCCGAAGACCAGATGGCTGTTGACCTGGCCAAGCGGCGTTGCGGTGCCGTCCCCGGCAACGCTGACCAGTTCGCAGCGCGGCGCCACAGTGAACCCGCAATGCCGGAATGCCGCTTCCAGGGCCGACAGGTCAGGCCCCACCACGCCGATATGATCAATCCAGACAGCTTCCGTCACAGCACACCTCTCTTTCCGTGAATTGTATACCAAAATGCCTCAACCGATGCGAAAGCTCAACGAAAAAAGCACCAATCAGACCCGATTTGCCATTGCACAGACGTGACAATTGTATACGATACCATCATAATCAACGGACAGTCCCGTATCGGGAAAAGACAAAAGCACCGACATTGGAGGGTAGAATGCGACGTTTCCTGACAACCTTGACCGCCATTGGTGGTCTTCTGGCCCTGTCGTTCGGCACGGCAGCGGCTGCGGACTACAAATGGAGAATGGCGACCATCGCCCCTGAAAACAGTTTCGTTTTCAATATTTTCCCGAAATATTTCGCCGAAAAGGTCAATCTGTGGTCCAATGGCAGGATCGAGATCGAGGTCTTCGGTTCCGGGGTCCTCGCCCACCCCTTCAAGCTCTACGATGCCGTCCAGGAGGGCACAGTCGACATCGCATGGAGTTACCCGGGCTTTCTGGTCAACGCCGATCCGGTCAATGCCATCTTCGCCGGTTTCCCGGGCGGCATGGCGCCGGAAACCTTCATGCACTGGGCCTATATGGACGGCGGCCAGGAACTCTGGGAAGAATATCGCCGCGAGAAAATGGGGCTTGTCGGCCTCTATTGCGGCCAGGGCACCACGGAGATCTTCGCCCATTCGCACAAGCCGGTGCGCTCGGCCGAGGACCTGAAGGGGTACAAGCACCGCTCCACCGGCGCCTGGGCCTCGATCCTCAAGGATGAGTTCGGCGGCGCGCCAACCGTGACGCCCTTCGGCGAGATTTTCGGCATGCTGCAGCGCAAGTCGATCGACGGCGTGGAATATGCCGGCCCAGGCGGCAATCTGGCGCTCGGCTACCACAAGATCGCCAAATACATCATTTTCCCGGGCGTCCATCAGCCCTCGTCCTCCCAGGAAATCTTCATGAAGTCGGAGGTTTTCGACGCTCTGCCGGACGATCTCCAGCAGGTCGTCCGCGATGCCGCCAAGGCCACCGTCATCAATTCCTGGCTGGAACTGGGCAATGCCGATCAGACCGCCATGGAGGAATATCGCAACTCCGGCAATGAATTGATCATGATGGACGACGCGCTGGTCGCACAGATCGAGGCCGCCGGCCGCCAGTGGATCGAGACCAATATCGAAGAACAGGATGCCGCGGACCCGCTGGCTCAGAAGATCCTCGAATCCTACAAGGCCTATCAGGCCGCGTGGTCGCAAAACGCCTTCACCCGCGCCCAGGACCGCGAGTGATCTCAAGTTCCTCCCGTGGAGCGCTGCCTCCGGATCCGTCCGGAGGTGGCGCTTCCATCGACACGCGATGACAGCCTTGCTCACCCGCATCGACACGATTTCCCGATGGATAGCCTATCTGGCCATGGCGCTGATCCTGTGCCTCATCGTCTCCATGTTCTATGAGGTCGTCGCACGCTACGGTTTCGATCAGCCGACCATCTGGTCCTACGACGTTTCCTACATGCTGAACGGGACGATCTTCCTGCTCGGCGCCGGCTTCACCCAGGCCAAGAATCTGCATGTGCGGGTCGACTTCCTGTCGGTCCATATGCCCGTCCGCACCCAGCACGCGGTCAATCTGCTGTTCTCGCTACTGATCCTGTTTCCGGCGATTTCCTGGATCACCTACCGGGCAACGATTCAGGCCTGGAAATCCTTCGCCACCGGCGCCGTCGAAGTCGTCAGCCCCTGGGCGCCGCTGGTCTGGCCGTTCGAGGCCGGCATCGCGTTGGGTCTCATCGGCCTCACCCTGCAGTTGGCGGCCTCGATCATCCGCTACGGGATCGGACTGTCCAATCCCGCCGCCGTGCCCGGTCCGTCCGAGCAGGAACCCCATTGAAACCCGGCCCGGGAATGATGACCAATGCCTGACGGTATGCTCGCCTCATCGATGTTCCTGATGCTGTTCGGGTTCATCTTCCTCGGAATCCCGGTTTCCTTCAGCCTCATCGGCACGGCGTTTCTCTACGGAATCATGGCCTTCGGCGACAGCCTGGGCGCTGTGCTCTATGACCGGGTTTTCGGCATCGCCACGAGCCCGGTCCTGCCGGCTGTTCCCCTGTTCATCTTCATGGGCGCCATGCTGGAACGCTCGGCCATCGCCGAAAAGCTGTTCGACGTCATGCTGCTCTGGCTCGGCCGGCTGCCCGGCGGTCTCGCCGTGGCGACCATCGCCATGAGCGCGGTGTTTGCCGCCGCGACCGGCATTATCGGCGCGGTGGAGGCGGTGATCGGCATGATGGCCATTCCGGCGATGATGCGGCTGAAATACGACAAGGGGCTGATCTCCGGCACGATCTGCGCCGGCGGCTCGCTCGGCACGATCATTCCGCCGTCGATCGTCGTCATCATCTACGCCTCGATCGCCGAAATCTCCATCGGCGAACTGTTCGCCGGCATCATGATCCCGGGCGGGCTGATGGTGGCATTCTTTCTGATCTATGTCGTAGTGCGCTCGGCGCTTCGCCCGCAGGACGGACCGCCGGTCTCGCGGGAGATCACCGATATTCCGCTTGGCGAAAAACTGTCACGCACCTTCACTGCGCTGGTGCCGGCCGTGGCTTTGATCTTCGCGGTCCTCGGCGCCATCCTGGCCGGCATCGCCTCGCCGACGGAAGCCGCCTCCGTCGGCGCCATCGGCGCCGTCCTGCTGACCGTACTCTACCGGGAATTCTCATTCGGACTGCTTGTCCGCAGCCTGTCGAAAACCCTGACCATCACCGCCATGGTGATGCTGATCGTCGTCGGCGGCACCGGCTTTTCCAGCGTCTTTCTCGTGCTTGGCGGCAACACCCTGATCGACGACGTCGTCACCTTCCTCGATCTCGGGCCGGCCGGCAGCGTCGCCCTGTTCCTGTTCATCGTCTTCCTGCTCGGCTTCGTGCTTGACTGGGTCACGGTCGTGCTGATCTGCGTGCCGCTGTTCATGCCCATCCTCAAGGCCTTCAACATCGACCAGATCTGGTTCGCCGTGATGATGATGATCGTCATCCAGACCGCCTATCTGACGCCACCCATGGCGCCGGCGATCTTTTACTTGCGCACCATCGCCCCGCCTGAGATCAGCTACCGGGACATGTATATCGGCGCGATCCCCTTTGTGCTGCTCGAAGTGCTCGTACTGGCCGCCGTCGCATTGTTCCCCAGCGCCGCCACCTATCTGCCCTCGCTGATGGTCGGATTCTAGACCGAGCAATCCGCAAAAGGACCGCGCAGCGGTGCAAATTAGCCATATCAAAGTCAGACTCAGCAGCGTTACGCTCAAGAAAAATGCGACTGCGGGGCCAGCCCTTCAAGATACGCCACCAATCGTTGAATTCTGAAAACGGACACGCGACCTCGTGGTTCAGTCTGTCCGGAGTCCGGCAATTCAATCACGCAGCTGGAAACCGCGTCAAACCAATTGAAGGGAAGGTAGGCCAATAAGGAGAAATTTCGAATTCTCGCTGCCAAACCATGAGTGGGTCCTTTGAGGACAAAGCGACCGGGTTGCGAATCGCAGTCAATAGCCGAATTCTGTGCCATGCGAACGTTTGTGACCAACCGGACCCATATCAGCCCGACGAACAGAGTCAAAATGGCATCGCGAATGGCGGCCGTCGGTTTTCGATCGTTCACATCGTGTCACGGCGTGACGGCACCGGAGCCCTCGATCGCCTGTTCGAAGGTTGCGCGCGGCCGCACTTGAAACTTTTCGTTTTGGATTTCGGCATCGAACATCCGGTCGCAGCGAAAATACCGGACACCGTCTCGCTTCAGATCCCACGTGAGCAGATACCAAACTGGATAGTTCAGCACGAGGAGTTGCGGTTCGACCCACCGGTGACTTTTGTTGTTGGATCCATCCCGATATCCAAACGTCAATACACGCCGCTCAAAAAACGCACGACAAAGCGTATCCGCCACCGAATCGTCAAGCTGACCAAAACTGACCAGAACTGGAGCAGAAGCATTGGGGCCAATCAAAATGCGAGATTTCAGCGCCTCGATGCTCGGCCGAACCGATGGTGAGAAACTTGCGGTGAGTTTTCTGCGAACGGGAGCAAGATTGGTCAACATCCAGGGTGATCGCAACTGCTCGGCGATAGCAATACTCACGAGAAGATCGACGGCCTCCCGGTAGTTCAGGGTCAACCGCCCCACACCCCAGTTGCGGTGCAGACGAATACCGCCGCCCCGGCCGCGGTCGGCCTCAACAGGAATGCCGCGCTCTCGCAGAAGTGCGATATCGCGGAACAGTGTCCGCCTGCTGACACCGAGTTCGGCCGCGACAGCATCAACTGTCATATGCGCATCGGCCTTTAGCCGACTTGTAAACAGCTCAAGACGTTCAATGCGGTTCAGTGTTCTGGAGCGACTCATCAGACAAATGTGACATTAAATGACACCTATTTCATTATCACCGCTTTGATCGGAAGCAAAGGAGAACCAAATGACCGACCACGTTGTAGAAACCGCCACCATCACGCTCCGTCAAGGCGTGACTGAACAGGAGCTCCTGGAAGCCTCGGAAACCCTTCAGACGGGTTTTCTGCAGAAACAACCGGGCTTCCTGAGGCGCGAGTTGCTGAAGCAGGACCAGCGAAACTTCCTGGATCTTGTGCACTGGAGGAGCCAGCGCGACGCCGAAAACGGGATGCTGCAGGCCGAGACATCGAGCGATTGCGCGGCCTTCTTCTCGCTCATGGAAATCAACGAGGAAAATCCGTCGGAGGGTGTGATCCATTATCGTTCCATCGCAGTCTACGCGGACGAATGACCGCCTGATGACCTGAATGTGGCCGCAGCAGCGGCAACTCTCGATCTCCGCCTGAAATCAAGCGGAGATCTTTTTGAATTCTCCACGATAGCCGACCACCCGCAACTCGCCTCTGATGTTCGCCACGGAAGGCCTTCGTGTCATACTGCCGGGGTTGATTCGCCCCTTTGGCAGGTGTTGGCAGTGGCACGGATTGCGCTTCTCTTTGTTGTCTTCATTGACATCCTCGGCCTGGGACTGCTCCTGCCCATCTTGAGTTCGCTGCTGCTTGACCCCGCGCAACACTTCCTGCCGAAGGATATTTCCCAGGCCGGCCGGGAACTGCGCTACGGAATGGTACTCGGCCTGTTTTTTCTGGCCTGGTTTTTTGGCGCTGCCTTCATTTCCAAACTGTCCGACTATATCGGACGCAAGGTCTCCATCCTCATCTGCCTGTTCGGCGGGTTCGTCGGTTACGCCCT
This sequence comes from Rhizobiaceae bacterium, assembly GCA_028279875.1. GTDB lineage: Bacteria > Pseudomonadota > Alphaproteobacteria > Rhizobiales > Rhizobiaceae > Hoeflea_A. The sequence continues at coordinate 108,849 of JANQMU010000132.1, forward strand.
GACCATTGCCGCAATCGAATATTCCAGTCTGATCCTGCTCATCGTCGGCCGATTTATCGGTGGGTTCACCGCCGGCAATCAGCCGATCGCCCAAGCCGCGCTTATCGACGAGGCGCAGGACGATCGCCAGAAGGCTGAATTCATGGGGCAGATGGTGGCAGCGGTCTCGCTTGGCCTCATTGCCGGCCCGCTGATCACGGCGAGCCTCAGCAGCCGGTTTCTCATGGGCGATTTCGCTTCGCTCAGCCTTCCCATCTATGCCGCGATCGTGCTCGTCCTGATCAATATCGTTTTGATTGTCGTCTATTTCCGGGAGACCCTGGCCCGTCGCCGCAAGATCGACTTCGGGCTCAGCGAGGTCTTCCTGACGCTGCTGCGTATCCGGCATCACAAGACCACCCTGCGGCTGGCGCCCGTCTTCTTCTTTGTGGTCATGGGATACAACAGCTTCTTCATCTTTCTCAGCGACTTCCTCATCACCCGTTTCAACTTCGACACAGTGCAAAACAGCATCGTCATGATTGTCCTTGGTGCCACCATGGGGTCGATCAGCCTGTACCTTGTCGGACCGGTCCTGACCCGCTACCGGCACATCACCATCATGGTCGTGACGGTATCCATCATGGCTGTCTTCATCGCCGCCTATGTGTTCAATCCCGTAGCCGCGCTCGCCTATGTGCTGGTGATTCCGATCATCGCGGCGTTCGGGATCACCTATCCGACACTGCTGTCGATGTTTTCGGCCAGTGTCGACGAAAGCCGGCAGGGTTGGGCCATGGGTGTGTGCGTCGCTCTCTTCACCCTGGGTTCGGGATCGATTTCCATCGTCGGCGGCAGGCTCATGGCGCTCAATCCGGGGCTGCCCATGTTCATCGGGATCGGCAGCTGCCTGTTTGCGCTGGTGCTGATCGCCCTTTTGTGGCGCAACGCCCCGGACGTGGAGAAACTCTCTCCGGCCGAATAATGGCCTTTGTGCGCGGAGCCAGTTGTGCTTATTTGCCGGGCCGGTTGTTGGCGTTTCAAGGCAGGATTTAAAGCATGATGACAGAACAGGCGGTGCGGGAAACCCGTCCGGAAGACCTGGCGGGGCTTCTCGCACTCTATCCTGAAGCCTTTCCCGAAGAGGAGTTGAGGCCGGTCGTCTCCGCTCTCCTTCAATCGGAGGCGGAGGTTTTGTCGCTCGCCGGATTTGAAGGCGATGCGGTGGTCGCTCACATCCTCTTCACCCTGTGCGGGACGGTCGAACAGGATCGGAGCGGGGCGCTTCTTGCGCCCCTTGGCGTGATCCCCTCTCATCAGCGGCAGGGCTGGGGCAAAAGGCTGGTCCGCGACGGGCTGCGGCGGCTGGAGAACCGGGGGATCAACCAGGCCCTCGTTCTCGGTGATCCGGCCTATTACGGACGCTTCGGATTCCGTACCGAGCGGAACGTGCTCGCCCCCTATCCCATTGCCGACGAATGGGCGGATGCCTGGCAGTCCGTCACGCTCGCCTCCCGCAAGGCCCTGCCCGCTGGGCGGCTCCTGCTTCCGGAGCCCTGGCTGGAGCCCGCCCTCTGGGGACCTTGATCGGCATGGCCGCCTGTCGTCACCTTACAACGTGTCGAACGGTTCCGGCTGGGTTCCGTCCACATCGGTGAAGCCGTATTGCCGGGCCACCACGGCGGTCTCCTGAATCGTGCCAGACCGTTTCATTACATCCGGGTCCGCTGCCAGCGCGGCGATGGCGCGCCCGACAAAGCGGGCTGACTCGCGTTTGGGCATTTTGCCCTTTTTGCTGTCGATGACATGCCCCGGGTAAAGCGACATCACGGCAACGCCAAGGGGTTTCAACTCGTGCGCCATGTCCCGGCTCATCGCATCCGTCGCGGCCTTGGCGGCACCGTAAGCGACGTTTCCATAATATTTGCGCGCCGCGTAAAACGAGATATTCACAATCAGCCCGCTGCCCTGCGCGATCATCACCGGCGCCGCACAGCCCGCAGCAACGTAATTCGAACGGACACCGACCCGGTGCATTTCGTCCCACAGTTCCGGCGGTTGCGTCCAGAACGGATCTTTCCACTTGAAACCCTTGTTGGCTGAACGGTTGCGCAAACGGGCATAGCCGCCCCAGGCATTGTTCACCAGAATGTCGAGCCGACCCGCCTCGTCGACAACCCGCGCGAAGGCCGCACGAACCGCCTCATCGTCATTGTGATTGCACGGAACCGCGATGCCCTTGCCGCCGGCATTGGTTATGCCGGCCACGCTTCGATCCGTCACCGTCCTGCCGGTGACATAGACCGTCGCACCGACCTCCCCCAGACCGAGCGCAATGCCCTTGCCGACACTGCGCGTTCCGCCGGTGACGATCGCGATCCTGCCGCTTAGCTGCCCCATATCGAAGATCCTCGAGTAACCTTGCGGCCGGGCATTGCGTATTGGCGGCTCGGCCGCGTTGACCGAACTCAATTTGCCTCTCATTTTATTTCGGTGAGGAAGCCTCAATTATGACGTTGCTCCGAATCAGATGTTCTCGTAATGTTCTCATCAAGCAGATCTTGAAAGAGGAGAATCGGTCAGATGATCGCAGGAAGCTGTTGCTGCGGAGCGGTGAAGTTCGAGTTGTCATCCGAACCGTCAACGATGGGCACTTGCCATTGCACGCGGTGCCGCAAAGTCGGCGCCAGCGCCATCGTCTTTGTCAAAAAGCAGGATCTGAAATGGGTACGGGGGAAAGAACACGTCGCGCTCTATGAGCCGGAAGCCCCTTACAAATATGGCAGGTGCTTTTGCCGGATGTGTGGAACATCGCTCGGTGAAATCCTCTCGCAGGAGGACAGTTTTCCCATTGCGGCAAATGCCCTGGACACTGAATTCGGTCTCAAAAACCAGTTTCACGAATTTGTTTCCGAAAAACCGGGCTGGTACGAAATCTGCGACGACGCACCGCAATCTGAGGGACATCCTTCGCTCGGCTGAGCGATTTGGATTTTATTCGGTGATCATGAAAGCCCCGGCGCCATCGGCACGCTCCAGTGCCTGGGCCCGGTCGAACAGTCTGATGGCCAAATCCTCGTCGACCTCGCCCCAGCGAGCGCAGTCCATGAACTTCTCGCGCAGGCGCTCCGGGCCCATCGGCGCGTCGGCATGGCCGGTGGCCCGCTTGACATGGGGCGATTCCAGGATGGTGCCGTCGCGCAATTCGACATGAACCACATCGTAAGGCGTGGCGTTCGGGTAACCCGGATCGAATTCCTCGACCGCGATCACCTCGGTCGCCCGCATCAGCCGGCGAAGTTCCGTGTCGGCAAGCGCCGACGGGGTCAGCTCGGCAAGGCCCACACTGCCGAAACGCAGGGCCGCCGAACAGGCAAAGGGCAGGCTGAATTTGGCTTCCGACGGGTCTTTCGGATCGGCAAAGGGCATCACCGCGGCAAATTTCGTGCTGACCCGGGGCCGGATCGCAACCACATCGGCGCTGTCGACGGGCCGATCCGCGATCAGTCGCAGCACGGCTTCAATGCAGCGCTGCGACGCGCCAACCGTCGGATGCAGTTTGACATTGAGCCCGTAACGCTCCGCCCGCCACAATTCCCCGAACCGGGCTTCGGTCTTAAGGTCGCAATTGCCCTTCGGCGTCAACGCGGCCAGAAGACCGGTCTCGGCATCCAGCACTTCGCCGCGCGCGGTAAAGCCGTTTGCCGCCAGCCTCGCCGCCCGGATGCCCGATTCGGCGGCTTTTCCGGCATGATAGGCCTTGGTCATGGAGCCGAAATTCCCCATCAATCCGCCGGCATGCGACGCTGCCAGGGCAATCGCATGGACCGACCGTTCGGCGTCGAGCCCCATGACCGACGCCGCGGCGGCTGCCGCCGCGACGGGACCGAAGACGGCCGTCGGATGCCAGCCCTTGCTGTGCAGATGATCCTTTTCGCGCAGCATCAGCTCCGCCCAGACCTCATAGCCCACCGCATAGGCGGTCATCATGCGTTTTCCATCGGCATCCGAAAGGCTGGAGGCAGCCAGGATCGTCGGCACCAAGACAGCGCTCGGATGGTTGGAAAAGGCAAAATCGTCATAGTCGATCGCGTGGCATGCCGTCGCATCGATAAGCGCCGCCATCTCCGCCGGCCCCCGCCCGGCACCGAGCAGGAAGGCCGTCTCGTCGGAGCGCCCCTGGCTGCCCGCATAGGCAACAATCTGGCGCGTCACCTCTTCATGCCGGCCGGCAAGCAGCACCGCCAGCGCATCAGTGAAGCCGAGGCGGACGGTATCGCGCGTCTTGGGCGGCAGCTGATCGAATGCCACGGAAGCCGCAAAGCGCCCGGCGGCTTCGGCAAGTCGCACGCTCATTGCTGCGCCTTCCATGCGGCAAGGATATCGCCGCCGGTCGCACACCAGATGTCCGACTGGCCGCACAGTTCAGCCAGCATGCCGTCAAACGCCTTGATACGGTGGGGCACACCGCTGATCCACGGACGCAGCGGCAGCGCCAGGATACGCGCCGTGTCCTGCCGTTCAGCCTCCCGCGACAGGAACCGGTAGGCATCGAGAACCTGTTCGACATAGTCTTCGGGCCGCTGGCGATATTCTTCGAGCAGCCGGATATCTGACAGTTCGAAACCGAGCGGCATCGCCGTCAGCCCCGTCGCATCGCCGGTCATCGCGTAGGGAAGTTCGTCATTGACCCAGTCGCAGCTATAGGCAAAGCCGGCTTCGGCAACGAGCCGCGTCGTGTTTGACGAAAGCGCGTTCGCCGGTGCGTACCAGCCCGCCGGCGGCGCGCCGATGACGGCCGAGAGAGCGTCGCGGCACTCGGTGATCAGCCGCCGCTCCTGTTCCTCGTCAAGATAGTCACCGTGGATGGCGCCCATATCCCTGCCATGGGCGATAATCTCGCAATCCTCCTCAAGACAGTCCGCGACAAGCCGCGGATAGCGCTCGACCAGCCGGCTGTTGAGCGCGATCGAGCAGGGCACCTGATGCGCCTTCAGAACCTCCAGCAGACGGTAAATGCCGACGCGGTTGCCGTAATCGGCCAGTGTGTAGAACCAGTAGTCGGGATAGGGCCGGCGCATGCCGCCCGTCGGATTGATCGGTTCGGGGGCCATGTCGAGTGGAAAGAACTCGAGAACCGGCACCACCCACAGCGCCACCCGCTTGTCGCCGGGCCAGATGATCTTGTTGCGCTCCGGCAGGAAGCTGGCGGCATAGAGATCGTGATCCATGCCCTCCTTGCGCAACGGATAGGTCAGATAGGACGGATCAACGCTCATCGGCCATCTCCTTCAGCCGGGCAAGGTCCCGGTCGTGATAGTGCTTGCGGTAGTGGCCGGCAATCTCCCGGGCCGTCGCATGCCAGACCTTGTCATGGGACAGGATATAGTCGATCGCCTCGGCGAGCGGCTGATAACGGTGCGGATAGCCGATCATCCAGGGATGCAGCGGCAGGCACATCACCGTCCCGCTCTTTTCGCCCTCCTTGTAGAGCTGGTCGAACTGGTCCTTGATCATCCGGCAATATTGTCGCGGCGTGCCGGCGCCCGTATGCAGCGCCGTCCAGTCATTGACCTGCAGCGAATAGGGCAGGCTGACCAGCGACCCCGTCCTGACGCGAACCGGCTGCGGCTGGTCGTCATGCAGCAGATCCAGCGTGTAGATCAGGCCCTCTTCGGCAAGAACGTGAAACGTTTCCGGCGTGTTGGTCAGCGCCGGCGACAGCCAGCCCGACAGCTCCTGTCCGCTGTGCCGCCTGATGGTCTCGCGCACGTCGCGCACCAGCGCCCGTTCCTGGTCCGGCGTCATGCCGTAATGATAGCGGGTATTGTAGACACCGTGGGAGAACAGTTCCCAGCCGCGATCCGCCATGGCCCGGCCGATGGCCGGGAAGTGGTCCAGCAGCGCCGCATTGAGAGATACGGATGCCCGCACGCCCAGCTCGTCGAACATCTCCGCCATGCGCCAGAAACCGACCCGGTTGCCGTAGTCGCGAATGCCGTAATGCAGGACGTCCGGCTCCGGCCGGAACCAGGATTGCCGGGCGACACTCCTTGCCGGTTTGAGTTCGTAGAATTCGACATTCGGCGCCACCCAGAACGCCACCCGCGCCCCGTCCGGCCAGTCGATGGGCGGCCGGTTCCTGTAGGGATTGAAGTAGTAGGCCTCGGGATCGGGGCGCCGTTCGTCTTCGGGAACCGGCCAGACCATATGTTACTCCTGTTGGCGTACGATCATTGATTTCCATCCTTGAGCCGCGCTGCCGCCCGGCGCGCCGTTTCAAGCCGGGTCTTCTGGAAGCCAGCGGCGAAGGCCTGGATATTGTCGACCAGTTCGGCCGGCGCCGTCGCCGGCGAACCGGCTGAAAACAGCGGCTTCGGATCATATTCGATGGCCAACTGGATCTGCTCGGCGGCCTGCCGTCCGCGCATTTCAGCGATCAGGGCGAGCGCCCCGTCAATGCCGGCCGAAACGCCGGCAGTGCTCAGGATATTGCCCGCGCGGACCACCCGCTCGGCGGACGGGACGGCGCCGAATTCCTCAAGGATCGGCAGTGACAGCCAGTGACAGGCGGCCTCCTTGCCCTCCAGGAGACCCGCGGCGCCGAGGACCAGCGATCCGGTGCACACCGACATAATCCATGTCGCCCCGGCGCTCTGTTCGCGAATGAAGGCCAGGACCTCCGCGTCTTCCATCAGCCCCTGCTGGCCAGGGCCGCCGGGCACGACAAGAACGTCGAATTGCCGACATTCGGCAAATCCAAGCGTCGGAACGAGCGTGAAACCGGTATCCGATTTGACAGGCTCGGCAGTCTTCCACACCAGATCGACCTTTGCGTCCGAAAGCCGGCTGAACACCTCGTAAGGTCCGGTCAGATCGAGCTGAGTGATATTGGGAAATGTCAGCAGGCCGATCGTCAGAGGCGATGGTTCCGCTTTGGCATTCGTCACGGCACGTCCTCGCTGCATGGAATCAACGTCAAGGGGGCGGTGCGTTGTCAGATACACCGGACGCCATCAGAAATCTATCGTATACAATAGAGAAGATGTCAAGCAAACTGCCGGACGGTGATTTCAGTCATGAACCCGCACTGATCCGATTCCGGTGACAGGAAAAAATCCACTATTTGTGGGAATAACCGGCGAATTTCGTGCGCATTGCCGCATGAAATCCAAAGAAATGTCGGCAAGACACGCCTCAATTGAATTTTGATACATTGAATACGATCAGGCGTTATGGTAGCGTCCCTGATGAACGGACCGCGAGGCAGGACGAGGCCGGAAATGAACGATAAGCGTCACCCGATAATCGTCATTCCGGCCCGTCAAAGGGAGGCAACGCCATGACGACTTCATCGGAACGCGCCTATGAATTCATCAAGCGGTGCATCCTCGACGGCAAATTCGCCAGCGGCGAGCGCCTTCCGGAGGATCGAATCGCATCCGAACTCGGCGTTTCGCGAACCCCGATCCGCGATGCCCTGCGCATGCTGCAGGCCGAGGGGCTGGTGACCAATGCGCCGAATTCGGGCGCCCGCGTCGCCGCCTGGAGCGAGGACGAACTGTCCGAGATCTCGCAATTGCGCGTCATGCTGGAGGGCTATGCGGCGGAGCTGGCAGCGGTCAAGATCGGCGCGGACACGCTCAATGAACTGGCAGGGCTCTGCGCCGAGATGGAGGAAGGTGTCAGAAGCGGCACCACCGAAGGTCTCAGCCTGATGAGCGAAGCCAATCTGGCCTTTCACCGGAAAATCGTGCTGGCCGCCGGCAACAGCCGGCTTCTGCACGCGCTTGAGCCGTTATGGCATTTTCCCGTCGTGATCCGCAAATTCGCCATGTTCACGCCGGAGCGGCTGGAACGAAGCCTGTCCCATCATCGCGAAATCGTCGAGGCGCTGCGCGAAAGGGATGCCGGCTGGGCCGGTTCCATCATGCGCACGCATATTCAGTCGGCGCGGGCTCTCGACACGACGCTGGCCAAGAGCGCGGACGCGCAGGCAAATGTTGCATGAAAGCCGAAACGTTCCGGAGGAATGCAGAACACGTCTGTGACATCAGGCGTTCCCGAAAAGAAAAACCCCGCGGGGCGCAGTGCCCTGCAACCCGCCAAGCGGACATGAATCTGTATCGAAGGAGGACATCATGAAGACCATATCCCGAGTAAGATCAACCAGCAGCCTGAACCGAAGGCAGGTCCTTGGCGGTACGGCCGCCGCTGCCGCAGCGCTGGCGATGCCGTCCATCGTCCGCGCCGCCGGGCGCAAGAGCTGGGACCGGCCGATTATCGCCGGCCTCAATGGCCGCGAGGGCGACCCGACGGACATTTCCATCCGCCGCATCCCGGAAATCCTGGCAGAGGAATATGATGTCGATATCAAGATCGAGATCTACCCGTCCTCACAGCTTGCCTCGGATCTCGGCCAGCTCGAGGCCGTGCAGAACGGCATCTTCGACATCGCCAGCAACGCGACGGCGGCCTTCAACGGCTTTACCGACGCCTTCAAATTCATGGACCTGCCGTTCCTGTTCCCGACCTGGGACGAAGCGCTGACATTCGTCCAGTCGGACATCATGCAACAGCGCTTCGCCAAGGCCGAAGAGGACATGCCGCTGAAAATGCTGCCGATCGTCGGGGCCGGCGGCTATCGCCTGCTGACCAACAAATTGCGGCTGGTCAAAAGCCCGGCCGATTTCAAGGGCATCAAGGTCCGCTCCTCATTCGGCGGATCGGTCATCGACATCAACACGCTGAAAGCCTGGGGCGGCCTGCCAACGCCGATGCCCTGGGGCGAAAGCTATACATCGATCCAGCAGGGCATTCTCGACGGCATGTTCGTTCAGCCGATCTGGACATTCATTGCCGGCTTTGCCGAAATCCTCAGTTTCGGCGTGCGCGTGCCGTCCAACTGGGTCGGCCAGTTGCAGGTGATCAACGCCGACACCTGGGCCGAGATGCCAGACGACATCAAGGACCCCTTCATGAAGGCCGCGCAGAAGGCCGCGGACGAGGGCAACGCCCTCGATCAAAGCCTCGAACAGGGCTTCATCGACAAACTCGCCGACGCCAACATGCAGATCCACACGCCGGACGAAGCGGAAATGGCGCAGTGGCGGGACCTGGCGCTCGCCACCTGGGACGCATCGGAAATCGATCCCAAACTGCTTGCAGACCTGCGCCAGTAACGCGCAATATGGGCCACGATGAATGCGTTGGACAGGATTGTCGGCTGGACGGAGAAGGCGGTCACCGCCGTCTCCGTCCTTGCCTTGATGGTGATCACGCTGGTCATGGCGGCCCAGGTGATCTGGCGCTATGTTCTGGCCGATCCGCTGCTGTGGTCTGAATTCGTCGCCGTCTATGCGCTGGTCTGGGTGGTGTTTCTCGGCGCCGGCATGCTCGGCCGGCGGGATGACCATATCTCCATCCGCAGCTTCGTCGACCTTCTGCCGCCGGGTGCACAGGCCGTCTTTGCCGCACTGTCCAGGCTGGCAGTCCTGATCTTTGCCGGCATGGTCGTCGTCCTGGCGACCAACTGGCTGCTTTTCGGGCGGCATCCGATATCCCCGTCGCTCGGGTTTTCCACAATCTGGGTCAAGCTGGCCCTGCCGGTCGGCATGGTCGTGCTGATGTTGTTCGCCGGGCGAGACTTTCTCAAGGACATCCTGCAGATGCTCCGCGGCAGCGCTCCGGACACAGATACCGACACGGGCAGCCAATAGCCGGATGGAAACCGTCGCGCTCTATCTGCTCCTGCCTTTCGTCCTGATGCTGCTGGCCAACATTCCGGTCGCCGTCACGCTCGGCCTGTCCTCGGCCATCTTCCTGCTGTTCTCCGGCACGCGCATTCCGCCGGTGCTGCTGGTTTCCGAAATGTATGATTCGGTCGCCAAATTCGTCCTGCTGGCCCTGCCGATGTTCGTCCTGACCGGCGAACTGCTCAACCGGCTTGACCTCACCCAGCGGCTGATTGCCTTCGCCCAGCTTCTGGTCGGCTGGATCCGCGGCGGCCTGGCCCATGTCAACATCCTGGCCAGCATGCTGTTTGCCGGTATTTCCGGATCGATCTTCGGCGATCTCGCATCGATCGGCACGATCATGATCCCGTCAATGGTCCGGGAGCGCTTTCCGGCGAACTTCTCTGCCGCCGTGACCGCTTCCAGCGCCCTGATCGGCGCCATCATCCCGCCGAGTACGATCATGATCATTATCGGCGCCCATCTCGGCATTTCCATCGGCGGGCTGTTCGCCGCCGGCATCCTGCCCGGAATCATGGTCGGCCTCGCCCTGATGATCGTCGCCTATATCAGCAGCCGCAGGCATGGCTACGGCGAATTGCATATCCCGTCCGGTCCGTCTCAGGTCGTCAGGACGACGCTGCGCGCCCTGCCTGTCATGACCATCCCGGTGTTCCTGATCGGCGGCATCGTCTTCGGCGCCTATACGCCGACCGAAGCGGGCGTCGCCGCCGTCATCTACAGCCTTGTTCTCGGGCTGGTGTACCGCAAGCTCGATTATCCGCTGATCCGTGACGCGCTGATCAGCACTGTCCGGGTCACGGCGTCGGCACTGTTCATCGTCTCGACCGCCTTCGTCTTCTCGCGGATTCTCACCTTCAACCGCGTCCCGCAGGCGCTGATGGATCTGCTGCTGGCGATCTCCGACGAGCCTTTCGTGATCATCCTGATCATGACGCTGCTGCTGCTGATCGTCGGCACTTTCATGGATGCGTTGGCCAACATGATCATTCTCGGACCGCTGCTGATGCCGCTGATGGTCGACAATCTCGGCATGCATCCGCTGCAATTCGGCATCTGGCTGATGGTCGGGCTGCTGCTCGGCCTGCTGACGCCGCCGCTCGGCCTGTGCCTCTACATGGTCTCGCCCATTGCCCGCGTGTCGCTGATCAGCGTCACCCGCGCCATCCTGCCGTTCCTGCTCGCCGAAATCGCTGTTCTGCTGCTGATCGCCTTCGTCCCGCAGATCACCACCCAGATACCGAAGCTGGTCGGGCTGGGATAGAGCCTTCAGCTCGGGATGGTCGCCGTGCCGATGGCTTTCAGATCGATATCGAATTCGTCCAGCAGGATCGCGCAGATCTCTTCATAGAGGCAGCCGACGCGAAACGTCTTGAAGCTGACGAGATCGATGATCGTGCTACCGCGCCCCTTATCATTGTGGTAGCGGGTCAGGCCATAGTCGATGCACAGATCGGCGGCGTCGCGAACCTCCGCTTCGACATGCTCCAGCCGGAACTTGCTGCCGGTCAGCGAGCGGTTTGCCGAGGAACCGACCACCGGCATGCCGCGGGCCCGTGCGCCTGCAGCAATGGCATTGTGCAGCGGCCCGGCATTGAGCAGCATATCGAGCGTTCCGTTGAGACTGGCGCTTTGCAGCACGAAATCAGGCACCGCGCCGACGAAATCATGGTCGGAACGGAACGGGGCGACAATCGACAAAGGCAGATTGTGTTTGCCGATCACCGCCTGCACCACCTGCCGCGACCGCGCGGGAGCGTCGATTACCTCGCCGAACAGGTCCCAATTGCCGAACCAGCCACAGGGCTTGCCGAAACTGCGTTGCTTGGCCGCATAGATCCGTTTGACCGCCTCTTCCGTGTGGCCGACGATGGCATAGCCGACCGTCGCCGGAAAGATCGCGACACCGCCTTCGGCAACGGTATCGAGAACCCGTTTCGCATCACGTTCGATATCGCCCGTCTGGCCCATGTGATCAGATGACCCCTTCGTCGGTCAGCGCATCCAGTTCAGCGTCCGTGCAGCCGAGCAGACCGCCATAGATCTCACGGTTGTGTTCGCCCGGCGTCTCCGGGCCCAGCCAGGCAATATCGCCGCCATCCTCCGAGAAGATGGGTGTGATACCAGGCACTTTCAGCGCCCCGAAGGTTTCGCTTTCAACCGTCCGGACCATGCCGCGTGCCTTGAAATGCGGATCGTCGGCAATGTCGGCAATCGTATAGATCGGCCCGACGACGACGTCGTGGGCGCCGAGGATTTCGTCGATTTCCTGCGCCGTGTGCCGCTTCGTCCAGACCGCGATCAGCGCGTCGAGCTCACCGGCATTGTGTCCGCGGGCAAGATGCGTCGCATAGCGTTCGTCATCGGCCAGTTCCGGCTGCCCCATCGCCGTGCACAGCCGGCGGAACATCGGGTCGAAATTGGCGGCGATAATGACCCATTTGTCATCCTTCGTCGGAAACAGGTTGGACGGCGACACATTGGCAAGTCCGGTGCCGCTGGCGTCACGGACGACGCCGGTCTTGTCATATTCCGAAAGCGTGCCCTCCATCAGGGCAAAACAGCTTTCCAGGATCGAGGCGTCCACCACCTGGCCCTTGCCGCCGCCCAGCGCGTCGCGCTGGTAGAGCGCCATCATCAGCCCCTGCACGGCGAACATGCCCGTCAGCGTGTCGCCAAGCGAGATATGCATGCGCGGCGGCGCTTCGCCTGGAAACCCGTTGATGTGGCGCAAGCCCCCCATCGCCTCGCCGACACTGGCAAAGCCCGGCCGCGGCGCGTAGGGTCCGGTCTGGCCGAAGCCGGAGACTCGGACAATGATCAGCCGCGGATTGACCGTCAGCAATTCATCCGGGCCAAGTCCCCATTTCTCCAGCGTGCCGGGCTTGAAATTCTCGATTAGCCCGTCAGCGCCCGCCAGCAGGCGCAACACGAGGTCGCGCCCCTTCTCTGTGCGGAGATTGGCCGTGACGGATTTCTTGTTGCGGGCGAGCGTCGGCCACCACAGGCTTTTGTCCTTGTAGCGGTGATGGCCCCAATTGCGCATCGGATCGCCGGTCACCGGCGGCTCCACCTTGATCACCTCGGCGCCGAACTCGGCCATGCGCGCGCCGGTGAACGGTCCGGCCAGCAATTGCCCCATCTCGATGATGCGCAGTCCGGCCAGCGGCCCCTTCAAGCGGGGATCCCGGTCGTCAGGATCTAGAGGCATCTCCGGCTCCTTAATTTGTCCAACCCGCACGCCATGACGCTAACCACCGCTAGCCATCGCGACGATGTCCGCGATACGGCCGGCCGGCGGCGGCGGCAGGGCGACCCCGAAATTGCGCGCCAGGATATCGGCGATCAGTTCGAAACAGGCGCCATAGCGAACGACTTCAAACGTCTCCAGATCGAGCAGGGTCGAGGAGGACTGATACATGTGATAGGTGCGCAGACCGTGGTCGATGACGATATCGGCAATATCGATGATTTCCGGCTCGATATCCTCGACCCGGAATTTGGTTCCCGACAGCGACACATTGGCCGACGAGCCGAAAAGCGGATGCTGGGCCTCGCGGCTCAGCCGGCAAATCTCGGCGTGGAACGGTCCCGCATTGAGCAGCATCAGCACCGTGCCGGATTTGCTCGAACGCTCAAGCGCATCCTCGGTCATGGCACTGAACATCGGATGATCCGTGCGCGCCGTCGCGATGGCACCGAGCGGCAGGTCGAAATCCTCGACAATGGCCCGCACCACATCGCGTCCCCTGTCGCCGACGACATGGATATCGCGATGCATCTCCATATCGCCAAGCATCGCATTGAGCTTGGACGGCGCTCTCTGCTTGGTATCGAAGATCTTCTTGAGCGCCGCCGGCGAGCCGCCGATCGCCGAATAGCCGACGCTCATCGGCAGAATGGCAACGCCGCCATCATGCAGAACCTTGAACGCCCGTTGCGCATCATTCGCGATATTATCCCGACCCATACGGTTTCCTTTCACCTCTAGCGCAGCTCGTCCAGAACCGCCCGGCTGTAGGGCCGCAGCGGTTCGCCGTGGCGCAGGCGTTTCACCAGATCCGCATTGGCGATGAAGGGCCGACCGAAGGAAATGAGATCGATCCCGCCGCGGGATATCTCCGCAGCGGCCGTCGCCGCATCGTAGCCGCCATTGCCCATCAGCACGCCGTCATAATGCCTGCGCATGAAGGCGCTGGTGCGCCCGTCCAGATAATCATACTCCACAAAATCATCGACGATGCCGACATGCAGATAGGCAAGCCCGGCGCTGTTCAGCTGTTCCATGAGATGGATGTAGCCGTCATTGTCACCCGGCTCATAGGTCATCAATCCGAAATAGGCGGCCGGCGACAGGCGCAGCCCGACCCGCTCCGGACCGAACACGGATGCCACCGCATCAACCGCCTCGAGAGCGAACCGCGCCCGGTTCTGCGGCGACCCGCCATAGGCATCGGTGCGCTTGTTGGTGCACTGCCTCAGAAACTGGTCGGGCAGATAGCCGTTGGCCCCGTGGATCTCGACACCGTCGAAGCCTGCCGCCTTGGCGTTGCGGGCTGCCCTTCGGTAATCGTCCAGCACCTGCCTGATGTCCGTTTCCGACATCGCCCGCGGCCAGACATGATAGAGATTGAGAACCCCCACCTGCCGCCGCTTCCCACGAGTCGGGACCTTGGACGGTCCGATGGGCCTGACCCCGGTGAAGTGTGGATGCGACAGCCGCCCGACATGCCAGATCTGGCTGAAAATCTGCCCGCCGCGGTCATGGACGGCATCCGTGACCCACGCCCAGGCCTTCACCTGCGCCTCGGACCAGATGCCGGGCGTATCGATATATCCCTGACAGTTTTCATTGATCAGGGTTGCTTCGGTGACCAGCAGCCCGGCATCGGCGCGCGACGCATAGTAGGCGACAGCCCCGGCGGTTGGCTCCAGTTCGTTTTCGGCGCGATTGCGCGTGCACGGAGACAGGGCGATCCTGTTTCGCATGGTGATCTGATCGTTCAGCGTGAACGGTTCGAAAAGCACGTCGATGCCGGTCACGGCCGTGCTTTGCCGCCCGCCCTGCTGCGCGCCGGCCGCCACCGACCAGTGGCTTGAGCGATCCAGCGGCCGGTTTGCCCGACCGGTACTGCCGCCGGTGCTATTTGCCATCGGCAACCTGCCTGATCGCATACCCGTATGCGGGGCCGAAGGGAGGCCTCAATCGGAAGACGTCCGTCACCGAGTCAAAATCGCATTTTCTCTCTGTCATGCCAGGATTGTATACCATCTAGCGACAAAAACAATAAATTAAGCAGATTTCATGCTGTTTTGGATACAGAAAACGGAATCAACTCCGAACGAGAACCTTTGCCGCCGTTTCGGCAAGCCCAAGCAGCCCCTCATCCGAAAGCCGCGGCGCAACCAGTTGGACGCCCACCGGCAGGCCGTTGGGTCCGTGGTGGGACGGCAGCGTGATGCAGGGGCAGTGCAGCGCGGTCCACATGCGGTTGAACGTCGCCAGCCCGCTGGCCGCCAGCCCGCGCGGCGCTTCCCCGGGAACCGATGGCGTCAGCCAGGCATCATATTCGCTAAAGGCGCTTTCAAAGACCACGCGCGCATGGGCCACGTGATCATAGGCCTCAATCATCTGCCGGCGGGTCCGGCCCGTGGCGTTTTCCACCTCGTCGCGAAACCCCTTCGCCAGATCGTCATAATGCAGCAGATATTCCGCCCGGTAGGCGCCCCGGCCCTCCCAGTGCATGACCCGGTCCTGCATTTCAGTCAGCGACTTGAAAACATCCGGCACGCCGACATCGCTGACCACCGCACCGGCCGCCGACAATTGCGCCGCTGCATCCTCGATCGCCTGTTGTGTCGCGGCTTCAGCGTCGTCCCAGTGCTGGGTGCGGAACACGCCGATCCGGGCCCCCTCAATCGGACGGCTTTCGGGCAATTGTTCCGTCACGCCGAGCGTAACAGACATTCTGGCAAGATCTTCGGCGCTGCGGCCGACATAGCCGATCGTATCGAGCGACTGGTCATAGACCTTGATGCCCTCGATGCTGATCAGGCCGAAGGTCGGTTTCATTCCGAAGATGCCGCAAAACGACGCCGGCCGGATCAGCGAGCCGCCGGTCTGGGTGCCGAGCGCCATCGGCACCATGTGGTCTGCGACGGATGCTCCCGTCCCGCTGGACGAGCCGCCCGGCGTGTGCTCCAGATTGCGCGGGTTTCCGGTGGGCGGTTTCCGCCCATGCGAAGCGAATTCAACCGTGGTCACTTTCCCGAGAATCACGGCCCCGGAACCACGCAAGACGGCGACGCATGCTGCATCGCGCGCCGGCCGGAACCCCTCATAGATGGGAGAATTGTATTCTGTCGGCAAATCGGCCGTGTCGATCATGTCCTTGATCCCCACAGGCACGCCGTGCAGCGGGCCCAGCGCATCGCTCCGGTCCCTTTGTCTCGCCTCGGCGATGGCCTGTTCCGGGTTCACATGGGCCCAGGCCTTGACCTTCGGGTCGCGCGCGGCAATCCGCTCCAGGCAGGACCGTGTCAGCGCCTCGCTGGTCAGCGTCCCGGCTGCGATCCGTTCCGCCGCCTGGCTTGCGGTCAGTTCAAAAGGCTCCATCACGGCCCATCCTCTTTTGTCTCTGCGATCTCGGGAAAAAGACCCGCCTTTGCCACCATGGCCGGCACCGGCCTGTCCATCTGGTCGTTCACCCAGTCGGACACGGCAATCAGCGCGGCAAGGTCGATGCCCGTCTCGATGCCCATATTGCGCAGCATGAGGCACAGGTCCTCGCTGGCGATATTGCCCGTGGCACGCGGTGCAAAGGGGCAGCCGCCAATGCCGCCGACCGCCGCATCCAGAAACAGCGCGCCGCCTTCGATCGCCGCTACCGCATTGGCATAGCCGGTATTGCGCGTATTGTGGAAATGCCCGCCGACCGGCACGCCGGGTCCGGCGAGTTTTGCCAGATCCGCCGTCAGGTCCCGCACCTGATTGGGAACGCCTGCACCGATCGTGTCGGCAAGCCAGATCTCATCGGGCTGCAGCGCCAGCAGTCGCCTGGCGATATCCAGAACCGTCTCAGCAGGAACAACCCCTTCAAAAGGACAGCCGAAGGCCGCGGCGATCCCGAATGTCAACCGCTTGCTGGCGCTGTGGACGACATCGGCAATATCGCAGAACCCGGCAATCGTATCGGCAATGGCAACACCATTGTTGCGCCGGTTGAAGGTCTCGGTCGCGACCACAACGCAGCGCACCTCATCCATATCGGCCGCCAGTGCGCGCTCGACACCGCGCCGGTTGAGCGCCAGCCCGGCATAACGGACATCCGGTTTCCGGTCGATGCGCAACATCACCTCCTCGGCACCCGCCATCTGCGGAACCCGCTTCGGGTTGACGAAGCTCACCGCCTCGATCCGACGCAATCCGGCTTCGGACAGACGGTCGATCAGGGCGACACGCTGGTCGACGGACCAGATCTGCGATTCATTCTGCAGACCGTCCCGCGGCGCCACCTCGCAGATCTCAATCCCTTTCAACGACAATCTCCGCTGTGCTCCCGTCATGGGAGCCTTATTCATTACAGTGTATAGTGTACAATATAACGGGAATATGCGAAATGATAGGCATATCACGCCCATATTGTATACATATATGTCTTCTCACGCCGTTCGCCCATGGAGAATAGAAAATGGGTTCTCTGACAGAAAGCCTGGCATCGTTCATCCATGGTCTGACACCGGATGCCGTTCCGGACGACGCCATAGCAACCGCCGGCCGGGGTTTCTGCGACGTCGTCGGCGTCTCCATCGCCGCACTCGACCAGCCGGTTGTCCGGCACCTGTCGGAATTCGCAATGTCCGGCGGCGGACGCGCGGAAGCCCGTCTTCTATTCGGCGAACGGCGCGTTCCGGCACCTGAGGCCGCGCTGGTCGGCGGCGTCGCCGCCCATGCGCTCGATTTCGACGATTACGCCTTTTCCAATCATGTCAGCGCCGTTCTCGTGCCGGCGATCCTGGCGGAGGCGGAAGTCACCGGCGCCACCGGCCGGCAGATGCTGGGCGCCTATGTCGCTGGCTACGAAGTGTGGTGCGAACTGATCAAGAGAGAGCCCGGCGACTGGTATGATCGCGGCTGGCATCCGACCGCCATCATGGGCGGTTTCGGCGCGCTGGCGGCGTCGGCTTTCCTGCGGCGGCTGCCCGAGACGAAGATCCGCCACGCTCTCGGTCTGTGCACCACGCTCGGCGGCGGCATCATGGACAATTTCGGATCGATGGCGAAACCGTTTCAGGGCGGACGGGCCGCACAGGCCGGGCTGCTTGCGGTGCGCCTCGCTGAGGCCGGGCTTGATGCCGGCCCTGACGCGCTGGACGGCGACAATGGCTATCTGCGGGCGCTCTCACCCTCCGGCGATCCCGATATCGGCAGGCCCGCCAACGCGCTGGGTGAGGATTGGTGGATTCGCACCGAAAAACTCAACATCAAGAGATATCCGACCGTCGGCGCTTCGCAGCGCTGCATCGATTGCGCCATCCAGCTCAGGCAGGATCACGCGCCCGATCCGGACGCCATCGCACAGATCAGGCCGCATATCGGCAGACGCCACGCCCATGTCATGCCGCAGCACCGGCCGGCGACCGCACTGGAGGCGAAGTTCAGCCTCGAATTCGCCGTCGCCGCGGGCCTGACCGCCGGTGCGGTCGGGTTTCGCGAACTGACCGATTCCTTTGTCGCGCGTGACGATGTTCAAAAGCTGATGACCAGGGTCGAACCGGTCATCGATGCCGATGACGACCCGGTCTATCCCGCGGGCAAGGCCGCCGATTTCGTCGAGATCACCATGACCGACGGCACGATCCTCAGAAGCAGGGATGTCGCCCGATGGCGCGGCCATGGCGAAAATCCGATGACCCAGGCGGAACTGCGCGACAAGTTCATGGACTGCGCAACCCGCTGCATCACCCGCGAGGCGGCCGCTGCCTGTTTTGACCTGTTCCGCGACATCGGGACCCTGAAATCCGTCGACGACATTCCCAGATTGTCGACCACCGTAGCTTAGCGCGCCGAACCGGCATCGCCGGAAATCGGGGCTGCCCACCGTCTTGATATCCATCAATCTGAAAATTGATAAATGCCGTTTGTCAGAATGACTCTTATTTCTCGTCCGTCTTGACGAGGCGCCGCGGCCGGCATGACATATTTGGCTAGGTCATTTATTTCTATACCTTTTTACGGATCGGCATGATCTAGATCAAATCAAAAAAACATCGATTGCCCCCCTTCTGGGACCGTACTTGTTCCTGGTCCCGGCGCCCGATCAGTCGTCGGAAATACTCGAAAGGAGGGGCCCATGGAATTGATGTTGGCCTACGATAACTCCCGCAACGCGCGCATCACGCTCGACGCAGTCAAGGAGATGTTCGGAACGCTGCAGCCCAGCGTCACACTGGTCTCGGTGGTTGAAGATGTCGGCAGTGCGACCGCCGGGGCGGATGATCTGTTCAACGAGCAATACGAGATCCAGAAGAAGGGTGCCGAGGCGGCAGCCGCCGAACTGGTTGCGGCCGGATTCAAAGCAAGCGTCATGCTGGCAGAGGGCGACGCGCGAAAGATGATCCTGCGCGCGGCCGAGGAGCGTCAACCCGATCTTCTGGTGCTGGCACGCCACAGCCACCAGCCCGATCCCGGCCCGTTCGGGTTCCTCACCCAGCGCATCGACGCGCTCGTCCAGGAGTTCGACCACATGACGTTCGGTTCGGTGTCGGCGTTTCTGGCCCGGCGCGTGACATGCCCGCTCCTCATCATTCCCACCCATGAAGCAACCGCCTCGAGCGAGGCAGTGAAGTAGACGCAGGGGACATTACAATGCAAGTCTCTGACCTTTTCCGGTTCAGAAGCCGCGAGATAAGAGCACTCCATCTCACCTGGATCGCTTTCTTCATCACTTTCTATGTCTGGTTCAACATGGCGCCGCTGGCGTCCTCGATCCTGGCATCGGCCGATTGGCTGACGCGCGACGACATCCGGTTGTTCGCGATCGCCAACGTCGCATTGACCATTCCCGCCCGCATTGTCGTCGGCATGGCGCTCGACAAGTGGGGCCCGCGGCGCGTCTTCTCCGTGCTGATGGTCAGCATGGCCATACCAACGTTCTTTTTCGCCTTCGGCGACAGCAAGGAGCAACTCTTCGTCTCGCGCCTCATTCTGAGTTCGGTCGGCGCGTCCTTCGTGGTCGGCATCCACATGACCGCGCTCTGGTTCAAGCCGCGCGACATCGGATTCGCTGAAGGCTTTTACGCCGGCTGGGGCAATTTTGGTTCGGCCGCGGCCGCCATGACGATCCCGACCGTCGCACTGGTGATCTATGGCGGGGACGATGGATGGCGTTATGCAATCGCAACCTCCGGCGCGATCATGGCGATCTACGGGATTTTCTACTGGTTCGCCATCACCGACGGACCGACAAAGGACACCCACCGCAAGCCGCGCAAGGCCGCTGCGCTCGAAGTATCGAACTATCGGGATCTCGCGCTCCTGGTGATCTTCACCGTTCCGCTCGTCGGCATTCTCTCGATCCTGATCTACCGGGTCCAGAGCATGGGCTATATCGACACGCTGACAGCATCCCTGTGCTACGGCGCGGTCGCGGTGGTCGTTTTCTATCAGGTATGGCAGGCGCTGCGCGTCAATCTGCCGATCCTGCGCAAGGGCGTGCCCGAAGACGACCGCTATCCTTTCAGTTCGGTCGCGGCCCTCAACACCACCTATTTTGCCAATTTCGGTGCCGAACTGGCGGTGGTGTCCATGCTGCCCATGTTCTTCCAGGAGACCTGGGGACTGAATGCGGTGATGGCCGGCCTGATCGCGTCCGCCTTTGCCTTTGTCAATCTGGTGGCGCGGCCGATGGGCGGCCTGGTGTCCGACCGCATGGGCAACCGCCGTTTCGTGATGCTCTCCTACATGATGGGCATCGCCATCGGATTTGCGCTCATGGGACTGCTCAACTCGTCCTGGCCGCTGATCATCGCCATCGCCATCACAATCATGTGCTCGTTCTTCGTGCAGGGTGCCGAGGGCGCGACATTCGGCATCATCCCGTCGATCAAGCGCCGGGTGACTGGCCAGATCGCGGGCATGGCCGGCGCATACGGCAATGTCGGAGCAGTCTTCTATCTGTTCGTCTTCATTTTCGTGACGCCCTCGCAGTTCTTCTTCCTGATCTGCGCCGGTGCGCTCGTCAGTTGGACCGTCTGCTACTTCTGGCTGAAGGAACCCGAGGGCGGCTTCGACGAGGAATATGTCCTGTCGTCGGTCGACCAGGCCATCGCGGCGGAAGTGCAGCAAAAGCGCTCCACCGAGGCGACGCTGGGCAAACTGTTCGCCGGTTCCGACAAGGTTGCCCTGGCCGACCGTGGAGGCACCCTGACCGTGACCGCCCGTTTCAAGGACCTGCAGACGTTGCGTGACACGCTGGACCGCATCGGCGGCAAACCGGACAAGCAACCCGCCGGGTAACCGGCTTTCGGTCGCGGCGGCCATGGCAGGGCCGCCGCGACCCGCAAACAGCACGCGGACCGACAGGTTGCCGCGCAGATACCAAACCGCCGGAAGGAAACGGATATGGGACAAGACCTTCGCAACTACCTCCCCGATGACGAGACCTATTGGGCTTCGACAGGCAAGACGATTGCCAACCGGAATCTGTGGATCTCCATTCCCTCGCTGCTCTGCGGTTTCGCCGTGTGGCTTTACTGGGGGATCATCACCGTACAGATGATCAACCTTGGTTATCCGTTCGAAAACTCCGAACTGTTCACACTGACCGCCATTGCCGGGCTGTCCGGTGCGACGCTTCGCATTCCCGCGACGTTCTTCATCCGCATCGCCGGCGGGCGAAACACGATCTTCTTCACGACCGCGCTCCTGATAATTCCTGCCCTTGGCACCGGAATGGCGCTTCAAAACCCCGACACGCCGCTCTGGCAGTATCAGATCCTGGCGCTGCTTTCCGGCATTGGCGGCGGCAACTTCGCCGCGTCGATGTCCAACATCTCCTTCTTCTTTCCCAAGAAGATCCAGGGCTACTCGCTGGGCATGAACGCCGGTCTCGGCAATTTCGGCGTGACCACGATGCAGGTCGTGATCCCGCTGGTGATGACATTCGGGCTGTTTGGCGGTGAGCCGCAGACGCTGGTCAATACCTCCGGCACGCTGATCGGCCGCATTCCGGCCGGGACGGAAACCTATATCCAGAATGCCGGGCTGGTCTGGCTGCTGGCTCTGGTGCCGCTGGCATTCGCCGGCTGGTTCGGGATGAACAACATCCGCGACGAACATGTCAGTCCGAATATTCCCAACCCGTTTGGCGCGTTCAGCATCATCACGCTGATGTACGGCATCGGCTTCGTTGCCGCCGGCTTCGGCCTGTGGCTGATGCTGCCGGCGGCGGTCGGCGGTTCCGGTTTCGGCCTGTCGAAATGGATCGTGCTGCCGATCATCATCGCGCTGACCGTTGCCGGACTGAGGATGATTCCCGGCCAGATCGGCCAGAACCTGACGCGCCAGTACCGGATATTCGGCAACAAGCACACATGGGCGATGACCGTCATCTACACGATGACATTCGGATCGTTTATCGGCTACTCGGCCGCGATGGGCCTGACGATCAAGGTTGTCTTCGGCTTCCAGCACCTGATGGTCGACGGCGTCATGACCCATGACACGGTCAACCCCAACGGACCCAGCGCGTTGATGTTCGCCTGGATGGGTCCCTTCATCGGCGCGCTGATCCGTCCTCTGGGCGGAATCTGGGCCGACCGTGCAGGCGGTGCGAAAGTGACCCAGATCATCAGCGTCGTCATGGTCGTCTGTGCCCTGGCGCTGGCCTGGATCCTGCAGCAGGCCTATTTTTCGGCGACGCCGGAACAGTATTTCCTGCCCTTCCTGCTGTTGTTCCTGTTGCTCTTCGCGGCAACCGGGATCGGCAACGGTTCAACGTTCCGGACCATCGCCGTCGCCTTCGACAAGGAGCAGGCGGGCCCGGTTCTTGGCTGGACCTCAGCCGTGGCGGCCTATGGCGCGTTCCTGATCCCGCAGATCTTCGGCGAGCAGATGAAGGCCGGAACGCCGCAATATGCGCTCTACGGCTTTGCCGTCTTCTATGCGGTTTGCATCGCCATCAACTGGTGGTTCTACCTGCGCCGCAACGCCTACATCAAGAACCCTTGAACGCGATCTCCACCTGCCCGGAGATTCGTTTCGGGCAGGTCCTTTGAACCCAGGGAGCAATAGCGATGAGCCACCTGCTCGACAGACTGAATTTCCTCCAGCCGAGGGAACTGGAAGAGTTTTCCAATGGTTACGGCCAGGTCACCCGCGAAAGCCGTGACTGGGAGGACACCTACCGAAGCCGCTGGAGACATGACAAGGTCGTCCGCTCGACCCACGGGGTGAATTGCACCGGCTCGTGTTCGTGGAAGATCTACGTCAAATCCGGGATTGTCACCTGGGAGACGCAGCAGACCGACTACCCGCGCACGCGGCCCGATCTGCCGAACCACGAACCGCGCGGCTGCGCGCGGGGCGCCTCCTACAGCTGGTACCTTTACAGCGCCAACCGGGTCAAGAACCCGCTGGTGCGCGGCCGGCTGATGAAGGTCTGGCGAAAACTGCGCGAGACCAAAAGTCCGATCGACGCCTGGACGGCGATCCAGGACGATCCAGTCCTGCGCTCCTCCTATGTCAAGACGCGCGGCAAGGGTGGCTTCGTGCGGGCAAGCTGGGATGAAGCGACGGAGATCGTCGCCGCAGCCAACGCCTATACCGCCAAGACCCACGGCCCCGATCGCGTCTTCGGCTTCTCGCCGATCCCTGCCATGTCGATGGTCAGCTATGCGGCGGGATCGCGCTATCTGAGCCTGCTTGGCGGCGTATGCATGTCGTTCTATGACTGGTATTGCGACCTGCCGCCGGCTAGCCCGATGACCTGGGGCGAACAGACCGACGTGCCGGAAAGCGCCGACTGGTACAATGCCGGCTATCTGCTGCTCTGGGGCTCGAATGTGCCGCAGACGCGGACACCGGACGCCCATTTCTACACCGAGGCACGCTACCGCGGCACCAAATCCGCCGTCATCTGCCCTGATTATTCCGAAGCGGCCAAATTCGGCGATGTCTGGCTCAACGTGAAACAGGGCACCGATGCCGCATTGGCCATGGCCTTCGGTCATGTGATCCTGCGCGAGTTCCACCTGGACCGACAGGCCGAATATTTCGAGGACTATTGCCGCAAATACTCCGATTTCCCGATGCTGGTGAAGCTCGAGAAGAAGGACGGAAAGCTGATCCCGGGCCGTTTTCTGAGGGCCGATGATCTCGACGGCAAACTCGGCGAAAAGAACAATCCCGAATGGAAGACCGTCGCCCTTGACGACATTGCCGGCGAACTGGTCGCACCCAACGGTTCCGTCGGCTACCGCTGGGGCGGGAACGGCGAATGGAACCTTGAGGAAAAAGCGGGCGGCGCCGAAACCAGCCTGAAAATGTCGCTGATCCTCGATGAGGATCACGACGATATTGTCGGCGTCGACTTTCCCTATTTCGGCGCTGATGCGACAGAGCATTTCGACGCCGGTGACCGCCGGCCCAACATCCTGACCAGGAACGTTCCGGTCAAACGCATCCGCACCGCGGACGGCGACGTGGCCGTGGCAACGGTCTTCGACCTGTTCTGCGCCAATTACGGGCTCGATCGGGGCCTCGGCGGCAACTGGGTGGCCAGTGACTACGATGATGATGTGCCGGGCACGCCTGCCTGGGCGGAGAAGATCACCGGTGTCTCCGCTGACAAGATCATCCATGTGGCGCGCGAATTCGCACAGAACGCCGAAAAGACGCAAGGCAAGTCGATGATCATCATCGGCGCGGCGATGAACCACTGGTACCACATGGACATGAACTATCGCGGCGTCATCAACATGCTGGTGATGTGCGGCTGCGTCGGCCAGTCGGGCGGCGGCTGGGCGCATTATGTGGGACAGGAGAAGCTGCGACCGCAGACCGGCTGGCTGCCGCTCGCGTTCGCGCTCGATTGGGGCCGTCCGCCCCGCCACATGAACTCGACCTCAGCCTGGTACGCCCATACCGACCAATGGCGCTACGAGACGCTGACGGCGGGCGAGATCCTGTCGCCGACCGCGCCGGAAGGCGACTGGAATATCAGCATGATCGACTACAACATCCGCGCCGAGCGGATGGGATGGCTGCCCTCGGCGCCACAGCTCAAGACCAACCCGCTGGAGGTCGCAAGGGCCGCCAAGGTGGCCGGCGAGGACATCGCACCTTACGTCGCCGGGCAGCTCAAATCCGGCAACCTGGAAATGTCCTGCCAGGACCCGGACGATCCGGCCAACTGGCCGCGCAATCTGTTTGTGTGGCGGTCGAACCTCCTGGGATCTTCCGGCAAGGGGCACGAGTATTTTCTCAAGCACCTGCTCGGCACCGATCACGGCGTCATGGGCCAGGATCTCGGCGAGGAAGGCCGGCAGCTTCCGAAAGAAGCGAAATGGCACGAGGAAGGCCCGCGCGGAAAGCTCGACCTGCTCGTGACGATCGATTTCCGCATGAGCACGACGGCGGTCTATTCGGACATCGTGCTGCCGACCGCCTCCTGGTACGAGAAGGATGATCTCAACACGTCGGACATGCACCCGTTCATCCACCCGCTGCAGGCGGCGGTGGACCCGGCATATGAGTCGAAATCCGACTGGGAAATCTTCAAGGCGATCGCCAGGAAATTCCAGGACGTCGTGCAGGGATATCTGGGCAGCGAGACCGACATCGTCGCCCTGCCGATCCTCCACGACACGCCGGCCGAGATCGCCCAGGACCAGGTGCGGGACTGGAAGAAGGACGAGTGCGATCTGATACCCGGCAAGACCGCGCCGAACTTCATCCCCGTCGAACGCGATTATGCCGCGCTTTACGACCGGTTCGTCGCGCTCGGGCCGTTGATGGACAAGCTCGGCAATGGCGGCAAGGGCATTGCATGGAACACCGAGGACGAGGTGCAGCACCTGCGCGAGCTGAACGGCGTTTGGGAGGACGGGCCGGCCGAGGGCTGTGCGAAGATCGTCACCGGCATCGACGCGACCGAGGTCGTGCTGATGCTGGCGCCGGAAACCAATGGCGAGGTCGCCGTCAAGGCCTGGGAGGCGCTGTCGAAGACAACCGGCCGCGGGCACGCCCATCTTGCCCTGCCGAAGGAAGACGAGAAAATCCGCTTCCACGACATCGCCGCGCAACCGCGCAAGATCATCTCCTCGCCCATATGGTCTGGGCTCGAAAGCGAGAAGGTCTGCTACAATGCGGGATACACCAATGTGCACGAGCTGATCCCGTGGCGCACGCTGACCGGTCGTCAGCAACTCTATCAGGATCATCTGTGGATGCGGGCCTTTGGCGAGGGTTTCATGTCCTATCGCCCGCCGGTGGATCTGAAGACCATCACCGACGCCGTGCACACCGACAAGGACAGCCCGCATGTGGTGCTGAACTTCATCACGCCGCACCAGAAATGGGGGATCCACTCCACCTACTCGGACAATCTGCTGATGCTGACGCTCAACCGTGGCGGCCCGGTGATCTGGATCTCCGAGAACGACGCCGCCACGGCGGGGATCGTCGATAATGACTGGGTGGAGCTTTACAACACCAATGGCGCGCTGACGGCGCGGGCCGTTGTCTCCCAGCGCATCAAGGACGGCACGACCTTCATGTATCACGCCCAGGAGAAGATCGTGAACACCCCCGGGTCTGAGAAAACCGGCCAGCGTGGCGGCATCCACAATTCCGTCACCCGGGCGGTGCTCAAACCCACCCACATGATCGGCGGCTACGCCCAGCAATCCTACGGCTTCAACTATTACGGAACCGTCGGCTGCAACCGGGACGAGTTCGTCGTGGTCCGCAAGATGCAGAAGGTCGACTGGCTCGACCGGCCCGCCAATCAGAAGGAGGCCGCACAATGAGAATTCGCGCGCAGATCGGAATGGTGCTGAATCTCGACAAGTGCATCGGCTGTCACACCTGCTCGGTGACGTGCAAGAACGTCTGGACCAGCCGCGAGGGCGTCGAATATGCATGGTTCAACAATGTCGAGACCAAGCCCGGCACCGGCTACCCGACGGACTGGGAGAACCAGGAACGCTGGAACGGCGGCTGGGAGCGGACGAAGTCCGGCAATCTCCAGCCCAAGCAGGGCGCAAAGTGGCGGATTTTGGCGAACATCTTTGCCAATCCCGACCTGCCCGAGATCGATGATTACTACGAGCCGTTCGATTTCGATTACGACCATCTGAAATCGGCACCCGAGATGGAGGCGTTCCCGACGGCGCGCCCGCGCTCGGCCATCAGCGGCGAACGCATCGAAAAAATCGAAAAGGGCCCCAACTGGGAGGAAATCCTCGGCGGGGAGTTCTCGAAACGCAGCGAGGACTACAATTTCGAAGGCGTGCAGAAGGAGATCTACGGGGAATACGAGAACACCTTCATGATGTATCTCCCGCGGCTTTGCGAGCACTGCCTGAACCCGGCCTGCGCCGCGTCCTGTCCCTCGGGCGCGATCTACAAGCGCGAAGAGGACGGCATCGTCCTGATCGACCAGGAGAAGTGCCGCGGCTGGCGGATGTGTGTCTCCGGCTGTCCGTACAAGAAGATCTACTACAACTGGTCGACCGGCAAATCCGAAAAATGCACCCTGTGCTACCCGCGGATCGAAAGCGGCAACCCGACGGTCTGCTCGGAAACCTGCGTCGGGCGCATCCGCTATCTCGGCGTGATGCTTTACGACGCCGACAAGATCGAAGAGGCCGCGAACGTCGCCGACAAGACGGATCTCCACGAAGCGCAACTCGGCATCTTCCTCGACCCGAACGACCCGGTCATCGTCGAGACGGCCCGCGCCGACGGCATTCCCGAAGACTGGATCAGGGCGGCACAGGAAAGCCCGGTCTGGAAGATGGCGATGGAGTGGAAGGTGGCCTTTCCGCTGCATCCCGAATACCGGACGCTGCCGATGGTCTGGTACGTCCCGCCGCTCTCGCCGATTCAAAACGCGGCAGAGGCCGGCGCCATCGGCATGGACGGCGCGATGCCGGATGTGCGCAAACTGCGCATTCCGCTCAAATACCTCGCCAATATGCTGACCGCAGGTGACGAGGCGCCGGTCGCACAGGCGCTCGAGCGGATGCTCGCCATGCGCGCCTATATGCGCGCCAAGACCGTGGACGGGGTCCACGACGAAGCGGTCGCCGCGCGGGTCGGCATGTCGGGCCGGATGATCGAGGACATGTACAAGATCATGGCCCTCGCCGATTACGAAGATCGTTTCGTCATCCCGACAACCCATCGCGAACAGGTCGAGGAAGCCTATGATCTGCGCGGCGGCTGCGGCTTCACCGACGGCAACCACTGCTCGGAGGGCATCTCCAAGGGCTCGCTGTTCGGCCGCGCCAGGAAACCCCTGAAAATGCCGACGGAGGTCATGTGATGGACCGGACACTGAAAGCCATGTCGCTGATTCTGAGCTACCCGACGCCGGAACTTCAGGCGGCGATGGCGGAGATTGCCGGGGCAGTCGCCTCCGACACAAGGCTGACCGCCGCCACCCGCCGGGCGTTGCGCCCGCTGCTGGAGGAGCTTCGGTCGCACGACATCTACGAGCTCCAGGAGAGATATGTCATGCTCTTCGACCGCTCGCGGACGCTGTCGCTCAACCTGTTCGAGCACGTTCACGGCGAAAGCCGCGACCGCGGCGGCGCCATGGTATCGCTGCTCGAAACCTACCGGGCGGGAGGCTACGAACCCGCCACCACGGAACTGCCGGACCACCTTCCGCTGCTGCTGGAATTCCTGTCGATGCGTCCATTTGCCGAAGCACGGGAAACTCTTGCGGATGCCGCGCATATCCTGAAGGCGCTGAACGTTCGGCTGACCCGGCGTGAAAGCACCTATGACGCGGTGTTCGCCGCCCTCCAGCAATTGTCCGGGATCAAGGCCGACGGTCAATCGGTCGCCGAGTTGCTCGAAGAGCCTGAAGCCGATCCCGACGATCTGGATGCGCTGGACGCGGTCTGGGAGGAGAGCGAAGTGCGCTTCGGCCCCGACCCGAATGCCGGCTGCCCGCAGGCGCGCAACATGCTGGCGCAGATGGCACAACCCGTCAATCCCGCTCCGCGGGACGCTGCCGAATAGGAGAACAGGCCCATGTTTCTCAGTCTCGACATAGACTTCATTATCTTCGGCGTCATGCCCTATGTGGCGCTGACCGTCCTGCTGGTCGGATCCATCGCGCGCTATGAGCGCGATCCGTTCACGTGGAAGAGCTCATCCAGCCAGCTTCTGCGTCGCAAGCAGCTCATGTGGGGCTCGATCCTGTTTCACGTCGGCATCATCATCGTGTTTTTCGGCCATCTTATCGGCCTCTTCACGCCGGTGTGGCTGCTCGACCTGTTCCACATCCCCTACTGGCTCAAGCAGTGGATGGCCGTGCTGATCGGTGGGCCTGCCGGCGTTGCCGCGCTGATCGGCGCGACCATGCTCTTGCACCGGCGGCTGTTCGATGCGCGCATCCGCTCAACGTCAAGCTATCCCGATATCATCATCATGGTGCTGATCTGGCTTCAGCTTGCGATCGGCCTTCTGACCATCACCCAGACGCTGCAGCATATGGATGGCTCCGAGATGGTCCGCTTCATGAACTGGTCGCAGAGCATCGTGACCTGGAACCTGAACGCCTGGGCGACGGTGGTTAATGTCCACTGGCTGTACAAGCTGCACATCTTCCTCGGCCTCCTCATCACCATGCTGTTTCCGTTCACGCGACTGGTGCACATGATTTCAGGCTTCGCCGCACCGTTCCGCTACCTGCTGCGGTCCGGCTACCAGATCGTGCGGTCCCGGCGTCGGAAACCCCGCCTGGCCCGGACCGCCGGTCGGCCTGCCGCACCGTCGGCCACGGCAGCCGAGTGAGCAGCATGACGCAGCCTGCTCGGACCGTCATTGCCGTCAACGGCAGGATCGTCTCCGGAGCGCCATC
Organism: Rhizobiaceae bacterium; assembly: GCA_028279875.1. Taxonomy (GTDB): domain Bacteria; phylum Pseudomonadota; class Alphaproteobacteria; order Rhizobiales; family Rhizobiaceae; genus Hoeflea_A. The sequence continues at coordinate 138,682 of JANQMU010000132.1, forward strand.
GGCGCCGCGACCGATCGGCGGTCCGGTGACGGTCAATGGCGAGGTGATTCCGGCAGCGGCAATCCGCGCGGAAACCCAGCACCATGCCGCACCCAAAGGCAAACCGGGCGCTGCCTGGCGCAGCGCCGTCAACGCGGTGGTGGTGCGGACATTGCTGCTGCAGGAAGCCCGCCGGCGCGGGCTCACGCCGGAACCCGAAGAAATCGGGCCGGGCCGCTACGAGACCGAGGAGGAGGCGCTGACCCGCGCGCTTCTCGACGCGGAAGTCGTAACTGAAGCACCCGATGAAGCGAGCGTGCGCGCCGAATGGGAGCGTGATCCGTCACGGTTCCGCACACCGCCGCTGTGGGAAGTCTCGCACATCCTCGTCGCCTGCGACCCAGGCGACGAAGCAGGCCGGGCTGCCGCCCATGCCCGCGCGTCGGACCTTGCAGCTCAGGCGCTGTCGGATCCAAGGACCTTTGCGCACCTTGCCCGCGAGCACAGTGCATGCGACTCGAAATCGTCCGGAGGCGCGCTGGGCCAAATACGCCCCGGCGACTGCGTGCCCGAGTTCGAGGCGGCGTTGCGTCGAATGGCCGACGGCGAGATCGGCCGCGAACCGGTCCTCACGCGCCATGGCTGGCATATTATCCGCCTGGACGCGGTTGCCGAAGGCGACGTTCTGCCGTTCGAGGCTGTGCGGCAGAAAATATCCGACGCCATGATGAAGGCGGCCTGGAGCCGGGCCGCCCGGCAATTCGTCGACCGGCTCGTCCAGGCAGCGGATCTTGTCGGTGCGGATCTGGAATCATGAACCGGGACACGAGCGGCAATTCACCCCGACAGATTTGATCGGCATCAAATTGCCGGACTGAACAGACGCTAGACTGTGGCTCTGCTCGCCCGGCACCTTGTTCATGATGGGCACCAACATCGCCATCGATGGCGGCTATGTCGCGCAGTAAAAGGCAGCATCGAAGGGAGGACGCCGTTTCACCTGAACATTGGCTATTGCATTTTCCGGGATGATCCCCATATTGGATCGGTACGTTGCCTTGTCTGGTACGCCGAGATATGCGGCACTCTGATCAATCAGGATTTTCCCACACAATGTGAACGGCAAAACCCGCGCAGTCGGCTAGTGCGCGGAATGAATATCTCATTGAGGGACTATCAACGATGACGACAGGCACTGTAAAATTCTTCAACATCGACAAGGGATACGGGTTCATCGAACCCGAGGACGGTTCCCGGGACGCATTCGTCCACATATCGGCCGTCGAACGGTCCGGACTGACAACGCTGCGCGAAGGCCAGAAGGTCAGTTACGATCTTGTCACCGACGAGCGCAGCGGCAAGATGGCCGCTGAGAATCTGAAGGATCTGGGCTGATTGCATGATCGGCGGCATCGCAATCGAAGTCGACCACGGATGTACTGGCGGCTTCCTGTGAGATGCAACGCTGAAGCAAAAGCCCGAAGAGGCACCTGATGCCTCGTGGCCCCGCGCCTGTAAATGGCTGCGGGGCTTTTCTTTGGAGCGAAGGACGTCTTCAATCGTCGACAGTCACGGCCGACACGAAACCGGCCGGCTTGACCGCGAGCACCGAGCAACTGACCCGGTCGAGGATTTCCTCGGCGGTGTTGCCGATGACGAGACCGGACACGCCGGTCCGTGCGACGGTGCCCATGACGACCAGATCGGACCGCAACTCGGTAATCAGCTTCGGGATTTCCTCGCCGGCGAGCCCCTGCCGCAGATGCGTGCGCGGGCTGACTTTCTGCGCCGCATCCTGCCCCGCCCATTTGGCCGCCCTGCGCATCAGCCGTTTCAGCCAATTGGCGTGTTCGCGCTTGACCGTATCGACATAGGCATTGATGTCTTTCTTGGCGATATAGGCCCGCCCGTGACTGTTCACCGACAGAAAGGGCGGATGCCATACATGCCCGACATGCAGGGCAGCGTCGCTTTCCGCGCAGAGCCAATAGGCCAGTTCGAGGATCTGCCGGTTGAGAATGTCCCCGGCCTCCTCATCCTCGACCGTGCTCGGTTCATAGATCATGTTCTGCGCATCGACGGCGGCAAGGACATTGTCGAAGTCCCGATAGTCTTCACCCTTGGACAGCCAGAGCGGACACGGGCAGTGCCGCAGAAGCCGCATATCGAGCCGCCCGAGCAATCGGTCGATGAAACCGCTCGGGCCGATGGGCTTGATGACCAGATCATAGCCGTTGCGCAGCACCTCGCGAATGATCTCGATATGCGGCCTGCCGACGATGACGTCGGTTTTCAACCCGTCCTGCGGTGCGACGGACTTGGCAAAACCCGCAAGCTGGTCCTCGGCGTCCTTGAGCCAGCTCGACCGCAAAAGGACCGACATGTCCGAAGCAACGGTCGCCGGCGGCGGCGAAAGCACCCGCAGCAGGTCGACCCGTCCGCCGGTCGCCTCGGCCAGGCCCAGGGCAAGGCCGAGCGTTTTGGCCGCCGCCGGCGACTCCTCGTCATAGACATATAGAATTTTCTTGAAGCGTCGCATCCTGTTCTCCAACGGGGCAGCAGAAAGCCTGCCGACGAGACTAGGCTGTGGTGACCATTTAACCTATGCGCCGGCCTGCGCAATTGATCCGCATCAACGGATCCCGTGGGGTTCAGGGCGCGATGTCGAAATGCAGCACATCCTCCCGGATGCCCAGCTTTGTGTAAAGCGCAACCGCCGGATCGTCGCCAAGATCGGCTTGCACGTAAATCACATAGGCCCCGCGCTCGACGGCAATGCCCTTCAGATGCTCGATCAGCCCCGTGGCGACGCCCCTGCGGCGATGGTTTTCGTCAACCGCCAGATCGTAGATATAGATCTCGCTGCGCGCCTGCTCGAACTTCTTGAGTTCATAGGCCGCAAGGCCCCCAATGACGGTCTCGCCCTCAAGCGCGGCGACGGCAATGAACGGACCACCGCCGAGCAGGTCCTCAAGATAGGCGTCCGCCGGCTGGTCGCCGGTATAGGTCTCCATCTCGTCGAAGGCTCGGCCGAACATGGCGAGCATTCCGCGAAAAAGGTCGACATCACCGGATGAGAGCTGTCGTATGGTCACTGTGTTTTCGGACATGGCCGAATCTGCGAGATTCCCTCACCGTCCGTCAAGCTGAAAGCGTGCGCAGCTTGTCATAAAACCGTCGCCAAACTGTCACCTTGACGTAACAGGCGCACGGCATTTCCGATGACAGAGTCACTTTAGAAATCGGGAAAATAGAATGATTGCGAAGCGCATTTGCCTTACATCCGCCATCCTGCTGGGCGTGACCGCGTCCGCTGCCGCGGACATGAACTTCAACCGCATTGCATCATTCGCGACACCGGCCAACATGGCCGACGGCGAGGACCGGTCCCGCGAGACCTCCCCCGAGATCATCACCGCGACCGCAGACGGCATGAAACTCGTCTACACGGACAGCCCTCTCGGCGTCCTCGGCATGATCGATATTTCCGACCCGGCGAAGCCAAAACCGCTCGGAAACATCGCGCTGGACGGAGAACCAACCTCCGTCGCCATGATCGGCAATTCGGCATTCACGGCGGTCAATACCTCTGAAAGCTACACCGGGCCATCAGGCATGCTGAAGGTCATCGACATCACCAATGGCGCGGAACTGGCGTCCTGCGACCTCGGCGGCCAGCCCGATTCCATCGCCGCCGCCAGGGACGGGTCCTTCGTCATGGTCGCCATCGAAAACGAACGCGACGAAGACCGCAATGACGGCGAAATCCCGCAGCTTCCGGCCGGCTTCCTGGTCAAGTTCGACGTCGCCGGCGGCGTTGCCGACTGCAGCACCGGAAAAATCATCGCACTCACCGGGCTGGCCGCTGTCGCAGCCGACGATCCGGAGCCCGAATTCGTCGATATCAACGGCCTCGGCGAAACAGTCGTGACCCTGCAGGAGAACAACCATCTGGCGGTCATCGCAGTTGACGGCACCGTGCGCGACAATTTTTCCGCCGGCAGCGTCGATCTGGAGTCTATCGACACGGCGCGTGACGGCGCTTTGACATTCGACAAGAGCAAGGACGGCGTCCTGCGCGAGCCGGACGCCGTCAAATGGCTGGATGACAATCACTTCATCACGGCGAATGAAGGCGACTATAAAGGCGGGTCGCGCGGCTGGACCGTTTTCAAAAAGAACGGCACCGTGGTCTTCGAATCGGGCCCCGCATTCGAACATGCGATCATCCAGATCGGCCATTACCCGGAAAAACGCTCCGGCAAGAAGGGTGTCGAGCCCGAATCCGTCGAAACCGCTACCTTCGGTGACACGCCCATGGCCTTCATTGGATCGGAGCGCGGCTCGGTGGTCGCGGTCTATGATCTGAGCGATCCGGCAAGGCCCGTCCTGAAACAATTACTGCCCTCGGGCATCGCACCGGAGGGGATCGTCGCCATTCCCGGCCGCAACCTCCTGGTGACCGCCAATGAGAAGGACTTCGTCGAGGATGGCGGCATCCGCGCCCATGTGATGATCTACCAGCTCCAGGACAAGCCCGCCGCCTATCCGCAGATCACCTCGGCCGGCGCCGACGAACTGATCGGCTGGGGCGCCATCTCCGGCATGGTCGCGGACGCAGATAGCCCCGGCATTCTGTACGCGGTCAACGACAGTTTCTACGCCATGCAGCCGACCATCTTCACCATCGACGCCACCGCCGTGCCGGCGCGCATTACCAGGGCCCTCCCGGTTACCCGGTCCGGCCATCCGGCCCAGAAACTCGACATGGAAGGCATCACGCTCGACGGCAGGGGCGGTTACTGGATCGCCTCCGAGGGCCGCACCGACCGGGTCGTGCCGCACGCCCTCTACAATGTCGACGCCGGGGGCGGAATCAAGAAGGAAGTCGGCCTTCCGGCTGAACTGATGGCCGTTGAGAAACGCTTCGGCTTCGAAGGCATCACGAAAATCGGCGACACGCTGTGGATGGCCGTTCAGCGCGAGTGGAAGGACGATCCCAAGCACCACGTCAAGCTGGTGGCCTACAATCCCGAAACCAAGGAATGGGGTGCGGTGCATTACAAAAAGGCGGAACCGGCAAAGGGCTGGGTCGGCCTGTCTGAAATCACCGCCCATGGCGACCATGTCTATGTCATCGAGCGCGACAACCAGATCGGGGAGGTGGCTGTGACCAAGAAGGTCTACCGCATTCCGCTGTCCGAGATGAAACCGGCGCCGCTGGGCGGCCCGCTCCCGGTTGTCTCGAAAGAGGAGGTTCGCGATCTGATCCCCGACCTGCTCTCCCTCAACGGCTATGTCCAGGACAAGGTCGAAGGTCTGGCGATCGACGCCGCCGGTGAGATTTTCATTTCCACTGACAATGACGGCGTCGATGATCACTCGGGTGAGACACTGTTTTTCAAGATCGGCAGTGCCAATTGAGCGCTGCGGCTCGGCAAACCTGCAAATAAATCGATTGATGAACGTGTTGAATCACCGCATCAGCATTCCGGCCCAATGATATGAATTAATTCGCGGAAACTCCATTGGGAAACAATACAGAGACGCCGGCGCACGACCGTCAAAACACCACCGGATGCGTTTCGCCGGTCGCCACATGGACCAGCCCTTCCGGCGCATGCTCGCTCGGCGCAACGAGGTTCCAGCGCCAGGGCGAGCAGGTCAGCGTTGCGACGGCGAGCCGTTCGGGAAAGCCCGGCTGCCATCGCGGATGGAAGCTCGGCTCATACATCCAGTCGACCTTCTCTGCCGCCGCGTAGAGCGTCTGCATCTCGGCATCGTTCTCCTCGGCCGGGCGGCAGGTCATCAGCCCCGCCACCTCGTAGCGTACCCGCGCGGTGACAGCGCCGCGATGCACCAGCACCCAGCCGCCACCCATCTCGGCCAGCGCGTTCACGCATTGCGCCATCGCCGCGTCGGACGAGCCGACGCACCAGATATTGTGCTTATCATGGCCCATCGAGCAGGCCAGCGCGGTCTCGGAATCGCGCGGACCGCAGCCGATCCAGAACATTTTTGAAACGGCGGCCTTTCCCGAATACCGGTCGATGATCGAGAACTTGGTGATGTTGCGGTCCGGGTCGCGCTGAACCATGCCGTTCTCGACGGCAAGCTCCATGGTCAGGAAATCATCTGTCCAGTGGAACGGGCGAAGCACCGCCGCCTGCATCGTGGCGCGCCCGGGCGCGGCTGGGATGGCAAAATCATCCGCCGTCAGGGCACGGCCGATATGGATCGACCGGGTCGCCCATTCAGGCCAGTCGATGGTTGGAACCTCGGCAAGATAGTCGGTTCCCCGCGAGACCTGCCGGCCATCGGCCCAGACCTCGGCGATCTCGAAACGCGCCACATCGGCGAGCAGCACCATATCGGCAAACCGGCCCGGCGCCAGCGAACCGACCCATGGCGTCAGTCGCATGTGCCGCGCCGGGTTGATGGTCGCAAGTTGAATAGCGGTTTCGGGCCTCAGCCCCGCATCGATGGCCATGCGGACATTGTGATCGCTCGCGCCGAGCCGGAGCGTATCCGACGCGCTACGGTCATCCGTGGTCACGGCCACCTGCGACCAGTCCTCGAGGCCGCGCTCCAGCAAGCCGGCAATGATCTCGGGCAATGTGTGCACCCGGATTTCGACGAACAGGCCACGGCGCAGCTTGTCCCACGCCTCCTCGGCGGTCCAAGCCTCATGATCCGAGGCGATCCCGGACGCGGCGAAGGCGTTGATGCCCGGCAGATCGCGAATGCCGGCGCCATGGCCCTCGACCACCGCGCGGGCCGCGAATGTCGCCTCGATCATCGACCACAGCCGGTCATGGGCGGGATTGTCGGCGTCCTTCACCGCCGGCCAGTCCATCACCTCGTCGAGACCGGTCGTCATCAGGCTTTCACGCAGGAACCGGGCTTGGTCGCCGCCGTCCAGGTGGGCGCCATGTTCCCAGGCCGTCGGCGGCACCGCCGAGCCCGGCAGCGGAAAGATCTTGAGCGGCGATCCCGCCCGCCGTGCCGCCAGCCAGAAATCGAGCGTGTGCTGCGGTGCGACATTCGAAAATTCGTGGCTGGCCTCGCAGGTCCAGGTGTTGCCGCGCGGCAGAACCAGCGCCGCCTCCCATTCCGGCGTGATATGTGAGCTTTCGATGTGCTTGTGGACTTCGCCCAGCCCCGGCACTGCACTATAGGCACTCCGGTCGACGGTTTCGCGGGCTGTGCCCGGAAAGCTGCCTTTGGGCCCGAGATAGGCAATGCGTCCCCGGCACAGGGCCATCTCCGCATCGTCGATCCATGTCCGCGAGCCGGTATCGAGAACCCGGCCGACGCGCAACAGCGTGTCGGCGGGCGCCCGGCCGAGCGCAACCTGAACCAGCGCCTTTCGGATTTCCGTCTCGCCACGTGCGGTAGTGTTCGGATCCGGATCGGTCACGGAAGACTCCTGTTTTGCGGCACGCTCTGCCGTGCGGGACCACCACCATTGGCACAGCCGTTGGCGGTTTACCAGCGATCCGCTTCACCCTTGAGACGTGCCGGCAGCAACCGTCGAAATTAGGCAGATTTTAGGGTCAATGTGGCCGCCCGATCTTGACGGCGGGTCGATACCATCGCTAGGCTTCCGACTTCTGCGATCCCCCACACAGATCACCGGCCGGTGCACCGGCCCAAACACAGGAACAAGTTATGAAACAACTTCTTACGACCAGTGCGCTGTTTTTTGCTCTGACGGCCGGCATGGCCCAGGCCAAGGACACATTCACGATTTCTTGGTGGGGCTACAATGGCGACAAGCTGAACGCCAACATCATCGAGCCGTTCAAGGCCATGTGCGACTGCGATGTGGTCTTCGAGACCGGCAACAATGCCGACCGGCTGAACAAGCTGGCAGTGCGCAAGGGCGAAGGTGTTGACGTCATTTTCCTGACCGACTCCTATTCCCAGATCGGCATCGAGCAGGGGCTGTTCCAACCCGTCGATCGCGCCAAGGTCCCCAATGTCAGCAAGCTCTACGAACTGGCCCAGGCACCGCAGGGCGAATTCGGACCAGCCTATACGATCGGTCGCGTCTCCATCGTCTATGACAGCGAAAAGGTCGATGCGATCACCAGCTGGAACGATCTGTGGCGCGAGGATCTCGCCAATTCCGTTTCGCTGCCCGGCATCACCACGACGGCCGGCCCGATGATGGTGCTGCGCGCCGGCGCCCATGCCGGTGTCGATGCCTATAAGGACCCGGATGCCGCCTTCGCCGCCATCGAAGAGCTGAAACCCAATGTCGTCAAGAACTACAAGACCGGTTCGGAAATGGTGAACCTGATCTCAACCGGCGAGGTCACCGTGGCGGTCGCCCAGGACTTCACCTTCGCTTCGCTCATGGAAGCCGTGCCCAGCATGGTCAACGCCGAACTGTCGGACGGCGATATCGCCACGCTCAACACGATCAACATCCCGACAGGCGCGAAGAATGTCGATCTGGCGCACAAATTCATCAATTTCGTCCTGTCGACGCCGATCCAGGAAGTCGAGGCCAAGCAGGGCGTCGACGCGCCGGTCAACAAGGAAGTGGTTTTGACGCCGGAGGAAGCTGCCAACTGGACCTATGGCCAGGACGAGATTTCCAGCCTGAACCGGATCGACTACGGCAAGCTGAATGCCGAGAAGGTTGACTGGATCGACCGCTGGAACGAAATTTTCGGCTCCTGATCAACCGGCCCTTCGGGGGCGTTTGACGACATTCTGCGGGTGGCGCTCCGGCGCCACCTCGCGAAGGAACCCGCATCATGATCTTCCGTCATACCGGCTGGTTGCTGGTACTGCCCGCTACCGTGGCGGTCGCCCTGTTTCTGGGCCTGCCGGTGCTCGACACGTTCTCCACAACGGTCACCGACAGCACGGGACTGCTGTCGAACTACCAGAAATTCTTCGACAGCCGCTTCCGCCGCACCGTCCTGTGGCGAACCACCGAGATCGCGTTGGTCACCACGGTCGCATCCCTGCTGATCGGCTTCGTCACCGCCTATGTCGTGTCCCGCGCGCCGGGGCGCATCAAGAGCATCCTCATCATCGCCGCCGTCTTCCCGCTGCTGACAGGCGTCGTGGTGCGCTCCTTCGCCTGGCTGGTGATCCTCGGCAAGAACGGCATTCTCAACCAGATTCTCCTGACTGTCGGCATCGTCAGTGAACCGCTGTCGATGCTCTACACCCAAGGCGCAGTGATCGTTGCCATGGTCTATCTGTTCGTGCCGCTGATGATCCTGACCATTGTCGGCGTTCTGGAGGGCATTCCGGAAGACCTCCTTCAGGCCTCAGCGTCGCTCGGCGCGACCCCCAGGGCGACCTTCTGGCAGGTGGTCTTTCCGCTGGCGATGCCCGGCCTGATCGTCGGCGCCGTCCTGGTGTTCACCGGGTCGTTCACCTCCTATGCCACGCCGCAGCTTCTGGGCGGCGAGCAGCAGATGATGATGGGCACCTTCCTGCACCAGCGGGCGATGGTCACCTTTGACTGGACCGGCGCATCGACCATTGCCGTGATCATGACGGTCGTCACCATTGCCATCGTCCTGGTGATGGGCCGCATGGCGCGACGCCTCAATCCGGCGGCGGTCTGATGCGTACACGTCCCCACCCCGCCATGACCGGCTTTGCCGCCCTGGTCTTCTTCTTCCTGATGGCACCGCTGGTGATCATCATCGGCGCCTCGCTGTCGGACACAAGCTTTCTGACCTTCCCGCCCCAGGGCCTGACGCTTCACTGGTACGAGAACATCTTCGAGGTTTCCGCCTTCAAGCGCACCATGGTGACAAGCGCCATCCTGGCGCTTCTGGGCACCAGCCTGTCGCTGCTTGTCGGCATTCCCGCCGCCTATGCGCTGAACCGCTACCGGGTGCAACTGCCGAGCTTCCTGTCGACAGTGTTCGTCCTTCCCATCCTGGTGCCGGAACTCGTGCTCGGTTTTTCGATCATGAAGTCGATTACCACGGCGATGAGCTTCCCGATTTTCGTCTCCCTGGTGATCGGCCATGCGCTGCTGGTGCTGCCCTATTGCGTGCGGGTCGTGTCCGCTTCGCTCGCCTCCTTCGACTTCTCCATCGAGGAGGCCGCCGTTTCGCTCGGCTGCCCGCGCTGGCGGGCGTTCTTCACCATCGTGCTGCCGAATGTGCGAGCCGGCGTCATCGCCGCCTTCATTCTGGCCCTGATCACCTCGATCAACGACGTGTCGATTTCGCTGTTTTTGACCGGGCCCGGAATCTCGACCCTGCCGATCCAGCTTCTCGCCCATATGGAGCAGTTCTTCGACCCCACCATCGCTTCGGTTTCCGTGCTTCTGATGCTCGTGACCGTCGGCGTGATGGCGGTGGTCGAACTGACCCTCGGGCTCACCTTCCTGACGAAATGACCCAATGACCGTATCCCTGACCCTTTCTGGCATCACCGCCCATTACGGCACCACCAAGGTGCTGGAGGATTTTTCGCTGCAGGTCGAGGAAGGCGAACTGGTGTCGCTGCTCGGGGCCTCCGGCTGCGGCAAGACCACGACGTTGCGGCTGGTTGCCGGTTTCCTGCAGCCGACCACCGGATCCATCCATCTCGGCGGCCGGGACATCACACGGCTGCCGGCCCATACCCGCGATATCGGTCTGGTGTTCCAGAACTATGCGCTGTTTCCGCATCTGTCGATCCGCGACAATGTGGCCTTTGGGTTGAAGCAGCGCGGCATGGGATCCGCGGCGCGCGCCAAACAGGCCAATGCCATGCTCGAACGGGTCGGGCTCGAAGCGCTCGCCAGCCGCACCCCCGATGCCCTGTCCGGCGGGCAGAAACAGCGCGTCGCCCTGGCCCGGGCTCTGGTGATCGACCCGCCGCTCCTGATGTTCGACGAGCCGCTGTCGAACCTCGACGCCAAGCTGCGCGTCGATATGCGGGTGGAGATCCGCCGGCTGCAACGCGACAATGGCCGCACGGCGCTCTATGTCACCCACGATCAGGAAGAGGCGTTTTCGATCTCCGACCGCGTGGCGATCATGAATGCCGGCCGCATCCTTCAGCTCGATGCGCCGGAAATCCTGTATTCGAAACCGGCCGACGCCTTCGTCGCCAATTTCGTCGGCTTTGAAAACATCATCCCGTTGCGTGGGTCCGGCGAGGATGGCGGATCGATACGGGCCGACATGACCGACGGAACGACCCTGTCCCTGCCGCGCGAACGCCACGCACCGCCGGCTCAGGATTTTCTGTTTGCGACACGCCCGGAGGGGCTGCTGGTCGCCCGGTCCGGCGACGGCATTCCGGCGCGGCTTGGCCTGCGGACCTATCTCGGGCGGGCCTATCAGTACCGGTGCGAGACGGCGGCCGGCGAGATCATCGCCAACGGCCCGCTGTCCGAACCGCTGGAACCGGGCACCGAGGCGGTGCTGATCCCCCAGCACGACCAGTGCGCTGTATTGCCGGTGGACGCATGACGCTGCTTGGCAATGCCCGCATCCTGACGATGGATTCCCACATGCGGGACATCGCCAAGGGCTGGATCGAAATCGAAGACGGTCTAATTGCAGGATTGGGCGAAGGTCCGCCACCGCAGGGGAAAGATGCCCTAGATATGGGCGGCGACCTCATCATGCCAGGCATGGTCAACACCCATTGCCATATGGCCATGACGCTGTTTCGCGGGCTGGGCGAAGATATCGATGACCGCCTGTATCGCTACATCCTGCCGCTCGAGCGCGATTGCGTGACCGCACCCGTCGTCGCGGCCGGATCGCGGCTGGCCGCGCTGGAGATGATCCGCGGCGGCGTCACCACGGTCGCCGACATGTATTATTTCGAGGCCGAGGTCGGCCGCGCGGTGGCCGAAGCGGGCATGCGCAGCATTGTCGGCCAGACCCTGGGGGATTTCGACGCCCCCGATCATGACACGTTCGATGAGGCCTTCGCCCTCACCGATGCGCTGGTCGATGAATTCGAAAGCCACCCTCTGGTCACCGCCTCGATCGCCCCCCACGCACCCTATTCCACTGATATTCCGGTCATGGCCCGGGTCGCCCGATGGGCCGACGACCATCCGCACAATCCGGTCCAGATGCATCTCGCCGAAAGCGATGCGGAACTGGCCTGGTGCGCGGACCGTCACGATGCCCGGCCGGTCAAGGTGACGGCCCGCGCCGGGCTGCTGCGGCCCGGACTGATCGCCGCCCACTGTCTGCATATCGATGACGCCGAGGCCGAACGCCTTGCCGAAAACGGCGTCGGTGTCGCCCACAACGCCCGCTCCAACGGCAAGGCCGGGCGCGGCATCGCGCCGGTCGAGACCATGCGCGCGGCGGGCGTGCCGGTGGGCCTTGCCAGCGACGGCGCGATGAGCGGCAACACGCTTGACCTGTTCGCCCAGTTCGCCCCGGCCTCGATGTTCCAGAAGATTCTCGGCCAAAGCCGTGCCACACTGCCGGCCCGCGAGGTCATCCGCATGGCGACAATCGAGGGCGCGCGGGTCCTGGGACTGGCCGACCGCATCGGATCGCTGGAGCCCGGCAAGGCGGCCGATCTGATCCGCATCCGGCTGGATGACCCGCGGGTCCAGCCAATCTATGATATCTATTCGGCCCTGGTCTTTGCGCTCCATGCCTGCGATGTGCGCGCCACCATGGTCGCCGGCCGCTGGCTGATGCGCGAGCGGGCGGCCGAAACACTGGACCAGGCCAAGGTGATCGCCGACGCCATACAGGTCGCAGGCGCCTTTAACGACCGCATCGCCGAATTGGACAGGAGCATGAAGTGACCGATCTTTCCGATATTCTCGATCATGTGGACGCCACCCTCGACGAACGGCTCGACCGTTTGTTCGAGCTGATCCGCATTCCGTCCGTGTCGACGGACCCGGCCTTTTCGGAGAATTGCAAACAGGCGGCGGAGTGGCTGGTGGCCGATCTCGCGAGCATCGGCGCCGATGCCTCCGTGCGCCCGACCGAAGGCCATCCCATGGTGGTCGGCCATATGCCTGAGGTCGACGGGCCGCGCATGCTGTTCTACGGCCATTACGATGTCCAGCCCGCCGACCCGCTGGAGTTGTGGGACTCCGATCCGTTCGAGCCGGTCCTGCGTCCGCAGCCGGACGGCGAGACCCATATCGTCGCGCGCGGCGCTTCGGACGACAAAGGCGCGCTGATGACCTTCGTCGAGGCCTGCCGCGCCTATGTCGAAAAACGCGGTGCGCTGCCGCTCAATGTGACGTTTCTGTTCGAGGGCGAAGAGGAAAGCGGCAGCGCCAGCCTCACCCCCTTTCTGGAGGCGACCGCCGAGGAACTGCGGGCCGATGCGGTTCTTGTCTGCGACACCGACATGTGGGACCGCGATACGCCGGCCGTCACCACCATGCTGCGAGGCCTCGTCGGCCAGGAAATCACCATCACCTGCGCCGACCGCGACCTGCATTCGGGCATGTTCGGCAATGCCGCGCGCAATGCGGCGCAGCTCTTGTCGGATGTAATCGCAAGCCTGCGCACGCCCGATGGCGGCGTGGCGATCGACGGCTTTTACGACGGGGTCAGCGAACTCGATCCGGCTATTGCCGACCTCTGGGGCCGGCTGCCGTTCGACCAGGAGAAGTTCCTCGCTGATATCGGCCTTTCCATCCCGGCCGGCGAGGCCGGACGCAGCGTGCTGGAACAGGTCTGGTCGCGCCCGACCTGCGAAATCAATGGCATCTGGTCGGGCTACACCGATCCCGGATTCAAGACGGTGATACCGGCGCAGGCCAGCGCCAAGATCTCCTTCCGCCTGGTGGCCGGGCAGGATCCGGAGAAAATCCGTGCGGCGTTCCAGGCCCATGTGCGCGCCCGCATCCCGGAGGATTGTTCGGTGACCTTTGCCGATCACGGCCTGTCACCGGCATCGGCCATGCCCACCGACGGCGCCTATCTGCAGGCGACGCTCGCCGCCCTCACCGAGGAATGGAACACCGAGGCCGCGATCGCCGGCACCGGCGGCAGCATTCCCATCGTCGGCGAATTCCAGAGGCGCCTGGGCGCCGATGCGCTGCTGGTCGGTTTCGGCCGCTTCGACAACCGCATCCACAGTCCCAACGAAAAATACGACCTGTCGAGCTACCACAAGGGCATCCGCTCCTGGGTGCGCATCCTCGATGCGCTGGCGAAGGCGCCCTGACCTCAGCCCACCTCCAGGTCACAGACGAAGATTCCCTCATATCCTCCCTGGCAGGCGGCCACCAGCATGCCGCCAGCGCGCACATGGTCCGGGTGCCGTTCATAGGCAAGATGCGCTTCCCGGTCCGTAAAGGTCGTGACGAACCCGCATTGATAGGCCTGCGACTTGGCTTCGAAATCGCGGTTCGGACCCCAGGCGAAATCGATCATGCCATCGACCTGGTCGACGAGGCCGGCAAGCACCGCCATCGCCTCCTCGATGGCCGGCATTTCGTCTTGCGAACGCAGCGACAGCAATACGCAGTGCTTGAACATGTGGGGTCTCCTGTTGAACTGGTCGGGTTTTAGAGCATCGGGCGACAATATTGCACCCTTTGACCGGCTTATCAGGTCTGCTGGCGAGGCGCGATCGCCGCCGTGGTCCGGGTTGACCACAAGGCGGTCGCAACGACGTCCAGAAGGCCTGATAAGCCGGCCTTCGGTGAACCAAATCAGCCCGTCGGCGTCGTTGAACGGCTTGCCCGATGCCCCACATCGCGCGGCGCCGTTCGCCTAACCGAGCGAACTGATTTGGATCATCAAAGGGT